>NZ_FZOW01000003.1 GCF_900188125.1 Rhodococcoides kyotonense | reverse complement strand
GCAGCAGCAGACACATCACGAGGAAGACAGCCATCGGCGTCAGAGCGAAAACGAGTCAAACTCCTGCATCGACGAACAACTCCAGTATCACTGAGCGAAAATGTGTAGCGCCTTCTGGTCGCTCCGCAGGCTACGCTCCTGCCCTCTATACATTTTCACTCACGTAGGCGTCACCGCCTGAAATGCTCCCGACGCCCCAATCGACGCAGCCGCAACCACTCGGCCAACCCCTTCGGATTGTGAGTCGTCACGAGGAAGAACCAGCCGAATCGAATCCATTCCTGCGGCAGCAGCTTTCGCATACCGGGCTGGGACATGAGGTATCCGCGGTTGCGGTAGGTGAAATACCGCTTGGTCTCGTCGTCGGGATACTGCGTGTGCATGCGGCCGCCGAGGATCGGTTTGAACTCCTCGGCGCCGTTCGGGTGCACGTATGCCGTCGTCAGGCACGTACCGAACTTGAGGCCCGAGCGCTGCAGCCGGCGATGCACTTCCACCTCGTCGCCACGCACGAACAGCCGCAGGTCCGGAACGCCGACGGCATCGATCGTCGACGCCTTGAACAGGGCCCCGTTGAACAGCGACGCGATTCCTTCGAGCAAGTCGTCGTCGGGATTGCGCGGGTCGATCAGCTCGGACCGCAGCCGACGCCACTCGACGCCGCGTCGCAGTGGGAACGCCAGTCGGTCGGGATCGTCGATGTCGCAGACGACGGGGGAGACCTCGTCGAGTCCGTGTTTCAGCGCGCAGTCGTGCAACGTCTTCAGGACGTCGGGTCCTTCGGGGCGGCCGTCGTCGTCGGCGAGGAAGACCCAGTCGGCACCGAGCGACAGCGCGTAGAGAATGCCGAGGGCGAATCCGCCTGCGCCACCGAGATTGTGATGCGACCCAAGATAGGTCGTCGGTACCGAGGCCGACTCGACGAGCTCACGCACTGCATCCTCGTGCGCGTTGTCGACGACGACGAGATGATCCAGCGGGCGCGTTTGGCCGGTGATCACGTCCAAGGACGTGGCAAGGAGCTCGCGACGCTTGTGCGTCACGATCACCCCGATGATCTTTTCACTCACCGTCGCGCTCTAGTTCTTTCAGAATGGTCGCGACGTGATCGCCTGCATCGTCACCCTCGTAGGCGCGGACGACGTCCTCGATGCCGCCTTCCTGACGCACCTGGCCGTGGTCGATCCACATCGCGCGGTCGCACAGCTGGGCGAGGAACTCGTTCGAGTGGCTCGCGAAGACGAGGATGCCGGAACGCTTGACGAGCTCCTGCAAGCGGATACGCGCCTTCTTCATGAACTCGGCGTCGACGGCACCGATGCCTTCGTCGAGCAGCAGGATCTCAGGATCGATGCTGGTGACGACGCCCATCGCGACACGCACGCGCATACCCGTCGAATAGGTGCGTAGTGGCATGTCGAGGTACTCACCGAGTTCGGTGAAGTCGGCGATCTCGTCCATCTTGGCGAGCATCTGCTTGCGCGTCTGGCCGAGGAACAACCCACGAATGATGATGTTCTCGTAGCCGGAGATCTCGGGGTCCATGCCGACGCCCAGGTCGAACACGGGCGCCACGCGGCCGCGCACGGACGCGGTGCCTCGGGTCGGCTCGTAGATACCCGACAGCAGTCGCAGAAGCGTCGACTTGCCGGCTCCGTTGTGCCCGACGAGTCCGACGCGGTCGCCTTCCTTCAGGTTCATCGTGATGTCCCGAAGAGCTTCGACGACGACGACATCGCTGCTGTTGCGGTCGATCGTGCCGCCGGCCTTGCCGAGGAACGCCTTCTTGAGCGACCGAGTCTTCGCGTCGAAGATCGGGAAGTCGACGCACGCGTTGTGCGTCGTGATGCTGACTGACATATGAGCCCCTAAACCCAGTAGGGCACGCGGGCCCGGTACTTCTTGAGCGCGACGATCGTCAGCACCCACCCGACGATCGTGCAGCCGATCACGATGTACCAGTGGTACGCCTCCTGCGGCTCACCGATCATCGGGGCGCGGACGATGTCGAGGTAGTGGAACAGCGGATTGATCTCGACCAGACGCGCGCGTTCCGCCGCCTGACCGCCCTGATTCAACAGGCCTTGCGTCGTCCACACGATCGGCGTCATGAAGAACAGCAGTGTGACGAGCGAGCCGAGGATCGGCGCGATGTCGCGGTAGCGCGTGGCGATGATTCCGAACAGCAACGCGACCCACACGGCATTGAGCGCGAGCAGCGCGAACGCCGGGAACGCGGACAGATCGGTCCAATGGAACGACGGCCTGAAGATCGCGATGATGATCACATAGACGATCAGGTTGTGTGCGAACAGCAACACCTGACGCCACACCAGCCGGTACACGTGCACCGACAGCGCCGACGGCAACTGTTTGATCAGGCCTTCGTTCGCGACGAAGACGTCGCCGCCTTCGAGGATCGCGGCGCTGATGAAGTTCCAGATGATCAGCCCGACGGCGACGTGCGGGAGGAACGTCTTCAGGTCCATGTCCAGCAGCACCGAATACAGCAGACCCATGGCCGTGGCCTGGACCGCAGTGGCGATCGTGATCCAGAACGGGCCGATCACCGACCGTCGATACCGCTGTTTGATGTCCTGCCAACCGAGGTGCAACCACAGCTCACGCTGGCGGAACCCGGTCTTGAGATCACCGAACGCGCGCTTGAGGGTCTGCGAGTCCGAAACGGGCACGGGCACGCGCTCTCCTGCTTCGTTCTCGGGGTTCTTCGCTGGAGCCGACACGACGGTCGACCTTACCCGTCAGAGATACTGCCCGGTACCTGCGCCGCCACCTGGGGTAGCAGTCCCCGGGTTGATGCTGACCCCGGGAGGCAAGGCGCCCTGCCTCATCTGCTCGAGCTGAGCGCGCGCTGCCATCTGCTGCGCAAACAGGGCCGTCTGAATTCCGTGGAACAGACCTTCCAGCCAGCCGACGAGTTGGGCCTGCGCGATGCGCAGTTCCGCATCCGACGGGATGGCATCCTCGCCGAACGGAAGTGCGAGACGCTCGAGCTCGTCGCGCAGTTCGGGTGCGAGTCCCTGCTCTAGCTCGCGGATCGACGACTTGTGGATCTCCTTCAGCCGAGTGCGGCTGGCGTCGTCGAGCGGTGCTGCACGTACCTCTTCGAGGAGCTGCTTGATCATCGTGCCGATACGCATGACCTTCGCCGGCTGTTCCACCATCTCGGACAGTGGCGGTTCGGCGGTGTCGGAGTTCGCAGCTCGGGCGGCCGCAGCGGTTGCTTCCTCGCGGCTCAGTGCGAGAGGCTGTCCGTTCGGGCCGATCACGACGACGTGGTCACCGTTGTCGGAATTCGGGAACGAGTCCGATTGCGTCATACAGCCCATCCTTACGCGTCACGAGGGATTGCGCGACGAGCGGGGCCGATTATCCTGTTCAGGGGTCGGGTGGAGTGAAGAAGATCGTGCGACGAGCTGAAACCGTGATCCCTTTCGTGGGCCGGTAGGAGGTATGTACAGCGTGCAAGACAGCAATGCCGCCCTGTCGAACAAGGGGCGTGGCATACGCGCTCGCGAAATCAGCGCTTAGAGTGTCCGGCATGGGGTACGACGTCGCACGGGTAAGAGGGTCGATTCCCTCGTTGGGCGACGGTTGGATCCACCTCGATCCGCAGAACGGTATGCAGATACCCGATCGTGTGTCGACGGCCGTGTCCACAGCGTTTCGCGGAAGTGCTCCGACTCACACCTCCGGCCACATGTCGTCGAGACGAAGTGCAGGACTGCTCGACGCGGCGAGAGCTGCCGTCGCCGACCTCGTCGGTGGAGATCCCGCGGGAGTCGTTCTCGGTCCCGACCGCGCGACGATGTTGGCGTGGCTCGCAGAGTCGCTGTCGTCGCGCCTGGGTCTCGGGACCGGTCTGGTTCTGTCGAGGCTCGACGAAGAAGCCAATGTCGCGCCGTGGCTGCGCATCGCCAACCGTTACGGCGCACAGGTCCGCTGGGCCGAGGTCGAGATCGACACGTGCGAGCTTCCGAGTTGGCAGTTCGAGGAACTGATCACCTCGACGACGCGTCTCGTCGCTGTCACTGCCGCGTCGCCCATCGTGGGTTCCGCGCCCGACGTTCGAGTCGCATCCGATCGTGTCCATGCCGTCGGCGGTCTGATCGTCGTCGACGCCGCCGGAGCTGCGCCGTACGCGCACGTCGACATCAACGAGCTCGCTGCCGACGTCGTCGCGGTCAGTGCGTCGGCGTGGGGCGGGCCTCAGGTCGGAGCCCTCGTGTTCCGCGATCCCGGACTGCTCGACCGCATTCCGTCGATGTCGCTCAATCCGTTCGCGAAAGGTGCCGAGCGCCTCGAGGTCAGCGGACATCAGTACGCGTTGCTGGCCGGCGTCGTGTCGTCGATCGACTATCTCGCCAACCTCGACGAAGCCGCAACGGGGACGCGTCGGGAACGGCTGGAGCTGTCCATCGGGTCACTGCAGGACTATCACGACCGCCTCTTCGACTACCTGATGCGCTCGCTCGCCAAGCTGGATCACGTCATGGTCCTCGGCAACGCACCGAGCCGGATCCCGACGCTCAGCTTCACCGTCGCCGACATCTCGGCCGAGAAGGTCGCCGAGCACCTCGCGCAGAACCGCATCGGAACCGTCAGCGGAATTCACAGCGGAAGCCGTCTGCTCGACGCCCTCGGCGTCAACGACGAGGGCGGCGCCGTCACCATCGGTCTCGCGCCGTACACGACGAGGCACGAGATCGATCAGTTGGTGAAGGCGCTCCGCGCCTTGTGAGCGAAAATGTATAGAGGAGTACACATTTTCACTCACAAGGGGTTTCATCCCACCCGCAGAATCACCTTCCCGATGGCATCCGCGTCGAGAAGCCGGTGACCCTCGGCCGCGTCGGCGATCGGGAGTTCGGCGTGCACGATCGGCGCGACGCGTCCCTCCTCGATCATCGGCCACAGACGCTCGGTCATGTCGGCGACGATGTCGGCTTTGCTCGACGGTCCGGTCTCCGGTCGTCCGCGTAGCCCGGCCGCGTGTATGGTTCCACGCTTGGCGAGCAGTGCGCCGAAGTTCAGTTCGCCCTTGACGCCGCCCTGCATTCCGATGGTGATGAGCTTGCCGTCCTTGGCGAGGGCATTCACGTTGCGCTCCAGGTACTTTGCGCCCATGTTGTCGAGGATCAGATCGGCTCCGTTCGGGAGTGCGTCGACGAAATCCTCGGTCTTGTAGTTCACGAGAATGTCGGCGCCGAGCGACGCGCAGAAGTCGAGCTTGGCTGTCGATCCGGCAGTCACGGCGACGGTTGCCCCCAGCGCCTTCGCGACTTGGATTGCGTGCGTACCGATTCCGCTGCCACCGCCGTGGATCAGCACGGTGTGGCCCGATCGCATCCCGCCGAACTGGACGAGATTCGACCACACCGTCGACGCGACCTCCGGAAGTGCCGCTGCCGCATGAAGATCCAGCCCCGCGGGGACGGGGAGAAGCTGCGTCGACGGTACCGCGACCTGCTCGGCGTAGCCGCCACCGGCGAGCAGTGCGCACACTCGGTCGCCGACTTTCCAGTGGTGCACACCGTCGCCGAGTTCGGCTACGACGCCGGAACATTCGAGCCCGAGAATGTCACTCGCGCCCGGGGGCGGCGGGTACTTGCCCTGACGCTGCATCAGGTCGGCGCGATTGACCGCGGTGGCGGCGACGTCGACGATGACCTGCCCCGGCGCGGGTCGTGGATCGGGCACCTCGGTCCACTGCATGACGTCGGGGGAGCCGAACTCTGTCAGTGTTATCGCATGCATGACCAAAGCTTATGCGGCTTCGCCGCCCGTGCGTGCATAGTTGGGCACTGGGCCAACTATGCACGCACGGGCGCGCAGTGCATCAGATATCCCACAAATTGATCCCGAAATCCTTGGCGTGCTGGTCGATTCGGGCCAGTTCGTCGTCCGAGAAGTCCAGGTTCTGCAGCGCCTCGATGTTGTTCTCGAGCTGCTGCACGCTCGACGCGCCGACGAGCACCGACGTCACCCGAGGATCTCGCAACGCCCAGCTCAGCGCGAGCTGCGCGAGAGACTGTCCCCGCGACGCGGCGATCGAGTTCAACGAGTTCAACTCCGCGACGTGGTCGTCGGTGAACCAATCCGGGTTCAAGGACTTGCCTTGCGTCGCGCGGGACCCGTCGGGGATACCGTGCAGGTACTTGTCCGTGAGCATTCCCTGCGCGAGCGGTGAGAACGCGATCGCCCCGGCGCCGACGTGCTCGAGTGTGTCCAGCAGGCCGTCCTCGATCCACCGATTCACCATGGAGTAGCTGGGCTGGTGGATCAGCAGCGGAACTCCGGCGTTCGACAGCAGCTCCGCCATCTTCGCCGTGTTCTCCGGTGTGTACGAGCTGATGCCGACGTACAGAGCCTTGCCCTGCTCGACCGCGCTGACCAACGCGCCTGCGGTCTCTTCGAGCGGAGTGTCGTGATCGGGACGGTGGCTGTAGAAGATGTCGACGTAGTCGAGGCCCATCCGCTGCAACGACTGGTCGAGCGACGACAGCAGGTACTTCCGCGACCCACCGAAACCGTACGGGCCGGGCCACATGTCCCAGCCGGCCTTGCTCGAGATGATCAGCTCGTCGCGGTACCCGGCGAAGTCCTCGGCCAGGATTCGACCGAAGTTCTTCTCGGCGCTGCCGTACGGCGGACCGTAGTTGTTCGCGAGGTCGAAGTGCGTGACACCCAGATCGAATGCGCGACGCAGCACGGCCCGTTGCGTCGCGAGCGGGGTGTCGTCGCCGAAGTTGTGCCATAAGCCCAGCGAGATCGCCGGAAGCTTCAGGCCGCTCGTGCCGGTCCGTCGGTACTGCATCGACTCGTAGCGGTCGGCGGCGGCGACGTAAGGGGGTTCGATATGTGGTTGGGACATGCCACGACAGTATGCGTAACCGTGGGAATCGGACATCGTCCGTGGCGAGCTACTCATCGGTAGCTTCGTTGCTTAATATGGTCCGGTGACGGCCGAACGATCCTTTGGTCCAGGGGGGGACCCGCAGTGGCTCGATGCTGCGGAAATGAGAGCGTGGCGCGCCTATGTCGACGGCGGCCAACGATTGATGGGGGTACTCAACAAGGATTTGCAGGACGGGCACGACCTGACCATGGCGGAATACCGCATCTTGGTGATGTTGTCCGAATCGTCGGACGGGTCCCTGCGTATGAGCGATCTCGCCGACGGCGTGCTGTCCTCACGCAGCAGGCTCACGCATCAGATCCGCAGGATGGAAGCCGACGGCATGGTCGGCCGCAGCACATGCGTCGACGACGGCAGAGGCGTCCTGGCCGTCATCACCACCGAGGGGCGACGACGGCTCGCCGACGCGGCCCCGACACACGTGGCCAGCGTCCGTAAGCACCTGGTGGATCTGTTGACGCCGCACCAACTCGCGGTGTTGGGGGACATCTTCGAGAAGGTCGACGAGGCGATGACGAGCTCAGGGGCGAAGGGGTGATTGGCCCCGGCTGATCGCAGCGTTTAGGATCGTCCACGTCAGTAGACGATGGAAGCGTGGCAGAGCGGCCCAATGCACTCGCCTTGAAAGCGAGAGACGTGTAAAAGCGTCCGGGGGTTCAAATCCCTCCGCTTCCGCCAACGACGAAGGCCCCGGCAATGCCGGGGCCTTCGTTGTTTTTCAGGCGAGAGCTTCGACCCGTCGTGTGCCGCGTGGCGCGGGGATCGGTGGAGACCGGGTAACTCACCCGAACTGCCACTTCTGGCTATATTCTTCCGCTAGCCAAGATCGAGGAGCTCGATGCCCGGACTATCTCGTCGTCAGTTCATGAGTCGGACGGCTGCGTTGGCCACGGTGTGGGGAGTCGCGCCTGCCGTGCTGGGAAGTCGAGTCGCGTTCGCGCAGACACCCACTTCGAACGCTGCGTCGACCCTGACCGGAACCATTCTTCGAGCAGCCGGAGACGCGCACTCGTATCGGACCTTGCGGGCGGGACCCGGTGAGGAACACCTGCCGCGCTTGGACATTCTGCGTCGTGCGCCCTCCGAAGCGAGGGTGCAGGCCCGGCGGTCGATTCTGTACCTCGGCCACTTGTCCGACATGCATGTCATCGACGCACAGTCACCTGCCCGCATCGAGCCGATGATCGTCCAAGATCACGCGACATGGGGTTCGGCGTTCCATCCGCAGGACCCGCTGACCGTTCACGTGACCGCTGCGATGGTCAAGTCGTTCGCCGACAACACCATCAGTCCTGTCACCGGTGCGCCCCTCGGTGCGGCAACGGTCACCGGGGACAGTGCGGACATGCACTCGCATCTCGAACTACGGTGGTACATAGACATTCTCGACGGCGTCCCGGTCACACCGAACAGCGGATCGCCGACGGCGTTCGAGGGCGTCCAAGCCTGGCCCGACGCGCAGTGGGCATATCGCCCGGACGACCCGTCGGGAGGATCGTTCGGCGACTACGGATTCCCGACGCTACCGCGACTGCTGAGCGACGCGATCGCCTCGCCTGTCGAATCGGTCGGCCTCCCGGTGCCGTGGTATGCAGTGTACGGCAATCACGACACCCTGCTGCTCGGAACGTTCGACCTGTCGTCGCAGCTCTATGCCCTCGCCGTCGGTGGGGAGAAGGCATACACATTCCAGGCGACGGCAACATCGGCTCTCGCCGGATATGCGTCGACGGCCAGTCCGCTGCAGAGAATGGTCGACACGCTCGGCGTGCAAGCCGGGACTCGAAGCGGATTCCGCAGTGTCACAGCGGATCCGCAGCGTTACCTGTTCGAGCAACGCGAGTTCATGGCGGAACATTTCGACACGACCGACGCGCCAGGACCTGTCGGACATGGATTCACTCAGCACAATCTGGACTCGGGTGAAACGTGGTGGTCGACGGACATGACGGCGCACGTTCGTGCCTTCGGTCTCGACACGTGCAACGCGGTTGCCGGTGCCGACGGAGCCGTCCCGGCCGACCAGTTCGATTGGCTTCGTGGTCAATTGGAGCGAGCGCAGTCGGAGAAGAAGCTCGTGCTGATCCTGACGCACCACAACAGTCTCACCTTGGAGAATCGTGCGCAGCGACCGGGGTCGAATCAGAAGCTCTACGGGGCAGACGAATTCGTCGATCTATTGCTGAAGTATCCGGTGGTGATCGGCTGGCTGAACGGCCATACCCATCAGAACCAAATTCTCGCGCACCGAGGTGAGGATCATGGATTCTGGGAGATCACCACGGCGTCGTGCATCGATTTTCCGCAGCAACAGCAGACTGTAGAGATCGTCGACAACCGCGACGGAACACTGTCTCTGTTCACCACGGTGCTCGACCACGCATCGCCGATCACTCCAGGAACGTCCGGCGGCTACCTCGATCTCGCGTCGCAGAGCCGCGAACTGGCAGCCAACGACTGGGCCGAAAACCCTTTGATGAGACGAGGATCGGCCTTGGATCGCAACACCGAACTCCTGCTGCCTGCGCCGTTCGACATGGACACCGTCACCGACGCTTCGCTCGAGCAGCAGCATTTCGACGAGCACGCTCGGTTGCTCGCCTATGAACAGCGGGCATCGAGGTGAGGCGCCTGGTCATAGGAGTTGTGCTGGTGCTCGCTGGATGCTCGCAGGTCGATGCCCTGGCGCCGGTGGGTGGTGGTGGGATCGCCGACATGCGTTACGCCACCAACGAAGTCCTGCTCGAGAAGGGCGTCGACATCCTTGTTGCGCCGGTGTGTTCCGGGGAAGGACTCGAACTGAAGTGCACAGGTGAGACCGTGACCAACGAAACCATCACCGCGACATCCACATCCGAGGACGAGGGTACGTTCGACCTGGTCGTCGGGACCGCGACGATCTACTCGGGAGACGTGCAGAGTGTCCTCGAACGCAACGGGACGGTCGGTGCATCGTGAAGCGCGTCCTCGTGTTCGTACCGATCATCCTGGTGGGAGCGGTAATTCAGGCGTTATTGGTGGTCGGTGATCCGGTCCCGACGACATCGTGGGGCTTCATGGTCCGAGCGCTCGCTTCGACGGTGGTGTCGATCGCACTCGTCTGGCTCATCGTCGGTATCGCCAACAACCGGCTCTCCGGACGATTGTTGGTGGCTACGGCTGTTGCTGTGATCGCGGGAATCGCGGCAGGAGTCCTGAATCCCGTTCTGGCTCTTCTAGTTGCAGTGATCGCGCTGCCGGTGCTGACCGCAGCGGGATCGCTGAAGAATTCAATTCGAACGATCAGGTTCGCCCCCATTCGGAGCTTCCTCGGATTCGCATGGGCCGCTATGCTGCTCATCGTCGATGTGGTTGCGGCACTGTTACTCGGATTCTTCGTCACCGGACCTGTAGCGGCTGGACTCACCTGGATCGTGTTCGGAATCAGTGCCGTGATTCTGGCAGTGCACTGGGCGTCTCTTCACCGGAGGGCGCACGCGTCGCGACCCATTTCTCCAACGAGCGTCGCGTCTCGAATCTCCGAGGAGCGCCGCTGAGAGGATCCTCGAATTCGATTGTCGAAGCGAGCAGTTGAAGCGGATTGGTGAAATCGTCGACGGCCCGGCCCGACGGTGTTGGATACAGGTCGTCACCGATGATCGGAGTGCCGAGGGAATTCATGTGCAACCGCAGCTGGTGAGTACGGCCTGTGCGTGGATATAGTCGATAGCGGCCCAATCCATCGCGCTCATCGATCAGCTCGACCAAGGTTTCGGCATTGGGCTCTCCATGGACCTCCCGCGCCTCGAATGTGCCCTTTTCCTTCACGATTCGGCTCCTGACGGTGAGCGGATACTCTCGATTCGACGCCGCAGCGACTGCCTCGTATTCCTTGCGCACCTTACGTTCCTGGAACAGCGCTTGGTACGCACCGCGGCAGGACGGGTCTGCGACGAACAGCACCAATCCTGCTGTGACTCTGTCCAATCGATGGGCGGGCACCAAGAAGGGCAGTTCCAGATCGCGACGCAGCCGCACCAACGCGCTCTCGAGGACATGGCCGCCGCGCGGGATGGTCGACAGGAAGTGCGGCTTGTCGGCGACCACCAGCGTCTCGTCGCGGTACACGACGGACACCTCGAACGGGACGGGCGTCTCGTCGGGCAGATCGCGGTGGAACCAGACGGCCTCGCCGGGGACGTACGGAGCATCGGATGCCACGGGCCCGGACATGTCGACGATCTCGCCGGAGGAGAACATCTCGTCGAGCCTCGCCGCGGGAATCCTGCGCTGATCGGCGAGCAGGAACTCACGAATCGTCGTCCACGATCCGTCCTCCGGCATTCGAACCCTCGCCGGGTCCAGCCCATGCCGCTTCGGTAGCGGAGGTTGCTGGCGTCGTCTCACCTGTGAAGTCTAGACGCCGATCGCATTCAGATCTGCAGTGCGTCTGCGGCGGCAGTCGCCAGTTCGGTTGCATCGGTGCAGTTCTCGGCGCTCACGTAGAGCTGAGGCTGGATGCGGGCGAATGCAGCTGCGGTCTGGTTTCGCTCGGGCATGCCCTCGACCGGTTCGCCGAAGTCATATGTCAGCGAGCAGCTCGTGGTTCCGGGCCGCGTCGCGAAGGTGCGGTTGCCGTCCTGAACCATGGTGACGTCGGTGATCGGCGCGGGGGCCCGCGAGGCAATGGTGCCGAGCTGGATGCGGATGGATTCGCCCGTTTCGAACTGGCAGGAGTAGGGCGAGGTGGCCTGGGAATCGACGGTCATATCGCCCGGGAGCGCGTCGACTACCGAGCACGGATCGATGGACGCGGCCGGCTCGTCGTACGCGGATCCGATGCGCTGTGATCCGCCGGAGGAAATGTTGTCCAGGGCGGTCACAGCCACCGAAGTGGCAACCGCGCACGACCTGCCGTCGGCCATCAGCGTCAGAACCTCCCCGTAGCCACCCCGCACTGGGAAGAACACCGAGCAATAGGGAGCGTCGGACTCGTCCAGAAAGCCTTCGACGGTACCGAGTTCGATCGCGGCGAGGCCGTCGGCGGGATCGGCGTTCAGGTCGACGTCGATTTGGTCGGGCATCACCGACTGGTCTTCGGGTCGATCGGTCAGCTCGACCGAGCAGACGGCGAAGCTTCCCCACGGCCGCAGTTGTGCCACGTTCCCGAGGCCGTCGAGGTAGTCGCGATCCAGTAGGCCGCACGGTTCGAAGCTTCGAATCGACGATGCCTGGTCCTGCGGTGGATCGGTGTGCTCGGGAGCCACTTCGGGTGCGTCCGACGCACAACCAGTGATCAAGGCCGCCAGCGCGACACCCACGACCCACTTCTTCAGCACACTTGCCCCCTGAACGGCGCCCGATTTGTCCGTTACCTTAGGCCATGTGCCGAGTCCGCACTTGTGCAGGCAAAAATGCCGATGACGCCTGCACAAGTGCGGATTCGCGGACTACTCGCAGCCGATGCCGTCGCTGTCGCGGTCGAGGTGCGGGCCGTAGCCGTAGTCCCCGCGGTAGACGGGCGCCGCGCCCGCGTTACGGGCCTCGGTGCAGTTCTTGTACTGGAATCCGCTCGGGGCGGGTGCGGGCCGCGGGGCTGCCTGGGGAGCTGGTGCCGGTGCCGGTGCCGGTGCTGGGATGAACTGGGGAGCAGGCGGAGGCGGGCAGAACTGTGCCGATCCTGAGTTGCACAGGAAGTCCGTGATCGGGTCTGCCGACGCGACGGCCGGGGTGGTCACCATTGCCGCAGCGAGGACGATGCCACCGAGGCCGGCGCGTACCAGCAGGTTCTTGCGCTTCATGAAAGATGCTCCTGACGAAAAGGGGGTATTGGGTCTGATTTTCGAGCCAGAAGATTGAACAGTCAATCGAATTCATTCCCGCGAATGAACGAGTTTGAGAAGCCGGCCGGAGGCGTATACGAACGTATGAGCGAAAACAGCAAGGTCAACCAGAACCCCGAAAAGGACCCCGCGAAGTGGGTCACCGGCGACGAACCGGCCACCGGCCCGCAGGAAAGCTATCTCGGCACGCTGGCGCAGGAGGCCGACGAGGAAGTGCCCGAGAACCTGACCAAGGCCGAGGCGTCGGAGATGATCGACAAGCTGCAGGACGAGACCGGCCGCGGATAGCTCGAAATCCACCCGTATCGGATGACGACGACTCCACGCGAGAGCGCCACGATCGATGCATGACCACAACGCTCGACCGCGATGCCCGGCGTAGACGGGGTAAGACTGCCCGGCGCGCGACGCCCCTCGAATCTCTCGCCGAGCATCGCGTCGTGCGTCGTGATCCGGTTGCGTTGCTCGAACAACAGGCGGCGACGCGTGTGCCCGAGCTCGTCCCGATTCGATACGGAAGGATGTCGGCGGCGGAATTTCCGTTCTTCCGTGGGGCTGCGTTGGTCATGGCCGACGACCTGTCCCGTGCGCCCAATTCCGGCATCGCAACACAACTGTGCGGCGACGCACACCTCAGCAACTTCGGTGTCTATGCGACACCGGAGCGTCGACTTGCATTCGACATCAACGACTTCGACGAGACCCATCCCGGCCCCTTCGAGTGGGATGTCAAGCGTCTCGCGGCAAGCCTGGCGATCGCGGCCAATTCGCAGGGCTTCTCGGGCAAACAGCGACGACGCATTGTCCGCCTGTCGGCGTGCGAGTATCGCGAAACGATAAGAAGGCAAGCCGAACTCGGTAACCTTGCTGTCTGGTACTCGAACGTCGAGGTCACCGACGAACTCGAATCGGTGCACCGTCAACTGGATTCGACGCAGCGCAAGCGCACCGAGCAGATGGTCCGAAAAGCGCGGTCCCGCGACAGCATTCAAGCACTCGGCAAGCTCACCGAAGTGGTCGACGGCACGAGGCGCATCATTGCCGATCCGCCTCTCGTCGTCCCCATCGAGGACCTCGCCGACGATACCGCCGACATCTACCGGGAACTCGAAAAGCGTTTGCAGGCATACCGTTCGACGTTCCAGCACGACAAGCAGGTGCTGTTCGATTCGTTCCGGCTCGCTCAGTTCGCGCGCAAGGTGGTCGGCGTCGGGAGCGTGGGAACCAGAGCATGGATACTGCTGATGGTCGGCGCCGACGAGACCGACCCACTGTTTCTCCAGGCGAAAGAGGCACAGCAATCGGTCATCGCGCCGTACTGGCCAGGTCCGGACTACGACAACGAGGGCCGACGCGTCGTCGAGGGGCAGCGGCTGATGCAGGCGTCGAGCGACATCTTTCTCGGATGGCAACGCGGCCACGACCCCGATGGTGCGACGCGTGACTTCTACTTGCGTCAGCTGCGCGACGGCAAGGGATCGGCCGTCGTCGAGGCGATGGAGCCCAGCGGAAT
This sequence comes from Rhodococcoides kyotonense, assembly GCF_900188125.1. Taxonomy (GTDB): domain Bacteria; phylum Actinomycetota; class Actinomycetes; order Mycobacteriales; family Mycobacteriaceae; genus Rhodococcoides; species Rhodococcoides kyotonense. The sequence continues at coordinate 413,312 of NZ_FZOW01000003.1, read as the reverse complement.
GGAGTTGTACGGCAAGCTGTGTGGGAAGGTGCTCGCGTACGCGCATGCGAGGTCGGGCGACCGCGTCGAGATCGCGGGATATTTGGGTTCGAGCACCAAGTTCGAGGATGCGATCACCGATTTCGCCGAGGTGTACGCGGTGCAGAACGCCGCCGATCATGCCGCATTGGTGGCGGCGATCGACGGTGGTCGGGTCGTGTCGCAACCGGGAATCTGAGGATGCTCCGACGCGAATCCTGGGGTTTCGTCATCGGTTCGCTGCTGTTCGGACTTGCGGCGGTCCCAGGCTATGCGCAGTGGGTCGGCGTGGATGCAGACAACATCACGTACTTCGTCGGCTCACTGTTCTTCACTGCTGCGGCGTTCATCGCGTTGCGGCTGAGCGGGCGACCGGTGCCGGGCGAGGAGTCACGCAGCATCGAGGTCTGCGATTGGTGGGCCGCAGCCGTCCAGTTCGTCGGCACGCTGCTGTTCAATCTCAGCACCGGCATCGCGATGGTCAGCGGGCTGACGGCGCTGCAGGCGGACAAGTGGGTGTGGCGGCCGGACGTCTTCGGATCGGCAGCCTTCCTGATCGCCAGCGGACTCGCCGTGTTCGCCACCACGGAAACGGATGCGCTGTGGGATCCGGAGGCGCGCAATTGGCGCACGACGTGGCTCAACATGATCGGGTCGGTCGCATTCGGTGTGTCGGCGATCGCTGCGTTCGTCGACCCGTCGACGGGAGAGTTGAGGAATGCGGCAGCCGCCAACCTCGGAACCTTCGTCGGAGCTGTGTGTTTCCTGGTTGCGGCCCTGCTCATGAGGCCCTTTGTAGATGTCCCAAAGAACGCATGAAACTTTTGTAGGGCCGTTGTCGCGACTACTCTGGGCGAATCTGCGGCTTGCGGCATGCCCCACCTACCGGTGGGTAAGGTGCGAGACCGATGTTGTTCGTGCCGGCGTTGCTTGCGACGCGGCGGGGGAGGATGGATCAGTCGATGCACCGTCGTGTTCTGGCTGCGCTGGGAGCCAGCGTCGTGATGACGATATTCGGTACCGGAGTCGTGTCCGCGCAGCCTCTGCCCGGAACAGGCAGCTCGGACGGCGCACTGCCGCCGTCCGCGGAGTCCCCGATCACATCCGCGCGCATCGACCATGTCGACATGATCACCCCGCGTCGTGCAGCGGTCTTCGTCGAGTCGCCTGCGATGAACAGGATCATTCAGGTGCAGGTGCTTCTGCCTGCCGCGCAAGCCGTATCGAGGCCGACGCTCTACATGCTCGACGGTGTCAGCGCAGGCAAGGAGTCCAACTACACCGAGAGCACGTGGACGCAGAAGACCGACATCGTCGACTTCTTCGCGAACAAGAACGTCAACGTCGTACTGCCGGTCGGTGGGTCCAGTAGTTACTACACCGACTGGAACGCGCCCGATCCGATTCTCGGTGTGAACAAGTGGGAGACGTTCCTCACCGCCGAGCTTCCGCCGCTGATCGACGCGCGCTTCAACGGTAACGGCACCAATGCGATCGCGGGCGTCTCGATGGGCGCGCAGGCCGCGATGGACCTCATCACCCGTCATCCGAATCTCTACACCGGAGTCGCCGGTCTGAGCGGCTGCTACGACAACTCGCAGAACAATCTGAAGGACGCGGTCCGCGCGACCGTCGCGATGAACGGCGGCAACGCCACCAACATGTGGGGCGAGAACGCCGACCCCAAGTGGATCGAGCACGACCCGTCGCGTAACGCAGAAGCGTTGCGCGGCAAGGACATCTACGTGTCCGTCGGAACAGGACTGCCCGGCCCGTACGAACTGGGGCCCGGCGGCAGCGGTCTGCAGGAAGCGGCGCAGGGTGGGCCACTCGAAGCGGCCGCGCTGTACTGCACGACGCTGTTCGATACCCGCTTGCGGTACCTCGACATCCCTGCGCAATTCACCTACCGCCCGTACGGAATTCACCAGTGGCCGTACTGGCAGGACGATCTGCGCGAGGCCTGGCCGACGCTACGTCAGGCCCTCGGCATCTAGCGTGCCGCTGCGGCTGCGTACTTCAGAAAGGCGTCGTTCTCGTGCGGGTCACCGATGGTGATCCGCACGCCGTCGTTTCCGTAGGCGCGCAAGATGACTCCCGCTTCGGCTGCCGCTTCCGCGAATGCACCGGAACGGTCGCCGAGCGGTAAGAACACGAAGTTCGAGTCCGAATGTGCGACGTCGTATCCCAGTTCGATCAGTGAGTTCCGCACCCGCTCACGTTCCTCGACGAGCGCATCCGTGCGAGCCAAGAGTTCGTCCCGTGCTGCCAGCGATGCCAGGGCAGCTTGTTGCGCAACGGAATTGACGGCGAACGCAATGCGTACCTTGCCGAGTGCGGTGATGATCGACGGATCGCCGACGGCGTATCCCACGCGCAGGCCCGCGAGTCCGTAGGCCTTGGAGAACGTGCGAAGAACCAAGACGTTACGACGCCCACGCGCCAGCTCGACGCCGTCGGTGTACTCGCCGTCCGGGTTCTCGCGGGCGTACTCGAAGTAGGCCTCGTCGAGTACCACGAGAACGTGCGCAGGGACGGCGTCGAGGAACTTCTCCAACGCGGATCGGGCGACGACCGTACCGCTCGGATTGTTTGGGTTGCAGACGAATACGACGCGCGTGCGGTCGGTGATCGCGGCGAGCATCGCGTCGAGATCATGCACGTGATTCTTGTCGAGAGGGACCTCGACGGGCGTCGCACCGGCGACGCGGGCGATGATCGGGTAGGCCTCGAACGACCGCCATGCGAACACGACCTCGTCGCCGGGGTTGCAGGTGATCTGAACGACCTCCTGGCACAGTGCGACCGAGCCGTTGCCGGCGGTCACGTTCTGCGGTTCGACGTTCAACATCGCGGCCAATTCCGCGACGAGCGCGGTGGCGAGGATGTCGGGGTATCGGTTGACGTTGGTGACCGCTTCGGCAATGGCGTCGCGCACGCTCGGAAGTGGGCCCTGCGTGGTTTCGTTGCTGGCCAGCTTGATCGCACCGGGAAAGTTGCGTCCCGGGACGTAGGCGGGGATGGCGTCGAGGTCGGTGCGAATGCGCGCGGTCACGGCTCACATTATGCGCCAAGCCACGGTCACGTTTCGTGCGTGTCCGTCGGTAACGCCTCGGGGGACGCGCGTCGGCACTATTTTGGTTCTATGTCGGGAATCTTCACTGATGTCGCTGTGCTGAGGGTCGATGCCGAGGTGGAGGGCGACGAGCCCCCGCAGTCGACCGAGGCGCCCCAGAAGGTGCCGCTGACAGCCATCGCGCCGGAGGGCAGTGTCCGTGGTGGCATCGTCGTCCTGCACGAATCGCGTGAGATCCCCGAGTCGTTGATCGATCTGCTGCGCGCTCTTGCGCTCGAGGGATGGCTGGCCGTCGCGCCCGATCTTTTCCACCGAGACGGGGTCGACGGTGAGGTGTTCGGTGACAATCTCTTCGCGGACTTCGACGCGACGTTCGATTGGCTCACCTCGCGTGGCGTCTACCCGGATTGCGTCGGAGTCATCGGTTTCGACGACGCGGGCACCGCGGCGCTGATCGTCGCGACCAACCGTCGCATCGGGGCAGCGGTCAGTGTCGCCGCTGCGGGGATCGTGGAACCACTGAACGCCGACGCCGTCGCGCTGATCGAAGCCGCTCCGTCGCTGCAGGCCCCGTGGTTGGGTCTGTACGGCGAGAACGACCCCAAGACGCCGCCTGAGCACATCGACACGCTCCGAGAAGCCGCGACGCGAGCATCCGTGGCGACGAACATCGTCAGCTACAGCGGGCTGCGGCATCGCGCCGACGCGGTACAGGCCCCTCCCGGAAGCGCCGAAGACACCGACCCAGCAGCCGACGCATTGATCGAGGCGCAGGCGCGAATCTTCGACTGGTTCGACTCGTTCCTCAGGTGAACAATGGATTGACCAGCCGTTTTGCGTTCGTGGCGTAGGCATGTGTAATCTTTCACCTCGGCGGTCCGAGAGGGCCGGCAGCCTAGGAGGCGTGCCAGAGCGGCCGAATGGGAGTCACTGCTAATGACTTGACCCTTCACCGGGTCCGGAGGTTCAAATCCTCTCGCCTCCGCCACGCTGATCCGCAAGGATCGGCATGCAGTACCGTTGGTTCGCAAGAACTGGCACAACTGAACACGCGCCCGTAGCTCAACGGATAGAGCACTTGACTACGGATCAAGAGGTTAGGGGTTCGAATCCCTTCGGGCGCACAGTGAAGCCCCCATCCGGTCCGTCCGGGTGGGGGTTTCTTGCATTCCCCTCACCGTCGGTGAGCCAGGCCATACGCAGATCGAGCACGGCCGCGAGGCGGTCCAGCTCGTCGATGTCGAATGGCTTCGGTGCCGAGTCGCCGTCGAGCTTGCGCATCAGTGTCGAGCGAGCGATGCCGGTTGCCTTCGCGACGGACATAACGGTGAGCCTTTGCTCGGCAATCTGTCCTCGGAGTCGGCGTGCGACTGCCTCGGAACGTGATTCCCCCGAACCGCGTACGAGCTCCAACTGAGTGGTCATGGGTGAAACAATATGCCCAGATATGACACATGTCTACACCTTGATGGGCGCTGTGACTCACGTCGCCGAACAACACGCATGTAAGTCCAATTGGTCGGATTCCTTGCGAAGTGCCCACGCATGGACATAGAGTCCACTCATGGACAAAACGCCGGCATCGATAGTCGCAGGGAACGTGCGCGCCGAACTCGGCCGCCGCGGCATCACCGTCCTCGCACTCGCTGAGGCGACCGGCATCTCCCGATCGACGCTCATGCGCCGACTCTCCGGCCAGGCCTCACCCCTGAACATCGACGAACTCACCGCCATCGCCAGCCACCTCAACATCAACCTCGGCACTCTCATCGGCATCGAACAGGACGCATGACATGACGACACTCGCGCCGTTCCAATACGCAGGGCACACCCTCCGCACCGTCATCGTCGACGACGAACCCTGGTTCGTACTCGGCGACCTCTGCAAAGTCCTCGGCCTCACCCGTGGCGCATCGCAGATCGCCGAGCGCCTGGACGAGGGGGTACGCCAGACGTACCCCCTTCAGACCACCGGCGGCCGACAGAACGTCACTATCGTCAACGAACCTGGCATGTACGAAGTCGTCATCCGATCCGACAAACCCGACGCCGTCGCCTTCCGCCGCTGGATCACCGCCGAGGTGCTGCCGACCATCCGCAAGACCGGCAGCTACAACACAGCACCAGCACTCTCCGGGCCGGAGCTCCTCGCTCACGCTGTCATCGAAGCCCAGGCGATGATCGCGGCGAAGGACGAACGCATCGCCGAACTCGAACCGAAGGCACACGTCGCCGACAAGATCCTCGACGCAGACGGCGACTACTCAGTCCGCGATGCAGCGCAGGCACTCACGCGCGCCGGCATCAAGGTCGGAGCAACTCGACTGTTCAACGACCTCGAGCACCGCCACTGGATAGCCCGAGCGAAAGGCGACGGCCGGTACCGCGTCCTGCAGGCCGCGATCGAGTCCGGACACATGTCGGTGATCCCGACATCGCACTACCATCCGAAGACCGGCGTCCTGGTCCTCGATCCCCCGCAGCCCCGCGTCACCCCGAAGGGGCTGCAAAAACTGCTCGACGAATACGGAGCAGCGAACGCTGCACCTCAGCAACTGCAGATGGAGACCGGACTGTGAACGCGATCGCCTCGCCCCGAGCACTCGACGAGATGGAACGCGTCCTCGCTGACAGCCGTGGATCCATGACCCTCGCCGAACGTGTCGCAGCCCGCCGCGCCATCGACGCCGCAGCAGGCACCATCTACACGCCGCCAGCACCCGAACAGGTCCACAAGGTCGCACGCACCATGCACAGCGGCATGCGCCGCATCCGCGCGACCAACTGACCTGACCCGCCCTCGTGAAAGCGCAACCGCCATGCCGACATTCGAAGTATCGATCACCCTGAAATTCGACCTCGACGCCGACACCGAACACGACGCACTCCTCGCCGCAGAGAAGTACGCCGACGCCGTCGACGTGTGCACCGCCCTCGAACGGGACGCCGACGAAGTCGATGTCGACGCCACCGTCGAACGCTACGACCGCCCCGGCGCCGACGCAGGCGACCACTGGGCAGCCGTGTTCTCCGATGAGGCTGTCGGCCTGTGAACGGGCAAGCCGGATACATGTACCTCGACCGCGACAACTTCGTCGAGATCACCAAGGAAACCTGGTCACTCAACGACGCGGCCGATGCGGCGCTGGAACACGTTGCCCGGACACGCATCCCGGTGATCGTCGTCTGGCGCAACAGTCCGGAGGATCGGTGGCAGGAGATCGACGCCGCCACCGAGCACGCGATGACAGGACTCCGATCATGAAGGCGCTCACCGTGAAACAGCCGTGGGCCTGGTCGATCATCTTCGGCGGCAAAGACATCGAGAACCGTTCGACCAACTGGTCCTACCGCGGGCGCCTCGCCATCCACGCAGGCGCACTCGAAGACCGCGCCGGCTGGTCCGACGAACGCGTCACCGAAGAATGGATGCACGCCACCGACTGGCAAGCCGACGCAATCCACATCCGCTCCGCAGTCATCGGCATCGTCGACCTCATCGACGTCCACCGCGACACCGGCTGCTGCCGACCCTGGGGCGACTCCGCGCCCAACGAAGGCGGCGGACGGGCACGCAACAACCGCACCCACCTCGTCCTCGACAACGTCACCATCCTCGACCAGCCGATCCCATGCCTCGGTGCGCAAGGACTCTGGACGCCACCTACGCAGGTACTGGAGGTCATGTGAAACGCCACTTCCACTACTTCCACCCGTTCGACACCGAAGGCACGTTCGTCGGCGCCGACCGCTGCGACATCCTCCCCGGCGGCGTCCTCGCATTCGGACGTGACGACGGATACCTGATCCTCGCTGTCGCAGCGGGCAGGTGGACCCAAGTCCGCGAACTCGACCCGAAGGACAACTGATGCCCGCGAATCTCCCACGGCCGCAATCCTGCAAAGGCTGCGGCGACCCGATCATCTTCGCCACCACCAACCCAGGCGGGAAGGCGATGCCCGTCGACGCCGCCCCGTCCGACGCCGGGAACGTTGTCCTCCACGCCACCGGTACCGACGTCACCGCGACCGTCCTCCGCAAGACACAAGTCGCCGGCGCCCGCGCAGCCGGACAGCCACTGTACGAGTCCCACTTCGCCAGCTGTCGCGACGCAGCCACATTCCGAAAGGTCTACCGATGAGCGCAGTCGAGGTCACCTACTACATCGCGAAGTGTGACGAGTGCGGACACACAGCAGACACCGACGATTACGGCGGAGAGTTCTCGGCGTTTGCCGATCACGGCACGGCGATCGAGATGTTGTCCGACGACTGGTTCACCGACGGCGACGGCGACATCTGCCCGAGCTGCACCAAGTGCGAGGTCTGCGAAACGAAGCCTGCTTACCGGGCAGACGACCACATGGTGTGCGAAGAACATGAAGACCACGACTTCAACGCTGCCGCACCAGTTCTCCCGTTGGGATTGGTCAATACTCACTGGCACAGGAAATGCTCGGACATGTCCAAGATCGGTCCGTGCGGAATGTACGTGACGGTCTCGCATGAGATCGCCGGGGTCAGCCAGTACATGCCGCAACCCGAGGGCAAGCCCGACCGATGCGTCTGCGGCAGCAAGTACGGGCCGTGGATGCCAGGCCTCGCTCCGGACGACCGTGCAGAGGGCTGGAAGTGACCGGCAAGGTAGCGAGCGAGCAAGCCCTCGCCTACGTCCGCGGCTACTACGGTGTCCCCGCCCACGTCGGAGTCCGGATCCTGTTCCTGTACACGGGGGAGTACGGCGTCATCGTCGGCGGCGAACAGCAATACCTCCGCGTCCGGTTCGACGGACACAAGACAGCAGCCCTGCTGCACCCCACCTGGGAAGTGGAGTACGCCGACAACTGCACCCACGAACACCTCGCCGACGGCATGTGCACCGCATGCGGACTGCACCTCGAAGCATCACGGATACATTGAGCACTGTCACCCAAGTCAGAAAGGCGGAACGCCGTGGCCGATAGAAACAAGTCCCGACGCGCCACGGCATCCGTCCAACAGAAACAGGAACGCGCCCTCGCCCTGCTGTTGGAAGGGAAGACGAACGACGAGATCGCGAAGGCTGTCGGCTACCGCGACCGCTCCGGCGCCCACCGCGCCATCACCGCCGCGCTGGAGCGGCACGCGAAGACCCGCGAGGATCTCGCCGACCAAGCCCTGACGATCATCCACGAACGCCTCGAGAAACTACTGTCCCAGTTCACCGGACAAGCGTTGATGGGTGACGTCCAGGCAGGCAACCTCGTCCTGAAGATCATCGACCGGTACGCCAAGCTGTACGGCGCCGACGCACCCACGAAGATCGACGCCACCATCACCACCCGCTCCGAGATCGACGACCAGATCGAGGCACTGATGACCGCGCACGACGAGGCGGACAGGCAGCGATCGAAGTGACTGTCATCGACCCCGGCCGGTTCAGTCACCTGTCCGAGGCCGACAAGCTGTACTACCGGAACCGCCTCGCGGAGGAGACCGCGAAGCGGGGGAAGCGGTCACCGTTCGCGCCTCCGACACCCGGAGCTCTCGCGCTGAAGCACGAGCCGACGACGCAGGTGCAGCGCCCGCACCTCGAGGAAATCGACAAAGCACTCACCTGGGTGAGGGACACCCCGAACGCGAAGCTAATGGTGTGGACACCTCCGCGCGCCGGCAAGAGTCACCGGATCTCGCGGTGGCTCCCGTTCTGGTGGCAGACCGAATTCCCCCGCGACCGGACCGTCCTCACCTCCTACGCCGCGTCACTCGCCCACACCCACTCGGCAGCGGTGCGAGACCTCGTCGCCACCTATGGCGCCGAGTACGGCCTGTTCCTCAAACGCGACGAGAACACACGATCCGACTGGACCACCACCGCAGGCGGCGGCCTGCGTGCCCGAGGCGTCCGAGGAGGCCTCACCGGCCAGGACATGGAACTCGGCATCGTCGACGACCCATACGCTGACCGTGCGCAAGCCGACTCGTCCACCATCCGCAAGGCAGTGGAGGAGTGGTACTCGTCTGCATTCGTCACCCGCCGTAGTCCCGGTGCCCGGCAGATCATCGTCCACACCCGCTGGCACCTCGAAGACCTCTCCGGGATGCTGCTGAAACAGGAAGGCCGCATCGAAGAAGGCGGCGAGTGGCGCGTCCTCCACCTCCCCGCGATCGCCACCGCAGCCGACCCGGAGCGCGGCTTCTACGGAGACGACGCCCTCGGACGCACGCCCGGTGAACCGCTCACCCACCCGAAGATCGACGCCGCCGACACAGAAGCACTCATCGATCACTGGCGCCGCCAGAAGCAATCCGTCACCACCCGCGACTGGGCCGCCATGTTCATGGGCTCACCAGTCACCGCCGAAGGTGCACTCCTCACTGCCGAAGTACTCGCCGCCGCCACCGTCTCCGAGGTGTCCCCACCTCGCCGAGCTGGTGTCGCCGTCGACCCCAACGGTGGTGGCCGAGACACCGCGGGAATCATCGGCGGGCACGTCGGCAAGGACGGCAAGTTCTACTGGACCCACGACCGATCAGCGCTCCTGCAACCCGATCAGTGGTCCCGCGAAGCGTGCCTCCTCGCTGATGAGATCAGCGCCGACCGGATCGTGTTCGAAGCGAACTACGGCGGCAAGATGGCCGGCACTCTCATCAAGCAAGCGTGGGCCGCGCTACAGGACGAAGGCCTGATTCCTCGCAATCACCTGTGCCCGTACATCGCCGAGGTCCACGCACGGAAGTCGAAGTTCCTCCGCGCCGAGCCGATCGCCCAGGCCGTCATCACCGGCCGAGCCAAGTTCGCCCCAGGTCACGGCCTCGCCGGGCTGAAGTCCGAGTTCGAAGTATGGGAGCCCGGCTCCACCTGGTCACCCGGCGCCCTCGACGCCGGAGTGCACCTCGCGTACGAGCTGCTGCCCGCGATCGGTGCCGGTGCGGAGACGCATTCGGTGGCGTCCCGGAAGAAGGGCGACCGTGCTGGTTCGTCGGCGGTGTCGCGTCGACGCAGACGCTGAGTAACCAGGAAACAGTTGCACTGTCACCCTGCGCGCTGTAGGTTCGCAAGGACCGGGCACCGCCAGAACCAACCGCCCCATCGTGAAAGGACCACCACCATGTACCAGCACCTCGACGACAACGACCTCCTCGCCGAGATCGACGTCATCACCCGCGAACGCGACACCCTCGACCGCATCGCCCGCGCCGGCCGTTACGACTCCCAGGACGCCGCACGCCAGGCCCGCAACGTCGGCCAGAAGCTCGTCGGCCTCCACATCGAACGGCAGCAGCGCGGCCTCGACATCGACTCCGCAGCATGAGCGGCACGGAGCGGATCGTGTTCGCCGACCAGCTGAAGACCGGCGACATCATCGTCGACAAGGTCGAACTCTCCCCGGGCGGGCACTGGCTCGACCTGCCGATCGAGCAGCTCACCGTCGGCCAGACCCGGCTCGGCGCCTCCGGCCGCGTCATCGTCACCGACGTCGAACACACCCGCACGGAGTTCCTCCGCACCAGCCAGCGCCTCCGCATCCATCGCGAAACTGACTAGGAGACAGTCATGGACCAGCACACCATCGTCGAACGCGGCGACCTCGCCGCCGACTGGCAGGACGCCGCACCCGCAGCGGACCTGCCCCGCCCCGCCGTCATGGCCGCCATCACCGCCGCCACCATCGTCGGCGCCTGGGGCATCCTCAACGGCCTCGCCGCACTGAACGGTGGTGTGCTGTGACCGTCACCGGATCTCAGCCCACCGAGGTCGCCACCCTGGAACGAGCAGCCATCGCGAAGGTCATTCGCGCCGAACTGCGCCGCTCCAACTGGAACCCCGACTCCATCGCTGACGCGATCCTCGCCGAACCTCTCCGCTTCACCTCAGCGATCCGGCCCCTGTCCGCTAGCGACTACGACGGCCACGACGTCTACAACGACAACAGCCTGTGGGCCGCCGTCCCCGCAGCGATCGGCCCCATCGACGCGATCGCCCACGCGCTCGGCAACCGCATCAACAGCCAGCTCCCCGTCGGGCAGCACATCACCCTGACTGCGACACCGAAGGCGCACACCGGCTCCCAAGCGTTCCGGTCACTCCTACGACGAATGGCACCGAAGCGATGACCGCACCGACCACCTTCCCCATGGCCGTCGCCGTCGCGGACCTGTTCGTCGACCACACCTACCAACGCGACTGCGACATGCAGCGCGTGAAGAAGATCGTCGCCGAATGGGATCCCCGACTCCTCGGTGTCCTCGACGTCTCCGACCGCGGCGAGGACCAGCAGCCACGGTTCGCGATCATCAACGGCCAACACCGTTGGGCCGCAGCAGGAATGCGCGACCCCGACACCCACCTCGTCGTCAACGTCCACACCGGGCTCGACGTCGCAGGCGAAGCGAAACTGTTCGACGACATCGACCGCAAAACCAAACCGATCTCAACCTGGGACCGTTGGCGTGCACGCAAAGCATCCGGCGACAAAGAAGTCACCATCATCGAAGAAGCCGTCGCGCAGCTCGGGCTGGAGATCAACCCGAAACCCGGCCCGAAGAACCTGCGCTGCATCACCAGCCTGGAGAAGCTCCTCCGCAAAGGCGGCCAGTCCCTCGTCGTCAACACCCTGTTCCTGATCACCGACACCTGGCCGCCATCCCAGGACGCACTCGAAGGCGCCATCGTCATGGGCGTCGGCATCCTCCTCGACTCCTACGACGACGTCGAAGCTGGCGCCACCTTCAAGACCGGGCGCCTCGCCGACGCCATGACCGAAGTGACACCACGGCAGATCCGCGCCCAAGCGCAATCGCTGCGGGAGTTCGAGAGCGGCACTCTCGCATCGATGGTCGCCGTCGTCCTCGTCCGCCTCTACAACAAGGAACGCGGCACCAAGCTCGACGAACGGGCACTCCGATGAGCGACCAGCCGGAGTTCACGCCGGCCGACTTCGAGGCGCTCGCTGGTCTCGACTTCCGGCCTGCCTGCGAGCAGTCCATCGGGGCATTCGGGCGCTGTACTAACCCTGCTGACTTCACCGCCCGCCTGCACTGCTGCAAACACGGTCACCATCCGATGCTGATCTGCCGGGGCCACATGCAGGAGGTCACCGTCGACGCGCAGCGCGCGTTCCCGCTCAACTGCACTCTCTGCGGCGTCCTGTTCGAAACATCCGAAGACTGGATCGGAAGGTTCCAACACCTATGACTGTCATCGTTCTCGGCATCGACCCCGGCGCCGTCGCGACCGGGTGGGCGCTGATGCGTCTCGACAGGGGACGGTCCCCGGTGTTCCTGGATGCGGCGACGACGGCGCGGTCGAAGCCTGCCGACTACCGCCCGACCCAGCACCTCCCAGTGGAGGCCGACTACCTGAAGAAGCTCGCCGCCACTGGCGCCCTAGTGGCACGCACAGCCCGCGAAGCCGCCACCGCCAACGGAAGACCCGTCGCACCCATCGTCGTCGGCATCGAAGGAATCACGCGCCCCAACTGGCACATGAACGGCAGAGCCGCAGCCAACCCCGAAGCACTCATCGCAGCCGCCATCGTCCTCGGCAACATCCAAGCCTGGGCCACCACCCAATTCGGGCCCTACACCGAAATACCGCCAGGCGGAAACGGCTCCGCACCACTCGGCACCTACCCGACACAACTCGTCTCCGACGCCGAACGACGAAAAGCCAACTGGCACGCCGCAATCGGAGCCAGCGGCAAACTCCGACACCAACGATCCGCATGGGACGTCGCCCTCACCGCAGCCCGCACCAACCTCAACACACACACCAGCAACACGAAACGGAGCACCACATGAGCAGCGCCACCACGGTCAAACGAACCCAGGAAGAACTCGTCGCCGAACTGCGCGCACGCTTCGGAGACGACCACAAGCAATGGGCATTCATCTGCCCCCACTGCGAGGACATCGCCACTGCCCAGGACTTCAAAGACGCACTCACCGCCAACGACAGCGACGACGACCCGTTCCAGCACCTCGGGCAGATCTGCATCGGCCGACTCCTCGGCGTCCTCAAACGCGACCAGCCGAAGGGCGGCTACACCGGACGCGGCTGCGACTGGGCAGCATTCGGACTGTTCCGCGGACCCGAGTTCGTGATCATGCCCGACGGCAAGGAAGTAGCCAGCTTCGCGATCGCACCGAGGCGCGACTCATGATCACGCCGGAGATCGCGAACCAAGTCCTCCACCACTTCAACCCCAGTGACGGTTACCCGGCTGGTGGATTCGTCACGGATCTGATCGCGCTCATCAGCAAAGCCGACCCGCGCAACAAAGCCCGGTTGGCTATCGGGTTCGGCGGCCACGTCCAAGCCGTCCTCCTCGCACAGGAAGAAGTCGACGGCATCGACCGACTGAAATACATCGCAGCAGGGGACAAGGTGACTCGATGACCTCATATGGCGACTACCCGTACGGGATGACGTTGCGGCCCATCGTTACCTGGCCCAGTGGGCAGACTGCGATACGGCAACGGTCGAACTTCTCGGCGCCATGGCGATCCACCCTCGACCTGCTCGACCGGGAGCTGCACTACCTCGGCACCGGCAACCGCAACGCTCCCGCCGTCCTGCAGATCGCGATGCGCGAGCAGGACTTCCGGCTCGACGGCATGCCCCGCGCCAACGCCGTTCCCTCGCATCCGGGTGTAATCCTCGCGATCGAATCGAACAAGGGGCCATTATCATTTCCGTGCGACCGCTTCGATCGGTGGCAGGACAACCTGCGCGCTATCGCCCTTGCGTTGGAAGCGCTCCGCAAGATCGACCGCTACGGCATCACCCCCAACGCCGAGCAATACACCGGTTGGAAGCAACTCGGCACCGCCGCCGATAGCCAGACGCCCGAAGCCGCCCTGCGCTACCTGAAGCGCGTCTCTGGTTCGCAGCTCGCGCAAACCACCGAGCAGACCTATCGCAAGGCACGAGCCAACGCGCACCCCGACCGCAACAACGGTGACCGATCCCAGTGGGACCGAGTCGAAGAAGCTGCCGCGATCCTGCGGCGAGAAGGGCGGCTCGCATGAACCAGGACGAGATCATCGAGGCCGAAGTCGAGAAGGCCGAACAGCGGTACCGGGATCGTCGTAGCGCCTTCGCGACGAACCGGTTCTTCCGCTCCGTGGATCCGCTGGGTGTCGGTCCCGAGATCAACATGGCGCACCTCCGGATGGATCTCGCCGAGATCGCCGAGCTGTACGGGTTCGACTCTGCGACAGGCGAATACCTGGCCGTCGAACCGTGGCTGACGCTGGCCCAGCAGTTGAGCACGTGGAGAGTGCCCGTGGATCTGTTCGACGCCAGCTCGTGGCGTGACTTGGACATCCGTATCGACGATCCGAGGTTCACATGACGAAGCGCACAGGCGTGCGCGCTCGTATCGGGTGGCGGCTCCGCTGCTGGGCCGACCGTGTCGACCGCGAGCACGCAACGTTCCTGACCGGATGGACATTCACGTTCGAGCCAGACGTAGGTGTCGTGTTCCGTGACGACGGGCGCGGTTGCCCGGTCTCGTACTTCGGCCCCGAATACGACCGCGCCCACGACGACGCCGGGCCGGTAGCGCCGGAGCGTGTTCACACGGCGAAGGCGTGGGTGCCGACGCAGCTCCACGCCACCCAGCTGTCACTGACTCAGCGGGATGCGCGCGCCCGGTGGTGGCACTTGCTGGGACACAAAGGGGGCGAGAACTGGTGATGTGGTGGCATCGTCTCGTCGGGCACGAGCAGGCCTGGCGTGCACACTCCGCGCCCGGCCTGCGTGGTGAACCGTTCCACGTCCTCGTCGTCACCTGCTCATGCGGGAAGGAATGGTGGAAATGAACCCGTGGTGGCTGCTCGTCGCGTTCTCGGTCGGGTGGTTCGCGTCGTGGGTGTTCGGGGGTACGTGGGTGCCGTGGCGTCGTGCACGCGTCGGTCAGTGTCCGCTGTGTTTCTCGCATCCGCCGCTGCCGGAATGTCCTGTCTGTGAGGGTGATCGACGGTACGGGCCCGCGCATCGCGGCAAGGCGCAGCAGATCTGGCTGCGTCGGTACCGGGGGCAAGAGTGGTGGAGGCGCATCCGGTGAACGCCAGTCGTGCGACTCAGACCAGCCGCGCTGTCACTGCCGGGTGTGACCGCTGTCGAACGAAGTGGACGTCCGCGAACGCGCAAGCCGTCGCCGCGAAACACCACGACACCTACGGCCACAAAACGTGGGTGGAGCAAGTACTCACCATCCAATACGGCGACGGGAAACCCGAGACCGAACAACCAGCCCTCTTCGGATAACGCTTGTCGGGAGTGGCTAGGGATACCCTTGCAGTGTTCCCTTGTCACTCCCGGATGATTGGTGCTGGTGCATGACGGTCACGGTGTTCCTGTTGGCGCTCGGTGCCACGTTGCGGGTCACACGGTTTCTCTCCGACGACTATCTGACGCGGAATGTGCGGGCGTTCTTCATCCGCCGCTTCGGTGAGGATCACGATCTCGCTTATTTGGCGGGCTGCCCGTGGTGCCTGTCCATCTACATCGGCGGCGGTATCGGCACCCTGGCGTGGTTCTACGGGGAGCATCCAGGGTTCCTGATCCCCGCGATCTGCCTGACCATCTCGTGGCTCGTCGGTATCGCGTCCACATGGTTGGACGGTGACGCCTGATGTCCGCACCGATCCGCAGGCGTCGCCCCGAATCCACGGCGTCTATCGAAGCTGCACGGCTCAAAGCGAAGTCGCAACGCACCACCATTACACGCCGCAAGATGCGGGAAGTGCCCGGCGCGATCGTCGCCCACATCAACATTCCGTACGACGGCGGCGGCGACCTCAGCCAAGGCCACCACTCGCTCACTGCGGCAGCGAAGATCGTCCACGGCGGCAACGTCGCGTCCTCCTCGAAAGCCCAGTTCAAGAAGCAGGCGTGGCAGAAAGACTCCTGGGAACTCCGCAGCCAGGTCGGTGAGTTCCGGTTCGCTGGTGACCGCATCGCCCGCGCTGTCTCGCAGGTCAAGTTCTTCGGCGCCAAGGTCGACGACCCACTCGCTGAACCCGATGCTCTCACCGAAGGCCCGGCGTTCGAACTGTCGAATGGGATGCTCGGCGACAAGGCCCGCACGCAGCAGTCCGTGAAGCGGGCCGCGCAGCAGCTCTCGTTCTCTGGTGAATCGTTGCTCGTCGTCTCCCAGGACGACAACGGACGCCACCACCTCGACCCCATGTCCACCACCGAGCTGACCGGTGCCGGTAAGACGTGGACCGTCAACGACGGCATCGAGCCACGCAAGCTCACCGACGACGAGCTCGTCATCCGCTGCTGGACACCCGACCCCGAACAGTCCGCACTCCCTGACTGCCCGGCACGCGCTGTCCTGTCCAACGCACGGACGTTGCGGGAACTGTCGAAGCACACCAGCGCCCAAGTCGAATCCAGGCTCGCAGGTGCGGGCATGCTGCTGCTGCCGAAGGAAATCGAAATCGCAGCCGGGCAAGGCGACCCCGAACGAGGAGACGAAGACGACGACGAGATCGACCCGTTCGTCGCCGACTTGATGGACATGATGATGACCGCCCTGTCCGACCCGGACTCGGCGGCCGCGCTGGTGCCGTTGATCGCGAAGGTGCCGGCCGAGTACGTCGACAAGATCAAGCACCTGACGTTCGCGACACCGCTGGATCCGCAGGCGTCGAACCTGCGGGCAGAGGAGATCCGCCGCATCGCGCTCGGTATGGACTCGCCGCCTGAGGTGCTGCTCGGTATGGGCTCATCGAATCATTGGAGCGCGTGGGCAGTCGGTGAGGACGAAGTCACCCTCGCAGTCATCCCAACAGCAGCGACGATCGCTCACGCACTCACGATCGGCTGGTACCAGCCCGCCCTCCAACAACTCGGTGTACCCGACTGGGACCGTCACCAGATCTGGATCGACGCATCGGCACTGAAGCTCCGACCGGATCGTTCGAAGGACGCGCAAGCGTTGTACGAGAAGAAGGAACTGTCGGCGAAGTCGATGCGCGCCGAGAACGGTTTCGACGAGGACGACGCCCCGGAGGACGAGGAGCGGATCAACCGGGAACTGTGGGCGCTCGTGTCGGCGCAGCCTCAGCTGGGGCCTGCTCTGATCCCGTACCTGGTGCCTGGTCTGCCTCAGGAGGTGTTGGACGCTCTGTCGGGGATCGTGCCGGACGACACACCTGAGGAAGTGAACGACACCCCATCCGACGCTGCACCGACTGACGAGCAGCATTCCCTCCCCACACGCGGTGACACCGCGCCCGCGCAAGGCGACGCCGGCACCGGGGAGGAAACTCTGTGACCACCACAACCGTCGACGAGGCCGCCTTCCTCGCCTGCGAAATGGCCGTCCTCCGTGCCCTCGAGATGGCAGGGAAACGCTGCCGAGGAGTCTCACGCGAGCGCCGCAAGCAGCTGATCTCGCAGGTGCCGGACTACCTGCTGTACATGCAGCTCCACTACTCCGACATCAGCGCTGATGCTGACCGGATCCTCGACGGCGCATGGGCACACCTCCGACTCGTCCTACCGGGCCGCACCGACCTGTACCAAGCCTGCGACCGCTACGTCCGCGACCTGCTGGCCCGCCGCACCCCACACACCAAGGCCGCGCTCGCGGCAGTACTGGAGACGTCACTGTGACCGCACTCGCTCCGACAGCCACTCATCACGAGGTCGTCCTGTGGCTCGCCGCGCACGTCGACAAAGCGATCCTCGCGAACCTCGTCGTCGTGTTTCTCGAACAGGACATCGAGCACCGGGACGGATTGCTTGAGCAGCTCGCGGAGGTGTGGCAGCTGAAGGACCCCGAGGGCTGGTTGCAGTTCTCATCCTGGGCCGCTCGACGTGCCACCGTCTAAGGGCGTCGATCCGTTCCTGGCGCAGCGTCGCCGTACTGACGCGATCCTGACGGTAGGGGAGCGGAAGGCGCATGCGGCGTTGATCGTCGCGATGACCCGCTGGCTCGATGCCGCACGGGCGTTGGTGTTGCATCAGCCGCTCGACGTACTGACCGCTGCTGCGGGTGACCAGCCGCCTGACATCGATGCGGCGCGCGCGTCGTTCGAAGTGTGGTCGCGCGCGTTGATCGAGAACGTCGAACCCGTCCTCGAGGAAGCGTTCAGTGAAGGGTTCCGGCAGCAATCCAGGGTCGCCGACATCTCCCCAGTGCACTACCAAGAGGAACACATGCGGTCGGTGCACGACCGCCTGAAGATCTGGCCCGAAGGCGCATTCGAAGAACTCCGACCCGAGCTGCTGGAGGCGATGGCGGAGGGTGAGGACTACGACCAAGTCACCGACCGCATCGGCCGGATCCTGAACATCGACGCACCGTCCCGTCGAATCCGTGCCGAGATCTCGGAGATCGACCGCAAGCTCGCCGACGAGGCCACACCGTCAGCGGAGATCGCAGGCCTGAAAGGCCGCCGCCGACAACTGTGGGAGCAGCACGACGAGTCCCTGCTGGAGTGGCAGTGGAAGGCCCGACGCATTGCCCGCACCGAAGTGCACGGTGCGATGCAGGCAGGGACGTGGGCGGCTGCTCAGG
Organism: Rhodococcoides kyotonense; assembly: GCF_900188125.1. Classification (GTDB taxonomy): domain Bacteria; phylum Actinomycetota; class Actinomycetes; order Mycobacteriales; family Mycobacteriaceae; genus Rhodococcoides; species Rhodococcoides kyotonense. The sequence goes on along the minus strand of NZ_FZOW01000003.1, from coordinate 394,695 downwards.
CGTCAGCGCAGGCGACGGGGAAGAAGATGTACAAGGCGTGGCTCGCGACGTCGGATGAACGCACCCGTGTCGAGCATGTCGTCGCCGAGGGGCAGATGGTTCCGTTGGAGACGTCGTTCTCGGTGGCCGGCTATCCGATGATGTTTCCCGGCGACCCATTCGCACCCGGGCACCTCGTGATCCAGTGCAGGTGCAGTATGCGGATCCTCACCGAAGACGAAGTCCAGACCGAACTGCAAGGCCAGTGGGGAGGCCGCGGCGTCGGCCCCGGCAACGCGCGCCTCGGACCCGACCTCAACGACGACGTCACCCTGGCGATCGAGAAGTGGAAAGCCGAACAGCGCGGTGAGGTCGTCGGCGACAACCGACCGCCGTGGCAGCAGGAACGCGACGCCAGGCGTGAGGCTCCGACGGAACGGAACCCTGGCTGGACGGATGACGCGTTCGGGCCGCCACAGCAGTCCGAGACTCAGTCCGAGACTGTGGTCCCCGACGACGACGAGGATGATCCGTTCGCCGAGCATGACCGCTTGTTCGATGATGACGGTGATCTCGGTGACGACGACCTGGACCGCGACGCCCCGGACGAAGAACCATCCGGAAATTCCGGAGAGTTCGACGACGAGGACGACGAACACTTCGGGCCACTCGAACCCACCACCGTCGACGGCACCGACGAAGTCACCGACGGCCTCGCACGCCGCGACGTCCAGGACTACCCTGAACCGCTCCGCGAACGCCTGCAGGAGAACGGCGTCACCGTCGAAATCGCCGACACCATCCTCGACGCACCAGCAGGCGCATTCCTCGCAGACGACGAAGTCGACGACGGCCGCCCCTGGGACACCGTCGGCGGCGTCTACCTCAACTACGGCGACCAAGGCGGCGCCGTCATCCTGTCCGGCGTCGAGCACGGTTCCGAGAACATGGCGTTCCACGAGCTCTCGCACGCTGTCGACGACAAGTACCTGCACAACCAGCCGCTCACCGTGGAGTGGCAGGAGCAAGGTGCACGGCACCTACCGGCGTCGATCCGGCCTGCCGTCCAGCAGCCGTACCGACGCCGCATCACCCGCGTCACAGACGACCCGTATCTGGAGTGGGCGCACAAGATCGTCTTCGCCGAGAACAAGGCCGATCACTACTACGTCACCGGCAGCACCGGCGATGAGCGCTCCGGACGGGATGAATGGTTCGCCGAATCGCTGGCTGCGTTCCTCGTCGGCGCCACAGCGAAGATGCTCGAAGTGTCCGGTGGGAATCGTCGCGTAGTCGATGTGCTCACCTGGACGTTCCGACGTATCCTGAAGCTGTGATCCTCCCGGTGCTCCTCCTCGACGACGGACGGTATCTGACACTGTCCGGTGAGGTGCTGCCCGCGGTAACGATGGTGGCGGATGCGCGGAAGCGTGTGTTCACCACAGCGCGCGGGGATCGGATCGAGCGGCCGCCACTGTACGCGGACCGCGATTGGGATGCCGCCCGCGAGCTGGCGCCCGGTCCTGCTGTCACGTTGGCTGAGAAGCCCGCCTCGATCAATCGGTGGGTGAAGGCTGCCGAGCGCGGCGGCCTGGTCCTCGCCGAACTGACCGCCGTACCTGCCTGACTTATTCCCTCGTGCCCGTTCGGTTCCTGCTGTCTCACGAGTGACACGGATACAGTTATCGCTGTCCCCTGTGCAGCGAGGAGTAGCGGATGAGCGCGCCGACCCTGGATCGACCCGATACCGCCGACGCGGGTACTGAACTGCCGACTGGGTGGCGTGGCCCGATCATGCCGATGAACACCCGCTCCGGTGACCGGCGCGAGTTCCTGCTGGCGGATGGCGCGGAGCCGGGTGTGCGTCCGCTGCCGCAGCCGTTGAATGCGCAGAAGCAGCTCGCGGAGAACCACAATGGTTCGACGGTCGTCGGGCTGATCACGCGTGTGTGGGTGGAGGACGGGCATCTGTGGGCTGAGGGTCCGTTCGATCTGGAAGACCCGGAGGCGCGTGATTGGGCGGCGAAGGTGGGGCGTGGGATGGCGGGCTGGGTGTCCGCCGACATGTCCGACATTTCCGTCGAGCAAGTCCCGTTGGATGAGAACGACGAGGTGATCACCGACGAGGTGTTCGCTGAGTTCGAGGCTGCTCACAATGCGTGGGTGGAGGCCGGCGCTGAAGGCACTCCTCCACCCGGACCTGATGTGCGCGAGGTGTTGTACCGCGTCCCCAGCTGGAAGCTGATGGGCGTCACCCTCGTCTCCGGGCCCGCGTTCGAATCGGCGCGCATCGAACCCGTCTACGGGGAAGAGTTCACACCCGTCCACGCCAAAGACGCGCTCGTCGCTGCAGCAGCGGTGCACACCGGAGCGATGATCGCGCTCGTCCCGTCGGAGGAGGACTGCGCACGGTTGGCGGTCGACGGTTACGAGGCACCCGAGATTCTGCACACCACCCTCGTGTTCCTCGGTGAAGCAGCCGCATGGGACGACACACAACGCGATGCGCTCGAGCAGGCCGTGCGGGAACTCGGGTTGCCGACCTCGCTGCAGGGCAACGTCTTCGGTCACGCACGGTTGAACCCGGACGGTGACGAGCCGTGCGCCGTGTACCTCGTCGAAGCCGAAGGCCTGTCGTCGCTACGAGCCGCCACGTTCGGGGTCGTCGCCGAAGGCGGACTTATCGACGAAGTGTTCCCGAAGATCCCCGACCCCTACGACAACTTTCTGCCCCATGTGACTGCTGGCTATAACCTCGACGTCGATCAGCTCACCGAGACCGGGCCGATCCGCTACGACCGCATCCGGATCTCGTTCGCCGACACCGACGTCCGAGACATCCCCTTCGAACCCATCGGAGCCGCATTGGTGGCGTCGGGGATCGTGTACGACGCTGAGGATTTCGAGCAGCCCGAACCCGACGAATACACGATGGTCACCGTCACCGACGACGGGAAAGTGTTCGGGCACATCGCACCGTGGGACGGCTGCCACGCCGCGTTCCCTGATGCCTGCGTATCCCCGCCGTACTACCCCGACGACGACTACAACGCCTTCCACCAAGGCGGCCCGGTCGCCACCACCAACGGCATGGTCCGCGTCGGGAAGATCACCTTCGGCACCGGCCACGCAGGAATGCAGCTCGGTGTGCAGGGCGCGCTCGCGCACTACGACAACACCGGCACCGTCGGCGCCCTCGTCCGCTGCCGCAACGGCGAACACGGCCCGTTTGTCTCCGGACGGCTACTGCCCGGCCTGTCGGATCACCAGATCCACACCGTCCAGTTCTCGGCGGTGTCGGGAGACTGGCGCAAACTCCGACCCAACGCGCGCACATCGGCACGCCTGGAGCTGATCGCTGTCCTGTCCGTGAACAGCCCTGGGTTCATGGCGCCGAGGAACCGCGCCTTGGTTGCGTCGGGTGCGCAGACGTTGATCGCGTCCGGTGCACTCGTCACCTCCGATCCCGTACCCGAGGTGAAGCCGGTGCCGGCGTCGAAGCGCATCGCACTCGATCAGGTCATCGCCAACGCGACCCGCGCCACCCGGTGTGCTGCTGCCGCACAGAAGGTCCGGGACGCGCGCCTGTCGATGCTCCGCAGCCGTGTCGAACACCTCAAGGCCCGCCGCGTGGAAACACCCGAAGGCGCAAAACACTACGGCCAGCCCGTCGGCTCGATCATTGTCGACGACCCAGACGTACCGAACTTGCCCGGCGGAAAGAAATCCAAGGACACACCGGACGCCCCAGACACGACAGCCGACACCCCTGACGCACCCGAAGCCGACAGCAAAGAATCGAAGATCGACCCCGAAGACTCCCCGTACCTCGACGACATCGCGGCCCTCTACCGCGGCGACATGTACTACCGCGTCGACGACGAAGACGAGTACACCAGTGACCTAGAGACTCGACTCGAGAACGCAGGCATGTCCAGCAACGAGGACTACGTCCAGGAACTTCGGGACCGTATCGACGGCCAGCGCAGACCTGTCCCTGACTGGCCCGGAGCGGAGCTCGCCCAACCCTCATCGGAGGAAGTGAACTCAATAGCTGCGCAGTGGCGGTACTCGCAGTTCTACGACCATATCGACGACTGGCGCACCGAGTCCCGAGAGCTCCAGCAGAACGGCTGGAATCACGAAGACTGGGACGAGTGGGCCGAATCCCCATCTGTCGGTCCGCTCGTCGCGGCGATCGCACACAATCCGGAGACCGAGAGTCCGATCTACCGAGGCATGTCCGTGAATCAGGAGTACCTGGATCAGATGACCCCTGGTGCTGAGTTCTCGATGGGGATGTCGTCGTTCACGACGAATGAGCGCGTCGCTGGAAACTTCGCGCGAGACCCTGCGGGCGATGGCCGGCACGCGGATCTCGGTGAAGGTGCATCCAACCCGTTGGTTATGACCGTCGAGCCCGGAGCCCGTGCGGTGAACCTCGGTGACGGTGTAGAGGAGCACGTGACGATGGGACGGTTCGCGATCGTCGAACGAGTCGAACGTGACGGCACGGTGTACATAACCCTCAGGCAGACAAGTCCATTGGAGGCGTCGTGACAGAAGAAGCACGCAACATCCTCGACGAGCCGCAGGACATCACGTTCATCACGCCGTCTGATGAAGCATTGACAGCCGCGTCGGCGAAAACCGATGACCAGAAAGCGAAGCCACTGGAACGGTACTGGACCCAAGGGAAAGGCCTGGCCCGCTGGGCCGACTCTGCGACACCGTTCCGGACGTTGGTGTCCGAACTCCGCAAGGAGATTCCCGCCGACGAGATGACACCCGAACAGATCAACGGCCTCGCTGCTACCTACTACCGAAAGGTCAAGGGGGAGTGGCCCGGCAAGCGGGGCGGCGACAAGAAGGAACGACTGGCGCTCGCAGCGCAGCGTGTACGTGTGGGCAAGCTCGCGCTACTGCGGAGCCGAATCGATCGACTACAGAAGGGCTGACTCATGGGATGTAACTGCGGCGGTAGGAAAGCGGTCACGCATCAGGTGACACGACCCGACGGAACCACGAAATCGTATGGGACGGCAGCGGAAGCGAAAGCCGCAGCCACCGCGTCAGGTGGCAGCTATGAGCGGATCGAACACTAGGTTGACGACTGAACGGCACACCACGATATAGAGTGTGCGGTGTATCGCCGCTGGCCTCGGGCCGGGCACTTGTTGCCCGATTTGACCGCAGGAGGCCCGCGGTGGACATCACCCTTCAGGATCTCGTCAACGCCGTACAGGAAGCCGAAGCCGGCAAGGGCGCCGAAGCGCTCGCCGCGTTCCTCGCCGACAAGCCCGAGCTCGACATCACTGCCCTGAACCAGGATGCGCTGAAGCAGTTCAACGAACTGTTCGACGGCGCGAAGACTTCCGACGAGGCGACGAACGCTGTCGAGTTGCTCGGTGAGGTCATCGAGGGTCTCGGCGCGGAGCAGGGTCGCCGCGACAGTGTTGTCACCGAGCGCGCGTCGCGTCTGGATGCGTTGAAGGCGAAGGTCGAGAAGACCGCCGCTCCCGGTGAGGGCGACGAGACGCCCGCCGAGGGCGAGACCACCACGACTGCTGCCGAGGATGCTTCGGCTGGCGAGGAGTCGGAGGCGGGCGAGGCTGGTGCTGGCGGGGAAGCTGCATCGGCCCCCGTCGCCGAGACCGCAGCTCCTGCAGGCGAAGCCGTTGCGGAGGCGCCGTCGGGTGAAGCACTCGCTGCGTCGAACACTCCGGCTCCGCGTCGCCGTCAGCCGCGCGTCGATCTTGCTGCGATCCGTGCCACCGCGCCGAAAGCTCAGGCCCCGGTGGAGCAGAAGCAGCTGTCGGTGATCACCGCCGCCGCCGACGTCCCCGGCGTGTCGATGGGTTCGAGCCTGGAAGGGATCAAGGGTCTCACCGAGGCCGCCGTTGCTCGCATGAAGGCACTGCCGACCGGACCGGTCGCTGGCGGCCCCGGCGGCGACGAAATCCACGGTGCCGGACAGCGCGTCTCGGCGGGTATCGCGTCGATCTCGAACATGTTCCCCGCCGAGTTCGGTGTGAATATGCGCGACGGTGACGAAGCCGCTATCGCGCTCGCCACCGACGAGTCCCGGCTGCCCGGTGGTTCGCTCGTGGCGTCGGGTGGCTGGTGCTCCCCGTCGGAGACGATCTTCGAGCTCGCGGGCGAGTTGGAGGCGATCACCAACCTGATCGACCTGCCCGAGGTTCAGGTCAATCGTGGCGGTATCCGCACCACCGAGGGCCCCGACTTCTCGACCCTCTTCGCTGGGGCCGGGATCGGTGTCGTCAAGACCGAAGCCGAGGCCATCGCTGGTTACACGAAGGCTGTGTATCGGGTGCCGTGCACCAACTTCGAGGACACCCGCGCAGGTGTCGTTCACACGGGTATCGAGGCGGGCATCCTGCAGAACGATGCGTACCCGGAGCTGACGCAGCGCGTCACCCGAGGCGCACTGGTCGCGCATGCGCACAAGGTGAATGCGGAGTCGATCCGTCAGGTCGAGGCTCAGTCGACGTCGGCCGGCACACTCGCATTCGGGCCGTCCGCCAGCACTGCGGTGCTGAACGGTCTGGTGCTGTTGGTGACGCACTACCGGTACAAGTACCGCGCCGCAGACACTATGTCGCTCGAGGTCAAGCTGCCCCTGTGGCTGAAGGAAGTGTTCCGTGCTGATCTGGCGGTCACCTCCGGGTGGTCGCGTGACGACGCACTGAAGGTCACGGACGCTCAGATCAACGCGTGGTTCGCGGTGCGGAACCTGTCGGTGCAGTGGCTGTACGACTGGCAGGACGCCTACACCGGAGTCACCGGCGGTTTCGGTGGCACCACGGTGCCGACGGCGTTCCCGACGTCGGTGAAGGCGATCGTCCACGCCCCGGGCGCGTTCATCCGTGGCCGTGGTGACGTCATCACCCTCAACGCCGTCTACGACTCGACGAACATCAAGGTGAACGACTTCCTCGTTCTGTTCGCTGAGGAGAAGCTGCTCGTCAAGCGCCGCCAGTACCTGTCCTATGTGGCGACGTTGCCGCTGGCGATCAACGGTGTGACGGGTGCACCGGCTGAGTTGACCGCGCAGGGTGTCATCGCTCCTCCTGCCTGATACCTACCTCGGGCCACCAGCCCCCCGGTGGCCCGAGGTAGCCCCACCCCAGCTATCTCAGGAGGAGTTTCGTGGCGACAGTCGCGCCCCCGAAGTACGTTGCCGCGCCGTCGGTGACGGCGTCACGGTTCGGACTGCTGTCCGCCGCAGACCTCATCCAGATCACGGACCCGCATGAACGGAACGGTGTGGAGTGGCAGTCCCCTCCCGCTGGTCCTGCGAAGTACACGCCGTATCAGTGCAATCCGGGTTCGGCGGACCCGATCTCGGTGGAGGACGGTCTGCCGGTCACTCAGGCGTCCCCGATCACCGTCTACAACGGATTCACCTGCCGCGCAGTCGGACTCTCCGAGGGCGAGATGCTCGACCATGCCCGTGCCGCGTTGGCGGGTGGGGAGCAGACCGCGCTCGAGCATGTCCTGTGGGGTGACGCAGACATCGACTTGAAGTTGATGGAGGACGGCGAAACCGACCTCCTCGCAGACGATCCCGTCTCGTTGGTCGCTGGCCTCGGGCTGCTGGAGAAGCACCTGAACGATTCGGGTGTCGGTGTCGGTGTCATCCACTCACCGCGTGAATACGCGCCCCTGTTCGCTGCCGAGCATCAGCTGGAGTCGGAGGCCGGCCGCAAGGTCACCGTCCTCGGCACCAGGTTGTCGTTCGGCTCCTACCCGGGCACAGGCCCCGACGGCACCGCCCCTGCTGCCGGTACCGGCTGGCTCGTCGCTACCGGCCCGGTTGTGGTGCGCCGCACCGAAGTCGTCCATCGACCCGACTCGTATGCGTCGTCGTTCGACCGCTCCAACAACGAGATCTTCCACATCGCCGAACGCACCTTTGTTGTCGCGTGGGACGACCGTGTCCGCGCAGCTGTACCCGTCACCCTCTAAGGAGTAGTTGTCATGCCTACGATCATTCCCGGCCCTGACACCGACGTCCCGGCGTTGGCACGCAAACTCCTCGACGCCGCCGATCACCCGTCCGAGGTCGCGACCGACACGTCGGGTAACACAACGGCTTTCGTGATCTCCGACGAGCTGGCTGAGAAGCTCGGCTACGGCACCGTCGACGTCGAAGAGCCCGAGGATGGCGACGGGCACGTCGACGTCAACGGGTCCACCGAATCCGTTGAACCCGGCAACGTCCACGAGGACAACGAGACCGTCGAAGAACCCAAGCGCGGCGGCGCTGGGTCCGGTGGCGAAGTCTGGTACGCCTTCCTCGAGGACCAGGGCGTCGAGATCCCCGACGACGTCACCGCCGACGACCGCACCGAACTGATCGCACTCTGGGATGCTCACAAGGCAGCGCAGGGCTGACACATGGCACCCGAGCTCGGCGCACTGACGCCGTTCCGGGCCGCCTGTCTGGCGGGGCCGCTGGGAGTAGTGATGCTCCTCGGCGGCCCTCGCCGTGTCGGCGGACCCTCGTACTCGACCGTCGTCGCTACCGGCGGCGAAGTCGTGTGGGGCATCGGATTCCTGATCCTGTCCGTCGCGCTGCTCGTCGCGAACCGGTGGTGGCATCGGCTCCTGTTCCACGCCTACATGGCTGCCGCTACCGGCTATGCCCTGTTCGTGGCCGCATTCATCTCCGCCGCATTCAGCATGTCCACGGCTGGACTGACGGGCATCGTCGTCTACGGCTGGGTCGCGTGGATGCACATCATCGCCGCCGCCGCTGTCTCGACCGGCGCGATCTCCCGATTCCTGCTGCGGGTACTCCGAATTCGGAGGAACTGATGCGCGCGCTCATCGTCCGGCGCGCGGGCGAGTTCGAGAAGACGACGTTCGACCTGTCGATCGCTGTCGGCATCCTGGGCCTGGTCCCAGGAACCGATATTTCGTCGGCGGTCCGGTTGGCGTTCCCGTCGTTCGCGTTCGTGTTCTTCGGCATCGTCACCCTCGCCGGTATCGGTGGCCGCATCGCAACATGGAAAGCAGACCGCGAGCGCACCATCGCCGACATCAGGCACGAATGCCAGGCCGAGTTGATCGTTCTCGCGATCCTCGGACTGTGCTGGGCGATGTACTCGGGCAGCAACTTCGTGCTCCTCCTCGAAGGGCGCTCGTCGACGATCCCGATGCTGATGGGAATCTCGATCCTCGTCGCATCGATCCGCCGCAGCATTCGTATCTGGCGGGACATCCGCAAGCTGAACCGTGCACTGGTCAATCCGAAGTCCGCTACCCCGCCGCCTCTCGGCGACCCGGACGATGAGAGCGGGGAGGTAGGAGGTGGCTGACGCCGCATCTCTGCTCGACACCATCGGCAAGGTGTTCGCGATCGTCTCCACGCTCGGCGTTGCTGTCCTCGGTACGAAGTTCTGGCAGTGGCGATCCGAAGCGCGTAAGGCGGCAGCTGACGCCGCGAACGGTGAAGCGACAGCCGGGGAGACGCTGGTTCAGACAGCGATGCAGCTGATGAACCCGGCGCTCGTCAACGCCATGGGCAAGCGCCTGACGGTCCTCGAGACGTGGGCTGAGAAGGAACGCGAATGGCAGGGCGAAGTCCTGTCCGAAGCGCGAGCGCATGGATGGACGCTGCCGGCGCCCCCGCCGTTCCCGAGACCCGGTGGCGACAATCCGCTCGCACCGAACCCGACGCCGTAGGAAGGGAGTGACATGACGACTGTGTTCGACAACTTCTCCGACGGCCGCCTCGCCGGGCTGCAGGGGAAAGTGTTGCTGCAGCCGGTCGGTGCCCGCGCGTCCTCGGACGGCACCCGCACTGTGTTGGGTGCGAAGTTTGCTGTGCTGGTGCCTGCGTCGGGTGCGTTCACGGTGAACGTCGATGCCGGGCATTTCCAGGTGTGGCGGGAGTTCCTCGGGTTCACCGACGGCCCGCATCACATCGTGGTTCCTGCGTCGGGGACGGTGCGGTTGCGGACGTTGATGCAGTCGACGGGTGCGCCTGCACCGCCGCCGGGTTCGGTGATCAATCTCGGTGGTGTGCTCGGTGCCCGGAAGGTGACGGCCGCTGAGTATGCGGCGCTCGGTGTGAACGCTGATCCTGCTGTCCTGTACGTGATCGTCTAAGGAGTAATCGTGGCTGTCTCTGGTGTGCCGTACGGGCTGGCGTTGCAGTCGTTGGCGGCGAAGGAAATCAATCTGGCGTCGGACACGCTGAAGGTGATGCTGTGCACCGCCTCGTACACGCCGAACCGGGATACGCACCGCTACAAGTCGTCGGTGACGAACGAGGTGTCGGGTACTGGCTATACAGCGGGTGGTGCGACGCTCGGGTCGGTGACGGTCACCTACGATGCGACGCTGCACCGGCTGGTGCTGAAGGCCGCGGACACGGTGTGGTCGGGGTCGACGATCGCGAACGCCCGCTACGCCGTCATCTACGACTCGACGCCGTCGACGGACGCGACGCGCCCGCTGCTCGGGTATGTCGACTTCGGTGAGAATCTGTCGTCGACGTCGGCGCCGTTCACCATCGTGTGGGATGCCACGTTGGGTGTGCTGTATCTGTCTGCGGCGTAGCTGATGTTGCGTCTCGACGGTGTGGAGCCGTCCGATCTGCGGGTCGGTCAGACGCCTGTGGTGGCGCTCGCTGTCGGGTCGGTGTTGGTGTGGCAGCGAGATCCGGGGAGTGCTCCGGTGACGGTCGCAGCCGTGCCGGTGATTGTGACGGTGAAGGTTCCGGCGCCTGTGGTGGCGTCGGGTGGCAGCGTCACCGTCCAGGTAGCTCCTGTCGTCGCGTCGCTGGTTGTGCCTGTCCCGGTGCCGTCGATCCCTCGCAGTGTTCAGGCGGTCCCCGTGTCTGCCGCTGTCGTCGTCCCCGCACCGGCTGTCGCAGTGGGTGCGCCGTCGACTCCGGTCACCGTCCAAGCTGTACCCGTCTCGGCGTCCGTCGTGGTCCCCGCACCGGTCGTCGCGATCTTCCCGACTCCGGTGTCGGCGTTCGCCTTCGGCGAGCAGTCGGGGTCGACGGCCGCGTCGAAGGTCGGCTCCTACACCCTCACCGCTGCGACACCGTCGAACGCGTGGGGAGGCGGCGCAGCGGTCGGACCGTTCTCGGGTGCGTTGGGCGCCAACACGACTCTCGCATCGTGGTCGCTCACCTTCGACGTCGTCGTCACCACACGACCCACCTCCGGTGACTTCTCGTCGATGGTGCACATCGGGTTCCCCGTCGACTACTACTTCGAGATCAACTCGGCCGGCATCTTCGACGTGTTCCTCGGCGGCGCAACCGCGTTCGAGGCACCGGCCGCGTTGGTGAACGGCACGAAGTATGCGCTGGCGGTGACGAAGACCGGGACGACGCTCGTCATCTACGTCAACGGTGTTGCAGTGCTGACGAACACCGCCATCGGGTCGACGAACGCCGCGAACTTCTCCAACGTCGCGAACGTCATCGCCGACGGCTTCTCCGGATCGATCGACAACCTCCGCTTGTTCGCCTCCGCGTTGACCGCCGCACAGGCCGCCAATGTCGCGGCCGTACCCGTGTAGACGGCTATCCTGTCCAGGTAGTGCTGCTGGCCTCGGGCCGGGCGGAGACCCACCACCAGAGGGCACGCCATGACATCTCCCACGCCGCCAGCGAACGGCGACACAGTTCCCCTCATCGGGGTCATCACCACCGTCTATCTGAAGGCCGGCGAAGTAGCGAACGTCATCTGGTCGCCGTTCTACACCACCTACGTCGAGCGCGGGTACGCGAGCATCTACACCGGGTCGATCACACCGACACCGGTGTACAGGTCGTTCTCGGATCAGGCGGTCGCGGACCTCGTCGGCACCGAGACCGCGAAGACGCGGTTGGCGCTCGAGGTGCTCATCGAATCGTTCGGCGGCGGCGGTGGGGGAGGCCTCACGGACGCGCAGATCGCGGCGTTGGTGACGGCGTCGAGCTCGTCGCTGAAGACTGCACTCGACCAGCATTATGCACCCGTTTCTCTGGCACCGGGTGGCTCCGCTGGGCAGGTGCTCGCGAAGACCGCAGACGGGGTTGCGTGGACGGCGCAGGCAGCCGGTTCCGACCCCGCCGAGATTCCCCGCCGAATCCTCACCAAGGCCCTCGCGCAACGCGGCACACAGATCGTCAACACCGGCATCATGGGCGCATCCGTCGCAGCCGGACACAACTCCACTCCCCGGTGGCGCAAGTTCTGGAACCTGCTTGGTGAGGCATTCCACGCCCAGTACAACCCGGTCGGCATCGCAGGCGGCTTCCACTCCCTGCTCACCGAACTGAATTCGTGGGCCTTCACCGGCACCACCTCCCAGGTCCGCCGAGGATTCGGCACCGGCTCGGTCGCCTTCTCGGCAGGCGCGACCGCGAGCCTGAGTCCCGCAGTCACCACCGGATTCACCGTCTACTACGCTCAAGGCCCCGGCCAGGGACCGTTCAAGATCAAGCTCGACAACGGTGCAGACGTCACCGTCACCCCCGACACCAGCGGGGCGCTGCGCTACGACGGCGTCTGGAGCTCACAGGCACTCGTCCGCCAGGGCCACACCATCAAGATCACCGCAGTCGGCGCGTGCGAGATCAACTCCGTCTACGTCATCGACCAGGACCACAACGTCGGTGTCCGGTTCATGTGCGGCGCGCTCGGCGGCAACCTCTCCGCCGACTTCCTCAACTCGACGTACGCCCCGACGCACTGGGCGCAGGTCGCCGCTCTCGCCCCGAAGATGCTCGCCGTCCACGTCGGCTCGAACGACCACAACGCCGGCGTCCCGGTCGCGACGTACAAGGCGAACCTCGAAGCGATCCTGACGCAGATCGAGACCACGCTCGGCTATCGGCCGTGGGTGCCGATCATCGCCCAGAATCCGCGCACCGGAGACTTCCTGACCCCGGTCGCTCCGTGGTCGGCGTACGTGCAGGCGATGAAGGAAGTCGCGGCAGCGCATCCGACGTGGGTCTCGTTCCACGACTACGGTCCACTGTTCCCTCAGGTGGAGGCGGACGGCGACGGCGGCGGCATCCTGTCCACCGACAAGGTGCACCCGACCACCCTCGGCCACGAGGTCATCTTCATGGAGCTGGCCCGCCAGTTCGGTGTACCGGCCCGCTCGAACACAGCGGTCACCCCGCCTGTCGGCATCCCGATCGTTCCCGGCACGTCCTCGTCCGTGACTCCGGTTTCGGTCACACGTGGCCTGGTGTCGCGGTTCTCGGCGAAGTCGTTCGCCGATTACGGCATCGCGGACGGTACAGCGGTCGCGGAATGGCCGGTCGAGCAGGGCTCGTCTCTCGTCCCGATGTCGCAGGCGACAGAAGCGCGTCGGCCCGTCTACCGCGCGACAGGGGCACCGGGTGGTCAGCCCGCCGTGCAGCTCGACGCAGCACTCACTCAGTCGATGGCATCGGCGGCGTGGGCGTCGGGCGTCGATACCCCGCTGACGATCATCGCCGTGTTCTCGCCGACCGCCACCCCCGCGTCGTCGCAGACCATCGTCTCGGGCATGGCGGCAACGAGGTACATCGCGTTGCAGAACTCGAACGACAACCGCATCGCGGTCCTGCCTGGAGCCACGACGGGCACCCTGCGCAGCGCACCGTCGACAGTCGTCGCGTCGACGATGTATGCGGTCGCGGGCAAGGTCGACGGCGCGTCGTCGTCGCTGCACATCAACAAGAAGTCCGCGACCGTCACGGGCACGCTCGTCACGACCGCCGAGAATGCGGTCGCGGGCCTGTCGGGTGTGTCGATCGGCCGCGCCGCGTCGTCGGCGACGACCGGCAACATGTCGGGCTACGTCTCGGAAGTCCTGGTCTACAACGTGGCTCTGACGCAGACCGAGATCGACACGATCATGACCGAACTCGGCACTGCATACAGTCTCGCTATCGCTGCCTAGGGAGTCGATGGCGGGAAGCGGGCGGCAAGCCGAAGCGGATGCAGTCCGTCGAGGACCACCTCACCGATGGTCATCATGTACATGCCGATGGTGTCGGTGTTCATCACGGACTGAATCTGCTTGCTCAGTTTTTCGAGGTGCTTCTCCAGCGCGGAGTTTGCGACTCCGTTGTGCACCCCGCCTGCGATATGCGCGGCGTAATCGATGATGTCTCGGACAGTGACGACCTCGCGTTCGACCAGGGCGCACTCGATTGCAAGGAACTCGCGCAGCTTGAACAGTCGGGCTCGTTCTGGGCTCGGGTGGTGCGACGGGTGCAGGCCCATGACCAATCTGGAGTCGGGTGGTCCGACGCTCAGCGAATCGAAGCGGTGGATGTCCTCCTGAATCGCTTCGAATTTCAGAGCTCCTACTCGGTAGAGCCGGTTCATCTGGTGCGCGAGAGGGTCGGCGTCGAGAATCAGTTGGCGGATGAGGCCGGATGCACGAATCAGTCCGTACTCGGATCGTTCGACGCGGGTCTTGTGGTGGAGGTCATCGCAGACATGCAGAAACAACGTGCGCAGTTCCATCGGCCGACGTCGTCAGATCTGTTCGAACGGAAATGGCTGGTCGGCTGATCTCCGCTCGCCGTCGCGGTCGATGATCTCGCCGATCAGTTCCGAGATCGGTTCCGGCATCGATCGCAGCGTGTCGAGGCTGACTGCGCCGTCGTACTCGGCGGAGTGGTACGCCCATTTGGCGAGGGTCCGGAGACTGTCGCGGGGTACCAGAACGGTGTCGGCCATGTGTTGAGTGTGACTGATTCCGTTGGTTCCGTATAGCTGGCGATGGTTCTTGATGGTTCCCGATAGTGCTGAATCATCCGTCCGAATGACTCTCTCGAAAAGGGTGCATAACGCGAGAAATTGGCGCTTATGTAGGTACACCCGTAGGTACACCAACATTGTGGGTGTGGGTACACCGGAGTAGGATGGACGCATGTCAGAAGCGCTGTTCGACTTTCCGGAGTGCCCGCCCATACCGAAACGGCGTCGTGCAATGGGAGGGCATCAATCCTCGCGGGCCGAGACGACGACCTGGCTCACGCCGCGCTTCGTGCTCGACGCGCTCGGGGAGTTCGACCTCGATCCGTGCGGCGCACCGAACTGGCCGACAGCGCAGCGGCACATCATCCTTCCAGAGGACGGTCTCGCAGCGCCGTGGTCCGGTCGGGTGTGGCTCAACCCGCCGTACGGCAACGAGGCGGCGGTGTGGCTGGAGAAGCTCGCCGAGCATGGCCGGGGGTTGGCGTTGATCTTTGCGCGTACCGAGACGCAGTGGTTCGTGTCGGAGGTGTGGGAGAAGGCGACGGCGGTGTTATTTCTGCACGGCCGGATCCGCTTCCATCGCGCGGACGGTTCGGTGCCGGATTCGACGTCGGGCGCTCCGTCGTGCTTGGTGGCGTACTCGATCGAGGATGCGGACGTGCTGCGGTCGTGCTCGTTGGCCGGAACGTGCGTGAGCCTGTGATGCCTGTAGGTACACCCACTAGGGTTCGGTCTGTGCCGAACAAGCCGAAGACGACGCTGCGGAACTTCCGGATCCCGGACGACGAGTACGCGGCGGCGAAGGCTGCCGCCGAAGCGAACGGTGAATCGCTCACTGACGTGGTCCGGCGAGCACTGTCCGGATACGCGAAACGGACCGAGAAGAAGCAGCGTCAAACGGGAGCATAAGAAAGAGATAGTTGCGCACATGCACAGTCCAGGTTTGATTGCGTAATTACGTGTATATGCCCGGTTTGTTCGGTACGGTGACAGTCCTCGGAAACGAGACGACCCCGCCCGGTGCTGGAACACCTGACGGGGTCATGCCACCCACCAGTGCTGACCTGGGAGATGACTCTTGCTCGACGCTACCGTGTACACCCCTGCCCTGCCCAACTTCGACGCCCCCGTGTCCACACAGACTCTCGACCCGGTGGATCGGGCGATCTACGCCGAAGCGTTCGTCCAACGGTGGGAGTGTGAGAACACTCGCCGCTCCTACCTGTCGGATCTGGAGGTTCTGTTCGCCTGGTGTGACAGCCGGGGCCTCGACGTGTTCGCTGTCCATCGGATGCACTTGCAGGTGTTCATGCGGTACCTCGCCGACGAGCGCGACAATTGTGCGACGACGATCCTGCACCGCATGTCCACGATCGCGCAGTTCTACGAGCTCGCCGTCGACGACAGCCTGTGCGGGAAGAATCCGACCAGGTTGTTGAAACTGCCGAAGCGTCCGACGATCCGATCCGCTGACCGTGCGTTGACGCCGCGTGAGTTCGAACGCCTCGTGTGGGCGGCCGCCGACGCCGGCCCCGTCGACTACGCCCTGGTGCTGATCATGGGGGTGTGCGGGCTGCGGGTGTCACCGACATGCTCGCTGGACGTGGAGACGGCGACGGTACTCGATCAGGCGCACCGGATGCTGGTGTTCACGAACAAGGGCGGCGAGACGATGGCGGTGCCGCAGCCCCCGATCGTCGTCCAGGCCGTCGACCGCGTCATCGACGGACGCACGACCGGGCCGCTGCTACCACGCAACGACGGGTCACGCATGACACGGCAGTCCGCGGCGAAAATACTGACCCGGCTGAAACGTCACGCCGGGATCACACGGCGCCTCACTCCACACGATCTGCGCCACACCTTCGCGGTGACGTCGCTGGAATCCGGTGTCCCGTTGGAGGCTGTCGCACTGTCGATGGGCCACAAGGACTCGTCGACGACGTACCGGCATTACGGGCGCCGCACCATCGCGAACAATCAGCATTCGGCGCACATCGTCGCCGGGAGCATTCAGGTGCCGAACCTGTGAGCTGCTAGCTACCGGCCCCGACCGTCGAACGCCGAGTCTCGGCAGTCGGGGCCGAACGGCGGCGTATAGGTGACGGCGTCGCATTCGCGGCAGCGGTGAGTCCTGTGGTGGTGGATCTCGCACGAGCAGACATGCGATCCGACGAGCACCTTCCCGGGGCCGAGGTCGTGTCCGTTCGGGCACACAGCGGGCGCGTCCTCTACCCAGCCCTTCGGCGTCCGGCGCAGGCTGTTGTGATCCATCGGGACATCGTCGCAGATGCTTGCCTCCCCACAGGCAGGTGAGCGACTATCCTTCAGGTCAAGAGCTGCTGGCCTCGGGCCGGGCGCATTACGCCCGTCCGGGAGGTTCCCATGCCCACCACCAGCTGGCCGTCCATCCGCGCCGACCGCATGCGCGTCACACGTGAGGACGTGTGCGGTGCACCGATCATCGGCCCATCGACCACCATCTCCACGAAGGGCTTCGCGTCGATCGCCCTGTCACCTCAGTACGAGGAGGGCACCGAGACGGTGATGAAGAACGCCGACGGTTCGATCGACTGGATCGACAAGCCGAAGGACGAGATCAAGTACGTCGGTGTGACGATCGCGTTCAACCGTGTGAACCCGGATCTGTTCTCGGCGATCATGGGTCACCCCATCGTCCTCGACGGCGTCGGTAACGCGGTCGGTGTCGAGATCGGTGAGACGGTGGAGACGGCGTTCGGTCTCGAATCGTGGACGGACACTCCTGGTGTCGCGTGCGCGGGCGCGAAGCCGTACGGCTACTTCGTGCTGCCGTGGCTGACCGGTGGCCGCCTCGACGACTTCACGCTGCAGAACGAGGCCGCGTCGTTCACCATCTCCGGTGCGATCACGAACGCGAACTCGCCGTGGGGTGTCGGCCCGTACGACGTCGTCCTGCAGGCGCCTGTCGCGCCGGCGACGGTGGGTGTGCCGGGGCCGCTGCTGACGCCGATCGGGCCGAAGGCGCACTTCCGGATGCTGCAGACGTTGGTGCCGCCGCCCGCGCACGCTGATTCGCCGATCGCGCTGACCGCGTAGTGGCGGGTCCACAGGGCTGGGACGTCGTACCCGCATGCTCCGACTGGGGTGCGGCGTCGACGACTCCCGAGCAGAAGGAACGAGCACTGGAGCTGGCCGTCCACATCTTGTGGTCGTTGACGGGCAAGGTCTTCGGGCTGATGCCTGCGACGGTGAGGCCGTGCTTCGGTAGCCGCGAGCATTCGACCGCGTATCGGGGTGCCGGTCATTCCGGTGCCTGGTGGTGGCCTGGGCTGATCAACCAGTCCGGGGTGTCGGGTGCGTGCGGGTGTTCGTCTCGTTGTGAC
Organism: Rhodococcoides kyotonense; assembly: GCF_900188125.1. Taxonomy (GTDB): domain Bacteria; phylum Actinomycetota; class Actinomycetes; order Mycobacteriales; family Mycobacteriaceae; genus Rhodococcoides; species Rhodococcoides kyotonense. The sequence continues at coordinate 376,616 of NZ_FZOW01000003.1, read as the reverse complement.
TGCTTGGGTCCGTCGCAGTTGATGCTGCCCGGCCCTGTGGAGACCGTCACCGCTGTCACGATCGACGGCGAGGTGTTGGATGCGTCGGCGTATCGGGTGAAGAACCGGCGCTGGCTACTCCGCATCGATGGCGAGTCGTGGCCGCAGAATCAGGACATGCGCGCCGCCGACGACGGTGCGGGCGCGTTCGTTGTCGAGTATCTGCGTGGTGTCCCGGTCCCGAAGGCGGGCCTGCATGCTGCCGGGGATTTGGCGTGTGACTTCCTGCGGGCGTCGGCGGGGAAGGACTGCCGCATCCCGTCGCGTGCACAGTCCGTCTCCCGGTCGGGGATGGACGTGCAACTGCTGGACCCGTACATGCTGTTCGACCAAGGCCTCACGGGGCTGCCGTCTGTCGACGTGTGGATCGCGGCGGTGAATCCGACGCGGGCGCGCTCGAGGTCGCGGGTGTACTCCCCGGACATGCGCGGACCGGCGAGGTTCCACTGATGGCCGACACAGGTGTCTACGTCCTCGCCGCGCAACTGTTGGACCGTCTGACCGAGGAGCTCCACGGGACGCGGGCGGGGGAGGTGTCGTGGTCGGCGGTGTTCCCCGGCACGCAGATCCAGCCGCACTTCGGTGACTGCACGTCGGTGGCCGGCGTCCGCATCAAGACGATCACTCCGACGATCTCGTTTCCGCAACCAGCCCGGCAGATCAACGAGCACACCGCGCACGAGTACATGGTGGTGTTCGAGATGATCGTCGATCGCTGCGCCTACACACCGGCAGACAACTCGGTGCCCGACATCCCATTCCTGGACTCGATGGTGCGTGACGCGATGGACGACGCCGCCGCGATGCGCAAGGCCGCCCTCTGCACATGGACGGACCGTGACGTCGTCCTCGGTATGTGGATACCGCGTTACGGGGGCGGAGCGAACGGTGGCGCTATGGACGTCACCGTCGCCGCTGACGTCCACTGCGGCTGCGACGTCATCCCCACGCCGCTGGACGAGCTCGTGCAGCCGTTGGAAGGCGACCCGCGGTTCTACTGACCCAGGGAACAGTCAGCACCGTATCCTGGACGGCATGAGCGAAGTCACCGTACGTGCCCTGCAGAACACCGTCGAGTTCGAACCGGGGGCCGTGTTCACCACCGACCGCACCCCGAGGATCGAGCAGTTGATCCGTGACGGTCGGATCGAGGAAGTCACCGACGGCGACACCGCTGCCATTGCCTCGGAGGTGCTGACGGGTTCCGCCGCGGTTGTGAGCGCGGACGCCGAAAAGGACAGTGGGCATATCGCTGCCGTCGACCCCGGCACCGGTGAGACCGTCGAAGCGAACGTCCAAGCGGGAGGTGTTCAGTACGGCGCCGATCAGGACGACACGCCGCCAGCCGCAACGGAATCCGACACCGACGAGCCTGCTCCGGAGGAAGGGCGCAAGACCAGCGGCCGCGCCCGGAAGCCGAAGACCGACACCGAATAGGACAGGCCATGTCCCACGCCGAAATCCACCACGCCAACATCGACGCCGTCATGTCGGCGGCCGGTATGCGGTGGGGTGACCGCGTGGGGCAGGAGGTCGTCAACCGGGCACGCGCGAACTGTCCCACCGACGACGGCCGACTGAAAGCGTCGATCACGCATCTGGTCACCCTCGGAAACGACAGTGTCACACTGCGTGTCGGCTCCCCACTCGACTACGCCAAATGGGTGCACCGCGGCACCGGCATCTACGGCCCGCACGGCACACCCATCGTCCCCGTCTCGGCGAAAGCGTTGAAGTTCCGGCAGCCGAAGATGATGGGACCACTGCCACGCGGGGTGAAAAACGCTCCGAAGAATCGGCGCCCGTTCGTGTTCGCGAAATCGGTGAAGGGTTCGCCGCCGTCCCCGTTCCTGTCCGACGCGTTGAAGGACGTGTTCGGTGCAGCTGTAGTTCGAGATACACCCCACGCCAACGACTAAAAGGAAAATTCTATGGCCGCCAGTTCCAAGAAGTCCGCTGCACCTACCGTCGAGCCGGACGTCGAACCCGACTTCGACGTCGACGAACAGCGCACCGCCGACGAGATATTCGAGTCCGCGGTGGAGACGTTGGAGATCCCGGACGATCTGCAGTTCGACGTCACCGACGAGGATGACGACGAAGACGATGCGGTCGGGGAGCCGACCGCGTTCCGGATCCGCAATCAGGTGCTGCACGCGTATCAGCCGTCGCGGGGAACGCTGCTGTTGCTGATGTCGAGTTTCTCCCGCAACGCGACGGAGATCGATCAGATCAACGGCATCATGTCGTTCTACAACCGTGTCCTGTCGACGGGGTCGAAGGAGTGGCTGTACCGGTACATCGAGTCCCCGAAGTTCGACGAGGACGTTCTGATGGATGTCATTCGTGCGCTCGCGAAGCGTTGGAACGCTGAGGATCTGCTGCCGCAGAATCAGCGCACCAACCGGGCTGAGCGTCGAGCGACGCAGAAGTCGAAGCGCAAGAACTGACGACAACCCCACCGAGAGAAGGAGTTCGACATGTCGTTTACCCCTGAGCAGATCGCACAGGTCACGCACGAAGCTAACCGAGTACTTCAGGGCATCGAGGGTGACCCGGCGCAGTCGCCGCACTGGGACGATGCGCCGCAGTGGCAGAAGGATTCTGCTATCGACGGTGTCGAGGGTGCACTGAATGGCCGGACACCTGAGGAGTCTCACCAGGGCTGGCTCGATCACAAGGCGAAGGACGGCTGGGTCTACGGCGAGGTCAAGGATCCGGAGAAGAAGACGCACCCGTGCTGCGTTCCGTACGACCAGCTTCCGGAGAATCAGCAGATCAAGGACCACCTCTTCACGTCGATCGTTCGTACGCTCGCCGAGCTCGACTAGGCGGTGCCGGCTGGTGCGTGGCGTCGGCAGATCGACGCGTGGTCGCTCGACGGCCGGGCAGTCGTACTCGCGCCCCAGCCGGAACTCCGCGTCCTCGTGGGCCTGTTGTTGGCGTCGAGTCCGGTACCGATGTTGATGGGCACCTGCGGGGATTCTGTGGACGCGGACTGGTTGGCGGGCAGGATCGTCGACCCCGACAGCAAGATCACCGACGACATGCTCGACCGGATCGCTGACGGTATCGCCGACGCGTATTTCGCGCGGCCGCGTTGGCAGGCGCAGGTGATCTGGCGGCGCGGCCTCAACTCGTGGATGGACATCGACGGTGAATTGTCCGGCCGAGGTATCGATCTGATGGTGCTGCCGCCGGATCGGGCGACGAACATCGTGTACCGGATCCTGATGGATTGGGTTCGTGAGGACAAGCGGGCGCGGGAGCAGTTCGTTGCTGAACTGTCGACGCCGCCTGCCGCTGTGCAGGTCCGGAACGTGAAGGTTGTGAAGGACGTCGAGGCTGCTCACGCCGATTGGAATGCTCTCGCGGCGTTGTCTGCGCAGGCGCAGGGCGGGTAGTTGGCAGTTGTATCGCCGTCGAGCCGATACGCTGATCATCAGATAGACGAGTTCCGCCGCTGGCCTCGGGCCGGGCACCCCACGTTTGGGTGTTCCCGAGGAGGCCGCGGCAGTGACACAGCCCTTCGCGACCGCCCATGTCGATGCCGAACTGAACTGGGGCAACCTCGACGAGGAACTCGCCACCAAGGTTCGTGCGGCGGCGCTGAAAGCATCTCGGGCTGCGCAGCGTGAGCTGAACCGCATCAAGTTCACACCGAACGTCGACGTCTCCCAGTTGCGGCGTGATATTCGGATGATCGAAGGGCTGACTGCTCGGGTCAATCTCGATGTGAGTCAGGCGGAGATTCGCAGGTTCGTTCGCGACATCAGTGTGAAACTGCGCGACAACCGTCCTGTTGTTCACGTGAACCCTGTCGTCGACATGGCACGTCTGCGTGGACAGCTACGGCAACTCCCCGACGGCAAGGTCAAGGTTGGCCTGTACGTCACCAATGCCGAGGTGCGGCGGTTCGCCACTGAACTGCGGGCGATGTTGTCGCTGGCGAACATTCAGATGCCGATCGGTTTGGATGTTCGCAACGAGGCCGCGTTCATCGCGCGCATCAACGAGCTGACGCGGGATCGCACGATGAACGTCCGGATGAATCAGTCCGGCGGTGGCGGCGGTCTGGGCGGCGGCGGTGGGGGTATGGGCGGCCGGCGCAGCCCGGTATTCAGAACCCTGAAGATCGGCGGCATCGCGACGCTTGTCATGGCAATCGCTGGCGCTGCGGGTACCGCGTTGGGTGCTGTCGGTGCACTCGCCGGAGGCCTCGCCGCATTGGGGCCTGCCGCGCTCGCAGGAGCCGGAACGGCAGTCGTCGGCCTCAACGGTATCGGGGACGCGTTCTCGGCGTTCTCAGACCAATCAGCATCCGCCGGCCAGGACGCCAAGGCTCAAGCGAAAGCGATCGAGTCCGCAGCCCGTGGTGTCGAGCAGGCGGAGAAGGCGGTCGTCCGGGCGAAGAAGGACGCCAAGGATGCCGAGGATGATCTCACCCGCGCCCGTAAGGATGCGCTGAATCAGCTCGAGGATCTGAACCTCGAACTCCGCGGCGCCGCACTGTCGGAGAAGGACGCGATCCTCTCCATCCGGGAAGCGCAACGCGATCTCGCGACGGGCAAGTTCGACAACCCTGACGAACGCGCCCGCGCAGTACTGCGCGTCGAGGAGGCCGAGCAGCGACTCCTCGAAGTCCAGGCGCGGAACAAGGATCTCGCCGAGGAAACGTACGAGGCGAACGTCAAGGGCGTCGAGGGTTCCGACCAGGTCGTCGACGCGAAAGACCGTCTCGCAGAGGCGAACGACAACGTCAAGGAATCGCAGCGCGACCTGATCGACGCGATGAACGAGCTCGCCGAGGCACAGTCCCCGGCCGCTGGTGGCGTCGACAAGGTCGCCGAGGCGCTCGCGAAACTGTCGCCGAATGCGCGGGACTTCGTGCTGGCGATGCGGGATCTCGGGCCGATGTGGAAAGACCTGCGTCTCGCCACCCAGGATGCCATGTTCGCTGACCTCGACACGGTGTTCACGAATCTCGCGCAAGCGACGCTGCCGACGTTGAAGACGGGGATGGTGGAGGTCGCGGATGCGATGAACCGCGGCGCGCAGTCGTTCGCGACGTTCTGGTCGAGCGCTGAAGCGCAGGAAGGGTTGCGGGCGGCGTTCTCCGGGACGGCGACGCTGATCGACTCGTTGCAGCCGGGGCTCGAGCAGCTCAGTACCGGGTTCCTGGATATGGCCCGTGCTGCGGAGCCGGTGATGGACAAGGTCGGGCAGGGGCTCGGTGATCTGCTCGGCGGTATCGGGCAGGCGTTCACCGATGCGTTCGAGTCCGGTGCGCTGACGCAGTTGATTTCGACGTTCGGTGACATCATGTCCGGGCTCGGTGGCGGCCTGAACTCGTTGCTGGACGGCCTGATCGAGATGGGCAACATCGTCGGCCCGTACATCGGTCCACTGTTTCAGGCGTTCGGTGACGCCATCAAGGACATGGCGCCGTCGCTCGGTGTGTTGGGTGCGGCGTTCACGTCGTCGTTCACCGCGATGCTGCCGACGCTCGCCGAGTTCATCTCCGAGCTCGCTGACGGTTTGGCGCCGGTGATGCCGGTCCTCGCGCAACTGTTCAACGCGCTGGCGCAAGCGTTGATGCCGCTGATTCCGCCGCTGTCGGACATCATGGTCGTCGTCGGCACCGCGTTGGCGGATGCGATCACGGCGCTCGCTCCGGCGATGGGGCCGCTCGGTGAATCGTTCGCGTCACTGATCACGGCTATCGCGCCGATGTTGCCGATGATCGCCGAAGTTGTCTCCGTGATGATCCAGGCGTTGGCGCCGGCGCTGACGAAGATCTTCGACGCTCTCGGCCCGGTCATCGAGCAGTGGCTTGACGGGATGAAGCCTGTCCTCGAGCAGTTGGCGCCGATCCTCGCCGACGTCGCGATGCAGCTCGGTGAGGCGATCGCGGATGCGCTGATTCAGCTGATGCCGCTGTTGCCGACGCTGATCGATTCGTTCTCTCGGATCGTGCTGGCGATCGCACCGTTCATCCCTCAGCTGGTGGAGATTTGGGCTGATCACCTGCCGATGATGATCGAGTTGTTCACGTGGCTGGTGCGTGAGGTGCTGCCGAAGGTCGTCACGATTTTCGAGTTCCTGGCGCAGAACATTCTGCCGATCGTCATCGATGCGATCCGTTGGTTCGCTGACCAGTTCGCCGCGAAGATCACGTCAGTTCGGAATGCGTTCTCGGATGTGAAGGAGTTCTTCCGGACGACCGTCGATGCGATCGGCGGGTTCTTCGGCGGCCTCGCGGACACCGTCGGCAGTGTGTGGGACGCGATCCTGAACAAGATCAAGGACGTCGTCGGGAACATCGGCAACATCATCAAGGGCGCTGGGGATCTGCTCGGCAAGGTGCCCGGAATGAGTGACCGCGCCAGGACGATTTCCGGTGTCGGGCAGGGATTGATCGACTGGGCGAACATGACCACCACCGGTGGGACGGGTGGGACACTGAAGCAGGCGACGCAGATCAGCGCTTTGCAGAAGCAGGCGATTCCGCGCGGCTACGCCAACGGTGGCCTGTTCCACGGCAAGGGCGGCCCCACCGACGACGCGAACCTGATCCGCATCTCCGATCAGGAGCACCTCGCGTACGTCACGAAAGCGCAGGCGGTGTCGGGGACGACGCTGCCTCTGCTCGATGCGATCAACAACGGTTGGGTTCCGTCTGCTGAGTTCCTGTCCGCGATGGTCGGTGCCGTCCCGGGGTTCGCTGGCGGCGGTCTGGTGTCGGCGGAGCAGGTGTCGCAGTTCCCGAGGATCGCGGGACTCGAAGGCGCACCGTACGTGTGGGGCGGCATCCAGTGGGGTGACTGCTCCGGCGCTATGTCCGCGATCGCACGCTACGCGGCAGGGTTGGACCCGTTCGGCGGCCGATTCGCCACCGGCACCATGGGCGCAGAGCTCGCCAGCATGGGCGCCCAGCCCGGCCTCGGGCCCGCTGGATCGTTGAACTTCGGCTGGTACAACGGCGGCCCGTACGGCGGCCACACCGCCGGCACTCTCCCCGACGGCACGAACGTCGAGATGGGCGGCGGACGCGGTGACGGTCAGGTCGGCGGACCTGCTGCGGGAGCGGACGATCCGAGCTTCACCGATCACGCGCATTTCCCGCCCGAGTTCTTCGTCGGCGGCGACCGACTCCCAGGCCAGCCTGCGTTCTCGTACCAGTCGCCTGCAGATGCGATGGCAGGCGGCGGCTACTACACAGGCGGCGGTGGCGGCGGGGCTGGGATGGTCACTGGCGGTGGAGGAGTCAACCTGACCGGCCCGTCGTCGGCGTACTACGACCCGGCGATGGTGCAGAACGCGACCACCGGCTACTCGCTGCCGAACACGGGCGGTGACCTGTACGGCGGCTACGACCCGTACTCCATCGGCACCGGGTCGTGGGCCGAACGGATCGACGCAGCGAACCGGTGGGCCGCCGACCAGAACTTCGGCACCCAGGCCGAGAAGTGGGGCTACGAGGCAGCCGGGTCGATCATCGGGGATCTGCTGTCCCCGTTAGGCCTTGGTGGTCTCGCGCAAGACCAGGTGTCGAACGCCTACGAGGAGATGATGAAGCAGCGTGCCGAATTCAATTCGTACAACGGCGGATACGGCGACAACAAGCTCGCCGACACGATGATCTTCCAGAACCACGACGAGCGTAAAGCAACCGACGAGATGGAGCGGATGCTGAACAATCGCACCACGCCTGCCACTGTCACGACCAGGAACGGTGGGTGATCGCGGTGACGTATCCGTGTGATCCGGCAGAGAACGAACCCCGTCCCGTTCAGCTGATCCTCCGCAACGCTGCCGGGCAGGACGTCGACACGCTGAACATCTACGGCAAGGAGTACGGCGGCGAAGGAGTCACCCTCGCCGAAGGCTACGACGGTTTCGAGCACGCCGACGTCACCATTCCGCGTGAGTCCGGCGCGTACATGAAAGGTTCGAAGCCGTCAGACATTCCACGCGAGAACGAACGGATCATGACGTTCATCCTCGGCACCCAGGCCGCGACAGCAGCGCGCTGCGAGGACGTCGAAACTCGGTTGTGGAAGTTCCTGTCCCCGTTCTTCGAATGCGTCATGCGCGTCTATTCGCACCGGTCCGAGCCGCGTGAGATCGGGATCCGGCTCGAGCGTCGACCGAAGTCGATGATCAAACGGAAGGGGCCGGGCAAGAACCGGTTCGGCGCCTGGGAGATCGTCGCGCTCGCATGCAAACCGGACTGGCAGTCCCAGGAGCTGCGGTTCACGGTGAAGCGTTCGGAGATGACTCCGATCGGCGGCGGTGTCTACGAGCAGATGGTGCCGATCGTCAACTACGGTGACCAGCCGTCGTATCCGATCTTCGCATCCAACCAGCTGGAAGCTGCGACGATCGTGACGCTGCCCGACCGGAACACCGGCCGCACAGTCACGCTCCCGTCGCTGACCGCGGGCCGTGAGTTCCTCGTCCGGACAGACCCGATGCTCCGCACCCTGCTCGTCCGCGATCAGTCGCTGCAGTGGGCGAAGATGAATGCCCGCGCATTCGACGACGACCCGATCCCACGCTCGTTCATCGAACCCTATATGGCGCCGATCCGCATCCAAGGCGGCACCGCGAACACCGAAGTCACCATGTACGTTCCCCAGTTCTGGCAGCGCGTGTGGGGTGGTGAAGTCGCATGACCGCACCCACCATGCCGTCCCTGACGTGCGACCAGGTCCGCGCCGAGATCGAGGAGATGGAACGCCAGTTCCACGAGCAGATGCGCAAACCCGCATCCTGCGACATCTTCGACGGCAACTGGACCTGGGACACCCGCCAACATGTGGCCGGCGAAATCTCCGGCAACGCAGAGGAAATCCTCAACGACACCGGCACCGCCGAGATCAAGATGTTCGGCGACCACAAGCTCGCCGAGTGGATCGACGACGAGCTCGACGACGAAGAGGATGTTCACGTCCGGATCGTCGTGTCGGGCGTGCAGTGGACAGGCATCGTCCAGGACGTCGTCGAGCAGGGCACAGCGGATGGGCAAGAGTACTTCATCCTGAAGTGCATCTCCGAGTACGAGCACATGAAACGCGTTGTGTGCTACTGCAACCCGTTCTTCCCGGCCGAGTTCCAGTTCCCGAAGCTGTGGGCGTATGCGGGTCCGTCGGTGACCGGCGTGAAGACGCTCCTGTTCCTGAACCTGCTGCGCCGTTTCGCGCCGTTGTGGGCGCTGCCCGAGGATCTGTTCAACCCGCAGAACTGGCTGAACAATCTGAACCCGGCGAACTGGCCGATCGTCGTCCTCCCCGGCAACGTCCTCACCGACACATCGATGTGGACAGTCCTGTCGACGCGCATGGGCATGTTCCACGACGTCGTCGCACCGACCCTGTCGGATGCGCAACTACGTATCGTGTTGAAGCGCTGGTTCCCTGGCGATCCGCAGCCCGCGCCGACGCACTTCACATTGACGCAGCCGACGCTGACCGTCGACGTCGTCGATCAGTCCGGCTACTGCGGCCCGTCCGGAACACTCCTCGACGGTCTCCTGCACTTCGCGAAGAGTGTCGCCGACGACTACATCAACGAAGTGTCGACGCAGTTCTCGTACAACGTCAATCAGCCCGAGTACGACCTGACCGGGTTCCTCGGCACCATCAAGGAACCGTGGACGGCGTTCAGGAAAGCGCACAAGACTGGTGCGACGGGAATCGTTGAGTGGGAACGACATCGACTGAAATCGAATGCCTCTATAGCCGTTACTGGAGGTCACAGCCCTGACTGGGTGAACACGGGCCTCAAGCTCTTGGTCAACGGCGTTTTGGGTTACATCGGGGCAATGTTCGGCAACCCCGGACTGACACTCGGGTTGTTCGACTCGGTGGTCGAAGATGTCGTCCTCGCGTTCCATCGCGTGGGTAACCCTGTGCGACAGGCGAAGATGGGATTGCGTGGCCCGCCGCTCGGGGAAACGTTCGAGTCGTCGGGCGGCACAGGCTTCTCGCTGTCGGCGCTGCAGGCGATCCGGGTGGCGATGTGGCGATCACGACCCATGCAGACGTTCAAGTTCACCGTCCGCAACGGTGCACCGTACTGGGTCGGCCTGGACATGGATCTCGGTGATCGTTCGTCGTTCGAGCACGGCCGCCGCAAGAAGCTGCACGTCGAGCGGATGCATTCACGGAAGTGCTCGTGGGACCGCGGCAGCGACGCGGACTGGACGTGCTCGCTCGGAGACGACAAGCCCGTCGATCAGCCGGGTGCGATCCTGGCCCGTCAGCTCGAGCAAGTACGGCATATTGCTGCCTCGATCGGTGTTTCGTCGTGACGGAAGTGTGCAGGGATACAGTTACGTAGTATCCCTGCACACCCGTATGGAGGTCCGCCAGTGCCACCGAGACAACGCACCGTCGAGAAAGACGGCATCCTTCGGGATCCGCAGACGAACATCGTGATCGCACGCCGTCATGCGCACCCGTATATCGACGTGTTCAACGCGATCCCATCGGAGACGGGCGTTAACTTCGACATGCCGCAGGAGTTGAAACAGCTCTGCGCTCTGCATATTTTCGACAACCTTGGTTGCTCCCCGCCCACGAATCCCCGCTACGTCTATGTTCCGCCGTCGACTGCCTTGGCAGTAGGCGGACAGAAGAACGTCGGAACGTGGGAGCCGCCAGTGAAAGGACGGAAGGCTGCGAAGGAAGCCGACCCCGAACGCCCGGTCGTCGTGCCTGCCGCGACTGGCTGGTCGAAGACCAAGATCGCGGCGATGCGGGCCGAACTCAAGCGTGAAGAGCTTCGGCAGTCGATGATCGACGGCGCCGATGCCGGTGTGCGTCAGCAGTTGAAGGACGCTGAGGGTCTCGAATGACCTCGCCGGACGGTGCGCGTCCGAACAAGGCGCAAACGTACAACGAGATTTACCAGCTGCAGGACTACGACCCGGACTTCGCGGCGGGTGTCGCGAACGGTGACATCACCGGGTTGGCGAATCTGGCCCGCGGTAACCTGCTGACGAATCTGCTCGGTGGGTTCGTCAACGGTATCGCCGGTCTGATCGCCGCACTGTTCGCGGGGATCTTCGGCGGAGCTGGTGGGAGCCTGCTCGATCTGGTCGGTGGCTTGCTCGGCATCAAGAATCAGACCCAGATCAACACGGAAATCATCGCCGTTCACGGCCAGCAGCTCGCGGATCTCGAGGGTATTTCGGGGACTGGCATCATCACGCCGATCTGGGCGTCCGTCGGCGGCAAGGACATGGTCAGCTTCCCCGTAGCCGACATGCAGCCGATACCGAACATGAGCACGGCGACAACGAACCTCGGGCAGCACCGGCACCCGACAGCAGGTACTGGTAACAACACTGGTTTCGAGAACCTTGGGTCGCATGATCACACGATCGGGATGCGTCCGCCGGCGTTCACTCAGACGACCGTCAAGATCACCACTCCAGCTCGCGGCACGGTCGACTATGTGGCGCTGCGTGGCGCGTTCCTCGCCGAGCCCGTACCGCTGAATGTCCTGAAGTACATCACCGGGGCAGACAATTCACTGTTCGGTATCGACGCCTGGTACCTCGCGATCTGCGCTTACGACCCGGCGACGGGCAACGTCATCACGTTGTGGAACTCGGGTGACATCAAGAGCGTCCTATCGTCACAGCGTCAGGCGTACAACATTGCTACAGGCCTGACGTACGAGGCTGAACCGGACCACCTGATCTTCGTCGCGTCGTTGCAGATCGCACCTGGGGCGCTGCAGTCCGCGCGGGGGATCGCCTGCAAGTACCAGACCGGGATCGCCGAAGCGTCCGGCACGTTGCCGTCGGCGCGCGCGTACACCCTCGCGAGCCAGCAGACCATCCCGTCGTCGGTGGCGCTGTCGTCGCTGACACCGAACCGTGACTACATTCCCTGGGCAGGATTGGGGCCGACACCATGAGGCACACCGACTACGACCTGGCAGGGGAACCGGTTTTCACCTGGTATTCGGCGACCGCTGAAGAACTGTACGAGTTCTGTCTGCCGGTGATCGAGCAGCTGACGTCGCCGGGCGGTGTCGCGGCGCACGTGTGGCTGATCCACGAGGACGGTCACACCGAGGTGAAGCGCAGCGGCGACTTCGACGCGGAGTCGGGTGCTGATTGGCCGCTGGTCCTGATGACCGGACCGGACTTGGACTGGGTGATTCAGTGGTTCCTCGGAGACCTGTCTGCCGTCGGGCCGGAGCGTGAGCAGGCGTTGGCGGATGCGTTCGAGCGCGCCCGCATGGCGTCGAAGGAAGACTGGATCGACGTGTTCCAGCGGGCATGCGACGAGCAGCTGAACCCGCTGCTGCGTCAGGTGTTTCCGCAGTTCGGTATCCCGATGGGAGTTCTCGATGCTGACGCGTGAGCAGCTGATCAACCTACTGACACGGCACGGCGACACCGAGAAACTGTTGCTGCTGGTCGCGCAGGAAGGTCCGCTTGTTGTCGTCCCGAATCAGGACACTGCCGAGTTCCGTAACCCGTTCACGTGGCCGAAGTACGTGGTCCGGTGCGACCAGGCGGTGAACCTGGTCGCCGGTATGGGACCGGATGCTGCGCTCGACTACATCAATCAGACCATCGCGACGTTGATCGGCCCGCCTGAGACGGACGAGGAAGAGCCGACGTCGGTTATCGGGCGGATGCTTTCACGCCTGTTCGACTAGGACCGTTCAGCCTTCACCGTTCCGTCACGCGTCGGGTCTATCCTGGCTGGTAATTGCTGCTGGCCTCGGGCCGGGCGCCTCTGCTGACATGTCCTCGAGGTGACCCGGTCCATGACTCGTTTCTGGCCGCTTGCGCGCGGCCACAAGGTCACCGACATGTTCGGTTGGCAGGACTGGCGTCAGGCCGTCCACTGGGGTGTCGACTTCGGTAAGGACGGCGGGTCGGGTGGCCTGCCTGTGTTCGCGTCGCAGGGCGGCACCGTGCAGTATTCGGGCGCGGCTTCAGGCTTCGGCTCGTGGGTCGTCGTCGACCACCCGACAGGTGACGGTTCAGGCGCCACCGTGTACGGCCACGTCATCCCCGAAGTGAAAGTCGGGGAGCGCGTCGAGGCCGGACAACGCATCGCGCGGATCAATCCGACGAAGGGCCCCGGCAACGGGAACGTGTCCCCGCATCTGCATTTCGAATGGCACCGCTACGCGTACGTCGATCGTCGTAACGAACGCGACGTTCTCGATCCACTTCCACTGCTGGCCGGTGCCGCCTACCCGGGTGACGCACCGGCCACCGTGCCGCCTGTGCAGGAGACGCCTGTGAACTCGTTGGGGATTCCGTTCGGGAAATACAAGGGCTGGCGCGGTGATCCGACGTGGCTGGCGGAGGTGATCCGCGCGGCCGGGCTGCCGTTGATCGAGCACGAGGGTTGGCGGAATCGCGGGCACGGTGACTTCCGGGAAGTCCTCGGTGTGCTGTGTCATCACACTGCGGGCGGCGGCAAGAACGACTGGCGCATCGTGCAGGACGGCCGCCCTGATCTGCCCGGTCCGCTCGCGCAGCTCGTTCTGGAGAAGGACGGCACGGTCCGTCTGATCGCGGTCGGCGTGTGCTGGCATGCCGGGCGGGGGAAGTGGCCCGGCTGGGAGACGAACAACGCGAACTTCCAGACCATCGGCGTCGAAGCCGTGTCGCGTGGGACGGCGCCGTGGGACTGGACCGACGTGCAGCTCCGGAACTACAAGATCCTCTGTGCCGCAATCATGAACGCGCTCGGAAGGAGGGCCGCCTGATGGGCGACGTTGTGGGGCACAAGGAATACAGCTCCGAAGGGAAGATCGATCCTGCCGGGATCGACATGAACCAGTTCCGTATCGACGTACAGGCAATCATCGACCGGGTCTATGGAGGCGCCGACATGAACGACGACCAGAACAATGCACTGTCCGCCGTCTGGAATCAGGTCGGCGTTCCGCACAAGGTGCGCAAGGTGTTTCAGAGGATTCACTACAACGTCAAAGAGGGCGAGATGTGGACTCGCGCCGGTCTCGCCGACGTGTGGAACGAAGTGGTGTGGGACGGCTACGTCAACCCGGTCGATCTGCATGACGGGAAGATCGATCCGGACAATGCTCCGGCGAATACCCCGGTCGAGAACCTTGCTCGCCGTGGGTCGTTGATCTCGTACGTGCTGGGCACGTATCGGGAGGCGACGCTCGCTCGGCGTGCAGCGCAGGAGATCGCTGAGTTGCTGAAGGACGCCACGAAGTGACACGAGCTTACGGCCGGGTCGTTGAGCATGATGAGCGTTCTCGTCGGTTCGCGGTGCGGCCTGCGTTCGCGTTGCGGACTGTCCTGTGGCGGCACAACGCCCCCGTGTTGGACCAGGGTGAGATCGGGTCGTGCACGGGTCATGCGTTGGCGCAGTGGCTGAACTGCGAGATCGGCGCGAAGTCACGCGGCGGTGGTGGAGCGTATCTGACGTCGGATAATGCGCTCACCTTGTACGAGATGGCGACGCAGCTCGACGAGATCCCCGGGTTCTATCCACCGCACGACACAGGCTCGAGTGGGCTGGCGGTGTGCAAGGCCGGTGTCGCACAGGGCTATCTGTCGTCGTACCGGCATGCGTTCGGGTTCGACCAGTTCCTCCACGCCATGCAGTCCGGACCGGTGTTGGTCGGGACGGATTGGTTCACCGGCATGGAGTCACCGGACGACAAGTTCTTCATCCGGCCGTCGGGTGGGTTGGTCGGCGGTCACGAGTATCTGGCGTTGGGTGCGAATCTGACGGCGCAGTACGTGACGATCCTTAATTCGTGGTCGGCGGACTGGGGGAGCGGTGGCCGTGCCCGGATCTCGTTCGATGACTTCAAGACTCTCCTCGCTCGCGAGGGAGACGTGACCGTCCCTGTCGGTGTCGGCGCGTAGCTCGAAATCTACTGGAAACCAACTCGAAAGGCTCTGTCATGTCTGTTCTCGATCCGGTTCGTTCTTCTATTCCTGCGTCTGCTCGTCAGCGGTTCTATGACGTGTCCACTGCGGTGGTGGGTGCGTTGGTGTTGTGGGGTGCTGTCGATGGTGCGACGGCGGCGTTGTGGACTGCGTTGGCGGTCAATGTGATCACCCTGCTGTTCGCTTTGCTGTATGCGTCGACGACGTTGCGGCAGGCGTTTTACACCGTCGTCGTGGCGGCGTCGGGTCTGCTCGGTGCGTACGGTATCGCGTCGGATGTGCAGTTGGCCGGCGTGATCGCTGTCGTCGCCGCACTGTTGGGTACTGCTGTTGCTGGCTCCAACACGCCTGCTCTGGAGGCTGTGCAGACGGGGCCGGATTCGTTCGAGGCCTGACATATAGGTGAGGCCCCCGCGTCCGCCAGAACGCAAGGGGGGCCTCGGGCCTCGTGAAAGGCAATACCCAGTGTAGCCGTCTGTTCCTGTGTCACGAGTTTGTGTCGGGTTCGGCGGCTACACTCATGTGTGCAGGGTGACAGTGCTACTGTTCCCTACGTCAGTGTCCCTCGTGAAAGGACTTACACACATGGCTCCATCTACCGCGCTCACCACGATCGGCCGTTCCGACATCCCCGACTCCTGGGCTGAACGCCGCGAACTCGCGACCCAGCTGTCGACGGCAGGCATGCTGCCGACCCAGTACGTCGGGAAGCCCGGCAACATCCTCGCCGCACAGATGGCATCCAATGCTCTCGACATTCCGCTGTGGGTGGCGTTCCAGGAGCTGAACCACATCAACGGCAAGACCGGCCTGTCGGCGTTCATGATGCGCGCGTTGATCATCCGCGCCGGACACGACTTCGAACTCGTCGAGGACGACGCCGTTCACGCGAAGATCAAGGTCCGCCGGAAGGAATGGTCCGCGTCCAGGTTCGTCGACTACCGCATCGAGGACGCTCGCACTGCTGGTCTGGTCAAGCCGGGTGGGAACTACGACAAGAACCCGGCCGCGATGATGGTGGCCCGCGCGACGACGAAGGGCGCGAAACTGTACTTCGCCGACGTGCTGGCAGGGTTCGGTCAGTCCGCCGAGGAGTTGGAGGACGAGCGTGCAGCTCAGGCGTCGAGTGAGCGGATCGAGAAGCCCAGCGACAAGCCAGAACCCGACGCCCCGGCAGCAGCACCTACCGAGCAGACGGCCGAAGGTGACAAGTCCGACGACAAGCAGGAACCGCTCGACGTCGACGTCGTCCCGGATCCTCAGGCAGCTGACCCGGCCGCCGACGTACCCGACGAGACGCGGGAGCCGGAGACCGAAACCGAGCAGCCCGAGCAACTCCCGAACCCCGAGACCCTCGAAGAGTTCATCGACCAGGTCGTCCTCGCCCGCGACCTCCACCGCGACGACGAGCTCCAACGCCTATGGAAGCTCGGCCGGGAATCCGAGGGGGAGTGGCTCGGCTACGAGTACGAGGGCACCCCGCTGCGGAAGTGGATCCTCGACGCACGCAAGTCCGTATCGGCAGCCAAGGCCACCGGGCAGTGACGCACGCCAAGGATCTAGCACTGGTCGCCGCGTTCGCGGCGGCCGGTGTCTGCAACATCGGCGTCATCGCATTCACATGGGCGGGAAACCAATTCGAGCGAGCAGCGAGGGGGCTGTTGTGATCGACGTAATCACCATCCGAGGCACCGGTAATCCGCGGGGTGTGTTCAACGGGATGACCGGTGTCGTCGCGAAGCAGCTGAACCGCGCCAGCTTCCGGATCTTCGAATGCAATTTTCCGGCGACGATCGGGAACGTCGGAGCGGGCAACGGGATCGGCGCTCACCCGCTCGACGTGTCCGTCGAACTCGGTGTCGCCGATCTGGCCCGCCAGGTGCGTGACTCTCCGAACCCGGTGGGGCTGATCTCGTACAGTCTCGGCGGCATCGTGGCATCCCGGTTCCTGGAGGGTGTCGCGTTGCGGCGGTGGACGAATCCGAACGGTTCGCCGTTGGAGGTGGCGTTCCATCTGGGGATCGCGAACCCTGCGAGGAATGCGGGGGATCATGTGGTTCCGGTGCAGGGGTCCGGGATCCATTCGTCGCATGGCCCGTTCCCGCGGAACACGGTGAACCTGGAGCTGTGCGATGCCCGCGACATCATCGGTGCGACACCACGCTTCTCACCACTACGGAATATCTCTCGCGGCTTGTCGCCGTTCGCGGCGTTGCAGCTCAACGAGACCGACCCGTTCCGCAGTCTCGATGCGGTGAAGTCGACGGACTGGCTGTCGTGGCTACGTGAATCGTCGTACCTCGCAGCGGGCGCCGGCCTCACCGCCTACCTCGTCCCGTACGGCAACCCAGGCCGCACACCCCACACCGGCTACGCGATGGAACGCATGCCCGGACAGAACATCACCTGGACCGACTGGGCTGCACAGGAACTGAACCGGAGGTTCGCATGAACGACACGATCTTGTACGTAGACGCGTGGCATCCGTGGATGTGCGTGCCACTGCAGCTCGCCGAGCCGATCAAACGCGACGACCTGTACGCCACCGTCCGCCACACCGGGACCGGCGCTGAAACCAGCGTGCCCGTCTGCGATCTCGCGGTGGTCGCACAGTGAGCGACCTGTCACCCGAAGCCATCATCGCGGAGCACGGGTATCGCTTCGTCACCAACGCAGGAGTGACAAATCTCGAATGCGACTGCGGAAAGTTTCACACCGCAGGGCGTCAGTCGTACGACGAGATGAAGTCTGCGCACGCCGCCCACATCGTGTCTCGGTTGCGGGACGCCGGACACACCATCGTGCCCATGACGTCGCCGACCGTTGGTGATCTCGCCCATGCATTCGACAAGTCGACCGAAGCGCTCTATGCCGCATGGGAAGCGATGTCGAAGGCCCGCGCCACGATCCACGATCACCTGATCGGTGACGACGTCGCCTCGAACGCGCTCGGACAACAGCTACTTCGTGATCTCACCGCCGCTGCTGCTTCGCCTACCGCACAGGAGCCGACATGAGAGGCGCGCTCGCTCGACGGATGGCTCAACGGTGGGAACGCGCAGCCGATCTGCGAGAAACACAGCGCCTGTTCCGCGAGGCATGGTCTGGACACGAATGCCGACCAATCCACTTCCCCGCCCCTTCAGTGCAGGACGGTGAACGATGAGCGACTGCACCGAATGCTCTGAACCTGTAGGCGACGACGGACTCACACTCGGAGACTGCCCTGGCGGTTCCGGCGAGAAGTGCGACGAATGCTACGCGTGCGTGTGCGATGGGAGCTGCTGACCATGACCGCGCCTGTTTCCGCACAGGAGAACACCAATGACAGCTGACCCGTACACGATCCCGTGCCCGGAATGCTTTGCGCGGATGGGTGAACGCTGCAAGTCCATGTTCCTCGCGACAGCGTTCGACGCACTGCGCACCCCGCACGCTGTCCGCATCCTCGCGGTTACACCGCGCTACGTCCCGAGGGATTGGGAGAACACCAATGACTGACTGGAACAAGATGACCTATGACGAGCAGCGTGCATTCCTCGGGCTGTGGCAGCCGACGCCAGGGTTCGTTCTAGGGCGCATGATGCGGGGTATACGAGATGCATTCGCGCCTATGTTCGCCGAGTTCGCATCGCAAGTGTCGGCCCTGGGAGACCGGCGATGACTCCGCTCATCTGCGTGGTGTGCGTGTTCGGCGCTATCGGGTTCGCGTGCCTATGGGCTGCGCTCCGCAACGACGACCGGGACCGCCTCACCGTCCTGCCTATCGAATCAACTGAACGACAGATCCTGGAGACGGAGCTGCTATGACCGATGTACATGCCGACCTCGACTTGTCGGTGCTCGCGGGGGAATTGGAGGATGCGGTCAACGGGATCTGGGATCTCGCCGACGCCGATCATGAGCGGTCGACGCAGGCGGAGATCGGGGTGTCGGAGATCGGGCAGTGCGAACGTCGTGCCGGGTATCGGATGACAGCAACGCCGAAGACGGATCCTGTGGCGCCGTCGCGGCCAGCGTTGTTGGGGACGTGGATTCACGAGAAAGCACTCCCGTTGATCGCGGACCTGTTCGGCGGTGACGTCGAGGTGACGGTCAGTGTCGATGGGGTGCTGGGTCATTCGGATCTGATCCGGCCTGTCTCGGGTGCTGTCGAGGTGATCGTGGACTTGAAGACGTGCACGCAGGCGAAGTTGTCGAAGGTGCGTGCGTATGGTCCGCCGCGTGGTCACAAGTGGCAGACGAACTTGTATGCGGAGGCTCGTCGTCAGGCGGGTGCGACGGTCGCGATGATCGGCCTCGTGTACCTCGATCGAGCGTTGGGGGACACGGAGGTGTGGTGTGCGCGTCCGGACCCGGAGGTGACCGCTCAGGCGCGCCAATGGATACGCGACGTCCGCAACGCAGACGACCCCGACCTGTTGCCGCGTGGTGGACGCGGCCCCGGACATGATTGGATCTGCAACGACTGCGCCTGGCGGACACGCTGTTTCCCCGAAGGCGTCGCCACCATCATCACCGAAGGCGGTGACGACGCCGTACGAGACGCCGCCCAACTGCACTACGACGCCGGCCAACGCGAAGCCGCAGCGAAGAAGGACAAGAAATTCGCATCCGCCCTCCTCGCAGGCGTGACCGGTGTCCACGGCGCCTACCAAGTCAGCCAACGCCCCACAGGCCGACGCCTCGACCAGAAGCAAGCCAAGACCCTCCTCGCAGGAGCAGGCCTCGAAATCCCGATGGGCGAAGCCAGCAGCTATCCGGTCGTCAACCTCGTCGAACCCGACAGCGAATAACATGTGCCACGAGTGACTAGGGCACAGTGGGCAGTGTGTCCGGGTTACTCTGATCTGATGGAGAACGCGTGACCGTCGAAACCCTCCCCGACTGGGAGGACATTCCCGCAGTCTCTGACCGCGTCAACGACCTGATGCGGCAGAACACCGCACTGATCAACGAAGCCGTACACGTCTTCGAGACCGGTGATCTCTTCGACGCCGACACACTCGCGTACCTGCATGACCTGTGGGCCGAGTCCCTCGACGTCGAAGACAAGCTCACGAAAGCCCGCTCACCGGAACTGGATTGGTTCCACACCAACTGAAGAAACGACGATGCCCCGGAGGGTGACAGCTCCGGGGCATCAAGGTCGAACGAGAGAAGATGACCATGAGTCTAGATCAAGCCACCGACACGGCTGCGGACGTGCACTCCGACAGCGGCTACTTCGCGATGATCCCGGAGTGGGTTCTGTTCGCACCCATCAGTGCCCACGCGACGCGCCTGTACTGCGTGCTGCGACGCTACGCGGACAAGGCGAGTGGCCTGTGCCACCCGTCGAGGCAGACACTCGCCAAGCACTGCCAGACGTCCGTGAAGACGATCGACCGCGCCGTCCAGGAGCTGATGGAGATCGGCGCGATCGTGCGGTTCTCGCGGTACGTCAACGACTCCGGACAGGTCTCCAGATCCCAGAGCGACGAGTTCCGAGAGCAGACTTCCAACGGCTACATCGTCCGCTCCATCGCGCCAAATTTGACTAGGGGTAGGGACAAAAACGACCCCACCCCCCAGGGAAATCCTGACGCCACCCCAGGGACAAAAACGACACACAAACCAGAGTCACTTAAACCAGAGCCATCTTTTGAACCAGAGAACACGCGAGACGAGCTCGCGCTGATCGACCAACCAGACACCGCGCCGACTCCGAAGAGCTTTTCGAAAAAGCAGATCGAGGAACACTTCGACGTCTGGTACCAGGCCTACCCCCGCAAAGTCGCACGACCCGACGCGCTGAAGGCGTACACGAAAGCCGTCAAGGCTGCGGGCCCGGAGAAACTCCTCGCCGCCGCGACCGCCCTCGCCGCCGAGAAACGCGACAAGCAGTTCTACCCGTACCCGGCGACCTGGCTGAACAAAGGCCACTGGGACTCCGACGACCAAGGCAACACATCGCAGCTGACAGCGACAGGCATCGAACTGTGGCTGCGGGACTGCTGGCAGCGCGGCGACTTCCGCTCCGTCGAAGACCGCTCCGGACTCGCCTACCCGCAACCCGACATCCCCGCCGACCTCCCCGACCGCGACGCCGTCGCGACCTGGCTCCTCGGATACCGCCGCAACTGGATCGAAGCCAAGCGCACACAGATCACCGCCGCCGTCACACGCCGCGAAGGGATCTCGGCATGACCAACGTCAACACCCAGCTCGACTACAGCGAAGACCTCCTCGAAGCGCAGACCGACGAACGCATCCTCGGCGCCGCGCTGCTCACATTCACCACCCGCGATCTCGTCCCGGACCTGCTCGCCCGCATCGCACCAGCCGACTTCGTCGACCCACACATCGGGGAGATCTGGGAATCCGCCCGCGCCATCTCGAGCCGCGGCCAGTCGATCAGCAAACGCACCCTCCTCGCCGAACGCGACACCCCCGGCACACGGATCCGGATCGAGCAGCTCGCCGGCGAACCCATCCGCCCCGCATCGGTGTCGAAGGCAGCGCAGGCCGTCACCGAGATGGCGCAGTCCCGCCGACTCATCCAGGTCTGCAAACGCATCGCACAGGTCACGACGTCGGCGCAGTCGTACGGTGAAGCGTTCGAGTTCGCGTACCAGCAGCTCGCGCAACTCGAAGGCGGCCAAGTCCAGCCCGACGTCCAAACGCTGGACGCGGTCACCGACACGTGGCTCGCGTGGCTCGACTCACCCGACGCCGACGTCCGCACCTTCCCGACGCCGTGGCAGGAACTCGACGACCTCCTCGCCGGAGGCCTCCACGCCGGACGGACCTACGTCGTCGGCGGACGGCCTGGCGACGGCAAGTCCATCGCTGGTGTGAACCTCGCCGTGTACGCCGCGCAGCGCGGGCACCGGTCGGCGATCTTCTCCGTCGAGATGGGCAACGTCGAAGTCGCATCCCGCGTCTACGCCGCCGCCGCTGAAGTCGAGTACTCGCAGATCACGAAGCGGAACCTCGACCCGTTCAACCGCGCCCGACTGGAGGCATTCGTCGCGGCGCACCGGAACATGCCGTTGTTCCTGATCGATAAGTCCGATGTCACGATCGACTACATCGCGGCCCGCTGCCGAGCCCTGAAACGCAACGGCGGTCTCGACGTCGTGTTCGTCGATTACCTGCAGCTGCTGAAGGAAACCGATTCGAAGCAGGCCCGCGAGCGGCAGGTCGCGCACATCTCCCGGAGCCTGAAGATCCTCGCCCGGGAACTCGACGTCGCCGTCATCGTCGCCTGCCAGCTGAACCGCAACGCGGCCAACGCGGAACGGAAACCGACGCTGTCAGAGCTGCGGGAGTCGGGGTCGATCGAGCAGGATGCCGACGTCGTCATCCTGCTGCACCACCAGATCGAAGACACCCTGCCGACGGGGTATGTCGATCTGATCGTGGCGAAGAACAGGACCGGGAAATGCCACACCGTCCCGCTCCGTTGGATGGGCTATCAGGCGAGGTTGTCGGCGTGAGTGGCTGGGTGTGCGCCGTCTGCGACAAACCAGGGGATGAGGGTCACTATCCACTGTGTGTGGCCTGCAGTGAGGTGGTCCGTCCGCGACGCACTAGGCATCTGCGCCTCGCATGGTCTAGAGTGAATAGGGTGACAGTCGCAGACGTGACAGTGGAAGGTGGAGGGGCATGAGCCGCGCATACGGATGGAACACCGACGGCACCATCGTCGAAACCGAAGCAGCCGTACTCAAGCGCGTCGCCGCAGACGTCATCAACGGCAAAGCCCTACGCCCCATCGTCCGTGAACTCACCGACCAAAACATCCTCACCGCCACCGGCCGCACCTGGGAACCCATCACCATCAAACGAGCACTCATCAACCCCAGGATCATCGGCCACAAGAAAGACACCACAACCGGCGAACTCGTCGGCACCGACATCGACCCCATCCTCGACACCCGCGAATACGAACGCCTCGTCTCCATCCTCGAAGACCCCAGCCGCAAACGATTCGCCAGCGGCGGCAGAGGCAAGAAAGAAACCCGCACCCACCTACTGTCCGGACTCGTACGCTGCGGACGGTGCGGATCGAAAATGTTCCCCACCGTAGCCAGCCGCATCGACGGACGCCGACGCCCCCAATACATGTGCATGACCCAATCCGGATGCGGCGGCATCACCATCGTCGCGGACCTGTTCGAAGCAGACGTCACCGAACGCGTCCTCGCCCGACTGACCGACGCACCATTCCGGCGTGCACTCAGCAATTCGATCGCCACCGTCACCGAACACGACGTCGACGTCGAGCTCGCGACCCTCGCGACCCGACTCGAAGACCTCGGCACCGACTACGCCCGAGGCCTGATCACCCGCACCACCCTGCATTCCGCGACCGCCGAGATCGAACAACGCACCGCCGACGTCAAACGGAAGAAGCAAGCCAGCGACGTCATGGTCGACATCGAACGTGTCAGCGGCGACGACGTCATCGAGTGGTGGGAGGACGCAACCACCCGCCGCCGTCACGACGTCGCCGCTGCGTTGATCGACCACATCACCGTCAACCCGTTGTCCGAAGGCCGGCGCGGACAATCCGGACTCGACACCAACAGACTCGACTACTTCTGGAGGAACGGGTGAGCGTGCTGAACGCAGACTAGGTCGAACGCATTCTGGACTCGGCGCTCTGGTCGTCGCGCACCCCCGAGAATTTCGAAGACCCAGACACCGGTGAGCTCGTAGACATGTCCGCGTGTGTCGAGCACACCGTGGAGTGGTTCGACCCGTCGACGCGACGCACCTTCACGCAGCACGTAATTCAACTCGCAGAAGTGTCTGACCTGTTCTGGGAGTCGACGAAGCAAGCCATGATCGACGAGCTTCTGCACCGGGTGAAGGCGGATCGGGCTTAGCGTGCTGGCGGGTATTGCCCGTACCAGCCGATCGAGTTCCCGGCCATGAACTGCTGATGCTCGTAGTCCGCTCGCGCCGCCGTCATCTCGTCCTGACGGCGGCGTTCCTCTTCCGCGATCTGCCACCACTGCCACGCACGCAATCCGCAGTACCCGGCCGCGACGAGCGCGAGCACCCACCAGTATTCGATGAACAGCCCGAGCAGGAACAGGGCAACGAACATCGACACCGCGACGCGCTTCATATCGGGTTTCCTGTCAGCAGTAGCCGGATGCGGCGGCGTTCATGCCGCGGAGGATTTCGCGTTGCTCTGATTCCGGGGTGTCATCCCACTCGGGGTCCGACACCATCTCCTCGATCATCTGATCGACCGCGGCTCTGCGGTCGGTGGGTTCGCCGCCGAGTTGGTCGAGTGTGTCGTACAGATCGGTGACCGTCTGGCATGTGTCGTGGTAGCCAGAGACGGTCGAATCTTCCGTCAGCTCGGTGGTAGTGGAGCTGGCGGAAGACGTGCCTGTTTGTGACGTCCGTGGTGCTGACGCGGTCCCGGACGTCTCGGTGCTGCATCCTGCGGTTGCCAGCAGCGCGATCGCCGCAATTGCTGTGAGTCCCCTTTTCATGCGGTATGTGTATCAGACCTCCGTGTCTGTTTCCGCGTGTCGTGGTGTCAGCCCGCGATGCGGGCCGGACGAAAGGACGCGTCATCGACGATCTCCAGTTCCACCACCTCGCCCTGGCTGCGGTCGGCCGTCAGCTTGACGCACAGGTGAGTGAGCATGAGCAGGAACAGTGGTGGAACGGTGGCGACACCGACCGCGATAGGACCGGTCTCCCATGCGTGTGCAGCGTTGCCGACAAGTGAGATGCCAGCGGCCAGTGCGAGCAGTAACCATGCGTACCACCGGCCGCGTTCCATGACGACGACAGCGAGTGTGGCGACCACGATCGTCAGATCCACGACCAACGGCCAGACGAAGGACTGGGAGCTGCCGAGTTTCGCCTGAGCGGCGAGATCCTGGAGCGCGGTGAACGAAAGCCAGAACGCTCCGAGACCGATCAGGACTGTGCCTGTGAGCGCTGAGTACAGCGGTAGTCGTGACATGAAATCCCCCTAGGTTTGTGTCTCACCCGTGATCAGCCAATCGACGGGTACATCGCAGGCGACAGCCCACGCGTTGATGAGAATCCGGCGTGGCGCGGTTCGGCCCTTCTCTGCAGCACTGATGGTGTTTCGGCTGACGCCGACCAGCTCTGCGAGCTGGCCCTGCTCGAAGCCGGCTTCCTCACGCGCGATCCGCATGCGGTGGTGGATCTTGATCTCAGGCGCCTTGGACATGCGAGCAAGAGTATGCGTGCGCACAGTGGTGTGCATCAGGCGACGTCTCGATAGACCGCCGCGACAGCCGCAGCCCGGCGTTCTTCTCCGCCGACGTCGGTGTAGATCTCTGTCGTCGCGACCGATGCGTGACCGAGCAGCTCCTGCACTGCTCGCAGGTTGTTGGTTCCGCGCAATGCGCGTGTGGCATAGCGGTGGCGGAGCTTGTGCATCGTCCACACCCCTGGCATCGCTTGGGCGCACAGTTTCCCGACCCACCGAGGTGACAGGTGTCCGTCGATGTCGCCTGGGAACAGGTAGCCGGTCTTGCGTGCGCCGATCGTGTGGCCGGCCGCGCCGCGCTGGATCATCGTTGCGATCTCGTCGGTGACGGGTACCTCCCGGTCCTTGCCTCCCTTGCCGTGGACGGTCAGCATCCAGCCGTCGAATTCTTCGTGCAGGTCGTCGGTGCTGCAGACGGCGACTTCGGCTCGGCGCATCCCGACGTGGCAGGCCAGCTCGAGCATGACCAGTGTCCGGTCGTCTGCGGCGAGCTGGGACTCCTTCCATACTCGGTCCGGTGCAGGTTTGGCGCGTCCCTTCTCGGCGGACACGTGCGGTAGGTCGAGTGCCGGGTTCGAATCGATGCGACTCTCGGAGCATGCCCAGCCGAAGAAGGCCCGCATGCTGTTGCGGTACCCGCGCCGTGTTTCGGTCTTCCACTGGTCCTGTAGCCCGAACCAGTCCTTCAGCATGAGACCGGTTACTTCGGCAGGGGGCACGTTCAGTTCCCGCGACATACGCGAGACGTGCGCCCTTCGTGTGGAGATAGATGTCCATGGCCGCCCCGCTGCACGCTCGTGCGAGATGTACCCGGACAGGAGATCGGACCATTCTTCGGTGAGGGCCTTGGCTACCCCGGCAGGCTTGTAGTTCATGCACCTTAGAGGTACTAAATGACGCGCTTGTGATTTTCCCTTACTGACCATAACGAACCGACCAATTGTTTTTGTCTGTGACTGCAAGCCAGTTACTTGAGATCATGCCGCGTTATCCAGTTCCTCATTTCCCCTGGTCAGGGGGAACGAAAGTACTGAACAAGAGGTTAGGGGTTCGAATCCCTTCGGGCGCACAAGAAGAGCCCCTGCTCTGCGATCATCCGCAGAGCAGGGGCTCTTTCACTGTGTTGAGGTCCGCCCCGACCAGGGCACAAGTGATTCGTCCGGCAGGGACAGTGTTGAGCGATCCGGACGCGTGGATGTCGGTTGTCGACCGCTGGATGACGCGTCACGACGAGCACGACCGGAACCAGGTCCGCTTTGCATGGTGACTTTGATTCGGGGTCGGCGTGTCAGTTCGATAGCATCGGGTCGTTCAGGTCTCACAACGAGACAGCCGAGAGGTGCGGGTTTCCTCGCCCACGCACACCACCGAGAGGGTGTATGACGAACCGCGGCGGAACTCTCCTCATCCCGCTGGACGGGCAGCTGAACGAGTCGACATTCACGCATTTCGCAGGCGCGGCGCCGCTCGGGCACTGTCTGCGTTCGATGTTGGAGGGTTCGCACACGTTCGATGCGGTCCTCGTGGCAGCCGCGGAGGCCCACACGGTCGATGCTCGGAGCGTGATCGCTGCTGAAGGACTGAAGAACGTCCGGTTGGTGACGGCTGAAGGCAGTGGTACCAGAGCAGATTGCCTCCGGGCCGGCATGCAGGCCTCTTCCTCGAACAGCTCGTTCACCCTCGTCCACGATGTGTCGCGGCCGCTGGCCTCCTGGACGGTTCGCGATCGGATCTGCGACTCACTCGCGGCAGGCAGCGAGTTCGTCATCCCAACACTCGTGATGGTCGACAGCGTCAAATCGGTCGACCAAAGAGGAACAGTGGTCCGAACTGTGGACAGAACCCGTCTGCGGTCGTCTCAGTTTCCGCGCGGTATCGACTCTCGGACACTCACGAATGCCCTGTCCGAACACGACGACACAACCGAATTCGACGAGCTCGCATACGCATTGGACAAGGGGCTCCCGATCACTACTGTCGACGGTGACCCCGACGGCTTCGAGATGCGCGGACCACGAGACAGAGCCTTCGCCGAGGCCATCGTCTCGTGCAGGCTCGCCGGCCGACGGTGAACTTCGGGCCCCGCAGGAGAGCTGTTATCTGTTGTCCACCAACAGTTTCTCCGCCAGGAACAAGTCACGACCGTACGTGACCTTGAAGTTCTGCTCGGCACCTCGGAACGACCGCACATCCAGTTCGGAGAAATGCTCGACGCACGAGGACGTGTCAGTTCCTTCAAAACCCGATCGCGCCGCCGCGACGTACGCGTCGAGTAGTTCGGGTGCGCGGAACGCCTGCGGGGTCTGCACGCGAACCAACGACTCCGGACCGCGTCCACCCAAGATCTGCCCGCCCTCGTCGACCTCTATCAGGCCGGTCGCGGGCAGTGCAGGAACCGATCCGCCGAATTCTCGTGCAACCGACACAGCGGAACGCATCATTTCTGGTCCTGCCAGCGGCCGAGCGGCGTCGTGGATCAGCACGACATCGACGGACCCGTTTCGAATATCGTCCGCCAGGTACTCGAGGGCTTTGAATTCGGACTCGTGCCTGGACTGCCCGCCTTCGACGATCTCGACGTCGATGTCCGGCACCTCACTGCGCAGCACCTCACGCGCCGTGTCCATGTCGGCAGGACCCACAACGAGCAGGATCCGACCGATTTCGTCAGCGTCCGCCAGTGATTCCAGAGTCCACGACACCATTCGACGACCTGCCAACGGCAGATACGCTTTGTTGACGTCCCGGCCTACCCTCGTTCCTTTTCCAGCCGCCAGGACGACTCCGACGGACTCGGGAACGCGACGATCGACCATCGGAAAAGCTTAGCCTTCGACCGAACCTCCAGAGGACACCGGTGCAGGCGAAACAGGGGGCCGTAGACATGGTCGAACCGCACCACGAGTGTGAATGCCCAGAGATCATCGAGACCCGGAGAATATGCCGAAAGATAGTGGCGCGCAGCAGGATAAGCGTCGAATACCTTCACCACCGGCCCACTGCCGAAGGAAGGTGATGCTCTCGCATACATTCGTGTGACTGAAGGCGACATCGGCGGGCACCTGGAGTCGCTCGGATCGAGCGCCCATAGGATGCGACCGTGCCCACCGAAGAACTTGCCCGTTGGAATGCCCAGGAAGCGATCGCAGAGTCGATGATCCCGATCATCGGTACGTTGCATCGCTCGAAGAACGTCACGATCCTTCTGCACAGCAGGTCGCTGGTGAACAAGTCGGTGATCAGCATTCTCCGGACGCACCGTTTCGCGCGGCAGATCAGCGGCGAGGAACTGTCCGTCGACGAGACCTTCCCGTTCCTGCAGGCGCTGGCCGATCTGGATCTGCGGCCGTCGAAGATCGACCTTGCGCTGCTGGTGATGGCGTATCACTCGGACGACCGCGGTCTGTCGGTTCCCGAGTTCACGGCGGAGCAGCTCGATGAGGTGACCGGTGTGGATCCGGACCAGCCGCTGTCCGGGCCGCGGGATGTGGTGCTCTACGGGTTCGGCCGTATCGGTCGACTGGTAGCTCGTTTGTTGATCGAGAAGTCGGGCTCGGGGGGAGGACTGAATCTGCGTGCCGTCGTCGTGCGCAAGGGCGGGGAAGGTGACCTGGCCAAGCGTGCGTCGCTGCTGCGGCGTGACTCGGTCCACGGTCAGTTCAACGGCACGATCAAGATCGACGCGGAGAACAACTCGCTGATCGCGAACGGCAACGTCATCAAGTTCATCTACAGCAACGACCCGTCGGAGGTGGACTACACCGAACACGGAATCGCCGACGCGATCCTCATCGACAACACCGGCAAGTGGCGTGACCGCGACGGGTTGTCCGTGCATCTGCGCCCCGGTATCGCCAAGGTCCTGTTGACCGCACCGGGTAAGGGTGACGTGCCGAATATCGTGCACGGTGTCAACCACCTGACCCAGAGTCCCGACGAGCAGATCTTCTCGTGCGCGTCGTGCACCACCAATGCGATCGTGCCGCCGCTCAAAGCGCTCGACGATGCGTTCGGGATCGTGCGTGGTCACGTCGAGACGGTTCACTCGTTCACCAACGATCAGAACTTGTTGGACAACTTCCACAATGCGGACCGTCGTGGTCGTTCGGCGCCGTTCAACCTGGTGCTGACCGAGACCGGTGCAGCGTCGGCCGTCGCGAAGGCTCTACCCGAGCTGAAGGCCAAGATCACCGGCAACTCCATTCGTGTGCCGACGCCGGATGTGTCCGTCGCGATTCTCAACCTGCAGCTGAAGCGTGAGAGCACCAAGGGCGAGGTGTTGGACTCGCTGCGGTTGGCGTCGCTGACGGGCCCGTTGAGTCGCAACCTCGATTACACGGCAGCGACCGATGCAGTGTCGAGCGACTTCATCGGGTCGAGGGCTGCGTGCATCGTCGACGCGAACGCGGCCATCATCGATGGCGACACGGCGATCGTCTATGTCTGGTACGACAACGAATTCGGCTATTCGAGCCAGGTCGTGCGAACGGTGCAATACCTCTCCGGAATCGAATACCCGACCTATCCGGCAGTCGTATCGAAGAAGTGACACCGTGGTGAACGGGTCGCATGGGGAAGAAGCGATTTCGCGTGCCAGCTCGATCATGAATCGACGTGCAGCCGGATCACAGGTTCCGTAATCGTGCAGAAGCTCGGGATTCCCAGGCTTCGGCGAGAAGTTCGGACAGTTCTTCCGGATCCACTTGGGCCAGGCGAACGAGCACGCTGCTGTGTCCGGCGTAGTGGTCGGTCGTGAAGAATTTCTCGGGATCGGCGTGGATGAGAGCCTCTCGGTCGTCGAGGCTTGCTCTCCAGCACACGAGGACTCCGGGTTCGTCGTGCACGCGGGCAAAGATCTTGCCTGCGACATAGAACGCCGGGGTCCCGTAGCAGGGCCGCTCGGTCACCTCCGGCAGCGCGAGGGCGAGGCGTCGGACGTCGTTCTCGGTGCTCATACGGTCAGGGTTGCACGTGGCGCACGGTCGCGCTGACGATCCGACGCCGATCCGATTACAAGGGAGCCGTCGGCGCTTAGTCTGAAGAAATGGACCCGCCGGTCACCAGATATGTCCAGCGCGACGGTGACGCGCTGGCATATCAGCTGGTCGGCGACGGTGACGCCGACGTGGTGTGGTTCTTCGAGATCAACATGCATCTCGACCTCATGTGGACAGACCCGCAGATGAACTACTTGATGGAGCGCGGCAACAGCTTCGCCCGCACTGCGTTCTTCCAGCGCCGGGGGATCGGATTGTCGGCCCCGGTCGATCACCAGCCCACGATAGAGGAGCAGGCGGACGACATCCTCGCGGTGATGGACGCCGTCGGGATGAGTCGGGTGACGCTCGTCGGAGTCGCGAGCGCAGCGGGGCCGGCCGCGTTGGTCGCCGCACGCTCACCCGAGCGAGTCGCGGCGCTGGTTCTGATCCAGCCGTTCGCCGACCGGCTGATCGTGGACGACGAGGCGCTGCCTCCTGGGTGGGACCGTGAGAACCTCGAACGGTTCGTCAGCAGCTGGCGATCCGCGTACCGACACTGGGGTTCGGGTGAGAGCGCGCCGATGTGGGATCCGGCAGTCGATACACCGGTCAATCGGAGGGTGTCGGCAATGCTCGAGCGGTGCTCGGCTCCACCTGCTACCGCAGAGGAACATCTCGAACATGTTATGCGAGTGAGCTATTCGGATACGCTGCCTGCGATTCAGTGCCCGGCGCGCGTACTGCTGGTTCCTCGCAGCCCGGTATCTCGGGGTGCTGCTCGGCATGTGGCCGACAAGATTCCGAACGGAACCTTCCACGTACTGCCTCCCGCTCCGGCCGGCGCATCACTGGGGGAGTCGTGGGTTCCGATTCTCGAACACGTCGAAGAGATTACCACCGGTGCCCATCGCCCGACCTCCGCGGATCGCTTCTTCGGGGCCGTACTGTTCACCGATATCGTTGGCTCGACGGAAATCCTTGCGCGACTGGGTGACCTGGACTACCAGGCGCTGCGCGCGTCGCACGAGCGCCAGGTACGTGCTGCCGTCGCGCAGGACGGGGGTCGCGTGGTCAGCGTCGCCGGCGACGGTACCTTCAGTGTCTTCGAGAGCGCTCTCGCGGCTGTGCGATGTGCACACCAAATCTCCTCGCAAGCCGGCTCTTTGGGAATCGAAGTCAGGGCGGGTGTGCATACGGGGGAGGTGCAACGAAGTGGACCCGATCTCACCGGAATGACGGTGCATGCAGGAGCGCGCATCGGTGCTGTTGCTGGACCCGGTGAGGTCCTGGTGTCGCAGGCGGTGAGGGACATGACCGTCGGATCCGGAATTACGTTCGAAGACAATGGCATTCACGAGCTGAAGGGAGTTCCGGGGGCATGGCGGTTGTTTGCCCTGACCGAGGGTGTCGAGCGTGAATCGCAGCCCCGATCCCGTGTGCGCCTGTCTGCCGTCGACAAGGCGCTTCTGACGGCGGCCCGTCGTGCACCGCAGGTGCTGCGCGCCATGGTCCGGTTGGGTAACGCGCGTCACCGTCGTCGTCCCGGCTGACGCCATGTGCACGAAAATACGTAGCCTGCTATGTATTTTCGTGCACATGGGCGTAGCCCCTAAGGCGCCAGCACGACGACCGAATTGTGTCCGCCCATGCCGAGGGAGGACTTGACGGTCAATCCGGGCTCGGCGGGGGTGAGGCCGTCGAGGAGGAGCGGATGCGCGTCGGACACCTGGGGTGCCGCCGGAACCAAGTTCCTCTCGAATCCAAGTACAGCAGAAATGGTTTCGACGGCGGATGCCGCGCCCTGGCAGTGTCCGGCAAGGGGTTTGACCGAGTAGACTTGCGCGTTCGAGTCCAGGACCGATTCGAGCATCGTGGCTTCCGCAGCATCGCATTGAGCGGTACCCGGTCCGTGCGCGTTGAGGTAACGCACCTGATCGGGTGACGCCGACGCGTCGGACAGCGCTTCCTCGAAGCACTGCTTCACGTGCGTCAGGTTCGGGTCGATGGAGGTGGCGTGATAGCCGTCGTGTGACATCGATCCGCCGAGAACCGACCCGTATGCGCCGCCGTCGCGGCCGGACAGCACGAACGCAGCAGCCGCTTCGCCGGCGGGGAAGCCGCGGCTTCCGGCCTGGAATGGACGGCACGCCTGCTGCGGCTCGATATCCACCACTCCCACACCGAGATTCACGAAGTGCTCGACGTTCTCCGGGGTGGCGGACAGGTCGGTGGCGACGAACACGACGTCGTCGACGAAACCGGTATCGAGCCACATCTTGGCCGTGATCAACCCTGCATTGCCCGACGCGCACATCGCCGAGACCGCCATGGCCGGGCCGTGAAAACCATACTCCTGCATCATGAGTGACATCGGAGTCGACGGCATCAAGGTGAGATAGTCGCGAACGCGTCGTCGACCTCCTTCTTCGAGATAGAAACTGCGCCACTCGTCGACGTCGCCGAGAACGACCGCATGGAGCAGGCCGACCTTGCGGCCCGGCTTCCATCCCCGCTGTACTGCGTCTTCTATCGCTTCGCGTGCCGATCCCCGCATGGCGCGGCCGAACCTGCTGCTGCCGTCGGCGTCGTCGCCGCCTGTGGGCACTTTCGCCAACCAGACGGGATTGCTGCCGGGGTGGGCGAAATCGTGGTGGAGAGTCGCAGCGGCCTTGCCCGACGCGAGACCGTCCCAGAGTGGGCCGGTGCCCCAGCCGTAACCGGTGACAGCTCCGAGGCCCGTGATGTGTGCACGTGATGAGTTCATGATCAACTTTCTTGTCATCGAGGGGTTGTAGCCGCGGAAATGCGGCTTACATTTGGATTCAACGCCCGAAACCGACCGCGTATCCACCGGAGACGTCGAGGTGCCATCTCGACGAAGCGGAATCTGGGTCGGCGACGGAAAAAGTGGTTCAATCAGCAGCGGCACCGGACGGGTTTGCCGCCGAACATCCATCGGTTCGGTGCACCGCCAGTCGAGGGAGGTTTCGGTTGACGCACGAAGTGCCGCGTCCTGACCCGTCGAACTCGGTGGGGGACGACGAGGTCGCCGCCGCCGATCTGGCAGACCGCTACCGACTGCTTGTCGAACACACTCCTGATGCGATCGTCGTGCATCAGTTCGGTGTTATCCGGTGGATGAACCCTGCCGGGCTGCGCTACTTGGAGGCCGACAGCATCGACCAGGTGAACGGACGCTTCATCACCGACTTCATCGATCCGAGCTCGATCGGGCCGATGCTCGAGCGCATTGCCGGTCTCGACGGCCACGGCGCAGTCAGCAAGCCGTCCGAAGCTGTCGTGATCACTCTCGGCGGTGCGCGCATACCTGCCGAAGCGGTGTCGGTGCGCACCAGTTGGAACGGCGAGCCGGCATTCCAGGTCATTCTTCGTGATCTGACCGAGCACAAGGCCGCTCAGGAATCACTGCGCTATCACGCAGCCTTGGTCAACCATGTCAGCGACGCGATCGTCGGCGTCGCGCCCGACGGCAAGGTTTCTGCGTGGAATCCCGCCGCGGAACAGGTATACGGGCGGCCGGCTGCCGCCGTCGTCGGGAGGTCGTTGTCGACGGCCTTCGGTGTGCCGTGTGATCCCTCGGGCATTCTCGCTGCCGGTGGTCGCGTCACGGACACTCATGTCCATGCCGATGGTTCCGCTCTGTCGGTGACGGTGTCTGCAGCGCAGATGGACGACGGGTTCGTCCTGGTCTGCTCGGATCAGACCGCGGTGCGGCAGGCGGAACGGCACTTCACGACAGTCGTCGAGGCCCTCAACGAAGGCGTCGTCGTGGTCGATCACACCGGTCGAATCACATCGGCGAATCTGTCTGCGAAGCGCGTGTTGGACGTCGAAACCGGAACTCTCACAAGGCAGAACGACGACCTACCGTTCCGGGTGTTCAACACCGACCACGTGCCGATCACACCGGCCGAACATCCGGTCGTCATCGCGCGGCAGTCGAGACGGCCTGCCAGTGCCGTGGTCGGTGTGCAACGACGCCGGGACGGTCGCCGATTCTGGGTGTGGCTGACCGCGACGTTGCTCGACCCGGGAGCGTCGAGTTCTGCGGTCGTCACCACGTTCACCGACGTGACCGAGCAGCACGAAGCAGGCCTCGAACTCGCGCACGCGGCGTCGCACGACGACCTGACCGGGCTACCGAACCGGACGCTGCTTCTCGAACGATTGGGCGACGACAGCGCCCGGCGCTACCCCCTTGCGGTGCTGTTCATCGACCTGGATCACTTCAAGACGATCAACGACACCCACGGCCATGCCGTCGGTGACGAAGCGTTGTGCGCCGTCGCCCAGCGCCTGACGGCAGCGTTGACGCCGGACTCGATGGTCGGCCGTATCGGCGGCGACGAGTTCGTGGCGGTCGTGCCCGCAGGTAGAGGCTCGGAGGCCGACGACATCCGCACGGCGCTGTCGACGCCGATCGTCGTGCGTGGGCAGGCGCTCACGATCGCCGCGAGCATCGGACGGACGACAGTGGCGCGGAACGATCGGCGAACCGCGCGAGAGATCTTGCACGACGCCGATGTCGAGATGTATCAGGCCAAGCCGGTGCGCCAGCAAGGCTGACGGTCGTCAGCGACTACTTTTGCGGGTTCGATAGGCGGCGACGGCAGTGCGATTGCCGCACGCGGTGCTGCAGAACTTTCGCGAGCGGTTACGTGAGAGGTCGAGAACGATCCCGTCGCAGTCGGCGGCGCAGATCTGCAGACGGGACAGCTCGTCGGCTCGGATGACGTCGATCATCGCCATGGCGGATTCGACGGCTATGCGGACAGCGAAGGGGTGGTCGTCGCTCACCGCGTGCAGATGCCAATCGGTGTCGCCGTGTCGCACGAGCCGAGGCAGTGCATTCGCGTCGGACAGGATCTGGTTGACGATGTCTACCGCAGCATCGCGATCACTCGTCAGAAGTTGCCTGAGGCGGGGCCGCAGAGACCGGACGGAGTCGAGTTCCGCCTGGTCGCCGTCGAGGCGGCCGGTGTAGTCGTGGCTTCGATAGAACTCGCGGAGCTGCTCGCATGTGTCGAGGGTGTCCGGGTCTTCGGCCGAATTGGCCAGGAACACGGCCGACACCAACGCACACTCCGTGTCATGGGTGAAAACCATATTGACACCTTACATCGGCCGGTTCTAGTGTCATGAGTCATGACCTTATTGACTGATGACATCGCGGGACGACGGCACTCACGCCTCGCCTCGGGGCTCGTGCTGGCGGTCGCGTCGTCGACGTCGTTCGGGTTGTCCGGACCCTTGGCGAAGAGCCTGCTCGACGCGGGCTGGAGCGCAGGTGCGGCGGTCACGGCCCGGATCCTCATCGCGGCGGCGGTGCTCGTCGTGCCGGGTGTGCTGGCTTTGCGTGGGCAGTGGAATCTGTTGTCGCGCAACATCGTCGTGATACTCGGCTACGGCGCTGTTGCGGTGGCAGGGTGTCAGCTCGCCTACTTCAACGCGGTCGGGTACATGCCGGTCGGTGTTGCGTTGCTGATCGAGTTCACGTCCCCTGTCGTGGTGATCGGGTGGATGTGGTTGCGGCACAAACAAAGTCCGACGGTGAAGACGTTCGGCGGAGCGGCGCTCGCGGCCGTGGGTCTGGTCTTGGTGCTCGATCTGGTGTCGGGCGCCTCGCTCGATCCCGTCGGCGTGTTGTGGGCGCTGGGCGCGATGGTCGGCGCGGCCGTGTACTGGATCATGTCCGCCGACGAGTCGAACGGATTACCTCCGCTGACCCTCGCGGCAGGCGGATTGCTGTGTGGCGGAACCATTCTGCTGCTCGCCGGGCTCGTCGGCATCGTTCCGTTCGCGGCCACGGCGAACGACGTGGTGCTGGCCGACGCAACCCTGCCGTGGTGGGTCTCGATCCTGGGGCTCGGCGTCGTCACGGCTGCGCTGGCGTATGTCTGCGGAATTGCTGCGGGCCGACGCCTCGGTTCGCGGCTGGCATCGTTCGTCGGGCTCACCGAGGTCCTGTCGGCGTTGGTGTTCGCGTGGTTGTTGCTCGGTGAGACGCCGCGTGCCATTCAGATCGGTGGTGGTGTCCTCATTCTGATCGGGGTTGTCGTCGTCAAGATGGGCGAAACCCGCGAACCCGCACTTATGCAGACGAATCCGGGAGTTTCGGGCGCATAAGCGCGGGTTCGAGACTCAGTCGGACAGTGCGCCTCCCGCGGCCGAGATCGCCGGTGGTCGACGAAGGTAGTGCCGGAAACTCATGCGCCGCTCGATCCGGGACGCACGATCATGAGAACGACGACGATCACCCACAGCAGGTTGAAGATTCCCGTCATCATCCCGATGAGTCGTAGCCGCCCGCCCGCGTCGGGGGATTCGAGTGCTTCGCTCTGCAGCGGTGCGATCAGGAGGGCGAGCAGCCCTCCCGCGATGGCGGTGAGCACCATGGCGGCGACGACCCACGAGTCTCCCAGTCGTCCCTGGACCCATGCGAGAACGAGTCCGACGACGGGGACCGTGATCGCCAGGAGTCCGTAGACACGGGTGATGCGATGAAGCACCCGTGCGGTGCCGATGCTTCGCTCGGCGGAGCCGTCGGTCCCGGACACCGGCGCGTACCGCGGGAACAGGCTCGTGACGACGGCGATGGGGCCGACGAAAAGAATGCCCGCCACGACGTGGACGGACAGCAGCAGCGATTCCATAACCTTCAGGGTAACTGAAGGCCGTCAAGTGTGCGGCAGGCGGTGAAACGGCCGTCAGTTCCCGTTGGAAACGGCGAGGCCGAGGAGGTGGTAGCTCAAGGTCTTGCCATGACCGTCGAGCTCGGCCGACCCCGTCACCCCGCCGCCCAGCTGCCCGGGTAGCTCGAACACCATCGCCGTCAGGTTCTCCTGAAGCGTTCGCCGGGGGCTCCGAGTCGTGCGGTTGCCGAAGTGTGCAACGACCCTGTCCAGGGTGAGGGATTCGACCAGGTGGTCGTACGCGCGGCGGTCCCGAGCGATGACGGCGAGTATCAACGTGTCGCCTTTGTCTCCGGTGCGAACGTCTGCAAGGTCGTCAACGGTGATCATCGGCTCGTCTCCATGATGTGGACGTCGGTGTGTACGAGGGTGCGGGGGATCGAAGTGGACTGGATGGACAGCACTTCCGACATCCATCGGCGCGCACCGCCGCCCGCAGCAGGTCCGTTGGTGTACAGGCTCTCGACTTCCCACCCCACCAGGTCGGCTTCCTCCGGCGACGACGTCCTGGCGGTGACGCGCACCCGAACCTCGCTCGCCGACGAGTCCGTCGCGAGATCCCGGAAAGCCGCTCCGGCGCCGATGAATTCGCACATGATGTCATCCGGGCCGATCCCGTGCACGGTGGCCAACCGTTCGATGACGATGTCCGCTGCCAACCTCGCGCGGTCGTAGGCTCGGGGACCGGCGTAACTGATCTGACCTTCTCCGATCCATCCGTCGAGGAAGCCGAGCGTGACCTTCAACTCGTCGGGGCGCGTGGTCCCGGTAGCGCCGGAGACGGCAACACGATCGGGGCCGACCTGATCGAATCGCACGGAGCCGAAATCCGCTGTGACATCAGGTGTCAGGTACGCATTCGGATCTCCCACCTCGTACAAGAGCTGCTCCGCGCAGGTGCGCGGGGTGAGAATTCCTCCCGAGGATTCGAGCTTCCCGAGAACGGCGGTCCCGTCGATGGCGACGTCGGCGAACGGGAACCCGAGATCGGCAAGTCCGGGAACAGGTTTCGTGACCGGATCTGCGAAATAGCCGCCAGTCAACTGCCCAGCGCATTCGAGCAGATGTCCGACGGCAGTAGCCGCACCCACCGTGGCCGTATCGCCCAATTCCCAACCGAATTCGTGAGCAAGCGGCGCAACGTACAGCGACGGGTCCGCGAGCCGGCCGGTGACGACGATGTCCGCGTCTCGTTCGAGCGCCGGGATCACGGCATTCGCACCGATGTACGCGTTGGCGCAGACGAGTTGGGCTGTGTGGGCGGACAACGGCTTTCCCGTTTCCCAGACGATGGGATCCACCGCCTCGACCGTCTCGAGCACGTCGTCTCCCGTGACGGCCGCGACTCTGGCGGAGTCTCCTGCGATGGTCGCGATCATGCGTGCCGCAGCCATGGGGTTCGCGGCGCCACCATTGGTGACGATCCGTGTGCCGCGTCGAACTGTGTGCGGTAGAACAGCTTCGATGCGGGCACGCAGTAACGGATCGAATCCCGACGACGGGTCGACGAGGCGACGTGCATTCCCCGCCGCGACGGTCCGTTCCCCGAGGCACTCGAAGATCAGATAGTCGAGATCGCCGTCGCGAGCGAGTTTTTCGGCGGGATCGATGCGGTCACCGGAGAAGCCCGAGCCTGCGCCGACGCGGACCGTGCGGTTGGTGGTGGTCACAGCGAGATCGCTCCTGTCAGCAGGGCCATCATGGTCATGACGATGGTGGTGCCGAACGCCCATCCGAAGATGAAGCGTTGATGCTTGCCCAACTCCACGTTCGTCATTCCCACCAGAATGAACGTGGATGCGGTCAGTGGACTCAGTGGGAACCCGGTGGTCATCTGACCCAGGATGGCAGCTCGTCCGATCTCGAACGGATCTCCGCCGAACGACGCGGTTGTCTCCGCCAAGACGGGTACGACGCCGAAATAGTAGGCGTCAGGGGTGAATACGAGACTGAGGGGCATCGACGTCACCGCGGTGATCAGTGGAAGAAACGAACCGGCCGAATCGGGAATCCACGAGACGAAAGCTTCGGCCATCGCCGTGATCATGCCGGTGCCGTTGAGGATTCCGGTGAGAACTCCCGCCGCGAGAATCATGACGACGACCATCGTGACGTTGCCGCCGTGCTTGGCGAACAGTTCCTGTTGCTGATCCCACTTCGGGCGGTTCACGACGATGGCGAGCGCGAATGCAATAGCGAAAGCGACCTGAAGCGGGGCGAGTTGGAACAGGAGGATGACCAACAGCACCAGAGTGAGAACGACGTTGAACGTCATCACGACCGGATGCACTCGGGCGCGGGTCGGGATGTCGTCGACGTGCGGGGTGCCCGGTCCTGCCTTGACGACCGGAGCTACGACGGTGCCCAGGCGCTTGCCTTCCATCCTGCCGATCAGGAACGCGGAGAACACGACCCACAGTGCGCCTACGGCCATGGCAGGCACGACAGGGGTGAAGATGTCACCGCTGGTGGCGTCGAGGGCTGCCATCGCGCGTACGGTCGGTCCGCCCCACGGGATCATGTTCATGACGCCTGCGCCGAGGCAGACGATGCCGGTGAGAGCGAGCGGCCGCATCCCGATGCGCTGGTAGATCGGCAGCATTGCGGACACCATGATCAGGAAGGTGGACGTGCCGTCACCGTCTAGTGCCACGAGGAGCGTGAGTACCGCGGTACCCATCGCGATCTTCGTCGGACTGCCGCCTGCCCACCGCACCACTCTTCGGATGGCGGGGTCGAACAGTCCTTGATCGACCATCAGGCTGAAGTACAGGACTGCGAACGCGATCATGATCGCGACGGGTGCGACCTTGATGAGGCCGTCGGCGATCATGCCGCCCAGTTCGGGAGCGAAGCCCCCGATGAGAGCGAACGCGATCGGTACCAGGACGAGGGCGACCAGTACGGACACTCGTCGCGTGAACGTCAACGCGAGGAACGTGGCAATAGTGGCGAAGCCGAGAGCGGCAAGCATGTGATCTCCTTCAGGGGCTGAAGGGATTGTTGCCCGCATCACAAATGCAAGTCCAATATCAATTGGCGATCGTTTGATGACACTTGTACATAGACTGCGCTCATGGCCGTCAATCTCGGGGTGCAGCACCTTCGGTGCATCGCTGCTATCGCAGAACACGAAAGTTTCACCGAGGCTGCCACCGCACTGGGCATGGTGCAGTCGTCGCTCAGCAGATCCGTTGCCGAGGCCGAACGCAGGCTGGACGTGACACTGTTCGAGAGAACCACCCGAAAAGTCGTCGTGACGCCGGACGGTCGTGCCGTCACCGAATATGCGCGACAGATGGTGTCCGACTTCGACGAGGGGCTTGCTCAGATCTCGCGCTTCGTCACCGGGGATCGCGGCACGGTGTCGATGGCGTGTCTGCCCTCGCTGGCGGCGACGTTCCTACCGCCGTACGTGGTGAGGTTCCGTCGAGCGCACCCGGACGTGCAACTCGACATTCGAGACGGCCTTCGTCGCGAGTCCCTCGATTTGCTGTTCGACGGCACGGTCGACATCGCGCTCGTGTCGACTCCATCGGTGATCCCGGGTGTTCTGCAGCAGACGCTGACGACGGACTCGTTCTACTGCGCGCTGCTGCCGACCCA
The DNA here is from genome assembly GCF_900188125.1 of Rhodococcoides kyotonense. GTDB lineage: Bacteria > Actinomycetota > Actinomycetes > Mycobacteriales > Mycobacteriaceae > Rhodococcoides > Rhodococcoides kyotonense. The sequence continues at coordinate 336,110 of NZ_FZOW01000003.1, read as the reverse complement.
TCGGTTGGCGAACCGCACGGAACTCGACTGGACCGATCTCGAGGGCGAGCCCTTCATCGCGTTCGGACCGCAGAGCAGTATCGCCGAACCCGTCCTGCAGGCGTTGCACGCTGCAGGTGTCACGACGGGTCCGGTGATGCACGCGCAGAACGTCGGAGCCGTCGCCGGTCTCGTGGCGGCGGATCTGGGGATCACCGCGGTGCCGCGGATGGTGCTGCCGATGATGGTGTTCGCCGGATTGGTACATATTCCGCTCGTGCCGACGGTCGAGCGGATCATCTCGCTCGTGCGCGTCGAGAACAGGCACGAGACCGCAAGTGTGAAGAATTTCGTTCGGTGTCTCCTGACGGACCAGACCGAGTTGGCGGAGCTCACGGCTCCCGGGGGCGCCGCATTTCGGTGAAACGTTCGGTCCCCATTGCCGTGGTGATACATCCGAGCACGAGTATCACCACACCGGCGACGACGTTGGACCAGATCATCCCCGTCGTGGTCGAGACGTCGGCGATGATCCACGGCGAGACGATCAACCACAGACCGAGAAGGGGGACGATGAACGCCATGCCGTGGGTTCGTCCGTATGCCGCTCCGAGTGCAAGCGCGAGGATCGAAACCGCAAGTCCGCACATGAGATTCGATACGGTGAGCGCGGTGGCACCGTTGGCGGCGGTGAGGAACGCGGGTCCGTTGTCGAACCCACCGAATCCCACGATCCACGACGACGCGGCCGCGTAGAGGCCCGCCAGCAACAGCAACCCGTCGGTCACTTGCGCTGTGGGTCGACCGAATGCCTCGTCGTAGTGATCGCGTAGCGACGCGATGTCGGGGTGTGTGTGCATGGATAGATTCGTCGATGTCGACATGGATCTCATCTCCTCGAGGGGGTGGAGGGGCGCACGTGTACCACGTACTGTCCAGTCCACCGCTGCGTCTACCCACGGGATAGGGTCCAAGGTCCCGGTCAGGGCAGTGGTGCCCACCAGGTCAGCGTCGTGCCACCGGATTCGCTGGGGCCGACCGTCATGTCGCCGCCACATGCCTCGGCGCGCGAGTGGAGATTCTTGAGTCCGCTGACGGCCGCGTCGTCGGAGATGCCTCGGCCGTCGTCGGTCACGTCGATGGTGAGGTTGTCGCCGACGGAGATGGAGATGGCCACGGTCTTCGCGTGGGCGTGCCGGACGCAGTTGCTGATGGCCTCGCGAAGGACCGCGAGCGAGTGCGCGGCAAGCGCAGGGTCGACGACCGACAGCGGCCCACTGACTCTCACGGTCGTGCGCAGGCCCGAGTCGTCGACCATCTCGTCGATGATTTCGTTGAAATGACGTCGAAGTGCGCTGGCGCCCATATCTTCGGACTGCAGGTCGAAGATCGCGGATCGTATGTCCTGCACCGTGTCCTGCAGGTCGTCGATCGTCGTCGCGAGGCGGCTTCGGACCTCGGGTGAGATCGCGCGTTGGGCGGTGCCCTGCAGCGACAAGCCGGCCGCGAAGATGCGTTGGATGACGTGATCGTGCAACTCTCGTGCGATACGGTCGCGGTCGGCCAGTATGTCCAACTCCCGCAGTCGACGCGACGAGTTGGCCGTTTGAACCGTCAGTGCCGCTTGATCACCGAAGGTTGCGACCAGATCGAGCTGCATGTCGGTGAAGGCCTCCGCGCCGTCTCGTCGCAGCACCACGAGAACGCCGGTCACTCGATCCGGCGCTCGAAGTGGAGAGATCAGAGCGGGGCCGTATTCGTCGGGAAGCTTTGCGGTGGCGTTGTATTGGAGGTGCGAGCTGCGGATCGGCTGTCGTGTGCGGAACGACTCGCCCGACGTCGAACCGTGCACCGGCAGCATGGTCCCGATCACCGCGTCCGGATTGTCCGACGGTCTTCCGGACGCGACGCTCACGACGAGGTCGGTGACGTTCTCGGCTCGTGCGTCGGGATCGGACGGTACGGCGATGAACGCGAGATCGCCGGACGTCAGCACCAGAGCCTTCTGCGCGACGGTCTGCAGCACGTCGTCCGGCGCTGTGCCACTGAGCAATTCGGTTGCGATGTCGCGCGTCGCCTCGATCCAAGACTGCCGCGTGCGCGCGTCGTCGTACAGGCGCGCGTTCTCGATCGCCGTTCCTGCCGCGGACGCGAGAGCCTGCACGACGGCCTCGTCGTCGTCGGTGAATTCTCTGTCGCCGTTCTTCTCGGTCAGATACAGATTGCCGAAGACCTCACCTCGAATTCGGATGGGTACTCCGAGAAAGGATGTCATCGGCGGATGGTGCGCCGGAAAACCGATCGACGACGGGTGTGCTGCCAAATTGCTGAGCCGAATCGCTTTCGGTTCGTCGATGAGCAACCCGAGAACTCCGCCGCCGGTGGGTAGAGGGCCGATCCTCGCTGCCGACTCGTCGTCGATTCCGTGGAATATGAACGAGCTGAGTTCGTGATTCTCGCCGCGAATTCCGAGAGCGCCGTATTTGGCGTCGACCAGATCGATCGCCGACGCCACGATCGACCGAAGAGTGGCGTCGAGATCGAGGCTCGCCGAAATGACGAGCATCGATCGGAGCAAACCGTCGAACTGCTCGCGCGCTTCGGTGATCTTGCCGATATGTTCACTGAGCTCGTTCAAGAGTTCGTGAAGACGCATCTGCGAGAGCGTGTCCTGCAGATCCTGGGCGGCAACCCGCCTGTCGGCACCCCCTGTACCTACCATCGCTTCAGTATGCGCGTGAAGAATGGTGGACGGAAACGCGTGGATGATGCTCGTCGTGTTTATTCGTTCAATTTCGACGCATAGACTGCCGCTTGTGTACGCCGCTCCATTCCGAGTTTGGCCAACAGTCGTGAAACATAATTCTTGACAGTTTTCTCCGCCAGAAACATACGCTCGGCAATTTGCCGATTCGTCAGGCCTTCACCGAGAAGTGTCAACAATGTGCGCTCGCGATCGGTGAGTTCCGCCAGTGGGCCGCGTGCGTCGTTGTTGGACCTCAATTTCTCCATCAGCACGGCGGCCGCCCGGTTGTCCAACAGTGATTTACCGTTGCCGATGTCCTTGATCGCCGACGTCAATTCCATCCCTTTGATGTCCTTGACGATGTAGCCTTTCGCGCCTGCGAGTATCGCGTCGAGCATCGCTTGATCCTCGGTGAATGACGTCAGGATCAAGCAGTGCAGGTCGGGCATCATCGACATCAGTTCGCGACACAGTTCGACGCCGTTGCCGTCCGGGAGCTGGACGTCGAGTACCGCCACGTCCGGGCGAAGCGCCGGTATCCGTGCGAGGGCGTTGCTCATCGACCCTGCCTCGCCCGTGACGGTCAATTCTGGGTCCGAATCGATGAGATCGATCAGACCACGACGAACGATCTCATGGTCGTCGACCAGGAATACAGTGATCACGGCTGCTCCTGAACATTCTTCTGTGGAGGAAAGCATACTGTCGCAGTCGTCCGCGCAAGCTGGAACAAGTCCCCTGAATTCGGTGACGATGGCCCCTGTCGGCAGTCGAGTGCCGCGTCGACAGTGGAGGCAATCGGCAGCGTCCGATCGTGCCGAGAAGTTCGTTCGTGCCGATCGAGGAGGCCCGCCCGTGAACGTCGAACCCGATTCGGCAGTCGTCGCTATGCTCGTCGACCTTGCGTGTCGGGCGCCGTCGGTGCACAACAGTCAGCCCTGGCGGTGGAAGTATTCGAACGGCTTTCTCGACATGTTCTCGGATCGAACGAGGTTGCTGGACGTCATCGATCCCGACGGCAGGCAGATGCTGATCAGTTGCGGAGCAGCACTGGATCATCTGCAGAAGGCGGCCGAGGCGTCGCGGTGGACGGCGGAGATCGAAACACTTCCGACGCCTGGTGGGCCGCGTCATCTCGCGCGAATTCGGTTCGTACCGGGCGCGCGGCCGCGATCGCATGAGTTCGATCTGCTGACCGCGATCAATCGCCGGTACACGGACCGACGACCCTTCGGCGGCGTTCGTCAGGACGTGGTGATCAGCCCGGAGATGCGCCGGGCGGCCGACGTGAACCAGACCATCCTTGCGGCGCTGACCGACGGCGCGAAAGACGTTCTCGCAGAGGCATCTCGAACGAGTGCGAACACCCGCAGGTACGACGCGACGTATCAGGCCGAACTCCGGTGGTGGGCGGGTCACGGTTTCGAGGTGGATGGCATTCCGCCTCAGGCGCTTTCGGATCGTGCGCAGGCGGCCTCGATTCCGGTGGGGCGTGCGTTCCCGGTGCGCGACGACGGTTCGGCGGTGGATGCGCCGGAAGACGAATCCTCGGTCCTGCTGCTGGCGACGCGTTCCGACGGCCCTCTCGATTGGTTGCGCTGCGGGCGCGCGTTGTCGTCGGTGCTGTTGGAGGCGACTGTGCGAGGTCTCGCGACGTGCCCGCTGACGCATATGACCGAGCAGTCCGGTAGCCGTGCGATCGTGGCGTCGCTCGCGCCGCACGGCGGGATACCGCAGGTGCTCGTCAGAGTCGGAACTCCGGTGGGTCACGCTCCGCCCACGAGGACTCCGCGACAGAAGGTTTCGACGGTTCTGTCCATCGAGGGTGTTCGCGAGCGGTCGTTTCGAACGACCATGTAGATCAGTGCGCGTGGTGCAGCGCGGCGACGGGTACGACGATCGTCGGTACCGAAGAGTGATGCAGCACAGCGCGAGACGTCGATCCCGCGAACACTGCCGAGAAGGTCCCGCGGCTGGGTGCGCCGACGACGATCACTTGCGCATGCCCCGACTCCTCGACGATGGCGTGCGGTGCCTTGTCCGTGACGACCGCCGTCGTGATCGGAATCCCCGGGTACCTCGCCGCCCATGGTGCGGTGATATCCGTGAGCCAGGACTCGACGGGCGGTCCGGGATCGAGGCGGTATTCGGCGTTCGCGCGGGCATGAACGACCCGGAGCCCGACGCCGCGTCGTGCCGCCTGATCGAATGCGACGGTGAGAATTGCGTCGTTGTTGACCGAGATGTCCAGGCCCACCACGACGGGAAGCGACGACGGGTCGTGCCCGCTCTGCCAGTAGCCCTCAGGAACCCGCACGACCGGGCATTGCGCGTGTGCAGCAACGTGATCGCACACCGATCCCAGAACTCCGCGGGCAAGGCCGCCGGCACCCCTCGAGCCGACAGCCTTCGAACCGACGACTACCATCCGCGCATCCTGTGCGTATTCGGTCAGTACGTCTGCCGGACGTCCCGCCGCGAGTACCTTGTCCACCGAGAGGGACTCGCCTGCAACGCTCTCCGCCGCAATGCAACTTCGATCCAGGGTGGAGCGCGCGCGTGCACGAGCGCTCGAAACCATGCCACCGCGTAGATTGATCGCGTCGGAGAACGATCCTTCGATTCCCGGGTCGGCATGCACCAGCACCAGAGTGGCTGTGTGCGAGGCCGAGTCCGCAGCTGCCCATCGCACTGCGCCCAGACTGGCCGGTGAATCGTCGACACCGACAACGGTCGCGTTGGATCGCGCGGCGTTCCCGTGTGTCATGAATTCATCATCGGGCCACCGCTGCCCATGACGATAGGGACTTCCGGCCTGCCGTTCGGGACGAAAAGCCCATGCGGATTTCCGATTCGCCCTATTTTCGTCCCGATTTTATTTATGATCGATCCGCTCGGAATCGGCGTGATTCGGTAAGGGGAGGCCATGCGGCGTCGTTCGACATCGATCGTTCTGGGGGCGGTGTTCGTCCTGGTGATTGCGGCAGGGTGTAGCTCGTCGTCGGAATCCTCCGACAGCACGGGGACTGCATCGGCCACTGCATCGAGCACCGCATCGACGACGGCGGAGGCCTCGTACGTCGCGGACCTGCAACCGAAGATCGAAAAAGCGATGAGCGACAACGTGATTCCAGGCGCGGTCGTCGTCGTCGAATCTCCCACCGAGGGCAACTGGACCGGCACGTTCGGGACTCAGGTCATCGGTGAGGATCGCCCCGTCTCTGTCGACGACTATTTCCGCATCGGAAGCAACACGAAAACGATGACGTCGACGGTCATCCTCCAGTTGGCGCAGGAAGGCAAGATCGGTCTGGACGACCCGATTGCGAAGTACCAGGACGGAGTTCCGAACGGCGACCGCATCACCATCGCTCAACTGTCCGACATGCACAGCGGGTTGTACAGCTACAGCTTCGATCCGGCGTTCAATACGACGCTCGACAACGATCCGCAGAAGGCGTGGACACCGGACGAGTTGTTGGCCATTGCATTCTCCCATCCCGTCAATTTCGAACCGGGCGCGAAATTCGAGTACAGCAACACCAATATCGTGCTTCTCGGCCTCGTCATCGAGAAGGTCACCGGTATGCCTGCCGCGGAAGCGTTGCAGCAGAGAATCTTCGAGCCCTTGGGTATGACGCACACATCGCTACCGGATGCCACGGACGCGTCGATCCCCACGCCTCATCCGCAGGGGTATTCCTTCGGCACCAATGTCTCCACGATCGACACGTTCGCACTGCCCGAGCCGCAGCAGTCGGAGGCTCTCGTCGGAACGTTGAAGCCCAACGACGAAACGGATGCGAACCCGTCGTGGACCTGGACTGCGGGCGGAGCGATCTCGACGGTCGACGACATGGTCACGTACACGAAGGCGCTCGTCGGCGGAGGGCTGCTCGACGAAGGCATGCAGAAGACGAGGCTGGACAGCATTCAGCCGATCGAACCGCAGAACCCGGACGCGGCGGGCTACGGTCTCGGGATCGCTCGATTCGGGCCCGCTCTCATCGGTCACGATGGCCAGATCCCTGGTTTCACGACGGTCGCGGTCAACGATCCCGCGACCGATCTGACCATCGTCATCGCGACGAATCTGGCGACGGTCCCGACGGGTGAGGGGTCGGCCCTGGTCCTGCTCAAGGCAATGATCCCGACGTTCTACGGCGAGGGCGCTGTCACCGGGGGCAACCCGGCGAGTGTTCCGGAGAAGACGGGCGGTCAGACATCCGGTCCGTCGCTCACCACTCCCGAGACAGCTGAGCCGACGCCTACTCCGTGAGGGTGCTGCGGTTCGGCAGTCGATCCACGCCCCAACTGCGTTCGATGTAGCCGATGACGTCGTCGATGGCGGCGGCGGGCACTTTGTCCGGTTCACCGTTCTCGAGCGGGTCCGTATGGAAGATGTACACCCGAGATGCGAACTGCTCGAACGGAAGTGAGCCCTCGCCTGCCCGCTCACCGTTACCCGCTGTTCCGACGACGACACCGTCGCCCCAATCCTGGCCGCTGTCGTTGTTCGGGTTGAAGAAGTAGACGCGCATGACGGCGTCGGGGTCGAGTGCGACACGCAGGATGGTGATGGCGTGCCAGCCGATGTAGCGAGCGGCGCTGTCGGTGACGGCGACACCTGCAGGCTGCGGGTGAATCAGCCGCTGACCGCCGTTGTAGTCCAGGTGATACGACGCGTAGAACTGGCGCAGGAAGTCATCGAGGTCGATGAGATTGCCCGTCGCGACGTCGACGTTGATATGGAATCCGCGCGCCGACCACCACCCGTGGAACTCGGGGTTGACCCAGCGATGAGGATCTCCCGGCCGGTCGGAACACCGTCGACCCATTTCGGCATATATGCGGTCCAGGTGCGGCACGAGCAGCTGAGATACAGGGTCGAGGTCGATCGGTGACGTGGTGGCGACTCCGCCTGCACTGTCGTTGGACGACAGCGGTTGGCCCTCGAAATGCATGACGATCTCGTCGTCGCGAGCCGCCCAGACGACCATCTGAAGCAGGTAGTCGGGGTCGTTGTATGCCCACATCGACAGTGCGCGGGCCGACTGGCACGTCGGGTTGTCGCCCTGCCCGACGCCGAGCGGCTGGCCGAGCATCGACAGCAGCCCGCCGAGCAGTCTCGATTCCGGGGCTGGCGTCTGTCCGAAGACGCCGACGAGGCGCTGGCGAACATCCGGTGCCAGCTTCAGGTTCAGCTGACGCCACAGAGACGGAACGATCGGGGGTTGGTGAAGGATTCCGCGGTCGAGCAGCAATGCGATGCCGTAGAGGCATTGGGCGGTCTCGGGGTGGACGGCGTCGAGGATCAGGGCATGCACCAGATCGGGGTACCGCTGCAGGCAGGTGCGACCGGTCTCGGAGACACCGAGGACCTCGCCGAGGAGGTATGGATTGTGTTCGATCAGGAACCGAGCCAACGTGGCGTGGTACGGCGAGACGAGACCCGTGTCGTGCATCGCGCGGGCGAATCCGCGCGCCTCGAATTCGAGGCCCTCGGAGTCCAACGCGTCGAGACGGGAGCGGTAGGTGTCCACACCCGGGTCCTCGCGGCACGCCTCGGTCGGCCCGAACAACGCAGAAATCAGACGGTCGAGGCCCTGGCCGGCCGCGTTCAACTCGACGTCGGGATCTTCTCGATACACCGCGATGCGAGTGACCATCGCTTTGACGTGATCGACCTGGATCGGCCGTTGGCGCAGGACCCGCCAGATCTCTTCGGTGAGTTCGTCGAGCACGCTCTCGTAGCCGATCTGATCGGCCACGTACCCGAACAGATCTCGTATCAGATGCGCCACCCGACCGAGTCGTACGCGTTCCGCCTCGGACGGCGGTGAGAACAACACTTCGAGATTCATCGCCAACACCTGCGACAGGAACCGCCTGGCGTCCTCGGCAGTGATGGCCGAATGGTCGTAGTCACCGGCGGCGATAGCGACGAGCCGGAGTTCACTGGCCGCTTCCAGTACGACGGTGTCGATGACGCCACTGCGCAGGCTGGGCCCGACGTACGCCGGTACCAGGATGTCGGGGTGCGCCCAGTCCGAGCCGAGGAATAGTCCGGCATCCTCGAGCGCGGCAGCGCGCGTCCGAACAGCCGCACACCCTCCTGGCTGGAGGAGCACGCGGTGCAGCGCGTCGAGGACCCGCCGTACCTTGGTGGTCTTGGAGAACTCGGGCGCGGCGGCCATCGCCTCGGTCGCGTGATCGAGCTGAGCGAGCCGCGACGTCAACGCTGGATCGACGAGCGGATCCAGAGCCTGCGACGGACCCTGCTTGGCGTTCCCGAAATCTTGCCTCACACGTAGAAGTCCAGTTCTTCCTGATGTTTCAGAAGGTCACGCATCCGGTACGGGTCGTCGCCGAAGAAGTACAGCAGACCCCAGTGTGTTCCGAAGGCCGTCCGCTTGGTGACAGTCTCCTCGACCGGCGCGGACAGGTCGTTCGTCTCGTAGTAGTCGTGTTCGGCTGTCTCGGAAGGAATTTCGAGATGGCTGACGACGCGTCGCCGTGGGTAGACGCCGAAGCATCCCGCGATCCCGGTGGCGTCGACGACTTCCTTTGGAAAGAAGGCGTCGATCTCTTCCTCGGTGGTCTTGGGGTCGAACGCGAGCGCCAGGCCCTGGTATGCGTTGAAGCCGTAGGCTCGCTCCAGGAGCTCGAAGACCTTGAAACCTGGTGGCCGGTAGGCGACTTCGCCGAAGTACATCTCGCCGTCGCTCGTCACGAAGTACTCGGGGTGGATGAAGCCGAACTCGATGTCGAACGTCTTGATGAGTTTTTCGATCTGAGCGGTGATCTGCGGGCGGTACTTCTCGAGCTCTGGGGTCGCAGGTACGAACACCGAGTAGCCGAGCGTCACGTACTCGGAAATGTTGAGGAACTTGATCTTTCCGTTGTGGACCCACGCCTCGACCGCGAATTCCCAACCGTCGAGGTGCGATTCCATCAGCACCGGGAATTCGTCGTCGGGAATCGAGTCGACCTCGTCGGGAGTTCGAATGACGCGGTGTCCGAGGCAGCCTGCCTTGTCGAACGCCTTGAGGTGGATGGGGTCGTTGGGGTCGCCATCGAGCTTGAGCAGCGTCTGATTGACCCGTCGAAGGAATCGAATGACGTCCTCGCGGTCGTGCGCCTCCTCGAAGATGCCGACGCGGATTCCGCCCAGCTGTGCACGACGCTTCATCAGCGCCTTGTCTCGCAGCAACATCGCCTGACCGAACAGTCGCGGGTTGCCGAGCAACACGGAGTTGATCGCCCCCGCCCATTCGACGGTCTCCTCGTACAGCGGAATCGCGACGTCGACGCCCTTGTCCTGCAGTGTCTCGGCGATTTCCAGCGATCGATCGTTGAGCCGCTCGAAATTCCACGGCAAGTACGGAATGTCGTGTTCCGTGCAGTATTCCTCGGCCCATTCGGGCGCCACGACCACGTATCGACGGTCGAATGCGTCGAGGGCTTCGACTGCCGCCAAACTCCAGCCCAGTAGTGCGACGTAGCCCTTCTCCGGATCTTTCTCCAGGCGTGTGGGCTGCGGCATACAAGGTCCTTTCCGTCGGCGAAATCGTGTCAGGTCAGTTCGTTCCACCGTACAGAGCAGCGTCGACGCGATTCCACCGCGCCCTTGACCTGCGGCGACGTATCGTTTCGGCATGAGACTTCTCGTCACTGGCGCCAGCGGCTTCATCGGACGGAACTTTGCGGCTCACGCGCGAGAACAGGGACACGATGTCGTGGGTATGGACCTCGGACCTGCGTCCGGGCCGTGGCCGCATGTCTCGGCGGACATTCGAGATCGCGCGACGCTGCAGAGGGTCGTCGACGAACATTCGATCACCGATATTCTGCACGGCGGCGGTATCTCCGGTCCGCACGTGGCGAACGACGACCCCGAGCTGGTGACGGCCGTCAATGTCGGCGGCACCGTGGGTGTCTTCGAGACGGCACGGCGAGCGGGGATATCCGGCCGCGTTATCCTGCTGTCGTCCAGCTCGGTGTACGGAAAGGCTTGGGAGAAAGCATCTTCGACGCGACCGTGCGTCGAGACGGACGTACTGCTCGCCAGCGAACCATACGGTGCGTCGAAGATCTCCAGTGAGGCGATGATGCGGGCGTACATCGACGGATTCGACGTCGACGCACTCGCTCTGCGTGTGTCCATCGTGTATGGACCCGGGCGCACTACGTACTGCGGCATCACCGAAATGGTCAGGCAGGCGATGGATTCCGGTGTTGTCACGCTGCATCAAGGGGCTGATCTGCCGCTGCCGTGGGTACACGTCGACGACATCTGTACCGCGTTGGATGCTGCATTTGCTGCAGATCGAAAGTGTTTGGACGGCAACGATATTCACGCATACAACGTGACCGGTCCGGGACAGCCGACATTCGAGCAGATCGCGTCGGCCATATGCTCGTCGATTCCCGGCACGCGCGTCGAACAGGGGGACGAGCCCGATGCGTACGTGATGAACGCGCGAACCATGTCGACCGATGCGGCAGCTACCGACCTCGGCTGGATCCCCTCGGTGACCGTCGAGAAGGGCGTCGAGAACCTCCTCGACGCGCATTAGGCTGTCGCAGTGCCGAAAACGAGTGCAGGACTGCTGCCGTTCCGGCGGCGTGGCGGCGTCGTCGAGGTTCTGATCGCGCATCCGGGCGGTCCGTTCTGGGCGCGCAAGGACGCAGGGGCGTGGTCGGTGATCAAGGGCGAATACACCGACGAGGACCCCATGACCGCAGCGGTGCGCGAATTTCGCGAGGAGACAGGTTTCGACGTCGTCGGCGATCCTTTTCTTCTGGGTGTGGTCACGCAGAAGGGAGGCAAGGTGGTGACGGTGTTCGCCGTGGATGCCGATTTCGACGCCTCTGCAGCGGTCGGCAACACGTTCGAGATGGAGTGGCCACCGAAGTCGGGAAAGACACAGTCGTTCCCGGAGATCGACCGGATCGAGTGGTTCGGGCTCGCGGATGCGCGGGTCAAGCTGCTCGAGGCACAGGTCGTGCTGCTCGACGCGCTGGAGTAGAGCAGTGCGGCTGCGCCACCTGTGCGTGGAGAGTTGGTTTCGGCGCCAACTCTGCGCGCACGGGCGCCGCAGGCGCATCTTGACGCGGTGCGTTCGACCGTGCGAACCTGAGCGCATTGTCCGACCGAGCGATCGCTCGGTGCGCGCTCGAACCGGAGGAACATACTCGTGGCCATCGATCTGACGTACTCACCCGAAGTCCAGACTCTGATCGACAAGACGCGCACGTTCGTTCGCGACGAGGTGCTGCCGATCGAGGACGAGTTCCTCGGCAACATCGCCGACGCAGGTGGCGACGACAGGCGGCTGTCGATGCAGAAGGCCGCCAAGGACGCCGGTGTGTTCGCCCCGCATGCGCCGATCGAGTACGGCGGCGCCGGACTGAACATGAGCGATCGCGCGCCACTGTTCGAGGAGGGCGGCTACTCGCTGTTCGGGCCCGTGGCGCTCAACATCGGCGCCCCTGACGAGGGCAACGTCCACATGCTCGCCCACATCGCGTCGGCGGCGCAGAAGGAGCAGTTCCTCGCGCCGCTGGCCACCGGCGACGTCCGGTCGGCCTTCGCGATGACCGAGCCTGCGCCCGGCGCCGGTTCGGACCCGTCCGCGTTGACGACGGCAGCAGTGAAGGTCGACGGAGGCTGGAAGATCGACGGTCACAAGTGGTTCATCACCGGCGCCGACGGGGCAGGCTTCTTCATCATCATGGCCCGCACGTCGGGCAAGCCCGGTGACCGCGGCGGCGCCACGATGTTCCTCGCCCCTGCCGACACTGAAGGCATCAAGGTCGGCCGTCACATCGGCACGCTCGACAAGGCGATGATCGGCGGCCACTGCGAGGTGTTCTTCGACAACGTCTTCGTGCCCGACGAGAACGTCCTCGGCGCGGTCGACGAGGGCTTCGCCTACGCGCAGGTGCGCCTCGGGCCTGCCCGCATGACACACGTGATGCGGTGGCTCGGCGCAGCCCGACGCGGCCACGACATCGCCGTTGCGCACGTCGCGCAGCGAGAAGGCTTCGGTTCCAAGCTCGGTGACCTGGGGATGATCCAGAAGATGGTCGCGGACAACGAGATCGACATCGCGGCCACTCGGGCTCTGCTGGTGCAGGCCTGCTTCGCGCTCGATCAAGGGTCGCATGCGGGCAACGAGACGTCCATCGCGAAAACGTTTGCGGCGGAGGCGATATTCCGCATCGTAGATCGTGGTATCCAGATGTGCGGCGGACTCGGAGTGTCCGACGACCTCCCACTCGCTCGGCTCTCCCGCGAAGTGCGTCCTTTCCGCGTGTACGACGGCCCATCCGAGGTTCATCGCTGGGCTATCGCCAAGCGGGTCGTCGGCGCCGCGAAGAAGGCAGCACGGTGACCGAACTTCCCGGAATGAACACGCCTGCGCTGGCGAAGTTCCTGACCGACAACGGAATCGACCTGCAGGGTGATCTGAAGGTCGAACTCATCAGCGGCGGTCGATCCAATCTGACCTACAAGGCGTTCGACGAGAAGTCCGCGTGGGTCGTCCGACGCCCGCCGACGAGCGGACTGACGCCGTCGGCGCACGACATGGCACGTGAATGGGCTGTCACCAGTGGGTTGCAATCGACGGATGTGCCGGTCGCACGAACCATCGCCTTCGACGCGGAGGGCAGCGTACTCGGCGCTCCCACAACGGTTGTCGAGTTCGACCCGGGTCGGGTCATCCGAACGCGCGAAGATCTCGAGAATCTGTCCGACGCGGATCTCGCCGCCAATACTGCCGAATTGGTCCGTGTTCTTGCACGACTGCATCGCGTCGACTACCGGTCCGTCGGTCTCGGAAGCTTCGGCAAGCCGGACGGTTTCGTCGGTCGGCAGGTGAAAACGTGGGCGCGGCAGTGGGAACAGGTCAAGACGCGGGAACTGCCCGACGTCGACACACTGCGTGACAAGCTCGCCGAGGCAGTCCCGGCGACCTCGGCCGCATCCATCGTGCACGGTGACTATCGCGTGGACAACGTGATCCTCGACGCCGAAGACCCGGGTTCCATTGCAGCCGTCGTCGATTGGGAGCTGTCGACGCTGGGTGATCCGCTCACCGACGTCGCCCTGATGTGCGTCTACCGGCAACCGATATTCGACGCGGTACTCGGTGCGGGAGCAGCCTGGACGAGTGACCGCTACCCGTCGGTCGACAGCCTGGCCGACATGTACAGCCGCGAAGCCGACACCGAACTGGCCGACTGGAACTTCTACATCGCGCTCGCGAACTTCAAACTCGGAATCATCGGCGAGGGCATCACCCATCGCGCACTGGCCGGTTCGGATTCGGGATCGGGGGCTGCGAAGGCCGCCGAGGTGACGCAGGAGTTCATGGCAGCGGGTCTGCGAGCGATGGAGGGAAAGCAATGAAATCTGCACTGGTGACCGGCGGTTCGCGCGGTATCGGACTCGGAATCGCCACGCGACTGGCGGAATTGGGCTACGGGTTGACCGTCACGGCACGGGATGCGACGACGCTCGAATCGGTGGCAGCCGGCTTGTCGGCCGCAGGTGCTCCCGAGGTAATCACGGTCGCAGTCGATCTCGCGGACCGCGATGCTGCCGACAGAATCGTCGACGCCCACGCGTCGCGCTTCGAATCGATGAACGCTCTGATTCTCAACGCCGGTGTCGGTACCGCTGGGTCGATCGCCGAATACCCGATGCGCAGGTTCGACAAGACGCTCGACGTGAACTTCCGTGCACCGTTCCAGATTCTGCAGAACTCGATTCCGTTGCTGCGGCGCGTCGCCGAGGCGGACACGGAACACGGCGCGAAAGTGGTTGCGCTGGCGTCACTTGCGGGCGTCTACTCCGAGGCAGGCCTGGCCGTCTACGGTGCGACCAAGGCAGCCATGCTGTCGCTCGTCGAGACACTGAACGCGGAGGAGAGCGGCAACGGCATCACCGGAACCGCCATCGCGCCAGGGTACGTCGACACCGACATGAGCGACTGGACCAAGGACAAGATCCCCGCCGAGTCCATGATTCGCGTCGGCGACATCGTCGAACTCGCCACCAGTGTGCTGAACCTGTCGTCGCGCGCTGTGGTTCCGCGCATCGTCGTCACCAGGGCTGGGGCCGGTTTGGGGGCCTGACCTTACCGCTTGAATGGTCCTTTCATGCGCTCAGATCGTATGAAAGTGCCATTCAAGCGATGGGGTCTACCACTCTGCAATCGCAGGCACCACGCGCGTGCCGAGGATCTCGAGCGGCGTGATACTCGCGACGTTCGGCACCCATCCGTGCACGTGACTGATTCCGAGCTTCGACAGACCTTCCAGTTGGCCGAGTAGTTCGTCGACGTTCTCGCCGTCTGCGCCCGGATCGAGCGGGAACATGACGGTCTTCTCGATGGCGTCGTAGTCGGTTCCCAGTGTGTCGCAGTGCTTTCGGAGGACCTCGAGCTTGTGTTCCACCTCCGGTCCGCCGAAGAGATTGCACGCCTGTGCATACTGCGCGACGAGGCGCAGTGTCTTCTTCTCCCCGCCACCGCCGATGAGGATGGGCGGATGCGGACGACGCAGAGGCTGGGGCACGTTGAGCGTGCGTCCGAGCGTGTAGTGCTTGCCCTCGAACGGCCCTTCGTCGTCGCTCCACATCTGCAGGCAGATCTGCAGCGTTTCCTCGAGACGTTCGAAGCGCTCGGCCGTCGGCGGGAAATGCAATCCGAGGCCGACGCTCTCGTCCTCGTTCCACGCGGCGCCGATACCGAGGTACGCGCGTCCCTTGGACAGGACGTCGAGAGTCGTGACTGCCTTCGCGAGCAGTCCGGGTTCGCGGTAGACGGTCGCCGTGACCCACGCCAACAGGTCCACCTTCTTCGTGACGGCGGCGAGGTAGCCCAACGCGGTGTAGGCCTCGAGCATGTCCGTCTCGATGGGGCCCACCGGTTCGATCTGCCAGAGGTGGTCCATGACGCTGATCTTCGCGAAGCCGGCGTCCTCGGCCGTGACGGCGATGCGGGACAGGTCGTCGGCGAGCGCCGACGGTCCATCCGGAAAAGTGAAATCGGCAATGTGCAGTCCCAGTTCCATACCTCCACGGTAGGCACATCGACGCGGTCTACCCAGGGATTGCTGGTACTACCTTCGATCGTGACTTCAGTGCTTCGATTCCAACGGCGACCCCGAAACGCGCCATGAAATCGAGCTTTCGGGCGCTTCGGCGTGTTGGCAGAAGAGTGCATACCGGTTTGTTTCCTGTGCCCGTTCGTAACTCGTGACCGTTCGCCCGCAGTGTGTAACACTCCCGTCAGCGCGGTCGGCGGAACCGCTTTTCGGGGTGGGGGTTTCATGGCCTTCTGGCGACGGCTCATGGTGATCTGCGGTGTCGCGATCGCGTCGAACATTGCTCTTGCCGGCTTGGCTCAGTCCTACCCGGTGGGCACCGTGACCACGCTGTCGGTCTACTCGGCCAGTATGGGCCGGGACATCACGGTGCAGGTCCTGACACCCGCTGTCGGGAACGGCCCCAGGCCGACGCTCTACATGCTCAGCGGCGTCGGTGAGGAGGACCCGTCGAACAGTATGTGGCTTCGCAAGGGCGGTGCAGCGGAGTTCTTTCGGGATAAGAACGTCAACGTCGTCCTGCCGCTGGCCGGCCCGGGTAGTTTCTACGCCGACTGGCAGCGCGACGACCCCACGCTCGGCCGGAACCAATGGGAGACGTTTCTGACCCAGGAGCTGCCGCCGGTGATCGACGCGCGGTTCGACGGCAACGGCCGCAACGGAATTGCGGGTCTGTCGATGGGCGCGCAATCGGCGATGATGCTGGCGTCGGGCAATCCTGGCTTCTATTCCGCGGTTGCCGCGTACAGCGGATGTTTCGAATCGGCAGATCTGGTGGGCCAGGGCCACATGCGTTCGATCGTCTCGGCGTTCGGAGGCAATGCCGACAACATGTTCGGTGGGCCCCTCGATCCGGCGTGGGCGCAGCACGACGTGATCGCGCACGCGGAAAACCTCCGTGGCACAGCACTGTACGTGTCTGCAGGCTCAGGGATTCCCGGTCGTCACGAGCAATTCGAGACGGCGGCGGACTGGGACATCGTGCTCGTCGGTGGCGCCATCGAGGTGGGGTCGAACCACTGCACCCGAATGCTGAGCGATCGACTCGAGCAGCTGTCCATCCCGGCCACCTTCGACTTCGAGGAGACCGGAACGCATTCATGGGCTTACTGGGTCGATCAGCTCCCCAAGAGTTGGCCGACACTGGCCGCCGGCCTGGGGTTGTGAACGCGAGAACGGGTACGAGCGCAACTCTCCGGTGTGGAGGCAGAAGCACCTTCGGTAAGGCGCCGACTTTGTCTGAGTCGATGTGTAACTTGAGCTCGTGGATTCGAGTGACATGCATGTGAGCGCCGGTGGGCTTTCCGAGTTCCTAGAGCATTTTGCGTCGACCGAGATAGGCGAACGCACATGGCTGTCGCTGGCTGAACAACTCTTGCGGTGGGCGGCAGATGCCAGTCCTGACGCGGAGGTGTGGCGTGTGCTGTCAGATCACGCCCGCTACGAGGACTTTCGGCCTGGTCTGGAGGCTGAGCTGCTCGGCGTACTACTCGCAAACCGTGGTGAAAGCGATAGCACTTTTGCCGACCGAGATTCGATCGACAGGCTACGAGTAGTCGTCGAACAGAACCTGGCAGGCTGGGCTCGGCACGATTACCGTCGGTCGATCGAAGCGATTTCAGCGCATGCTGTACTTGAGGCTCGGCGACAAGTGGACCAGCGCCTATGGACTGACCATCGATTACGAGCACTGGCATCATCTCTCACCCCTGAGTGACCTCTCCGGTCTCAAAGTCGCTGCTGCACAGCCGAATTTAAGCCTCGCCGAGTACGAATTCGAAAACGTCTCCACGAACAGGGTTCGTAATCATGGGCCGTCGGATCCGGAAGGTCAGCACGAAACGCTGTTGAGAACGATCACTCGTGCCGGTGAGTTAGGCGTCGAGGTACTGGTGTTTTCTGAGTACTCGCTGCACAGCAGTTGGCGCGACGAGTTGCAGAGTGCGACGGAGAAGCTTTCCAAGTCTCCAACCTTGATTGTTGCTGGAACTAGCGAGGTGTTCGACGGCGGTTCTGGTGAGCGCGTAGAAAACCATGCATTTCTGATGGTTTCGGGAGGATTCGGGTTGACCCAGGGCAAGGTCTTCGCAGCGGAGATGGGCTCGCGGATCGAGGGAATTGGGCCTGTTGGCTCCGTTAGGGTGTTCAGGTCGGAATGTTGGTCGATCGCGGTGCTTATCTGTCGCGATGCGATGTCGCCCGAGCTGACGGCAATGCTCGGCCGATGTGGCGTGAATTTGCTTCTTGTGCCCGCATTTTCGGAACGTACGGGAACTATCATCAGTCAGGCGTCTTCACTCGGGCCGGTCAGTCAGGCGTTCGCGATAGTTGCAGTGGGTCCGGCAGTGTGGACGGACGAACGCCTGGATCGACGTCCACCGGACGCCCCCCAACGCGACGAAGCTGCGTTCGTTGGACCTTACGAACTTCACCCAGCGACGGTGGTCGCGCCGTTCGGCGGTGGCGAGGGTAGCGAGGAGGCAGGTCCGGGACTGTGGGTATTCGATGCGGCTGAACGCAGCATGGACTGGGTGTCGATCTAGTTCTCAATAGTTGCCAATAGTTGCACCGCCGCGTCGTGTTTGGCAGACTGTGGCGATGGTGGCCAATGCGACGGCTGAGGTTTTGCGCTCTCTGACCCGGAAAATAGCAGGTGAAAAGCCTGACCTTCGGGCTGCGACCGGCGTGATCAACGACATCGGACGGGTTCTGGCCGGCGGACCGACTACCGATGCCAGAGCTCTGCAGGCTGAGGTGGCATCGCTTCGGGAGGAACTCGAACGGTGTAAGGATGTATCCGAACTCAAGCCTTCTGAGATACTCCAGGGGCAACATGGGCGGATCTTCCTCGCAGGCGCTATGTGGGGCGCGGACGAGATGATGTCAGCGTATGTGGCGCAATCGAATCGGGTCCTCGAAAAGCGATCCGATACTACGGCGCGAGTTGCGATCGTGGATGCTGCCATGCAACTTCTTCGCGGCGGACAGACGACCCCTACGGCGATTCGCAGAGCCGTCGAGCAACGGGGTGTATCGGTGCGGCCCGACCAGATTTCCAAAGCGCTAGGTGAATTGATTGCCCGCGGCAAAGTGGCGGCAGCCGATGGGCCCGAGGGTTCTGATCGACGATCTCGCTACTACAAGCTGGCGGATTGACGGGCGAAGCCGAACGGTTTGTCATGGTCGACAGCCCGTTGTAGTGCGGGCAACGTATCCGAACGAACTCGAGCGAAGCCTACCGTCGCAACAGGTCTGTGAGCGCACGTCGCGCATTGGTCATCGAGCGCAAGATAAGCACGGATTCGTTACCCGAAACCGTGCACAATGCTCAGTCCTGAACTCTTCTATTGCGCCGACTGATGATTCTTGGTTGTGTTCCAAGTAACAGTGCACCATCGTTACGGAGGACGACATGCCGAGAAACGACGACGACGCCCTCATTCAGATCGTCACGCCGGAGGGCCGACGGACCGAGCCTTCGGAATACAGCGAACTGGTCGCCGACGTCACCGTGGATACGCTGCAGAATCTCTACGAAGACCTGGTCGTCGTACGGCGAATCGATGCCGAGGCCACGGCGCTGCAACGCCAGGGTGAGCTCGGATTGTGGGCGCCGCTGCTGGGGCAGGAGGCCGCGCAGGTGGGCTCGGCCCGCGCGCTGCACCGTGACGACTTCGTGTTCGCCAGCTATCGCGAACACGGTGTCGCCTACTGCCGTGGCGTCGACCCGACCGAGATGTTGCGATTCTGGCGCGGATCGACGCAATCGGGTTGGAACCCTTACGAATACAACATGACAACGCCGGCCATCATCGTCGGATCGCAGGCGCTGCACGCGACCGGATACGGACTCGGGATGAAGTTCGACGGGAGCGACGGCGCCGTCATCACCTACTTCGGCGACGGTGCGACCAGCCAGGGCGACATCTCCGAAGGCTTGGGATTCGCAGCGAGTTTCGGCGCGCCCGTCGTGTTCTTCTGCCAGAACAATCAATGGGCGATCTCCGAACCGGTGACGCTGCAGACGCACGCGTCGATCGCCGACCGCGGGCGCGGCTACGGCATTCCGGCACTGCGCGTCGACGGAAACGACGTTCTCGCTGTACTTGCCGCTACACGAACAGCGTTGGCGCGGGCCCGCGAAGGAAGTGGCCCGACGCTCATCGAGGCCGTCACGTACCGAATGGGACCGCACACCACGTCCGACGACCCGACTCGGTACCGCTCGGCAGCGGTGGACGACGAGTGGAAGCAGAAGGATCCGATCGACCGCATCGAGCGACTGCTCGAGACCGAAGGCGCCATGGACGATGCCTTCCGCACACGAGTGAAGGACCGCGCCGACGCCACAGCCGCCGAACTGCGACGCGGATGCCTCGGAACCGTCGAACCGGGCCCGATGGCGTTGTTCGACAACGTGTATGTCGATCCACATCCCTTGATCGACGAAGAGCGTGACGCCTACGCCGCTTACCTCGCCGGATTCGAAGGAGCCCAGTCATGACCGCAACTCTGTCTCGGACCGCGTCTCTGCCGCTGGGCAGAGCCCTCAACGCGGGACTGCGTCGAGCACTAGAGGACGATCCGAAGGTCGTCCTCCTGGGCGAGGACATCGGCAAACTAGGTGGTGTCTTTCGGATCACCGACGGCCTTCAGAAGGATTTCGGCCCGAACCGTGTCATCGACACACCTCTCGCAGAATCCGGAATCATCGGTACTGCAGTCGGTCTCGCGTTCCGCGGCTACCGGCCGGTGTGCGAGATACAGTTCGACGGGTTCATCTACCCGGCATTCGACCAGATCGTCTCGCAGGTCGCGAAACTGCACTACCGCACTGGCGGTCACGTGACGATGCCGCTGACCATCCGAGTGCCGTACGGCGGCGGAATCGGTGCCGTCGAACATCATTCGGAGTCACCGGAGGGCTACTTCGCTCAGACCGCAGGCCTGCGCGTCGTCAGTTGCAGCAATTCCACCGACGCCAATGTCATGTTGCGACAGGCGATCGCGTCGGACGACCCAGTCCTGTTCTTCGAGCCGAAGCGTCGCTACTGGCAGAAGGGCGAGGTCGACGTCACCGCCTCGATCGACGACGCCTATCCCTTGCACAAGGCGCGGGTCGTGCGAGAAGGACGCGATGCCACCGTCGTCGCCTACGGTCCGTTGGTTGCGACAGCTGTCAATGCCGCGGACGTCGCTGCACGAGAAGGCCGATCACTCGAAGTGATCGACCTGCGGTCGCTGTCTCCGTTGGACATGGACACGATCGCGACGTCGGTGCGCAAGACCGGCCGTCTCGTCGTCACGCACGAGGCTGCGACGTTCATGGGTATCGGTGCGGAAATCGCTGCGCGCGTGCAGGAACAGTGTTTCTACAGCTTGGAAGCGCCGGTGCAGCGTGTCGGCGGATTCGCGATCCCGTATCCGGCAGCCAAGCTGGAAGAGTTCTTCCTACCCGACGTAGACCGCATTCTCGACGCCGTCGACAGGAGCTTCCCCGCATGACCAAGAGTTTCCTGCTGCCCGACCTCGGCGAAGGACTCACCGAGGCCGAGTTGATCACCTGGCTTGTGAAGGTCGGTGACACAGTCGAATTGAACCAGGTCATCGCCGAGGTCGAAACCGCCAAAGCGTCCGTGGAACTGCCGTCACCGTTCGCCGGTACCGTGACTGCGCTGCATGCCGAGGAAGGCTCCACGGTCGAGGTCGGTAAGGCCATCATCGATATCGACGAACCCGGTGCACCGGAAGAACGTACGCCGGTTCTCGTCGGCTACGGGGTGGCGGGGGAGGGCAAGAGTCGCCGTGGAGGTAGGAGACCAGCGCCTCCCGCAGAGGCAGGAGGCAAGCCTCTCGCGTCCCCGCCGGTGCGTTTCGTCGCGCGGCAAGAAGGTATCGATCTTGCGGACGTTCCGGCCACCGGTGGCCGGGGTGAAGTGACGCGGGGCGATCTGGATGCGTTTTTGCAGCGGCCCGAACCGGTTGCGCCGCAGCCCGAGGACGAGACGCGGACGCCTATCAAGGGAGTTCGCAAGCACACTGCGGCCGCGATGGTGTCGAGTGCGTTCTCGGCACCGCACGTCACCGAGTTCATTACGGTCGACGTGACCCAGACGGTCGAGTTGATCGAAAAGCTGCGTTCCAACAAGCACTTTCGCGATGTGCGCCTGACGCCACTTGCGCTTGTCGCGAAGGCGCTTCTGGTTGCGTTGCGCGCGAACCCGAGCCTGAACTCGGAGTGGGACGAGGTGAATCAGGAGATCGTGACGAAGAGGTACGTCAATCTCGGAATCGCTGCCGCAACCCCGCGCGGTCTGATGGTGCCGAACATCAAGGGCGCACACGCACTCGGACTGAAGGATCTGGCCCTGGCGCTGAACGGGCTGACGGCGACGGCCAAGGAAGGCAAGACCGGGCAGGAAGATCTCGCCGACGGCACCATCACGATTACCAATGTCGGTGTCTTCGGGGTGGATTCGGGAACCCCGATCCTCAATCCCGGCGAGGCAGCGATCCTGTGCTTCGGTGCGATCCGTCGTCAGCCTTGGGAGTTCGAAGGCGAGATCGCATTGCGATCGGTGACGACCTTGAGCCTGTCGTTCGATCATCGACTTGTCGACGGCGAGCAGGGGTCGAGGTTCCTGGCTGATGTTGCGTCGATGCTGGCCGATCCGCTGAATCTGGTTGCGCTCGGATGACGCCGGATGTCGTTGTGCTGGGCGGTGGTTCGGGTGGGTACTCCTGTGCCTTCCGCGCCGCGGAACTCGGCCTTTCGGTGGTGTTGATAGAGCAGGACAAAGTCGGCGGGACGTGTCTGCACCGCGGGTGTATCCCGACGAAGGCGCTGCTCCACGCAGCTGAGGTGGCTGATTCGGCTCGCCACAGCGCTTCGGTGGGGATCGAGACTTCCTTCGACGGCGTCGACATGGCGGGTGTTCACGCCTACAAGGATGGCGTCGTCGCGAAGCTGTACAAGGGTCTGCAAGGCCTTGTCAAGGCGAACAAGGTCGAATTGATCAGCGGCACTGGGCGATACGTCGGCGACAGTACTGTCGAGGTGGACGGGCGTCGGATCGTCGGAAAGTCGGTTGTTCTGGCAACGGGGTCGTATCCGAAGGTGCTGCCCGGTATCGAGCTGGGGCCACGTGTGTTGACCAGCGACCAGGCGTTGATCCTCGACCGGCTGCCGACGCGCGCGATCGTGCTCGGTGGCGGCGTCATAGGCGTCGAATTCGCCAGTGTGTGGGCGTCGTTCGGTGCGGACGTGACGATCGTCGAAGCGCTTCCGAGACTGATTGCAGCAGAGGACGAATGGTCGTCGAAGCAACTGTCGAAAGCGTTCCGAAAGCGCGGCATCACCGCGAAGACGTCGTCGCCGTTTGCCGGTGTGAAGGAGACTCCGGACGGTGTGACGGTCACGCTCGAATCGGGGGAGACGCTCGATGCAGACGTGGTGCTCGTGGCCGTCGGGCGAGGGGCGAACACGGGCGCGCTCGGAGACATTGCTCTGGACGGTGGGTTCGTTGCCGTCGACACCGCGCTGAGAACTTCCGAGGAGGGTGTCTATGCCGTCGGCGACATCGTTCGAGGGCCTCAGTTGGCGCACAGGGGAACTCAGCAGGGAATCTTCGTGGCCGAGCAGATTGCCGGACTCGAGCCCAAAGCCGTTCGCGACGAAAACATCCCACGCGTCACGTATTCGAATCCGGAGATCGCGTCCGTCGGGCTGACCGAGGCTCAGGCCGTCGAGCAGTGCGGGTCAGCGGAGACGGCTGTCCATGATCTCGCCGGCAACGCGAAGAGTCAGATTCTCGGGACGTCCGGCGGAGTCAAGCTGGTGCGCGCTGGTGGCGCCGTCGTCGGGATCCACATGGTCGGCGCGCGGGTGGGCGAGCTGATCGGTGAGGCGCAGCTCGTCGTGAACTGGGGTGCGTACCCGGAGGAAGTTGCCCACCTCGTCCACGCCCACCCGACTCAATCCGAGGCGCTGGGCGAGGCGCATATCGCACTAGCCCATGTGCACGAAAATACATAGCCCGCTATGTATTTCTATGCACATGGCCGGAGGCCCATTGTTACGCCCCTGAAAACTCTCCCGCTCGTCGTTCCACATACGTAAATCTACGGACGTGCGGGGTGCCACCTGGTTCCTACTGTTCTGCCATCACATCAAACGGGATGTGAATCACCGTTCTCGGTGAGGCAAGCAGAAGGAGACATGATGGGACGTCTGTCCGGATCAGTGGCCATCGTGACCGGCGCGGCGGGCGGAATCGGCCTCGGGATCGCCGAACGGTTCGCACTCGAAGGGGCCACCGTCGTCGCGACCGATGTCCAGGCCGTGACCAGGGACAGCGCGGTCGAGATCCGTCAGCACGACGTCACCGACGCGGGCCAGTGGGCGGGACTCGTCGACGAGACAGTCGCCGCGCACGGCAAGGTCGACATCCTCGTCAACAACGCAGGTGTAGCGGGATATTACGACATCGTCGACACCCCGCTGGACGAATGGCAGCGCATCGTCGCCATCAATCAGACCGGCGTCCTGTTCGGGATGCAGTCGGTCATCCCAGCGATGCGAGCGAACGGCGCAGGATCGATCGTCAACATCTCCTCGATCTGCGGCTCGACCGCCGTGCCCGGCGTCGCGGCCTATCACGCCAGTAAAGGCGCGGTCATCACGATGACCAAGAACGCCGCGGTCAGCTATGCCCGTGACGGCATCCGGGCCAACGCCATTCTCCCCGGCTGGATCAAGACGCCGATGACCGTCGGCCAGACCGACGAACTCAACGCCCGATACCTCGACGCAACCCCACTCGGCCACGGTGCCGATCCCGAGGACATCGCGTGGGGCGCGGTCTATCTGGCATCGCGCGAGTCCGCCTTCGTCACCGGTATCGAATTGCCGATCGACGGCGGATATCTCGCGCAATGACCGACACTTCGAAGAGAGAGAACCATCCGTCATGAACAGGTTGCAAGGCAAGATCGCGCTGGTCACCGGTGCGCAGCAGGGAATAGGGCGTGCGACGGCAGAGGCCTTCGCAGCGGAAGGTGCGATCGTCTACGCCGCCGACCTGACCGACGGTTTCGAGAAGATCGACGGTGCTCACTCGATCGCCCTCGACGTTTCTCGGGAAGAGGCGTGGCAGAGCGCCGTCGACGCCATCGTCGCTGAGCACGGAACCATCGACGTCCTGGTCAACAATGCAGGCGTCATCGCGTACTCCGGTATCGAGGACATCGGTATCGAGGAGTGGAACAGGGTCATCGGCGTGGACCAGACCGGAGTCTGGCTCGGTATGCGTTCGGTGATTCCCTCGATGCTGTCGGCAGGTGCGGGCTCGATCATCAACCTGTCCTCGGCGTGGGGCGTCGTGGGCGGCGTCGGCGTCGCCGCGTATCAAGCCGCCAAGGGTGCAGTCCGGTCGATGACGCGCAATGCCGCGATCACCTATGCGCAGCAGGGGGTTCGGGTCAACTCGATCGTGCCCGGGTGGATTCGCACACCGCTCGCCGAAGCGCAGGATCCCGAGATCAATGCACGTGTCATCGGCGGCACCCCGATGGGCCGGGGAGCCGAGCCGATCGAAATCGCCTACGGCGCTGTGTACCTCGCCAGCGACGAGTCCTCATACGTCACCGGAACCGACCTCGTCATCGACGGTGGACTGCTCGCTCGCTAGAGCCTCAACGAACAGGAGTACCGCTATGAGCAGGACCGTCACCGTATCCGCGGTGCAATTCGAGATGCGCGAACTCGACGGCTTCGACGCCTTCGCAGCACAGGTCCGCGGATTGATCGAGCAGACCGACGGAAGCGACATCGTCGTGTTCCCCGAGCTCGTCACCGAGCCATTGTTCACCGTGAAACCAGGATGGCAGTCGGACCCGATCTCGGAGCTCGGACGCATCTCCGAGTACACCGACGACTATCGCGCGCTGTTCGCCGATCTCGCACGCTCCCGTGGCCAGAACATCTTGGCGGGAACACATCTCGTGCAGAAGGAAGACGAACTGCTCAACACAGCGTTCCTCTTCACCCCGGACGGCACGGAGTACCAGCACGAGAAGACACACATCTTCCCGGCCGAAGCGGACTGGGGAACGGGCGAGGGCAACCTGCTCGAGCCGATCGACCTCGGCAACGTCACGGTCGGCATCGCCGTCTGCTACGAGGCAGAGATTCCCGAGGTGAGCACGGTTCTGTCGAGGCGAGGTGCCGAGCTGCTGCTGATGCCGTCGTACACCTTCACCGAGGCAGGCTTCTACCGCGTCCGGCACACCGCGGCAGCGCGATGCATCGAGAACCAGGTCTATGCGGTGCACGCACCGATCGCAGGGTTCGCCGGAGCACCGCTGTCCCCGGGCTGGGCGCGCGCGTCGATCCTGAGCCCGTGCGATCTTGCCTTCCCCGCGAACGGTGTTGTGGCAGAGGCGCAGACGAACGTCGAGGACGTGGTCACCGCAACGTTGGATCTCGATCTGCTCGCCGAGAACCGCAAGACGGGCGCGGCGACGACGTTCTACGACCGTCAGCGCCGAAGTCCTCTGTACCGCTCGTTCGCCGCCGACCTACTCCCCGAATAGAAGGAGCCTGCAATGCCTCTGAATCTGCCCGAGGGCAAGAAGATCGCCGTCAACATCGGATGTGACTTCGACGCGCACAGCGTGTGGATGGGAACGTTCGGCAAGACCAGCCCGAGCTACCTCTCTCGCGGGGAGTTCTGTGCCGAGGTCGGTGTGCCGCGGATGCTCTCGCTGTTCGGCAAGTACGACATCGCCGGAACCTGGTGCACTCCCACGCATTCCATGGAGACCTTCCCGGACGCGTTCCAGAAGATCGTCGATGCCGGCCAGGAAGTCGCGGCACACGGTTGCTACCACGAGTCGGTTCCGTCGTTGGACCACGACACCGAGCGGTACCTGATGGACAAGACGCTGAACCTGCACGAGAAGTACGTCGGCAAGCGTCCGCGCGGATACCGTTCGCCGGCATGGGATTTCACCGAGAACACTCTGTCGATTCTCGAACAGAATGGGTTCGAGTGGGACTCCTCGCTGATGGGCCGTGATTTCGAGCCCTACCATCCACGACCCGTCGAGGTGCGATGGGAAGAGGGCAGCGTCCTCGGCACACCGTCACCGATTCTGGAATTCCCGGTGTCGTGGTTCCTCGACGACTTCCCGGCCGCCGAGTACATCCCCGGCGTCAACCAGGGATTCGAGTCGACGACGTCGATGTACGAGCGCTGGAAGGACCACTTCGACTACTGCTACGACAACGTTCCGAACGGAGTCATGGCACTCACCGTGCATCCGCAGACCATCGCACGCGCACACCACATCATCATGTTCGAGAAGCTCATCGACTACATGTCCGGTCACGACGGCGTCTGGTTCGCCTCCCTCAGCGACATCTACGACACGTGGACCGAGAACTGAATCCCCTTCGAAAACCAAGGACAATCATGAGATTTCGCACCATGAGCATCGCCGCTGCGGCCGCCGTGCTGACCGTCTTGCCTGCCTGTTCCGTCGACGCCGTAGCCGACTCGTCCAGTGAGGGACGCGAGCAGACGGTGCCCACCGTCGACTCCGCCTCCGACCTGAAGATCGCCTACTTCTCGGCAGGCGCCAGCAACGCCTACCTTCAGGCATCGATCGACGAAGCGAAGAAGACAGCCGACGAGCTCGGCGCCGAACTCGACGTGTTCGACGGCCAGTTCAACGCCCAGACTCAGTTCGATCAGATGCAGAACGCCATCACGAGCGGCAAGTACAACGCCTTCGCTGTGGAGCCGAACGACGGAAACCTCGTGTGCAACATGCTGACCCAGCAGGCGCCCGAGAAGAACATCATCGTCTCGGTGTTCAACCTCCCCATCTGCGGCCGCGCGACCAACAGCGGCGAGGAGACGTGGGAGCCGGGCACCGTCAACTATGTCGGCGGGCAGACCCTCGACGTGTACGAGGCGTGGGTCGAGAAGGTCAAGGCCGACCATCCCGACGGCGCGAAGATCGCACTGATCTCCGGACCGGACCTCAACGCCAACACGCTCTGCTTCTTCGACGCCGCAAAGGCATTCGAGGACGACGCCAAGTACGAGGTCGTCTCCAAGCAGACCACCGACTACACCACGCCCAAGGGATTCCAGGCGGCGCAGACGATCCTGCAGGCGAACCCGGACCTCGATGTCGTGATGTCCAACTTCTCCGGAATGACGCGTGGCGTCGTGCAGGCGACCGCAGGTCGAGATGTCTCCGTCTACGACTTCGGCGGTGACCAGTGGGCCCTCGACAACGTCGCCTCCGGCGCCATCACCAGCAGCGTGATGATGCTTCCTCGTCTCGAAACACGGTTGGCGATAGAAGGACTCGCGGACACCGTCGAGAAGCGTGACACTGCACGGTTCGTCGACCTCTCCACGTCGGACTCGCTGCCGGGAACGCCGTTCGCCGAGCGCAGCAACGTCGCCGACTTCACGGCCGAGTACTAGAGGCACGAGCAACATGACTGTGAACGAAACGCGGCCGACTGCCATCGACTGCGTCGAGGTCTCCAAGACCTACGGCGCCAATCGCGCGGTGAAGTCCGCAACAGTGCAGATCGAGGCTGGAAGCGTCCATGCGCTGGTCGGCGAGAACGGCGCTGGCAAATCGACTCTCCTCGGAATGATCAGTGGCCGAGTCGAAGCGAGTTCCGGATCCATCACGGTGTTCGGCACGACGCTGCACGGCGGCAACCCGCGCGAGGTGCGTCAGCTCGGGCTGGCGGCGGTGTACCAGGAGCTGACGATGGTGCCTGCGCTCGACGCGGTGGCCAATGTCTTTCTGGGACAGAATCTCACGCGTCGGGGAGTGCTGGACAGCAAGGCGATGCGTACTCGGTTCCGGGAGATGTGTCTCGACTTCGACGTCGACATCCCGATCGGTGTACCGGTCCGTGAGCTGTCCGTGTCGACTCAGCAGATCCTCGAGATCATGCGCGGCGTTCAGGCCGACAGCAAAGTCTTGATGCTCGACGAGCCGAGCGCGGCCCTCGCCGAGCACGAGAGGGATGTGCTCTACCGCGTGCTCGACCGCCTTCGTTCGCAGGGCACGACCATCATCTTCGTCAGCCACAATCTGGAAGAGGTTCTGGCACTGGCTGATCGGATCACGGTACTGCGCGAGGGCACGATCGTGCGGACTGCCGACCGCGGCGAATGGGATCGAAAGCGGCTCATCCAGGAGATGGTGGGGCGCGACGTCGAGGTCGCGGTTCGCGCGGAGCGTCGGCCTCTGGGTGACGTCGTACTGCACGCACAGGACGTGTCACTACCGAACGTTCTGCATGGCCTCGACCTCACGGTCCGACAGGGTGAGATCGTCGGACTGTGGGGGCTCGTCGGTTCCGGCCGAACCACGTTCATGCGTTCGGTGTGCGGTATGGAACCGGCGGCGACGGGTGAGATGACGTTGGACGGCACGGGCGTCGTATGGCCGAAAAGCCCACGCGCAGCGATCGACGCCGGCCTCGTGTTGGTCCCCGAGAGCAGACGCGCCGGCCTTGTCCTGAACATGGACGGCGCCAGCAACTACTGGCTCGGCCGGTCCAAACGGGCCTTCGGTTGGTTGCGGCCGAGCAGGGAGCGTGAGGGTGCGTCGGAACCGGTGCGGTACTTCGGTTTCGATCCGAAGAGACTCGGGGAGCCGGTCGTTCATCTGTCCGGCGGAAACCAGCAGAAGGTTCTGCTCGCCAAGTGGGCAGGGCACACCCCTCGTGTCCTGTTCGTCGACGAACCGACGCGCGGCATCGACATCGGTGCCAAGTCGGAGGTACTCGCCTCCCTCGTCCACCTCGCCGAGGAAGGTGCATCCGTCGTCGTCACCTCCTCGGAGCTCGAAGAAGTTCTGGCCGTCGCCGACCGCCTGCTCGTGTTCGCACACGGTCGCATTGTCGACGACATTCCCGCAGGCTCACCCACATTCACGGTAGCCGACATCGTCAAACTCGGATTTCGAGAGGATGCAGCATGAGTACATCGATCGACACAAGCGCGGTCGCGAGCAGCCCCACACCGGGAAAAGAGCCGCGTAACAAGACAAGTCCGAGCGTCTTTCTCGTGAAGTACAGCATGCTTGTGGTGCTGGTTCTGCTCGTGATCGTCGCGACATTCCTGTACGACGGCTTCCTCGCGCCTGCCAACATCAGGGACATCCTGGTCCAGAACGCTGCGGTCGGCATCATCGCCGTCGGCATGACCTTCGTGATCATCTCCGGTGGGTTCGACCTATCGGTAGGTGCCACATACGCTTTGGGTTCCACTGTGTTCGCAGGCGTGACGATCTCGACCGGCTCGGTGGCATTGGCCGGAGCTGCAGCACTCGCTGCCGGTCTGCTGTGCGGACTCGCCAACGGGTTGCTGGTCGCGAAGCTGCACATCAACCCGTTCGTCGCGACGCTCGGTTCGGCGTCGGTCATCTCGGGACTGGCGTACATCTACTCGAACTCTGCGCCGTTCATCGTCTCGCAGCCGGGATTCCAGGCACTGTCGAAGTCGCACACACTCGGCCTCCCGACGCCGATCTTCATTCTGATCCTCACGATGGTCGTCGGCGGAATCGTGCTGGCCAAGACGACGATCGGCCGCAACGTGCAGGCCGTTGGCGGTAACACCGAAGCCGGCTGGCTGTCGGGACTGAGGGTCCCGTCCATCACGGCAAGTGTCTACGTCCTGACCGGCGCGCTCGCGGCCATCGCGGGAATGATCGACGCGTCGCGACTTGCAGTCGGGCAGGCCGACGTCGGAGCCAACATCGCTCTCGACGCCATTGCCATCGTGGTGGTCGGCGGCACGTCGTTGCGGGGCGGAGAAGGCGCGATGTGGCGTTCGGCGGTGGGTCTGCTGATCCTCGCCACACTGACCAACGTGTTCTACAGCCTCAACGTCAGTCAGCATTGGCAGCTGATTGCCAAGGGCCTCATCGTGATCGCCGCTGTCGCACTGGATTCCGCTGCCCGCCGACGGTCCTGAGGAGTCACATGTACAAGGCTTTGGTGTCGGGCGAGCGGTTCCGCTTCGACTCACTGAACGAAGTGTTGGCCAAAGCCAACGAGGTCAAGTCGGGCGATGAATTGGCCGGCATCGCAGCACGTTCCGACCGAGAGCGCGTCGCGGCCAAGATCGCGCTGTCGGAGGAAACGCTGGGTAGTCTCCACGATCGACCTGTCGTCGAGGATTCGGTGGCCGATGCCGTGCACGCGGCAATCGACGTCGAGCAGTTTCGGTCGATCTCGTCACTGACCGTCGGAGAGTTTCGCGAAGTGGTTCTGTCCGAGGACTTTCCGGCGGAATGGTCGGGAGGGTTGGCGTCGGCGATAGGTCCTGAAATCGCCGCTGCCACTGCCAAATTGATGAGCAATCTCGATCTGGTCGTCGCAGCATCGCGGTTGACCGTGGTGACCAAATGTCGGAACACCCAGGGCGAGCGTGGTGTGTTCGGATGCCGCATTCAGCCCAACCATCCGACCGACGATGTCACGGGAATCATGCTGTCCACGTTGGACGGTCTCATGTACGGCTGCGGCGACGCGGTCATCGGGGTCAATCCCGCAACCGAGTCACCACAGACCGTGGGCCGTGTGCTGCACGCGATTCACGATTTGATCGAACTCACCGGCGCGCCGACGCAATCGTGCGTGCTCTCGCACATCACCACTCAGCTCGCCGCGCTGGAGCGCGGGGCACCGGTGGACTTGCTCTTCCAGTCGGTGGCGGGCACCGAGGCGGCGAATCGTAGTTTCGGCATCTCGTTGTCGATGTTGGCAGAGGGGCGTGACGCGGTCGCGGACTCACATCGCGGACGGGCCGAGGAATTCGTCGGATCGCAGTTCATGTACTTCGAGACGGGTCAGGGGAGCGCGCTGTCCGCCGACGCACACCACGGCGTCGACCAATTGACACTGGAGGCACGGGCTCAGGCCGTCGCGCGTCTGTACGATCCGTTCCTCGTCAATTCGGTCGTCGGATTCATCGGACCCGAGTACCTCGCCAACTCGCGCCAGATCACCCGCGCAGGACTCGAAGACCATTTCGTCGGCAAGTTGATGGGGCTGCCGATGGGCTGCGACGTCTGCTACACCAACCACGTCGACTCCGATCAGAACGACAACGACAACCTTCTGTCGTTGCTGGCGCTGGCCGGATGCACGTTCGTCATGGGTGTTCCGGCAGGCGACGACGTCATGCTGAACTACCAGTCCACCAGCTATCACGACATCGCCAGCGTGCGCAGGCTGCTCGGCAGCGGCCCGGCGCCGGAATTCGCAGCGTGGTTGTCGCGGCAACAGGGCTGGGATCCTGGCCAGGGTGTCTTCGAACTCCCCGAGGCGTGGTGGACTTCGGTGGGTGCGCGAGCTCTGCCGGCGATCGGTGCGCGATGAAACCGACCCCGGCACTGGCCGATCTCACGCCGGCCCGGATTCGCGTCGGGCGGGCAGGCACGGCATATCCGACGTCGTTGCTGCTCCAGCTTCGAGCGGACCACGCGACGGCCCGCGACGCCGTCCATACGGAGGTGGACTTCACCTCCGGCTCCCTGGCCGAGGACGCGGTTCACTTGCGTACCGCCGCCGCCGATCGCGACCAGTACCTGGTGCGTCCCGATCTCGGACGCGTCCTCGACACCGAATCCCGCGCCGAGCTCGCGCGCATCGGGACGCGGGATGCCGACCTGCAGATCGTCCTCGGCGACGGGTTGTCCGGCACGGCCGTAGCGCGGCAAGTGCCGCTACTTCTTCCAGGGCTCATGGCCGGCGCGAGATCTCTCGGGTGGACGTGCGGACGGATCGTCACCGTCCGGAACTGCCGGGTGGGCGTGATGAACGACGTCGGCCGCATCCTCGGATCGGGCGTCGTCGTGCTCCTGATCGGGGAGCGACCGGGGCTTCGCGCCGCAGACAGTCTTTCCGCGTACATGGGCTGGCGTCCAGGCCCGGGGAACAACGACGCCGATCGCAACCTCGTCGCCAACATCCACGCCCGTGGGGTCCGGCCAGACGACGCGGCCGACCGGATTCTGGATCTGGCAGCCCAGATGCAGGCGCGACGGTACAGCGGAGTCGCGATCAAGGAGAACCTCGCGCTTCCGGCAGTCCGGGCAGAAATCGAACGGATTTAACTCGTTCGACACAAGCGATGCCGGTTTCCGGATTAGTGTCCTGACCAGGGCGGGGAACGCTTCGGTTCTAGGTCGGAAAGGCTCGTCGCCAGTGAAGTTGCACCAGCACACGGACACAGCCGTCGTCGCGGCAAGTTACCTCGTCCGTCCCGACGGGACCGTCGAACACACGCGGGTCGCCGACGCCGGACCTCTGACGGTGATTCCGGCCGAGATAGCCGAGATCGCTGTCGGGCTCGTCCGCGACGACCTCGTCGAGGCGCGGTTTCGGTGGCTGTCGCCGAACAAACAGCTCCTCGCCGTCTCGATCTCGCTCGTCGACGCAGGTGCCGAACCGCGTGCCGAAGTGACGATCACCAAGGATGTCGAGCTGCTCTGGGGACTGACCGCACGCGAGGTCGACGTCGTGACCCTGCTCGCAGGCGGCCTCACCAACCAGGACATCGCCGACCGGCTCTGGCTGAGCCCACGAACGGTCACCACGCACGTCGACCGAGTGTTGGCCAAGCTCGGAGTCAAGAGTCGCACCGCTGCCGCAACGAAGGCGCTCGACGAGGGAATGACGCGACTGCCGGTGCCAGGAGGAACCGACGGATTCGAGCATCTCGCGCTGGTGCGTGCGTCGGCCACAGCGCCGGTGAAACGGCTCGTGCCGGCTTCCCGCAGGATTCGGCTGCAGCCACTCGTCATCGGATCCGCCGTCCCGATCACCGGCATCGCGCGCGCCGACGGCGAGGAGATGGTCCGAGGGACCGAGTTGGCGCTCGCAGAGATCAACGCCAGGGGAGGCGTATGCGGTCGCCGGGTCGAACTTGCGACGGCAGACGTCGACATCGTCTCCGAGGACAGCATCGAGAAGGGAATGCTCGAGCTTGCGGGCAGGGGTGTCGACGCCATCACTTCCGGCTACTTCGCTTGGCAGGAAGTCGCACACGAAGTTGCCGCCGAGTACGGCGCGCCGTATCTGCACGCGGCCACTCTCGATGCGATGGTGCAACGCGTCGAACACGATCCGTCGCGGTACGGCCGCATTTTCCAGGTCTGTCCGAGCGATACCAATTACGGGCCTGGGTTCGTTCAATTCCTTGCGGGACTGCATGATCGAGGTCGATGGAACCCGTCGTCGAGAAGGCTTGTGGTTCTGCTGGGCGCGTGGAAGGTATCGAATCTCGGCCTCGACAGAGCTGCAGAGCTCGCTGAGGCGGAGGGATGGTCGCTCGACGTAGTCAGGGTCGGGCCGACCACCAAGGATTGGGTCGAAGCCGCGGGACAGGTTCGGACCATCGCGCCTGCCGCTGTGCTGATCGGACACTACTTCGTCGACGGGACTGTCGCGACGATCCGCGCACTGCTCGAAAACATGCCGGACACACTGATTTACAGCCTCTATGCGCCGTCGATTCCGGAATTTCGCGAGCAGCTCGGCGAGCGCGCGAACGGCATTCTGTGGGCCACCGTGACCGGTACCTACTCCGACCCCGTGAGCAAGGGATTCGCCGAACGGTACAAGCGGGCCTATGGAGTCTTTCCGGGCCGGTCGCACGCTGGAATCTCATACGACCGCACCATGATTCTGGCCGACGCGTGGTCGCGCTCGGCATCCCCGCGCGACTACAACAAGGTGTCCCAGGAAATCCGAAACCTCGTGCACCGAGGCGTCAACGGCTCGTACTACCTCGGAGGCAAAGGGCAAGCGGCAGTGGCCTATCCGATGGCCTCAGCGGATGCGTCGCTCGCGCAGGCGCACCTGGTGTATCAGATTCAGGACGGAAAGCATCGGATTCTCAGCCCGGACCCTCAGGCGGACAGTGTATTCCGACTGCCGCCGTGGATAGGCGGCTCCGACGCTCGTGAGTGAAGATGTATAGAGGGCTATACATTTTCACTCACGAGAAGACCTTCCCCGGATTCAGGATTCCCTGGGGATCGAGGGCGTTCTTGACGGCCCGGTGCATGTCGAGGACCACCGGGTCCAGTTCCTGGACCAGCCCGTCCATCTTGAGCAGCCCGACGCCGTGTTCGCCCGTGACGGTTCCGCCCAGTTCCAGTGCAGCGTCGATGATCTCGTCGAACGCAGCCTGGGCGCGCTCCCGTCCAGGGATGTCGTCGTGAGGCGTGATCAGCAGCGGATGCAGGTTGCCGTCACCCGCGTGCGCGATGTTCGCGATGGTGGTGTCGTAGCGGATCCCGATCTGCTCGATGCGTGACAGCATTTCGGGTACATGACGTTTCGGAACACAGACGTCCTCGGTCAGCACGGGTCCGAGCCGCTCCATCGCAGGGTATGCGAGCCTGCGGGCCGCGAACAACGCGTCGGCCTCCTCTTGATCCGTCGAGACTGCGGACCACGTCGCACCGGCTTCGGCGAAGCACGACAGCATCTTCTCCGCCTCCTGGTCGCCGATGTCGCCGGGTGTATCGACCCGTCCCAGCAGTACGACGTTCGCCTCCACCGACAGCCCCATGTTCTTCCATGCGTCGACCGCGATGAGGCATTGCTTGTCGATCAATTCGAGTGCCGACGGCGTCAATCCTGCTGCGGCAACGGCAGCTACGGCGCGCCCTGCGTCGACGATCGAGTCGAAGTATCCGGCGACAGTCCGCTGCGGATCCTGGAGCGGGCGCAGCTTGACGGTCACCTCGGTGATGACCCCCAGCGTCCCCTCCGATCCGACCATCAGACCAGCAAGGTCGTATCCCGCAACACCTTTCGCGGTCTTACGGCCCAAACGCACCAACTCGCCCGTGCCGGTGACGATTTGCATGCCCATGACGTAGTCGCGCGTCACGCCGTACTTGACGCAGCACAACCCACCTGCGTTGGTTGCGACGTTGCCGCCGATGGTGGACCACGGTGAACTCGCTGGATCCGGTGGGTACCAGAGGCCCTGCTCGGCGCACGCGGCGCGCAGGTGATCGTTGACGACACCCGGCTCGACGACGGCATATCGCTCGAGCTGGTCGATCTCCTTGATCGTGTCCATCCCGTCGAGCGCGAGGACGACGCACCCCTCGGTCGCGTTGGCGCCGCCGGACAGGCCGGTGCCCGCACCACGGGTGACGACGGCCGCGTCGTGCTCGAGGCATGCGCGGACGACGGCCTGCACTTCCTCGGCGGTCCGCGGCCTGACGACGGCGGCGGGCGTCGCGTAGGGAGCCCACTCGGCCTCGTCGTGCTGGTAGGACGCGATCACATCGGGATCGACGACGACCCGGTCCGCGGGGAGAGATTCGAGCAATCGTTCGACGAGCATGTACTCGAGACTATCCTGCCCATCAATCCAGAGAATCGAGGAAGTTCAGCATCGCGGCGTTGAACTCCTTGGGCCGATCCATGTTCGCAGCGTGCCCACACTTCTCGAGTACGACCGAACGACCGAACGGATTCTGCGCGACG
This sequence comes from Rhodococcoides kyotonense, assembly GCF_900188125.1. Classification (GTDB taxonomy): domain Bacteria; phylum Actinomycetota; class Actinomycetes; order Mycobacteriales; family Mycobacteriaceae; genus Rhodococcoides; species Rhodococcoides kyotonense. The sequence continues at coordinate 299,700 of NZ_FZOW01000003.1, read as the reverse complement.
GCGTCTGCCGCATGCGTGAACGGCCAGAACTGGCTGTCTCGACCAGCGACCATCAACACCGGCACCTCGACTCCCGCGACGGTTGGACGCCAATCGGCAATCGCGTGATCGTGCAGCAGGGCTTTCATCGGGGGAGTGTCGGGCGACGCCATCTTCGGTAGCCCACCGAGCTTGGCGACGAGCTTCGCCGCTGCCACCAACGACTTTCGTTTCGGTAGACCCCTCCCCGTATCGGGGACGCCGTCCGCGAAGAACGTGTCCTTGTTGTCCTCGGTCAGCCCGTAGAAACCGTTTGGCCAGTCGGGGGTGTTGACCATCTTCGGAGTCTGGTCCACCGACACAACTGCTTTCACACGTGAGGTCCCGAACTGCTCGATGTAGGACCAGATGGTGCTCGCACCCATCGACCCTCCGCACAGCACAGCGTCGTCGATGTCCAACGCTGCCAAAAAATTCTGAACGTCCCGACCGTGCCGCGCCATCGTTGCGCCGTGCTCGGGTGCGTCGGAATCACCGTGTCCACGCCGGTCCACAGACAACACCCGATAGCCGGCCTTGACCAGGTCGCCCTGCTGCAGCACCCAGCTGGTCGCGGGTGCGCAGAAGCCTGCGATCAGCATTATCACCGGTCCGCTGCCCTGATCGATGTAGCTGAGGGTCACGTTGTCGTCGGTCACGACGGTCGGCATGTGTGTCTCCTTCTGTTGCCACGATGCAACCACGGATCCCGCACAGGAACAGCGTCGAAACACGCAGCCGTGTCGATCTGTTCGTAGACCGGCCGACATGACCTCACCGACGAACAGGGCGCCGCTCCCGGCTGCCGTCGGCCTCCCTTACCGGGGAGGCCGACCGTCGCGAAAGTCCCTCGGAGTGCACCCGAACCGCGCGCGGAAGGCGCGGGAGAAGTGTGCGGGGTCGGTGAAACCCCAGGACGCAGCGAGAGCCCCGATGGTCGTGTGTGCGTGCTGCGGTTCGCACAGTGCACGTTTGACGCCGTCGAGTCGCTGCATCCAGATCCATTCGCTGGCGGTACACGGCTCGCCGGCGAACGCGCGATGCACGGTGCTGAGCGACAAGTGCAAGGCAGAAGCTACCTTGGCCACCGTCAGATCGGGATCCCGCAGCCCGGCCGTCATGGCTCGCTTGATCTCGTCGAGACGTTGCGACGCCGCATATGGGGCTGGCTTCTCGACGCCGGTCAACCCGACGAGCCCCGCGACGAGGATGTACTCGACGCTCTGCGACACGGCCTCTGCCGAAGCCGCGCTCATGTCGACGTCGTCCATGATCGAAGAAATCATGCTGACCAACAGCTTCCCGGCACCGTGACGACCGGAGACCGCCCTGGCCGTCAGCTCGTTGGTGTCACGGACGAGCGTCCGCAGTGTCGCGCCGGGCAGCATGAGGACGTACTGAGCAAACGGGTCGTCGAAGTGAAGGCTGTAGGGCCTGGTGCTGTCGTACAGCGCGAAGTCGCCGGGTTCGAGGATCGCCGTCCGATCGTCCTGGGCGATGATCCCCGTTCCCGACGTCTGCACGCTGACCAGGAAGTAATCGGCGCTGGTACGGGAGATACCGGCAGGTGTCCTCAGCACGTTCTGAGCCGTCGCAGTCACCCTGGACAGCCCGAGCATCGCGAGGTCCGTCGATTCGATGTGCCCGGAGATCGCCGACGCGTCCTTCGGGACCGTGCAGTCGAGATCGACGTACGTGCGGCTCACCGCCGCCGTCCAGAAGTCGATGCTGTCTGCCTGGTCGACGGAGTCGGTGCGTAGTGCATCTGGCATGGTGTTCTCCCGTCTCGTCACAGGGTAGAACGCACCGATGCAGTGCGCAGGAGACCGGTGCGTTCATGGCACCCCGAGTACTCGAAGAACTGCTCGTCGGCGGTAGCGACCGTGACCTCGTGATAGAGCCGGAGTGACGCTGCCGGGCCCATCGTCGACAGGTACTTCAGGGCAGCCCCGAAGATGTCGACGTGCGTCGGGTGGGACTCGGCCCACGCCTCCAACTCGGCCAGCGAACGCCACCAGCTCATCCCGAACGACTTGTCGAGATCGTTGCCGTTCTCGTCGACGACCGTCATGTACCGGTTGGCGAAGCACCCGATGCTCAGCCCGTCGTCACGCAGGAAATCCATGCCGGCACGCAGGACTGGTTCGACGTCGCGCAAATACATCTCTCGTTCCGATCCCTCGGTGTCTGCCCAATCCTGTCCGGATCGAATGAGGCAGATGTTTTCGTGCGGAACGATTCTGACCTTGTTGCCGTCCCCGGCGATCTCCGGCATTCCGACGGGCGTCATCGGGTCGGTCTGAGAGAGCGGTATTCGATCTCGGACGCCGCCCCAGTACGCATGTTCCTCGATGGTGCCGCTCAGAGAATCCGTCAGTGTGGCAACGCCTTCCAGACGTCCGGTCGACGAGAACAGAGTTTCGTACCGATCCACGGTCGGGCGGATGATCTCGACGAAACGGCCGTCGGTGTCGGTCCAGCAGTGACCTGTCGCCAGGTACCACCGATCGAAAGCGGCCATGTCGTCCCAGTAACCGATGAACACCGTCGTGTCGATGCCTTCTTCGTCGACATAGCGTGCTCGATCGCTGCGCGGTGGGCCGTCGAGTCCCCACGGGCTGTCACCGGCAGCACCCTGAATTCCGAAGTATGCCATCACGACTCGCTTCGTCGACACGGGGAACCGCGCAACGTACGACGGAAACGGCGGCTCGTACGTCGCGGGTGTGCGGCGGGGACACGAGCGGGGAACGACGAGATGGTCGGGAATCGCAGATTCGAGATCAGACATGCGCTGGATCCTCGTCGCGAGCAAGCTGCTCGATGATGTCGAGACGAACTTCGGACTCGGCCTCCTCTACGACGTCGTACCGGGTGTCCCGACCAGGTCCTGATATGACCCGATCACCTGGAGTCTTGTTGAGCCACAAACGGGTTACGTCAGGACGAGAGTAGTGGCCGGCAGGATCGGCGGCCGCCTTGGCGATGGAGATCAGGCTGGTGTCGATGTCGGCGAAGACGAGGCCCTCCTCGTCGTGAGCGAGTGGTTCGTGCATCAGCTGACCGTCGGGAGCGAAGATCCGGGCATGGCCACCGCCTGCGGTGAGCATCGCGCGCTTGGCGTCGTCGGTGCACATGATCTCGATCATTTCCGGGGACACCGTCGCGCAGGGGCTGATGACGAAACACCCACCCTCGACGGCGTAGATGCGGCTCGCAGCGGTGTTGACCTCGGGTCCGAGTGCGTAGGCAGCGCCGGTGTAGAGCGAGAAGCTCGGCCATGCGCCGACGTGGATCTGCTCGTTCTGCGCGTACATCGCATACTTCGACAGCGGCTGCAGGTGCTCCCAGCAGCACAGCGCGCCGACGCGGCCGAGATCGGTGCCGTAGACCGACAGGTCGGATCCATCGCCCTCGCCGTAGACGGTGCGTTCGACGTGCGTCGGCTTGAGTTTGCGACGCATCGCAACGGTCTTGCCTTCGGCGTCGATGATCCATTGGGCGATGTACAGGCTCGCCTTGTAACGCTCGCTCAGGCCCATGACCACCATGATGTGATTGTCCTTGGCGGCCTGAGCAATTCGGTCGGCCTGAGGCGTCCCGTATTCGAGCGAGTTGTCGAAGTAGCGCTGTGTGAACTGGAATCCCCACGCCGGTGCGTCGAGCCAGATGTACCAGGGGTAGCCCGGCAGGTAGGTCTCGGGGAATGCGACGAGCTCGGCACCGGCGCGTGCTGCGTCCTCGATGAGGCCGATGGCCTTGTCGATGGAGGCGTCGAGATCGAGGAAGACCGGAGCGGCTTGGACGGCTGCGGCGCGGAACCGATGGTGAGTCATGATGAGCCTTTCGTTCGGGAGTGACCTAGTTTTGCCTGCTGGGAGGCCCGTGGATGGCCCGACGGTGTCGAGAAAATTGACTCTCCGTCGCACGGGAAGACGCCGAAACACGCAGGTAACGGGCGGGGTGAGTCTCGCGAAACAACCTGGCCTGTCGCGCCGACATGACCGAGTGCGCATATCGGCAACAACTGTGCGCGCAGCGACAAGTCTTCGGGTGCTGCCGCGGGTCAAGCTATGACCCAGGACACACTCGAAGGAAGGTCAGCGATGACATTGCAAGCAGCAGTTCTCTGGGAAGCAGGCCAGGACTGGAAGATCGAGGACCTCGTTCTCGACGCCCCGAAGTACGGCGAAGTGAAGGTCGAACTGGCGGCGTCCGGCCTGTGCCACTCGGACGAGCATGTGCGCGACGGCAGTGTGCCGGTAGGACTGTTGCCGTTCATCGGCGGCCACGAGGGCGCAGGCATCGTGACCGAGATCGGCCCGGGAGTCACGTCCGTCGAGGTCGGGGACCACGTCGCGCTCGGTTTCATTCCGGCGTGTGGTCGTTGTCGCGCATGCGCGAACGGCCAGTCCAGCATCTGCGACCTGGGCGCACACCTGCTCGAGGGCTACCAGGTCAGCGACGGCACCGCCCGCCATCACGTACGTGGCCAGGACGCCGGAATTCAGTGTCTGTTGGGCACTTTCGCTCCGCAGACCGTCGTCAACGAAGCGTCGTGCGTCAAGATCACCAATGACATTCCTTTGGACAAGGCTGCGCTCGTCGGCTGCGGCGTCACCACGGGCTGGGGATCGGCGGTCTATGCCGCGGGGGTCTCCGCAGGCGAAACCGTCGTCATCCTTGGTATGGGCGGTGTCGGATGCGGCGCTGTCCAGGGCGCCGCTCTCGCCGGTGCCCGCCACGTCGTCGTGGTCGATCCGTCGCCGTTCAAACGGGAACAGGCCAAGATTTTCGGTGCGACCCACACTGCCGCCAGCATCGACGAGGCGCTGCCTCTGGTGAACGACCTGACGTGGGGCGCGTTGGCCGACAAGGTGCTCATCACCATCGACGTCGCGAACGGTGCGATCATCGCTCCGGCGATGAGTCTGGTGGCCAAGGGTGGTGTGTGCGTTCACGTGTCCGTCGGAGACATCACCCAGACCGATGTGTCGCTGAGCCTGTTCGACCTCACCGCCATGCGCAAGACGCTGAAGGGTGCGTGGTTCGGCAATGCCAACATCCGCTTCGACATCCCGCACCTGCTGCGTCTGTACATGGAAGGCCAGCTGAAACTCGACGAAATGATCACGCGCACATACACACTCGACCAGGTGAACGACGGTTACGAGGCCATGCGTAACGCCGAGAACGTCCGCGGACTGATTCTGTACTAGAGAGGTATCGAACATGACTGCAGTACTCACGACCCTTCCCGTGGACACAGCCACCCAGCTCTTCATTGCCGGGCAGTGGGTCGGTGCATCCGACGGTGGCACATTCACCGATCTGAATCCGACGACCGGACAGCCTTTGGTCGACGTCTCCTCGGCGACCGCCGAGGATGTGGACGCGGCCGTCCGCGCTGCCCGAGCTCAGCTGAACGGTGAATGGGGATCGACACCCGGCGTCGTACGCGGAAAGTTGTTGAACCGCATAGCCGATCTGATCGAACGGGACGGCGACCTGCTCGCACGTCTCGAAGCGCATGACGTGGGCAAGCCCGTCGGGCAGCCTGCGATGTTGGATATCCCCAATGCGGCGGCGACATTCCGGCACTTCGCCGGATGGGCCGATAAGATTCAGGGCGCGACCATTCCGACGGCAGGATATTTCGGGCAGCCGACGCACTCGTACACCGTGCGTGAGCCCGTCGGCGTCATCGGCGCGATCGTTCCGTGGAACACTCCGCTGATGATTGCGGCGTGGAAGTTGGCCCCCGCGTTGGCCGCCGGCAACACCGTAGTCGTGAAGCCGCCGGAGGATGCGCCGCTGTCGATCCTGCATCTGGCGCGCCTCATCGGCGAGGCTGGGGTTCCTGCAGGCGTCGTGAATGTCGTTCCGGGACTGGGTGAAGTGACCGGTGATGCGCTCGTCGGGCACCCGGGCGTCGACAAGATCAGTTTCACCGGAAGTCCACGCGTCGGCCGCATCATCGCCAAGAAGGCAGCAGACACCTTCAAGCGAACGACCCTCGAACTCGGCGGAAAGTCGCCGCAGATCATCCTGGAAGATGCCGATCTCGAGGCTGCGATCAACGGCACGGCAATGGGTCTGTTCTTCAACCAGGGACAGGTGTGCGCCGCGGGAACGCGTGTGCTGGTGCATCGTTCGCTGTACTCGCAGGTGGTGGACGGTCTGTCCGCGGCCGCGTCGGCTCAGGTGCTCGGTGACCCCTTCGACCCGGCGACGACGATGGGTGCGCTGGTCAACGCCAAGCAGCGCGACAGCGTCCTGGGGTACATCCAAGCTGGTCGTGACGGCGGTGCCCGGGTCGCGGCGGGCGGTGGCGCCCCGGATCGCGACGGATTCTTCGTCGAACCGACCATCTTCGCCGACGCGCACAACGACATGAAGATCGCACAGGAGGAGATCTTCGGTCCCGTCGGCACGGTCATTCCGTTCGATACTGAGCTGGAAGCGATTCAGATCGCCAACGCAACGGAGTATGGTCTGGCGGCTTCGATCTGGACCCGCGACGTGTCTCGCGCACACTCGTTGGCGGCGCAGGTGCGTTCCGGCGCCGTGTGGGTCAACGGTTGGGCTGCAATCGATCCCGCCCTGCCATGGGGTGGAATGAAGACCAGTGGCACGGGCCGTGAACTCGGCTGGGCTGGTATCGAGGCCAACACCGAGGAGAAGGTCGTCACGATCGTGCTGTAGTCCCCTCGTGAGTGGAAATGTGTAGCCCGCTATACATTTCCACTCACGAGCGCGGAACGCGCACTGCGGGGCGAGATGCCGTACGCCTCCTTGAAAACGCGGGAGAAGTGGGCGGAATCGACGAGACCGTAACGCGCGCAGATGGTTCCGATGCTCTCATGTCTCAATCGAGGATCTTCCAGGTCTCGTCGGCACGATTCGAGCCTGCGGGACCTGATCCATGCCGCAACACCGCCGTCGCCGACGAACAGCTTCTGCAGGTATCGAGGCGAAATATGCTGCGCTGCAGCGACCATTGCAGTGTTCAGATCGGGATCATGGAGGTTGTCCTCGATGAACGCCCGCGAGCCGGCCAGAATCACGGCACCGGGGGATCGGCTGTCGTGTGGTGCTCGCTCGTCGAGCGCTGCGCTGACGAGATCGAGGACGGCATCTTCGAACATCCGCGACGACGACAAGCCGTCGGACAGGCCTTTGCGTAATCCGGCCAGGAAGGGTGAGACGAGCGCGCCTACCCCGTCGTCGCCTTTGATTCGCAACGCGGACACCTTGGCCAGATCGTTCGGCCTGATCTTCAACGATTCGCGTGGGAACATCAGAACGAACATCGCGAAGTCGTCGTCGAAGTGCAGTGTGTAGGGCTCGCTCGTGTCGTAGACGGCGAAATCGCCTGGCATCAGGACTGCTTCGCGCTCACGCTGCACGACGACGCCACGTCCGCGGAGCTGCACGCCGACCTTCACCAGTCCCGGATCACTTCGACGGATCACCGACGGCGTTCTCCGTACGTCCACGCACCGCCCGGACGCTTCGCTGATGTGTAACGACCCGACCGAGCCGGACTTCAACTCGCCGGAGAATATGTCTTCGGAAGCAGAGGAGGAGGCATCGAGCGGCACGAATGCCGCCGACACCTCCTCACGCCACCTCTCGAACTGCACTCAGCTCACCTCATACGCCAGGGCGGTTGTCGATCAGGCGGCGCGCCTTACCGATGGAACGCTCTAGCGCTGCCGGTGCGACGACGTCGACCTGAACGCTGACGCCGATGCGGTCCTTGACGAGCTTCTTCAGGGTCGCTGCGGACGGGCCGTGGACATCGCTCGACGCATCAGGGCGCGCTTCGACGACCACGGTCAACGAATCCATGCGTCCCGCGCGCTCGAGCACACACTGGAACTGCGGGGCCAACGCGGGAATCGTCAGAATCAGCTCCTCGATCTGCGTCGGGAACAGGTTGACGCCTCGGAGAATGATCATATCGTCGGTGCGTCCGGTGACTTTCTGCATGCGGCGCATCGTGCGGGCGGTGCCCGGCAGCAGACGCGTCAGGTCGCGGGTGCGGTAGCGGATGATGGGCATCGCTTCCTTGGACAGCGACGTGAACACCAACTCACCCTCCTCGCCGTCGGGCAGAACTTCGCCGGTCACCGGGTCGATGACCTCCGGGTAGAAATGATCCTCCCAGATGTGCAGTCCGTCCTTGGTTTCGACGCATTCCATCGCGACGCCCGGTCCCATGACCTCGGAGAGTCCGTAGATGTCGACGGCGTCCATGTCGAGGGTCTTCTCGATCTCCTTGCGCATCTCCTCGGTCCACGGTTCGGCGCCGAAGACTCCGGTTTTCAGCGATGTCTTCGCCGGGTCGATGCCCTTCTTGACCATCGCGTCGACGATCGTGAGCATGTACGACGGCGTGACCATGATCGCGTCGGGCTGGAAGTCCTCGATGAGCTGGATCTGGCGGTCGGTCATTCCTCCGGACATCGGAATGACGGTGCAGCCGAGGCGTTCTGCGCCGTAGTGCGCACCCAGCCCGCCGGTGAACAGGCCGTAGCCATAGGCGACATGAACTTTGTCCGACGGCTTCACGCCACCGGCGCGCAAGCTGCGTGCGATGAGATCGGCCCAATTGCTGATGTCGTTCGCCGTGTAGCCGACGACCGTCGGCCTACCCGTTGTGCCCGACGACGCATGGATGCGCGAGACCTTGTCCTGCGGCACCGCGAACATTCCGAACGGGTAGTTCTCGCGAAGGTCCTTCTTCGCGGTGAACGGGAATTTCGCGAGATCGGAGAGGTCCTTCAGATCCGAGGGGTGAACTCCCGCGGCGTCGAACGCTTTTCGGTAGTGCGGCACGTTGTCGTAGGCGTGTTTCAAGGACCACCGAAGCCGCTCCAGCTGTAGTGTCGCGATGCGGTCGCGCGACGCGAACTCGATGTCGGGTGTATCGGTCGGGGCGGACAAGACGCTGGTCATTGCTGTCTCCGAATGTGTCAGGCGTCGAAATCGACGGTCACGGTATCGCTCAGTGGGAATGTCTGGCAGGTGAGGACGAAGCCTGCGGCGACCTCGTTGTCCTCGAGTGCGTAATTGCGACGCATGTCGACCTCGCCGCAGGTCACCTTCGCGCGGCATGTGCCGCACACACCGCCCTTGCACGCGAAGGGTAGGTCGGAGCGCAGCTGCTCGGCGGAATCGAGAATCGACTCGTCCTGCGGGAGTGTGCCTGTGACGCTTCGGCCGTCGAGGGTGATGGTGACTTCGCTGCTGGGACCCGTGATTCCGGGTTCGCGATGCTTCTCCTGTGGAGGCGGTACGTCGTCGACGTAGAACAGTTCCGCGTGCACGCTGGATTTGGAGACCCCCAGGTCACCGAGGACCTGCTGCGCGTCGGTCACCATGCCGAACGGTCCGCACAGCCAGAAGTGATCGATGTCCGGTGTGGCGACAACCGAGTCCAGAATTGCGCGGAGCCTGTCGGCGTCGAGCCTGCCGCTGAAGAGTTCGACCTCACGTGGCTCACGCGAGAGCACATGGATGACGTCGAACCGGCTGCCGTACTGGTCCTTGAGATCGGCGATCTCCTCGGCGAACATCACCGAGCGCGTGCGCCGATTGCCGTACAGCAGAACAACTTCCGCATCCGGATTCGCCAGAACCGAGGATGCGATCGACAGCATTGGGGTGATGCCGGAGCCGGCGGCGATCAGTACGTGGCGTCCACCCGCGGCAGGGTCGGCGTGAAAGTTGCCGGTCGGGCCTTGGACATCGATGCGGTCACCGGCCTTGACCTCGTGCACGAGCCACGACGAGAACAACCCGTCCGTCACCTCACGGACACCGACGCGCGGGCGAGTGCCCGCGGCGGCGCAGATGGAGTACGAACGACGATGTTCGACGCCATCCACGGTCCGAGACAGCATCAGCGATTGGCCTGGGCGGAAGTCGAATTCGTCGCGAAGGTCGTCGGGAACGTCGAAGGTGACGGCGACGGCGTCGTCGCACAGGGATTCGACGTCGGCGACAGTCAGTGTGTGGAATGGTCTGTTTCTCTGTGGAGTGACCACGGGTTCAGCAGTGACCGTCATCAGATCTCCTTCACGTGGTCGAAGGGTTCGAGGCAGTCGTCACACCGGTACTGGGCTTTGCACAGGGTGGCGCCGAACTCGGACGTCAAAAACGTATTGGCGGAGCCACATCGAGGGCACGCGAGCTGACGCGGCTTGATGGTCAGGGTCAACGGGACCGGGCCCGAGACGCGTGCGGGAGCGGGGCCAGGCGTCGAGTACCCGGTCTCGCGGAGTTTCTGGAGTCCCTCCTCGGAGATCCAGTCTGTGCTCCACGCGGGGGTAAGGCTGGTGACGATCTCGACGTCGGTGTAGCCGTGGTCTTCGAGCTTGTGGGCGATGTCGTCGCGCATCGTGGCCATTGCGGGGCATCCCGAGTACGTCGGGGTGATGGTGACGAGGACGCTTCCGTCGTCCCTGACTTCGACGCCGCGCAGGACGCCCAGGTCGTCAAGCGTGAGCAAGGGCATTTCGGGGTCCATGACGGACGCGGCGATTGAATATGCGGCTTCGCCGCCCGTGCGCGCAAAGTTGGTCCCCGCGGTAACTCTGCGCGCACGGGCGCGTAGCGCATGTTCGATACCGGTCACCAGACTCCCTCCGGGTGTGCACGGGCCACGACCTGCATCTCGGCGACCAGCGGGCCGAAAGCTTCGGTATGGATTCCGCGCCTACCGCCGCGGCCGCCGATGGTGCCGACGGACTTGCCCTCCGGCGCGTCCAGTTCTGCAGCGTGGAGTACCTGTGCGAGAACGGAATCGAACTCGTCGCGAACATCGCGGGGATCGACGGCGACGCCCACCTGCGCCAACCCGATCTCCTCGTCCGTCGGGGCGAACAGCTCGGAGACGTACGGCCAGATGTGGTCGAGGCCTTCTCGCGCTCGGCGCTGAGATTCTTCGGTTCCGCAGCCCAGAGTGACGACCCAACGGGCCGCGTAATCGCGGTGGTACGTCATCTCTTTGACACCCTTGTCTGCCACGGCGGCGAGCACGGGGTCGCGAGAAGCCTTCAGACGCGAGAAAATCGCCAGACGCCACGTCGAGAAAACGAGCAGGCGTACTTGAGATTTCGCGAAGTCGCCGTTGTCTAGCTCGGTGAGCCGGACGTTGCGGAAGGCGGAGTCCTCTCGAAAGAAAGCCAGCGCATCCTCCGCCGGTACGGGGGAGGTCTCGGATATGAACGGAACGACGGTCGGATCGGCTTTGGCAGCGCGGGCGAGGAGCAGCCGGGCTTGGCCGAGTAGGTCGAGACCGACGTTCGCCAGCGCTACTTCTTCTTCGAGTTCCGGTGCGCGCGTGCTCCACTGGGCGAGTCGTTGCGAGCTGATCAGCGCATCGTCGCCGAGCATGAGGCAGTATGCGGCAAGAGCTTTCGGATCGACGTCGTCGGGAACGGTGGTGTCGACGCCGGCCAGCGGGTCGTCGAAACTGGTACCGAACGCCCACTGCCCGTGTGAATCCTCGCCGACCAAGTCCGCGTAGGCACTGTCGTGATCAGTCATTTTCACGCCTTACATGTGTGGAACGTTGTCGGGAATGTCGTAGAACGTCGGGTGCCGGTACACCTTGTCGCCGCTCGGTGCGAAGAACGGGTCCTTCTCCGACGGAGACGACGCGACAATGGAATTCGACGGCACGACCCAGATGCTCACACCTTCGTTGCGGCGGGTGTAGACGTCGCGTGCGTGGCGCAGGGCCATATGGTCGTCGGCGGCATGCAGGGATCCGACGTGAACGTGGTTCAGCCCGCGCTTGCCGCGTAGAAAGACCTCGTACAGTGGCCAATCCGCTTTGACCGCTGCCTTTTTCGGTTCGACGGGAACTCCGTCGAGTGGGACTGCCCCGTGGCCGCCTTCTGCTGCGATCTCGGTCATGATGCACTCCTTGCTGCGAACGCGGTTGCTGCCTCGCGGACCCAGGCGCCGTCCTCGTGGGCTGCGCGGCGGTTGGCGATGCGCTCGACGTTGGAGGCTCCGTTGCCCTTGATGACCTGCATGAACTCACTCCAGTCGGGCTCACCGAAATCGTGCGACTTGCGCTCGTCGTTCCACTTCAGATCCGGATCCGGGAACGTGACTCCGAGTGCCTCTGCCTGAGGGATGGACATGTCGACGAAGCGTTGGCGCAGTTCGTCGTTGGTGTGACGTTTGATGCCCCACTTCATGGACTGCTCGGTGTTGGGCGACTCGTCGTCGGGCGGGCCGAACATCATCAGAGCAGGCCACCACCATCGGTTCACCGATTCCTGGACCATGGCGCGCTGCTCGTCCGTGCCGCGCATCATCGTCGCAAGTAGTTCGTAACCCTGGCGCTGGTGGAAGGATTCCTCTTTGCAGACGCGGATCATTGCACGTGCGTACGGTCCGAAGCTGCTGCGGCACAAGGGAACCTGGTTGCAGATTGCAGCGCCGTCGACGAGCCAACCGATGGTGCCGACGTCGGCATACGTCAGCGTCGGATAGTTGAAGATCGAGGAGTACTTCTGCTTGCCCTCGATGAGCTTGACCGTCAAGTCCGCACGATCGGCGCCCAGGGTTTCCGCGGCGGAATACAGATACAACCCGTGACCGGCCTCGTCCTGCACCTTGGCCATCAGAATCGCCTTGCGACGTAGCGATGGCGCGCGGGTGAGCCAGTTACCTTCGGGCTGCATGCCGATGATCTCGGAGTGCGCGTGCTGGGCGATCTGGCGAATCAGCGACTTGCGGTAGCCATCTGGCATCCAATCGCGAGGCTCGACGCGCTGCTCGTGGGCGATGGTCGCGTCGAAATCTTCCTGGAGTGCATCGACGTCCAAGGCGTTTGACGTGGTCATGAGTCCTACTTTCATTACCGAATGATCGGTCGAAAACTAGTATGCACCGAAGTGACACCCGGCACAAGTACGTGGCTCGCCCTATGTGCGTGAAAATACATAGGGGGCTATGTATTTTCATGCACATGGCCGTCAGGAACCGATGAAGGTGGGTTTCTTCTTTGCGAGAAACGCGTCGACTGCGGCGTTGTGGTCGGCGGTCTGGCCCAGTGCAGTTTGCGCGACGGCCTCCCGATCGAGGGCGTCGGACAGACCGTTGGCCGACGCGCGGGCCAGGCTCTTGACGTGGCGGTAGGCCTCGGTGGGGCCATCCGCAAGCTTCCGGGCCAGTGCCAGGGCTGTCTCCTGCACGTCGTCGTCGGCGACAACTCGGTGTACAAGACCCCAGGCGAGTGCTTGATCGGCCGTGACCTTGTCCCCGAGCAGCATGAGCCCGACGGCCCTGCTACTGCCCAGAGCTTCGACCAGGGCATAGCTGAGCCCGGAGTCGCTGGCCAATCCGATGCCAGTGAACGCGGTCGCGAACGACGTCTTCGATCCTGCGACCCGAATGTCGCCTGCCAGCGCGATTCCGAGCCCCGCGCCGACGCACGCTCCTCCGATCGCGACGACGACCGGAACCTCGAGGGCTGCGATCGCCCTGATCAACGGGTTGTAGTGGACCTCGACGGTATTCATCGCAGTTGCCGGATCGGCCTCGAGCGCGGCCACGTGCTCACCGAGATCCTGTCCGACGCAGAAGTTCTTGCCCTCGGCCGTGATGAGCACGGCCCGAACCCCGCGCACACCGTCGACCGCCTTCTGGAATGCGACCTTGGTGTCGATGTCCAGCGAGGATCGCTCCAGGGTGATCGTTGCCAACCCGTCGGAGATGTCCAGTCGTACCGTCATTTGCTCTCCCAATCGTGAAATCCCTTGCCTGACTTACGTCCGAGCTCTCCTCGGGCTACCTTGTCGCGCAGCAGTTGCGGCGGGGTGAAGCGGTCGCCCAAGGTCGACGCCAAGTGCTCTGCGATGGCAAGCCGGACGTCGAGGCCGACGAGGTCGGTCGAGCGCAGCGGACCCATCGGGTGCTTGTAGCCGAGTTCCATTGCGCGGTCGATGGATTCGGCGTCGGCGACGCCTTCTTCCAGCATCCGGATGGCCTCCAGGCCGAGCATGACGCCGAGGCGGCTGGTCGCGAAGCCGGGGGAGTCGTTGACGAGAACCTCGGTCTTGCCGAGCAGCGAGACCCACTGACGGACCCGCTCGACCACCGAAGCGGACGTCGCAGGGGCCCGCACGATCTCCACGAGCGTCGACGCCGGAACCGGATTGAAGAAGTGCATGCCGATGAACCGCGACGGATTGTTCAGTGCTGCACCGAGTTCGGCGATCGAAATCGAACTGGTGTTGGAGGCGACCACCGTGGACGCCGAGACCGTCTTGTCGATCAGCGTCAACACGTCGACCTTGAGCGACGGGATTTCCGGCACCGCTTCGACGACGAGATCGAGATCGGCAGGAAGGCCTTCAGGACCTGCGACGGTGGACACGCGGGCGAGAATCTCCGCCGGATCGGAAGTCAGCTTGCCGCGTTCGTGCGCTTTGGCCAAACCGGTGTCGACGCGGCCGAGCGCGGCCTGTTGGTCGGCGGCTTCGGCGATGGTCACGGTGGAGCCGAGCGCCGCGAACACCTGCGCGATGCCCGCACCCATCCGGCCGCCTCCGACGACACCGACTGAACTGGGAACTGTCATGTGGTCTTCTCCAGAAATGCCGTCATACGGCGTCGTTTGTCCTCGGTCTCGAAGAGGACTGCTTGGGCGATGTCGTCGGCCCACGGGTGCGAGCCTGGCGCGTCGAGAATCTTCTTGGTGAGCTTCAGAGCAAGGGGCGACTGCTTCACTATTCGGTCTGCCACTTTCTGCGCCGCGCTCAGTGGATCCTCGGTGATCTCGAGAATCAGTCCGGACCGGAGAGCCGCATCGGCGTCGAGCATCCGGCCGCCGAGAAGGACCTGCTTGGCGACGGACACCCCGACCAACTCTGGTAACCGGTAGCTCGCGCCCGCGGCGGCCATGATTCCGAGGCCCGGCTCCGGGTTTCCGAAAACAGCTGTCGCCGAGGCGATTCTGATGTCGCACGCGTACGACAACTCTGCACCTCCGCCGAGGGCGTAACCCTTGATTGCGGCGATCGTCGGCAACGGTAGTGCCGCGATGCGGTCGAACAGGTTGCGATTGATGCCGCGCAGGGCGTCGTCACGGGTCCGCGCGCGAAGTTGGTTGATGTCGGCGCCGCCGGCGAAATGGTCACCCTTCCCGGTCAGAATCAACACGCGAGGGTCCTGCTCGATGAGCGCGCACACCTCGTGCAGTTCGGCGATCATCTCGGCGTCGATCGCGTTGCGTTGCTTCTCCCGATCGAGGGTGACGACCACGCGATCCGAGAGTTGCTCTACTGCAATGGTATTCACGGTGCCTCGATCAACATCGACACGCCCTGCCCGACGCCGACACACAGCGTCGCCAGGCCCTTGGAGGCCTTCTCGCGTTCCATGCGACCGAGGAGCGTCAACAAGATTCGAGCACCCGACGCACCGAGAGGATGTCCGAGCGCGATGGCTCCGCCGTCGGCGTTGACGATGCTGTCATCGAGTTTCAGCTGACGAATGACCCCGAGTGACTGTGCGGCGAATGCCTCGTTGAGTTCGACGGCACCGAGATCGTCGACAGTCCAGCCTGCACGGGCGAGAGCCTTCTGTGTCGACGGCACCGGCCCGAGTCCCATGATGTGGGGCGCGATGCCTGCGCTCGCGCTGCTCACAATGCGTCCGCGCACCTCGAGGCCGTACTTGTTCACTGCCTCCTCGGACGCGACCACCAGCGCCGCTGCACCGTCGGTGAACGGCGAAGATGTTCCTGCAGTGACGATGCCATCGGCACGGAAGACGGGCTTCAGTGTTCCCAGCTTCTCCAGTGTGGTTCCGCGACGGGGTGTTTCATCGTGCGTGACCTCGCCGGCCTCGGTGGACACGGCGACGATCTCGTCGTCGAACCGGCCCCCATCCTGAGCCGCGATGGCTCGTTGCTGGCTGCGGAACGCGAAGGCGTCGGACTCCTCGCGGGTGATGCCTTCCTGGCGTGCGACTTCCTCGGCGGTTTCGCCCATGGACAACGTCGTCTTGTCGTCGAAACGAGGGTTGGTGAACCGCCAGCCGAGGGCGGTGTCGAAGATCTGACCGGGCTTGGCCCATGCCGATCCTGGCTTGGCCATGACCCACGGAGCCCGCGTCATGGATTCGACGCCACCGGCGACGATGATGTCCGCTTCACCGCTGCGGATGGTCGATGCCGCGTTGGCGACCGCCGTCAGACCGCTCGCGCACAAGCGGTTGACGGTGTACCCGGGTACGGAGTCGGGCAAGCCTGCAAGGAGCACCGCCATCCGGGCCACGTCACGATTGTCCTCGCCGGCCTGATTCGCCGCGCCGAGAATCACCTCGTCGATTCGGTCTCCAGGGACTCCGGCCCGCCGAACGGCCTCGGCGACGGCGATGCCGGCCAGGTCGTCGGGTCGCACGCGCGCCAGTGCTCCGCTGTACCGACCATGCGGTGTTCGTGCGCCCGCCACCACAAAGACTTCGCCCACTGTTTCTCTCCTTTGCCGGACTACTCTCAATTAATAACCGAACATTCGGTCGTCGCGCAAGGTTCTGCCGGCACGGTGATGTGGAAACCGACCGCGCCTGGGAGGATGAAGCACATGACAACCGCACGTACCCCACGCCGCACCGGACTGCCAGGACGGCCGGGCTACGATCTCGATTCGCTGCTGGCGGTCGCCGTGAAGGTCTTCAACGACAAGGGATACGACGGCACGTCGATGGAGGTGCTGGCGAAGCGGCTCGGCATCACGAAGTCGTCGATCTATCACCATGTGTCCGGGAAGTCGGAGCTCCTCGAGCTGGCCCTGTCGCGGGCACTCAATGCGCTGTTCGCCGCGACGACCGAGGAGCGAGCCGTCGAGGGTCGCTACATCGACCGCCTCGAATACTTGGTCCGGCGCAGCGTTGGAATCCTTGTCGCCGAACTGCCCTACGTGACGCTGCTGCTGCGGGTGCGTGGCAACACCGACGTCGAGCGAAGGGCGCTCGCGCGACGTCGTGAGTTCGACGCCTTCGTCAGCGGTCTCGTCGTCGCCGCTGCCGAAGAAGGCGACCTGCGGGAAGACGTCGATCCGGCGCTCGTCGCTCGGTTGCTGTTCGGCACCGTGAACTCGTTGATCGAGTGGTACAAGCCGCGGACCGGCGGATCGGCGAACGACCTTGCCGACGCCGTCGTCGCGCTCACGTTCGACGGGTTGCGCCGCTAGCGCTGATTCCTTGACATCTCCAGTCAACCGGGCGATGGTAATTACCGACCGAACGTACGGTGCGAGGAGAGATGTTGTGAGCAGAATGCTGGAAAGCTACGCCCAAGGACGATGGTTCGCCGCGAGCGACGAGGGAACACCGTTGCTCAGCGCGATCGACGGCAGCGAGGTTGCCCGAATCTCGTCGACCGGTCTCGACGTCGCAGGCATGATCGACTACGCACGCACCGTCGGTGGGCCTGCGTTTGCCGCGCTGACTTTCCACGAGCGCGCCGGACTGCTCAAGCAACTCGGCTTGACCCTGCTTGCGGGCAAGGACGAGTTCTACGAGGTCTCGACGCTGACGGGTGCGACCAAGCGCGACTCGGGCGTCGACATCGACGGCGGCTTCGGCACCGTGCTCAGCTACGCGAGCAAGGCGCGTCGCGAACTTCCCAACGACACGGTCTACCTCGACGGTGCAGTCGAGCAGCTCGGCAAGAAGGGAACGTTTCTCGGCCAGCACATCTACACTTCCAGGCGCGGAGTCGCGGTGCAGATCAATGCCTTCAACTTCCCGGTGTGGGGCTTCCTCGAGAAGCTCGCTCCTGCGTTCATCGCGGGGGTTCCGTCGATCGTCAAGCCTGCGAGTCAGTCGGCGTACCTCACCGAGTTGGTCTTCCGTCGCATCATCGAAAGCGGCATCCTGCCCGAAGGTTCGGTACAACTGCTCAGCGGCAGCGCCCGGGGCATCATCGACCACCTCGGCGGCCAGGACTCCGTCGCGTTCACCGGTTCCGCAGACACGGCCGCGGCGCTCAGGGCGCACCCCAACGTCGTCGGAGAAGGCGTACATTTCACCGCCGAGGCCGATTCGCTCAACGCGTCGATCCTCGGTTCCGACGTGACGCCGGAGGATCCCGAGTTCGATCTCTTCGTCAAGGGCGTCTTCACCGAGATGACGGTCAAGGCAGGTCAGAAGTGCACTGCGATCCGTCGTGTTCTGGTGCCGGAGCCCCTCGTGGAGCCGGTCATCGATGCGGTGAAAGCCAAGCTCGAGAAGGTCGTCGTCGGTGATCCTCGTGACGAGGGTGTCACCATGGGCGCGCTCGCGAGCATCGACCAACGCGACGAAGTTCTCAAATCTATTCGTGGACTGACGAAGTCGGCTTCGATAGTCTTCGGCGACCCGGAATCGGTGGATTCGCGGCCCGGTGCATTCCTCGCGCCCGTGCTGCTGAAGGCGGGGGACAAGTCCGCGCCCGAGCCACACGAGATCGAAGCGTTCGGACCGGTGTCCACCGTCATCGGGTACGACGACACCGCCGATCTGCTCGATTTGGTCGCCCGCGGTAAGGGATCGCTCGTTGCGTCGTTGGTGACGAAGGATTCGGCGATCGCGCGTGAGATCGTCCTCGGATCCGCGCCGTACCACGGCCGTATTCTCGTGCTCAACAGCGAGGACGCGCGCGAATCCACCGGCCACGGCTCGCCACTTCCCGTCCTGGTGCACGGTGGCCCTGGCCGCGCAGGCGGCGGCGAAGAGTTAGGCGGTATGCGCGGGGTGCTGCATCACATGCAGCGCACGGCAATTCAGGGCACACCCGACGTTCTCTCTGCGGTGGGCAACAAGTGGGTGACAGGGTCTGTGCAGACGACGGGCGATGTACATCCGTTCCGCAAGGACCTCGGTGCGTTGAAGCTCGGTGACACGATCGTCGGCGGACCACGCCAGGTCACTCGGGCCGACATCGACCACTTCGCCGAATTCACCGGCGACACCTTCTACGCGCACACCGATCCCCAAGCGGCAGCGGCCAACCCGCTGTTCGGTGGCATCGTCGCGCACGGCTACCTCGTCGTGTCGTTGGCGGCCGGGCTGTTCGTCGATCCCGCGCCCGGCCCCGTTCTCGCGAACTTCGGCGTCGACAACCTGCGATTCCTGACGCCCGTCAAGGCCGAGGATTCGCTGACGGTCACCCTCACGGCCAAGCTCATCACCCCGCGTCAGAGTGCCGATTACGGCGAGGTGCGTTGGGACGCAGTGGTCGTCAACCAGGAGGGCGACCCTGTCGCCACCTACGATGTGCTGACGCTCGTCGCGAAGCCGGAGGTCTGAGCCGTGAGCTTCCGCGTGGCCGTCTGCTACGGCAAGCCCGAGGACCCAGCGGCGTTCGACGACTACTACACCTCGGTGCACGTGCCGTTGGCGAAGATCGTGCCAGGTCTGACCGAATTCACCTGGGGCAAAGTGGCATCCATGGACAGGTCAGATCCGCCCTACTATGCGATAGCGAATCTGTACTTCGCCGACGAGGAAACGCTGAAGGCCGGTCTTGCATCCCCCGAGATGAAGGCGGCAGGCAAGGACCTGCGCAATTTCGCCTCCGGCGGAGTCACGATGTTCACCCAGGAAGAGGTGCGCGCGTAGGAGGCGCAAAAACCATGACACAGCACCGAATAGCACACGAGATGTTCGCTGTCGACGCGGCGTCGCAGAAGCTCGGAATCGAGTTGATCGACCTGGGCGAAGGCAGCGCCACGATGTCCATGACGATCACCGAAGACATGGTGAACGGCTACTCCATCACCCATGGTGGCTACGTGTTCCTGTTGGCGGACACCACCTTCGCGATGGCCTGCAACAGTCGGGAGGATTCTGCGGTCGCAGCTCGGTGTGACATCCGGTATCTACGCTCGACGAAAGCCGGCGACGTCCTCATCGCACAGGCCGTCGAACGAGCGCGGTTCGGCCGCAACGGGATCTACGACGTCACGATATCGAGCGGTGACGACGTCGTCGCCGAATTCCGCGGTGACTCCCGCACGATTGCAAGTCCGAAATAGATTGTCGCTGGTTTCACCTGTGTGAGAGCGCTGGGGTCAGAAATTTCCCCGCGCCTCCTGCTCGCGCTCGATGGCCTGGAAGAGCGCTTTGAAGTTTCCGATTCCGAAGCCCAGCGACCCGTGGCGTTCGATGAGCTCGAAGAACACGGTCGGTCGGTCGACGAGAGGCTTCGTGAATATCTGAAGCAGGTAACCGTCCTCGTCTCGGTCGACGAGGATGCCGCGCTTCTGCAGTTCCGAGACCGGCACCCGAACGTTGCCGATTCGTGCTCTGAGTTCGGGGTCCTCGTAGTAGGAGTCGGGGGTGGCGAGGAATTCGATTCCGGCAGCGCGTAATTCGTCGACGGCGGCGAGGATGTCGTTCGTCGCCAACGCGAGGTGCTGCGCGCCGGGGCCACGGTAGAACTCGAGGTACTCGTCGATCTGAGAACGCTTCTTCGCGACGGCCGGCTCGTTGAGCGGGAATTTGACCCGATGGTTTCCGTTCGAGACGACCTTGCTCATCAGCGCGGAGTAGTCGGTCGCGATGTCGGCGCCGACGAACTCGGCCATGTCGGTGAAACCCATGACGCGGTGGTAGAAGTCGACCCACTGATCCATCTTGCCGAGTTCGACGTTGCCGACCACGTGGTCGAGCGCTTGGAAGACCGGTTTTGCACTGAGCGTCGACCTCCGCGTTTCGTATCCGGGCAGATATGCGCCCGAGTACCGCGAGCGGTCGACGAGGGTGTGCCTCGTGTCGCCGTAGGTCGCGATCGATGCCAGCCGCACGGTGCCGTCGTCGTCGCTGATGTCGTGCGGTTCGGTCAGGATTCGAGCTCCTTGCGCTCGTGCGTGCTCGATGCATCTGTCGACGTCGGGGACTGCGAGCGCGATGTCGACGACCCCGTCACCGTGCCGCGTGTGATGCGCGATGAGATCGCTGTTCGGGTCCACTGCACCAGTGACGACGAAACGCACCGCCCCGGATTCGAGAACGTACGCGTGATGATCGCGTCGACCGGTGGTGGGTCCGGCGTAGGCGACGAGTTCCATCCCGAAGGCGGACTGGAAGAAGTGGCTGGTCTGAACGGCGTTGCCGACGACCCACACGATCGCATCCCACCCGCTGACGGGGAACGGATCGCGAGTGTCGTCGTACTCGACCAGACCCACGAGTTGCCGGAGTTGCTCGGCATCGAGAGCGGCGAGCTTTCGGTCGTCGTTCAGCGTGTCGTCGAGGGTCATGGCGCTCCTTGATGTCGGGTTTGTGATCAGACAACTCGCGCACGGCCATGGCGTCAATCTGCGCATGAAGAGCTGGCCATCGAAGCTATTTCCGGTCTCGAACTGGACATTTTTCTATACAATTCGACTATGACGTCACCGCTCGACCAACTGGACCGGGCCTTACTCGCTGCGCTGCACGAGAACTCGCGAGTGGGATTGCTCGAACTGTCGAGAACGCTCGGTGTCGCCCGGGCGACGGTGACCGCCCGTCTGAACAGGTTGGAGCAGTTGGGCGTCGTCGAGGGATATTCACCTCGCATCGGTCTGGATGCAGCCGGCTACGGCGTGCAGGCTTTCGTGACGCTCGAGATCGCGCAAGGCGCACTGGAAGACGTTGCGGCCGTGCTCGAGCGGATTCCCGGTGTACTGGAGGCCTTCGCGACGACGGGTTCGGGGGACGTGCTGTGCCGAGTCGCCGCGGCGTCACACGACGACCTGCAGCGAATGTTGATCGTACTCAACCAGTCTCGCGAGGTTGCGCGGTCGACGAGCGTCATCGTGCTGTCGGAGATCGTCGGATACCGAACGATGCCGCTACTTCAGGCGGGAGAGTCCGCACGCACGCCGAAAGCCCCGGCCTACAGGGGTCGTCGCGACTGACTACGCGATCATCGGGCACAGTGAACGAAGAACCGCACCGACGAAAGGATCTCGACGTGACCGAACAGCCGACGGCACAAGGACCACTGTGGGCACTCGACGCGGGTGGCCCGACCGTGGATCCCGACGCCTGGGTCGCGCCGACGGCCACCGTCGTCGGCCGCGTGAACATCGCCGCGTCGTCGGGAATCTGGTACGGCGCAGTACTTCGTGCGGAGTTCGAGGACATCACGATCGACGAGGGCAGCAATCTGCAGGACGGCGTGGCAGCCCACGTCGACCCGGGGTTCCCGTTGAAGGTCGGCAAGAACGTCAGCGTCGGGCACAACGCCGTGCTGCACGGATGCACGATCGGCGACGGCAGTCTCGTCGGTATGGGTGCCGTCGTCATGAACGGCGCGGTCATCGGTGAGGGCAGTCTCGTCGCCGCGGGAGCCTTGGTTCTCGAAGGTACGCAAGTACCGCCACGTTCGCTCGTTGCCGGAGTGCCCGCCAAGGTGCGCCGCGAGCTGACCGAAGACGAGGTGAACCACAACGGTCTCAACGCCGCGGTCTATCGAGAGCTGCTGAAGCAGCACCGGTCTGCGCGTCCTGCCTGAGCCGCATCAGCGGCCGGGGTGCAGGAGACCCGTCAGCCGGTGCGCCTGCGCGAGCAGGATGGCACCGAGTTCGTGGTGGCGCTCGGGTCGGAATCGGGTCTCGACGCCGGTCAAGCTGAGCGCCCACGCAGGCTTGCCCGACCGGTCGAACACCGCGGCGCCGATGCCCCAGCTTCCCTCTACGAGCAGGGCAGGGTTGACGGCATATCCCGTCTCACGCGTCGACGCGATGCGTGTGCGGATGGCGTCCGACGAATGTTCGGCTCCCCACCCCGGCACGAGATCCGCACCGGCCAGGTACTCGTCGATCTCGCGATCCGGCATGTGCGCGAGAATTGCGAGGCCTGCCGACGCGACCCCGAGCGGCAGTCGCAGTCCCTCGTACAGAACGTGCGATCGCAGCGGAAAGCTGCCGTCCTCGCGCAGTAGGCACACGGTCTCGTCGCCGCGCCGCGTCGACAGAAATGCGCTCTCGCCGGTCTCGGCTGCCAACGTGTGGACGACGCCACGCGCGGGGCCCGTGATGTCGTATCGACTCGCAGCAGCCGACCCCAGCAGGTACATCTCGGGTCCGAGCGACCAGCGTCCGGTTGCCGAGTCTCGATCGAGAAAGCCCTCCTCGGCCAGAGAGCTCAGGATGCGATGCGCCGTGGGGCGCGCCAGGTCGGTCGCACGGGCGAGCTCCGTCGTCGATGCGCCCGTGGGCTCGGCAGCGCCGACCGCTCGAAGCAGTGCCGTGGACCGTGCGATGACGTTGGGGGTCGGAGCCATGCCAGAAGCGTAGCGTCCATAGAATGGACGCACTGGGGATTCGTGTTCGACCAGCGACCGATTCCGTCGAGGCTCTGGCCAGCGTGGAGCATAGGCGCTTGACTGTTCACATACGTCAGCGCGTTTGCTGAGTGAACACGTGAGGAGCTCTACTGTGGCAGGAAAGGTGTACGAGTCCGCGGCGGCCGCCGTTGCGGACATCGGTGACGGCGCGACGCTCGCGGTCGGGGGCTTCGGATTGTGCGGCATCCCCGACGCGCTCATCGAAGCGATCTCGCACGGCGAGACGAGCAACCTGGAGGTCTTCTCCAACAACTGCGGCGTCGACGACCACGGTCTCGGAATCCTGTTGTCGCTCGGACGAATCAGCCGCGTGACGGCGTCGTACGTGGGTGAGAACAAGGAATTCGCGCGCCAGTATCTAGCCGGTGAACTCGAAGTGGAACTGACACCGCAGGGCACGCTCGCGGAGCGGCTACGCGCCGGTGGCACCGGAATTCCGGCGTTCTTCACGCCCGCAGGCGTCGGCAGCCCCATCGCCGACGGCGGTATGCCGTGGCGCTACGACGCCGACGGATCCGTCGCCATCTCCTCGCCCCCCAAGGAAACTCGGGTCTTCGGGTCCAAGCGCTACGTGTTGGAAGAGGCGATCAATGCCGACTTCGCGCTCGTGCATGCCGAGATCGGTGACACCGAAGGAAATCTCGTGTTCGACAAGACCGCGATGAACTTCAATCCGCTCGCAGCGATGGCAGGCAAGATCACCATCGCGCAAGTGGAGAAGCTCGTCGAACCGGGCGAAATCGACCCGGGCGCAGTGCATCTCCCCGGTGTCTTCGTGCAGCGCATCGTGCACACCGGGCCTCAGGACAAGCGAATCGAAAAGCGCACCGTCAGTGCAGGAGGTCGAGCATGAGTTGGACTCGTGAGCAGATGGCGCAGCGTGCCGCTGCCGAAATGGTCGACGGCGAATACGTCAACCTCGGAATCGGCTTGCCGACACTGATTCCCGGATACCTGACCGACGACGTCAAGGTGGTGCTGCACTCCGAGAACGGAATCCTCGGCACCGGCCCGTACCCGACCGAGGACAAGATCGACGCCAACCTGATCAATGCGGGCAAGGAGACCGTCACCGTCAATTCCGGTGCAGCGTACTTCGATTCGTCGCTGTCGTTCGGTATGATCCGCGGCGGTCACATCGACACCGCGGTGCTGGGCGGCATGCAGGTCTCGCGCACAGGTGACCTCGCCAACTGGATGGTTCCGGGCAAGATGGTCAAGGGCATGGGCGGGGCGATGGATCTCGTGCACGGCGCCCGACGCGTCATCGTCGTCATGGAACACACCGACCGCGACGGCAACCCGAAGATTCTCGACACCTGCACCCTGCCTCTCACCGGCCAGGGCGTCGTGAATCGGATCATCACGAACCTCGCGGTCATCGACGTGGTCGGCGACGGCACCCTTGCACTCGTGGAGCTTGCACCGGACGTCACACGCGAGCAGGTCGAGGCGGCGACTGCAGCTCCGCTGCACGTGCACGAAAATACATAGGGGGCTATGTATTTTCGTGCACATGCGACGAAGTCGCCTTAGGGTGGAGAAATGTTCGTCAACTCTCCGTCCACATTCGTTGCCGACGCACTTCGTGGTCTCGTTGCCTCCACCGGCGACATTGCGTGGCACTCCGATCCTGGGTTTCTGACCCGACGCGAACCGTTGCCAGCAGGGCAGGTCGCGCTGTTGTCCGGCGGCGGGTCGGGCCACGAGCCGATGCATGCAGGCCTGATCGGCGCGGGCATGCTCGCAGGTGTGTGCCCGGGGTTGGTGTTCACGTCGCCGAACGCTCTGCAGGTGCACGAGGCGTCGAAGGCCGTGCATGCGGGAGGCGGTGTGCTGCACATCGTCAAGAACTACACCGGCGATGTCATGAACTTCCGTATCGCACGAGAATTGTTACGTGAGAACGGTATCGAGTCGGATGTCGTGTTCGTCGACGACGACGTGGCGACGGAACGCGCGGATGGTGACGGGCCCGGCCGACGTGGGACGGCGGCTACCGTCGTCGTCGAAAAGATCTGTGGTGCAGCAGCGGAACGCGGCGATTCGCTGCAGGCCGTCGCGTCCGTCGGCCGGCGGGTTGCCGCGAATTCCCGCAGCATGGCCGTTGCGCTGCGGCCGTGCGTACTTCCTGGTTCCGACGAGCCGTCGTTCGATCTGCCCGATGGTGAGATCGAACTCGGGATCGGTATTCATGGCGAGCGGGGAACGCAGCGCGTTCCGGTGATGCCCGCTCAGGAGATCGTGGCGGCGCTGACTCAGCCGATACTGGATTCGCTCGAACTCGAACGTGGAGAACGAGTCATCGCCTTCGTCAACGGTCTCGGCGCGACGCATCCGATGGAGCTGCAGCTGCTGTACGGAGAGCTGGCAGAGTACCTGTCCGACAAAGGAATCGACATCGCACGTCCCCTCGTCGGCAGCTTGGTGACGGCGTTGAACATGGCAGGCGCGTCCATCACGCTCGTGCGTGTCGACGACGAGATCCTGGAGCTGTGGGATGCGCCGACCGATGCGCCTGCGTGGCCGAACAATGCCGCTACGTCGGGCGGGGTTCTGGGTGAACGTGAAGGATTCGGCCCTGCATACGTCCTCAGTGAGACCGGCGGCGACAGAAGCACTTTCGTCTCCGAATGGGTTGCGAACTGGGCCCAGCGCGTGCTCGACGAAGAGCCGTCGCTGACCGAACTCGACCGGCGCGCCGGTGACGGCGACTTCGGTACCAACATGGTGTCCGCGCTCAGTCAACTCGACCTGCCGAGTGTGCGCGAAAGGTATTCGGGCCGAACAGTATTCGAAGCGGTGTCGGAGGCGTATCTAGGGCATGCGGGCGGAACATCGGGTGCGTTGTTCGGGATCTGGTTTCGTCAGTTCTACCTGTCGCTGGGCCCGGTCGACCTCGCCTCTATTGCCAGGGCTGCGCGACAAGGGCTCGACAGCATCACCGAACTCGGAGGCGCACACGTCGGCGACAAGACGATGGTCGACGCCATCTCCCCGGCCGTCGACGCACTCGAAGCTGCAACCGACCTGGCCGACGGGCTCAGGGCTGCCGCGGACGCGGCAGCAGCGGGTGCCGAATCGACGAAGGAGATCACCGCGAACCGAGGGCGCGCGTCCTATGTCGGTGACGCAGCGCGAGGCGTCGTCGACCCGGGTGCATTGGTGATCGCGTGGTTCTTCGAGGCCGCGTCAGCTGCGCAGTGACTCCAGAAAGATCCGAGCGATAGATTCGAGGCCGGCCTGATCGTCGGCGTCGAAACGATCGGGAACGGGACTGTCGAGGTCGAAGACGCCGACGAGTTCCTCGCCGTCGTACAGCGGCACGACCACCTCGGATCGTGTTGCCGCGTCGCATGCGATGTGGCCGGGGAAGGCGTGGACGTCGGCGACGCGTTGGGTCTCACGCGTCGTCGCGGCGGCTCCGCACACACCCTTGTCGAGAGCGATGCGCACACAGGCCGGCTGACCCTGGAACGGGCCGACGACCAGTTCGGTCCCGTCGAACAGGTAGAAGCCGACCCAATTGACCTCGGGCAGAGCGTGATACACGAGGGCCGAGATGTTGGCGGCATTGGCGATGCGATCCGATTCGCCCTCGACGAGCGCCTTGGCCTGTTGGGTCAGCTGCTCGTACTGCTCGGCCTTGGTGCCCTCGAGTGCGGTAGCGGTGAACGACATGCGCCCGAGTCTATTTCTTCACCGGCTTTCGGCGGCCACTGAGCCGTCCCGCCGCGAAACCCACCGCGAACAGAACGAGCAGTATCAACCACAGCGGCGAGCTGATGTGAAGCCAGAACAGCTCGATGGTCGTCGTATAGCGGTTTTCGGCGATGAACACCGCCGCCAGGATCACCAGAAAAATGGAGATCCAGTGCGTCTTCAGAAAGCCAACAGTCCTGTCTCTTCCCGACATACTCCGAGAAGTTACCTGGTCGGAGCGTCCTTTCGGTCCAGAACCGCGAACCCGAGGACCACCAGGAAGAGCGACATGCCCGTCACCTGAATGCGTTGCGCGACGCCGAGACTGTACGACCCGGGCAAATTGTCGGCGATCAGCAGCCACGCCGTCGACAACGACGTGATGACGACGACAACAGTGCCGAGCGTGCGCACCAGCGGGAACGTGCGATATCGGAAGGACGCCACCGTGAACGCGATCATCGCGGTGAACACGGCGAACACCGCGATCGTGCTGGTCAGCGCATGGATGTGATGCAGTTGCGGAAACAGTCCGCTGGGCTCGACGGGGCAACTCGGGTCGTTCGCCGCGACACACTCGATCGGCAGTTGTGAATCAGCGATCGTCGCAGCGCCGAAGATTCCGATGGCAATCCAGCCGATGGTCGTCAGGCGTCGTTTCACGAGAAACCACAAGCCCATGCCCGACGACGCGATCAGCAACAACCCGGTGATCAAGTCGGCGGTAGAGAAGAACGTCTTGTACGGCTGATCCGAGGCGTCCAGCTCGCTGAGAAACGAATTCGTCGGGTCGAGACCGGTGTCGAGGAAGAACTCCGCCACCCACGCCGAGTACAGAACCCCCGCCAGCACCAGGCACACCGTCAGCGCGGTGACTCGTCGTCGCAACACATCAGCAACTGTAGGCGGGGCCGCCGGACGCCCGGAGTGAGTGAGGGCGGCATTGGGCCACTCTGAGTGACCGAATGTCACATTCGGTCACCTGAAGTAAGTGAGGGGGTCATCCGGTCACCCGCATTGCGCGAGGGTGGCATCCGGTCACCCGGATTGAGTGAGGGTGGCATCGGGTCACTCTGAGTGACCCGATGCCACCTTCGGTCCGAATCCTGGGC
Source organism: Rhodococcoides kyotonense (assembly GCF_900188125.1). Lineage (GTDB taxonomy): Bacteria > Actinomycetota > Actinomycetes > Mycobacteriales > Mycobacteriaceae > Rhodococcoides > Rhodococcoides kyotonense. The sequence goes on along the minus strand of NZ_FZOW01000003.1, from coordinate 271,512 downwards.
TCATATTCGGTCCGAAACCCCGGCTCACTCGGCGAGCGCCCCGACCACCCGGTCGGCTGCGACCACCGGATCCTCGTGCTCCCAGATTCGGATGACGGTCCACCCCTCGGCCGCGAGACGCTCGTCGGTGTTGCGGTCGCGAGCGACGTTGGCCGCCAACTTGTCCGCCCACCACTGAGCGTTGTTGCGCGGCTTCGTGGCGTGGACGGGGCAGCTGTGCCAGAAGCATCCGTCGACGTACACCGCCAGCTTGCGTCGCGGAAACACGACATCTGCCCGACGCCTCATGCCCGTGACCGGTGCGCGGTCGACGAAGTATCGCAGCCCGCGGCTGTGGAGCTCACGACGCAGAGCGATCTCCGGCTTCGTATCGCGTCGACGCTGCTTGCTCAGCCGCGCCGACGTCGCAGCATCGGTCTGCGGCTTCATTGCATCGACAGTAGCCACTGCTTGAATGGCGCTCCGAAGCTATCTGTTCGTATGAATGGACCATTCGAGCGGATGGGCCGGCTCGCTGGCGCTGCTTGGGTGGCGCTTGCAAGCTATCTGTTCGTATGAATGGACCATTCAAGCGACTGGGAGTGGAGCCTGCGGAATGACCCGATGACTGGGAGTGGAGCCTGCGGAATGACCCGATGACTGGGAGTGGAGCCTGCGGAATGACCCGATGACTGGGAGTGAAGCCTGCGGAATGACCCGATGAATCAGAACCGGCTACCCGTCCTCACTGTCCTCCGGCTCGGACCAGGTGGGCGCGAATTTGTTCCGCCGCTCGACCTCCCCGTGCACGATGGCGACGAAGTCGTCGAACGACAGTGTCTGCGCATCGGTCGGCCTGCCGTTGCGGGGCGGTGACTCGTCGACGTCGAAGAAGCGCACCTCGCCGTCCGGGTCGTAGAGGCCGATGAACACCTTCTCGAACAGGTCGTAGCGCGTGTCCTCGGCGCCGAGGTCGACCCACATCTTCCCTGTCCCTCCGACGACCGCACGCTTCCCGCGGCCGGACCGTTTGGACAGCGTCGTCACATGATGGGCGAACGACGACTTGCCGACGTCACTGGACTTCGACGCGTCACCGTCGTCGCACGTGGCGAACGGCTCGAACATGACGCCGATGAGCACGCTGTACGGCTGACGCTGGTGAAGCACCATCGCTTCACCGCGGAGTTCGTGGTCGTTGCGCACGATGTTCTTGGTCCAGCGTCCGAATTTGCCTGTGCGAGGGCTGAAGTCGCGGAAGCTGTACGTTTTGATCGACACACACAGAATGAGCCCGAGCGTGGGGTCGAGTGCCTTGACGTCGAGCCTTTTACGGCCCTTCGCGACGTCGACCTGCGCTTCCTGCCCGACGCCCATCGCGTCGGGCGTGATGTTCGGGTAGTACGGCCGCAGCGCGTCGGCGACGGTCTGCGCGAGGTGATTCGACAGCCGCTGCGCGTAGTTCTTCTTGTCGCTGCGGTCGGCGTCGGGCAAGGGCTTGTCGCCTGCCAGTGCCAACGGCCGAGCCAACGCGGGCGGGTCGGGGAACAGGTGATCGCTCATGCCGCGGCGGGGTTGGGGTTGCCGCCCATGCGGTCGAGGTGCGATTCGACGTCGTCGAGAAATCCAGGTTGGAACCGCAGGTTGCCCATGCGAGCCCGCTTGAGGAACCCGGCCGTCGCACGCGCCGACAGCAGCTGTGAGTCGTCGAGGAAGTCGCTGAGATTCTCGTACGGTTCGTGGACCGGCCACGTCGATCGATGCACCCGGAACGCGGAGCCGCCGCGTCCCCACGCCGCAGTCGGCCACGCCTGGCCGGGGAGAATCTCGACGTCGTCGGAGTCGTCGTGCACCTGGGGGTGTTCGAGCTGTGCGGCGACCCACGACGCCATACGCACACTCACGGCATTACCGACGAGCTTCCATCGGTGGCCGGCGCGCACGCCTGGCAGGCCGAGAGCAGGAGCCGTCCAGTCGGGGTCGAAGCCCTGCAGACGTTCGGCGCCGACGATGCCGGGCGTCACGATCTCGCCCGACGGCAACCGCACGGCCGGGGGACTGGCGATGCCGAGCGACGAGCCACCCTTCAAAGTCGGGACGGCGTTGACCGCCCAGCCGAGACCACGAGTGCCCTCTGTCCAGTAGAAGCCGCACGGCTGCTCGCTGGGGTCACCGTCGGGAAGAGGCCCTTCGTCTTGAGAGAACAGAACCTCACGCGGATCCTCGGTGCGGGACGCGAGCATCAACACCCGTTGGCGACGCTGCGGGAGTCCGAAAGACCGAGCGTCGACGACGCGGTATGCCCACATGTACCCGAGGTCGGACAACGCGTCGGTGATGTGGCGCATCGCGGCGCCTCGACCGAGCTGAAGCATGAACGGCACGTTCTCGATGAGCAGCCAGCGGGGCCCGTTACGGCGTTTGACGAGGCGAAACACCTCGTCGACGAGACCGGACCGCTCGCCGGTGATGCCCGCGGTCCGGCCGGCTTGGGAGAGGTCCTGGCACGGAAAGCCTGCTGCGACGAGCTCGGTACCCGCGGGCAGAGCACGCAGCTTGGTGACGTCGCGATGAAGCGGAACATCGGGAAAACGCGCGCTCAGCACCGCACCGGCACCCGGATCGATTTCGCACAGCAGTTCCGTCGACCACCCCTGCTCCGAGAGGCCCAACTCGAGCCCGCCGATCCCGGCGAACAGCCCGACCATCGATCGCGAACCCACGCCGCACCCTTCCCTCGAACCGAAACTCGTAGGAGAACGTTACTCGAGAACTCCGACAGGTTTCGCCAACCACACGGCAACGCCGCTTGACCTCGACATTGGTTCAGGTATCACGCTGGAATGCGAAAGCGGAAAAATCGGTTGGTCCGAGGGCCGCCGGAGTGAAAGCATTCTTCAGGCGAGAGGTAAGGGGAATCGACGTGTCCACGGGTGTGCTCGAACAACAGGTGACTGTTATCGACCAGTCGGATTCGAAACAGGCCAAGAGAAGTTCCCTGGCCCGCTTCTACCCGTTCGTCGCGCCCTACAAGTGGCGTTTCGTCTTCTCGATCATTGCGTCGCTGGTTGCGACGATGACCGGCCTCGCCATTCCGCTGGTGATGCAGGGCGTCATCGACGGGCCCATTACGGACGGCAACTTCGCAGGCGTCTGGTGGCCTGCGGCTCTCGTATTGTTCCTCGGGACCGTCGACGCGGTGGGCATCTGGGTCCGGCGCTACCTGGTGTCGGCGCCATCGAGTCAATTCGAGATTGCCACTCGTGCAACGGTATTCGAGAAGTTGCAACGGCTGTCGGTGTCGGCGCACGAAGGGTGGGAATCGGGGCAGCTTCTGTCCCGCGCGATCGCCGACCTGTCCTTGCTGCGACGCTTCGTTGCTTTCGTCGGCCCGTTCATCATCATCAACTCGGTGACGTTGGTCGTCGGACTGGGTGTTCTGTTCGTTCAGTCGTGGCAACTCGGCGCGATCATGCTGGTGACGTCGGTGCCTCTGGTGATCATCTGCACCCGCTTCGAGTCGATGTATCGCGTTGCCGCTCGCGACGCGCAGGACCAGGCGGGCGACGTCACGACGACGGTCGAGGAATCGATCCAGGGCATCCGCGTTCTCAAGGCCTTCGGTCGCAGCGCGCACCTCGGCCGCCGCTTCCTCCGTCAAGCTGCGACATTGCGCGGCACCGAGCTGAAGAAGGTTCGGTACCTGGCGATTCTGTGGGCGTTGATCGTCGGCATTCCGCCTCTCGGTATCGGAGCGATGCTGGCGTTCGGCACTTACTCGATAGTTCAAGGCACGATGACGACGGGAATGCTCGTCGCCGCCATGGCCATCGTCGCGTTCCTGCTGTGGCCGATCGAGGCGTTCGGATACCTGCTGGCGGAGCTCAACAATGCCCGCACCGCTGCGGATCGGTATTGGGAGATCATGGATACCCCCGAGACGATCACGGGGCCGACGAAGCCGGTCCGTCTGCCGCAGAACCTCCGCGGCGAACTCGCCTTCCACGACGTCGGATTCACGTTCCCCGACGCGTCGGCCCCGCTCCTGGAGGGTGTCGAATTCCGCGTCGAACCGGGCGAGGCCGTCGCCGTCGTCGGTGTCACCGGAAGCGGCAAGACTGCGCTGACCAACTTGGTGCCGAGGCTGTTCGACGTCACCGAAGGCGCCGTGACGATCGACGGAATCGACATTCGCACGTTGTCGCTCGAGGATCTGCGTTCGGTGGTGTCGGTCGCGTTCGAGGATCCGGTGCTGTTCTCGGCGAGTGTGCGCGAGAACGTCGCGCTCGGGACGCCCGGTGCCTCGGACTTCGATGTCGAGGAAGCGCTCGCCGTCGCGTGCGCAACCGAGTTCGTCGACAAGCTCCCGTGGGGCCGCGACACTCGAATCGGCGAACAGGGAATGAGCTTGTCCGGCGGGCAACGTCAGCGTTTGGCGCTGGCACGGGCAGTGCTCGGTCGGCCGCGAATCCTGGTGCTCGATGACCCTCTGTCGGCACTGGACGTGAACACCGAAGCGCTGGTTCAAGAGAATCTACGACGCGTCCTGACGCAGTCGACGACACTCATCGTCGCGCATAGGCCGTCGACGGCAGCACTCGCGGATCGGGTGATCCATCTCGAGGACGGAAGAATCGTGGAACAGGGTACGCACGAACGCCTACTGGCGACCTCGGCGAAGTACCGCCACGTCATGGGGTCGATCGATGGCTGATCAGAAGACGACCGACGAAAAGGATTGGCGCGGAGTAGGAAACGAGGACTCCGATGTCGATTCCACCGGCAACTCGATTCTGGCCGGACGGTCGCGACGGCTGTTGGTGTCGCTGATCCGCCCGTACCGCAAGCAGACTCTGCTCGCGCTGGCGATCATCCTGGTGGACAACATCGCGTTCGTCGCCGGACCGTTGTTCATCGCCTACGCGCTGGATCACGGTGTGTCGGCGGCGATCGACGGTGATTGGGCGCCGCTTGCGTGGACTGCGTTCGGCTACATCGCATTCGGCATTCTCGGTGCGATCACGACGTACACGTTCCTCATCGTCTCGGGCAGGCTCAGTCAGGCGATTCTGTTCGACCTGCGCAAGCGAGTGTTCGAGCACGCGCAGGCCTTGAGCCTGTCGTTCCACGAGAAGTACACGTCGGGACGTTTGATCTCGCGGCTCACCAGTGATGTCGAGTCGCTGCAGACACTGCTCGAAAGTGCGTTGAACGACGCGTTGACGGCCGTCCTGTCCATCGTCAGCATCGCCGTGATCCTGGTGTATCTCGATGTGCCCCTTGGCTTGATCGTGCTCGCCGGATTCGTTCCGCTCGTCCTCGTGACCCGATGGTCGCAGCGCAAGCAACGCACGGGATACCGTCGTACACGGGTGGCGATCGCCAAGGTCGTCGTCCATTTCGTCGAGTCGATGGGCGGCATCAGGGCCGTTCAGGTGTTCCGCCGCGAAGCACGCAACGAGGCGATCCTGAAGACCGAGGACACCGAATACCGCGACGCGACGACGGCCGCGTTGCGCGGAATGGCGAGTTACACGGGCATCGTGCGGTGGATCGGCAACGTGACGCTCGTGATCATCCTCGTATTCGGTAGCTATCGAGTCATCTATGGCCACATGGATATCGGCGTCCTCGCGGCGTACGTGCTCTACCTTCGCCGGTTCTACGGACCGCTCGACGAGCTCGCCATGGTGTTCAACGCCTACCAGTCCGCGGCTGCCGCACTCGAGAAGATCTCGGGCGTGCTGGAGGAACGACCGTCGGTGCCGTCGGCCGAGAATCCGGTGCATCTCGCCGAGGCCGAGGGCGCCATCGATTTCGACGACGTCCACTTCGCCTACAACGCCGAACGCGTTGTGCTGCCGGAATTCTCGTTGCACATCCCGGTGGGCCAGGTCGTCGCCATGATCGGTGAGACGGGCGCGGGAAAGTCGACGCTCGCGAAACTGCTTGCGCGCTTCTACGATCCGACCTCCGGGACCGTCAGGCTCGACGGCGTCGACCTACGCGACCTGAGTGACGAGACCATGCGACGGCATATCGTCATGGTGACGCAGGAATCGTTCCTGTTCTCGGGATCCATCGCCGACAACATTCGCCTCGGCAAGCCGTCGGCAACAGACGCGGAGGTCGCTGCTGCGGCAGACGCCGTCGGGCTCACGGAGTTCGTCGACACGCTGCCGGACGGGCTCGACACCGACGTCCGGAAGCGCGGTGGTCGGCTCAGTTCGGGGCAGCGTCAGCTCGTCGCGTTCGCTCGGGTGTTCCTCGCGTCGCCTGCTGTCATCGTGCTCGACGAGGCGACGTCGAGCCTCGACATCCCGAGCGAGCGGCTCGTGCAGCGTGCGCTCGAGACGGTCCTGCGGGGTCGGACGGCGCTGATCATCGCGCACCGGTTGTCGACCATCGCGATCGCCGACCGCGTGTTGGTGATGGACGGTGGAGTGATCGTGGAGGATGCGGCGTCGCCGATGGCGTAGTTCCGGGTTCCTACTTTGCATACACGGGCGCCGCGGGCGCACTAAAATGATCCGGTCTGACGGTGCAGGTACGTCACTGCACGTACGAGCGGAGCGGCGGTAGTCGGCCGGGGGTCGCCGCGAGGGTCGAAGCCGACCGTGTTCTCCAGAAGCGGGGAATCATGTTCGCCTCTGTCGCCCGGTTCGTCATCGCCAACCCGTGGAAGGTCATCGTCGGCTGGCTCGTACTCGCGGCCGCTGCGATCCTGCTCTCACCCAGTCTGAGCAACTACACGACGGGCAACCAGCAGACGTTTCTGCCGAGTTCGTTCGAATCCTCCGAGGCCCAGGCGGTAGGCAACGAGTACTTTCCCGCGGTGGCGGGCGCGACGGGAAGTCTGGTCGTCACTCGGTCCGACGGCCAGCCCCTGTCGCCGACCGACCAGCAGACAGCGACCTCACTGGCGACGACGCTGCAGAACGAGAACATCCCGGGCGTCGTGAGTGTGACGGCGTCGCAGCAGTCGTTGTCGCAGGACGGCAAGGCCGCGGCGCTACAAGTGGCGTTCGCCGGTCAGCCGGGAGACGACATTGTCGATGCCGCGATTCCACTCGTGCGGGACAGTGCGGACAGCGCCCTGCAGGGATCGGATCTGGTCAGTGGACTCACCGGCAACGCCGCGATCGGCGTCGACACCACCGCGGCGTACGACCGTGCCGACCAGATCATCACCATCGCGACCGTCATCGTCATTCTTGCGTTGCTGGGCTTGATCTTTCGCAGTCCGATCATCGCGGTCATTCCGGTGATCGTCATCGGAATCGTGTTGTTGGTCGTCACCGCGCTGACCGCCGACATCGCTGCGCTGTTCGGCTTCCAGGTCAGCACCACTCTCGGATCGATACTCGTCGTCGTGTTGTTCGGAATCGGCACCGACTACGCGGTGTTCCTGCTGTTCCGCTATCGCGAACGCATACGCAGCGGCGAATCACCAAGGGAGGCACTGCTGTTCTCGGTGACCGTCGTCGGTAAGGTCGTCGCGTCGTCGGCGCTGACCGTCATCGGTGCGTTCGCGGCGCTGCTGCTCGCCAAGCTGGGTTCGTTGAGCACACTGGCGCCCGGGTTGATCATCGCCGTCGCCGTCATGCTCCTGACAGCACTGACGTTGTTGCCTGCGCTGTTCACCGTTCTGGGTAAACACCTGTTCTGGCCGCTCGGGCCCGGACACGACAGTGAGAGAACACCATTCGTGGCCATCGGCAACGTCGTCTCCCGACGACCGGCCATCATCGCAAGTGTGGTCGGGCTCGTGCTCGTCGTACTGGCGATGTTCTCGTTCGGCTACACCTCGACGTACAACACGCTCGACGAATTACCCTCCAGCACATCGTCTCAACAAGCATTCGACACGCTGGGTGAATCGTTTCCGCTCGGCGCGCTGAGTCCCACCCAGATCTACGTGACGGGCGACGGGCCGGTCTCGCAGCAGGTGCTCGGCGCGGTGGCCACCGATGTGTCGCAGGTCGCCGGAGTGTCCTCGGTCTCGCCGCCACGGATCAGTCAGGACGGTACCGCCGCGGTCATCAGCGTTGTGCTGCAGGATGATCCGTACTCCAACGACGCGATCGATCTGGTGCAGGGGCCCGTCCGCGATGCCGCGCACAGTGCCGCGGTTCCCGGTACCGAGGTGCTCGTCGGAGGTCAGACATCGACGTTCGTCGATGTACGGGAACAACTCCGTGCCGACACGCGGCTCGTGTTCCCTGTCGCGGCCGTGATCATCGCGGTGATTCTCGCGCTTCTGTTGACCGCGGTGCTGGCTCCGCTGAATCTTCTTGTGTGCGTTGCTCTTACGTTCGCAGCGACGCTCGGTGCGGTCGTGCTGGTATTCCTGAAGATCCTCGACTACGACGGTATCGACTTCACCATTCCGATCGTGCTGTATCTGTTCGTCGTCGCCATCGGCACGGACTACAACATCCTCATCGCCTCCCGGCTGCGCGAGGAATACCACAACGGGCACGCGCCGCGGCAGGCTGCGAAGGAGGCGGTCACGAACGACGCGCCCACCGTGGCCGCGTCGGGCATCATCTTGGCTCTGACGTTCGCGTCGTTGATGTTGACGGGGCTCGCCAACCTCGCCGAACTCGGTTTCGGTGTTGCGATCGGCGTGTGCATCGCGGCGCTGCTGATGGCACCGCTGCTGGTGCCGAGTCTGTCGGCACTGGAAGGGCGGGCGTTCTGGTGGCCCATGCGCTTCGCGCCCGCGCGCGGAAAGTAACAACGGGGGCCAACTATGCACGCACGGGCGGCGAAGCTGCACTACCAGGGAGCGATCGGCGGCTTCACCCACATGATCTTCTCGTCCGCGTGCGCAGGCGTCGCAGCCGGATGGGCCGGGTTGTCCGCTGCCCACCGGTCCTTCCGGTCGAGTAGGTCGGCGGTGATGGTCCACGTCTCCATCGTGCTCGGGGGAGACATGTCGGCCGCCCGGGCGAGCTTGCGACGGGCCGCGTCGTCCAAGCCGAGCAGCTCTGCGCCGCTGATGCCGCGTTCCCAGATGTAGCGGGCGAGCGTCGTCGCCTTCTCCTGTCGGGATTTCGCGGCCTGCTCGGAGTGCGCGAAATCGAAATCGCCTGCGGTCACGACGCCCAACAGTAGCTACCGTGAGGAGACTGGAACAGAGCGATCGGTGTAATCGGCGCCACGTCTGATCGGCCGAAAACGCGGCATTCCGACTGCGAAACGGCCGAATCTCGGCGTGGCGGCTGATAGTCGGGAAAAGAAAAGTCACCACCGCTTGATCCGATGCCGGGCCTGTCGCTTACCGTAGTCGAGTGACCACTCCAACATCGGGTGCAGCTTCAGCCACCGAGGCAGCCCCGTCGACGCAGTCCTGGCCGGCGATTCTCACCTTTCGAGCGCACGAGGCCCCCCGCATGGAATCGGTCCGTGTACAGCTCAGCGGCAATCGCATCAAGGCATCCGGACGCATCATCGGTGGCGCTTGTTCGGAGCATCCCGCGTTCAGCGCGTCGTACGACCTGGTGACCGACGAGAACGGCATCACCCGCCGCCTCTCGTTGCGCACCGCTGTCGCGGGAGGCGAGAAGCAGGCCTCGGTCAGCCGTGACAACGAGGGCTACTGGATGGTCGAAGGCTCGTCGAACAGCCAACGCGCGACGTACAACGGTGCTCTCGACGTCGACGTCGTGCTCAGCCCGTTCTTCAACGCACTCCCGATTCGACGCCTCGGACTGCACACGGATTCCATCGAGACCCAGGTCCCGGTCGTGTACGTCAATCTGCTCGACCTCAGCATTCAGGAAACTGCCCTGACCTACAGCAGCGGCGCCGACGGCATTCACGTGCTCTCACCGGTGTCGAGCTCGTCGGTGACGGTCGATTCCGACGGTTTCGTTCTCGACTACCCCGGGCTCGCAGAGCGAATCTGACGTACGACGCCACCCGCGCGGCCGGCTGAGCGTAGAGCCTCCAGCCAGCCGTCGTCACCCGGTGCGATGTCGGTGATGTCGAAACGCTCGTGGTTCTCGTATGCGGTGCGGGCGGCGTGCCCGGCTGTGACGAGCGTGTCCGTCGAGCGCGCGGCTGCCAGTTCTTCTCGAGCCCGCGTCAGCACCTCTAGTGCCTCGTCGAGCACGTCCGTCAGCGCGTCGGCATTGCCCTCGCACATCGCTCGAACGAGAGTGGGCGACGACGCGGCAACCCGTGTGCCGTCTCGGAACGACCCGGCGGCCAAACCCAGCGCAAGCGGCCCCCCCGACGCCCCTGCCTGTGCCAGCGTCTCGGCCAGCAGATGCGGCAGGTGCGAAATGCGTGCGACGGCCCGGTCGTGCTCACCGCTCTCGACCGGTACGACGACGGATCCGCAGTCCAGAGCCAGCGACGCGACCTGACGCCAGACATCCGGGTCGGCACCGTCGTCGACGCCGACGACCCACACTGCATCGCGGAACAGGTCCGGGTCCGCCGCGCGCCAACCGGATTCGTTGGTCCCTGCCATCGGATGACCTCCGACGTACCGGGCCGACAGGCCGTGCCTCGCGACCGCCGCCGCGACTTCCGCTTTGACGCTCACGACGTCGGTGATCGGATTGTTCGGCGCGTACTGGGCGATCGCGTCGAGGATCGAGTCGACGGCAGGCATCGGAACCCCGATCACGATCAACGCGCCCCTGTCGGCCGCCCGGGTGAGGGCCGCAACCAGATCGGTACCGGTGTCGTATCCCGTCTCGGTCGAGCCGGCGATGGCGTCGGCCGATCGGTTGTAGCCCCACGCGTCTCGACCAGCACGAACAGCGGCCTGCAGAACCGATCCGCCGATGAGTCCGAGGCCGAGCACACACACGGGAGCTGTAGTCACGCCACCAGGTTGGCATACGGCCCCGACAGGTTCTATCGCGGCGACTTCATTTCGGAGGCTCTTGGCGACTACCGTTGCGCGCATGGCTGCACAGCGCGGGAGCAACAACTCCGCCAAGGCGAAGAAGTTCGACGGTCCTGAACCGAGCGCGTACGACGACCTCGAGGGCTTTGGCGTCGCAGTCGTCCGAGAGGACGGCAAGTGGAAAGTGACACCTCTGTCCTCCGGGGCACTGGGATCACTGTCCACCGCAGAGACCGAACTGCGTGAGATGCGCAGCTCAGGTGCCATTTTCGGGCTGCTCGACGTCGACGACGAATTCTTCGTGATTCTGCGGCCCGCGCCGTCGGGAACCCGTCTTCTCATTTCCGACGCCACGGCCGCGATCGACTACGACATCGCTGCGGATGTTCTCGACGCTCTCAACATCGAGATTCCCGACATCGACCCCGACGAGCTCGACGACATCGAGCCCTGGGAAGAGGGCGATCTGTCCCTGCTCGCGGATCTGGGACTGCCCGAGCCGGTACTGGGCATCATCGTCGCCGAGACCGATCTGTATCCGGACGAGCAACTCGGTTCGATCGCACAGCGCCTCGGATTTCCCGACGAGCTGTCAGCGGTCCTCGACAAACTGCCTCGGTGACCGACGAGGATCTCGTCCGTGCCGCGTTGTCGGCTGCCGAGGAAGCGTCGGACCTCGACGTTCCGATCGGTGCGGTGGTCTACGACGCCGACGGCCGGGAACTCGCACGAGCGGCCAATGCGCGAGAGCGGTCGGGCGATCCGACCGCGCACGCCGAGATACTTGCTCTCCGCGCGGCAGCTCAGGTGCACGGCGACGGCTGGCGGCTCGAAGGGTGCACCCTCGCAGTGACGCTCGAGCCGTGCACGATGTGCGCGGGCGCCCTCGTGCTCGCTCGCGTCGAGAAGGTCGTCTTCGGGGCCTGGGAGCCCAAGACGGGCGCTGTGGGCTCGCTGTGGGACGTCGTTCGGGATCAGCGTCTCACGCACCGACCCCAGGTACGTGGTGGCGTGCTGGAGCAGGAATGCAGCAGTGTCCTGCGCGGATTCTTCGAACCCAGACGCTTATGAACTTCTCATGTTTGCCTGGTCGGCCCAACGGATAAACCCTGTCGCAAGGAGCGCGGACACCGCGTTCTGCACAACCGAAATCCGCAGGGAGGCATTCATGGGACTCGACGACAAGATCTCGAACAAGGCCGAGGATCTGGGCGGTAAGGCGAAGGAAGCAACCGGAGCAGCCACCGGAGACCGTGACCTCGAAGCCGAAGGCAAAGGCGATCAGGTCTCGTCCGCAGTGAAGGACGCAGGCGAGAAGATCAAGGATGCGGCGTCCACCGTCAAGGACAAGCTCACCGGACACTGATTTACCGGCGCTGAGCAGGCGATTTAGTGTCGCGGCGCCATTGCGGTACAGTTTTCCGCGGTGGCGTGTCCGAGCGGCCTAAGGAGCACGCCTCGAAAGCGTGTGACGGGTAACCCCCGTCCGAGGGTTCAAATCCCTCCGCCACCGCCAAAGCTCCCCATCTGTTCACGCAGGTGGGGAGCTTTTTTGTGCCAACACTGCTGGCTAGAGCACGCCTGCTGGCCACAATTTGGCCACACTTTCCGGTGAGTAGGCCTCATTCATGGTCACAGCGACGGCGTCGAGGTCCGTGTCGAACAGGTCCGCGTACGTGTCCAGGGTGACCTTCGCCGAGGTATGTCCGAGCATCCTGGCGAGCGCGAGCACGTTGACCCCCGCGCTGACTGCAAGGCTTGCTGTCGTGTGGCGCAGATCGTGCGGTGTGATCTTCTGGACACCGGATCGCTTCACTGCGCCGACGAACCATCCGCCGTCCGATTTCGGACGTGGTAGGTATCGCCCGTCCGGGCCAGGAAACACCAGACCATCCAAGCTCTTGCCTTCGCACTGCTGCGCGAGCTCGTCGAGAATGAACTGTGGGACAGGTACCGACCGAGAGCGCCGACTCTTGGTTAGCCCCTCGGCGTGGTTGACACCCAGCTGTACGGCGTTGTCGTGGACGCTCAGACGTCGGCGCAGAAACTCGATATCGCGCACACGAAGCGCGATCAGCTCACCCCAGCGCAGTCCTGTGTAAGCTTTTCGTGAGCACCAGCCGTCGATGTTGGCCGCACTCATCAGCCAGACGTAGGACGTCCTCGGCGGACAGGTACACGTGCCGTTTCGCGGTCTTGCGCGGCAGGTTCTCCACACCTCGGGCAGGGTTCTTCGCCAGCCGCCGCGACTTGACGGCGTCGTCGAGAAGGCCGGCCAGTACCCCGTAGGCTCGGATCACCGTCGTCGGGCTGCATCCGCGGCGCACCATATCGGCGATCCAGCGCTCGACGCCTGCCTGTTCGATCTCCACGATCCTTGTTTGACCCCATGGCGGCTGTACGTGATTGCGCCACGCCGACTCCAAAGTGCGGAAGTTCGACGGTGCGACGTCGGATTCTTTCCGTGCCAGCCACCCGGGTGCCAACTCGGCGACGGGAACACGCCCGAGGGCAGGAGCGACGTACTCGCCACTGAGCTTCTGGACCTCGACGGTGTTTGCGAACGCCTCGGCGTCGCGTTTGGTCTTGAATCCCCGCTTTGTGGTCTGGCGGTGGTCGGGGGTTCGGTACCGAACACGATAGCGTCTGCCAGTCTTTGTGCCGTACGGCTCAATTGTCGCCATTGATCGCCTGCCTCAGTTCGTCCTTCAGCGTCCGTGCGACACGTCCGCGTTTCTGCGCGTTCGCTAAGGGCCCGGCGCGACGATCTCGTTCTTCGGTGAATGTGGACGACCAGAGTTTGATCGTCCACATGGCCAACAGCGCCGGCGACAGGTCTAGATCCCTTGCGGCCCGATCGTCCCCTGAGTTGTGCCTGTGTCTCGCGTCTTCGACGGCCGCCAGGTCTGCAACGATTGGTCGCTGAGCGCCAGCGATCGACTCTGCGTTCGGATCGTCTTTGATTTCGATCTCGCCCGATTCGATGGTTTCAAGTGCGGCGCCCTCGAGGAGTTGAGCCAGTACGTCGCCGGTCATGATTAGTCGGTCGTTGATGTCGATCATGTCCTCGGTGCGGACCAGGTCGGCAACCGAAATCTCGGTGCCGGAGATCGATGACAGTGCGAGCGAAACAACCACGAGAGTTTGCAGGGTCGGCGAGACCTTTCCGCTTTCCAACGTGCTGATGCGGGCATCGGACCAGTTCAAGCCGAACTGGTGTGTGGCGCGGGCCAACGCATCGCCGGATGCGCCTGCTGTTGTTCTGAAGAATCGAACGTTTCGGCCAACAGTTGCGGAAAGGTCTGTAATCGACACTGCGAAAAGGTACCTCAGATTTTGAAGGATTGACATCGGGCCTGATCGGACGTTAGCGTTCCTCATGCCTCATAAAAGAGAGGCTTGAGAACTCGGCGAAAGGTCAGGTAGATGGAAACCCGTGAAAGGCCCTGGACTGCACGTGAATACGCTGAATGGAGGGGTATCTCGACGGAGTCTGCGGCGCAGGAGCGTTACAAAGGCACCGGGCCTAGGTTCATTCGTGCCACGGGACGTGTCATGTACGACCCAGCAGATGTATACAGCTGGCTCGACTCGAACAAGCGCGACCGAACCGACCGGATCGCATCCTGATTGGCGGACTCGCGCCAGTGAGAGCTGCCCAAGGCGAAGGGCCCGCGAATGACCTGGCCGTCATATCGCGGATCCGCCGACTGTCCCAGCAATCCTCGGTCACGCTACCGAGGGATCTCTTCTTCTGACAGCTTGAATTCTGTTCTTACACAACTAAAGAAGGTAATGATGAGCATACGCACATCCGCTCCAGATCGCCAGCTCCCGCTACCAGAAATGCCAGTCGCGCTTGCCGACACATGGCCAGTCGACGCAGAGGCAGCGATCGCTGAGATGGCGCGCCGTGGGATCCGCTTCAGTGCGTACGACCTTACGGAGAACGGACTGCCGGATCCGCCCAACCCCCGCTGGTGGGGTGTCGCGTTTATGGCCGCCCATCGAGCAGGAATCATTGAGAAGGCCGGTGTCGTCGAGTCCAGGCGCCCATCACGGGCACACGGGCTCTGCCGCATGTGGACTGGCAGTGAGCACCCGTCAGTGCTGAGCGGAGTGCGCCCGTGACCGAGAATGAACACCGATACGGCGAGTCCGGGGCAGCTGACTTCCTCGTTGACGGGGCGTCGTTCATCCTCGACATGCCGAAGGACACCGTGAACCTATGGGGCGCAGGGGAAGAGAGCCTGTGGTCGCAAGGCGAAGCGCTGATGATCGCGGGCCCGCAAGGAGTCGCGAAGACCACCCTCGCGGGCAACCTTGTGAAATCGATGCTCTGTGGCGGCGACTTGCTGGGCTATGCCGTAGCTCGGGCCGATCAGGTGCTGTATCTAGCGATGGACCGACCCCGACAGATCGGCGGAGCACTGGGCCGCATGTTCGGGGAGGAACAACGAGAGCAGTTGGAGAACGGCCTGACGGTCCTACAGGGCCCTCCCCCCGCGGACTTCGCTGACCACCCCGCAACCTTGATGGAGCTCGCAGATCGGACCTCGGCAGGCGTGGTCATCGTGGATTCGCTGAAGGACGCCGCACTCGGGTTGTCCTCCGACGAGACAGGCGCCGGGTACAACCGGGCCCGACAGATGCTGCTGCAGAGCGGGGTTGAGCTCATCGAGCTACATCACGTGAAGAAGACTAGAGCGGACGGTCGCGATGGTGCACTGGGGATCGACGACATCTACGGCAGCACCTGGATCACGAGCGGTGCGGGATCCGTGTTCCTGTTGCAGGGCGACCCCGGCGACAACGTCGTCTCGATGAGCCATGTCAAGCAGCCACGGGACGTTGTTGGGCCGCTCAAGCTACTCCATGACCGTGCAGCGGGATCGGTCACTGTGCTCGATGAGGCCGATCTCGCGTCGCTCGTCGACGCTAGCGGGCCGTCGGGCCTCACCGCGAAGGCGGCGGCTACCGCACTCAACGAGCAGGGTCGCGTCTCCCCGGCCGAGGCGCAGAAGGCGCGGCGTGCCTTGCAGAAACTCGAATCGGAAGGTGTGCTGATGCAACGCGCCGGCAGCCGGGGTGGGGTCGCTGCAACGTGGGTACATCGAAATCACGCACTAATCACGCTCGCTGCATAACCCCTGGTCGGAGAATTACGCCCCACGACTCCCAACCTGCACCCCGACCAGGTCGCCGACCGCCACGCTCCGTCACCGAGCCGCTGGTCAACGTAATCACGCATCACCTCACGCTAATTACGGCCCGCCTAATTACGCTTTCCCCCTCTCTCTTAAAGAGAGGGGGAAACGCAAGGGCGCAGATGACGGGTCAATCCAACAGCCACCTACCCGAGAGGCACCCGATGACCTACACCAAACCCCCTCGCACTCTCCCCAAGAAGCACACCACCTCCAGAACAGCAACGTCCCCGAACTACTCGACCCCGACGCGGACTTCGAAGTGACCGACCGCAAACGACTCGCCACACTCGTAGCCGGCACCAGCACCATGACGATCGCCGCACTGGCCTTCGCGATCAGCTTCACCGCACTCCAAGATCTCGCAGAGCAAGCCGGAGTCACCATCCCCGCCCTCTGGCCCATCGTTGTCGACGGCCTCATCGTCGTCGCCACCATCGCAGTGGTCGCGCTCGAGGGAAACCGATGGTTCGCCTGGACCATTCTGATCACCGCATCCTCAGTCTCGCTGATAGGTAACGCCGTACACGCCTACCTCGCGGGCCCACCCGTCGGCGCTGTTATCGCAGTCTCCGTCGCGGTAGTCCCTCCCGCAGCCCTTGTTTTGTCAACGCACCTCGCGGTCGCGCTCAACAGAGACCAAGGGCCAGAAGCACGTCGGCGCCAAGCGCTCGCCTACCTCTCCGACGGGCGCACGGTCGCCGACACCGCCGCAGCCCTAAACGTCCCTGCCACCACAGTTCGCAGATGGAAGAAAGACGCGACCCCCGACCGCCTGACTGCGCCGCTCGTCGCAGCTTGACTTATAGGAATTCTCATGACGCTGACCATGTTCGACATCGATGACCACGGCACAGTGATCGGCGAGCCAGCATCTGCCCGCCGCCCACTTCCCTTCGCGTGCAGTCGCTGTGACGAACGGTGGTCCGGCCAGGCAACATGCCACTGCTCCGGCTGCCACCTCACCTACAGTTCGATATCGGCGTTCGACGCGCACCGCCGCAACGGAACATGCCGAGCACCTGACGCATCCGGACTCGTGGCGTTGGAAAAGGCGTATCCGGTGTTCGGGTACCCGACCGACCCGAAACGTCGCTCCTACTTCGACGGCTTACGCATGAGTGCGACTCAGACGGTCGCCTGACATTGTCCTCCGCTCAACGTCATTCAACCGAATGATGTTGAGCGGCAGACAGCCGTCGCGTCGCAGGAAAGGTCGGAAGATCTGATACTTGTGACCCATGACAGTTGCAGGATGGTACCCAGACCCCGTCGATCCCAATATCAACCGATACTGGGATGGCGCTCAATGGACCCCCGCAACCCAACCCCGCCACATCGTCGCGCCACTCACTTCACAAACCGCCCCTCACAGGCCGGCGAAGAAAAAGCCGAACAAGACCCTGCAGACCCTCGCCGTCATCTTCCTCGTGGTGTTTCTCGGTGGCATTGCCGTCTCAGCCCTGGACGGCAGTGACCCGGCGCCCAAAACGACCACCCGCGCTGCCGTCGAACCGTCCCAACTCACCGAAGCCGCCACGCCTACAGACACATCCAGCAAGATTGCCGGACCGCGAGACACCATCACCTACGCAGACGACGGACTCGCCGTGACCGTCACAGCGCTCACCGAAGGCCCCTCGACCAACCAATTCGACGGCACCGGAACCGGATACAGCAGCTTCACCCTCATATCGTTCGAACTTCGCAACGTCGGGAACGACACCCTCGACGCAGCCGACTGGTACGCGCCGTACCTCAACTACGGACCGGGCGGAGCCTCCGCCGAAGCTGAATGGCTAGCAGGCACCGTCAACGGCCTACGAACCGACGACATCAAAGGAAGCGGCCTCATCCCACCCGGCGGCATCGTCACCGCAACCTTCGCCTACCAACTCACCATCGCCGACCTCTCGCAAGCAACAATCACTCCTCGGTGGCCCGGTCGGATGGTCTGGACCGGCAACTTCGCAGAAGCATTCGCTGCCTGAACTGGCACCTGCATTACTTCGCAACCACCCCGCAACTGAACACGCCCCCACATGCCGTCGCAGCGCGCATCTACCCAGCTCAATAGGGTAATCAACGTGGCGAGCGTCGCCTTGTGCACCTGGTAGCACTCTCGCGCACGCGTGCGCGCACACGCGACCACGTCGGAGGCGACGGCTCGAAGTCTTAGTTTCTCCTGGCTACTCGCCGGGAGCCGGGAAGATCTGTGCCAGTTTGGCTCCGATGATCCTGTCCTGTCCGCTTGCCCATTCGTGCAACTTTTGGATGAAGTCGAAGTAGGTGTCGGAGGTGACGCCTTTGTAGCTCGGTGGTGGTATGAGGTCGTGAGCCGCGTTGGTGGTTCCGGTGATGGTGGCGGGCTGGGGCGCTCGCTTGTTGCGGCTCTTCTTCTGACGGGTGCCGTCCCAGCGGTCGACGTCGAGGGCAAGTTCCTTGAAGCGGGCTTGGGCGTCGCCACCTACTAGGTCGTGGATGCTCTGGCGGTTGTAGAGGCCGTGCATCTCCGACGGCGGCTGGGGTTGCGCCTCGGTGTGCTGGAGGATTCTGAGCAGCCAGGTGCTGTGTGTTGCGGCGATGGTGATGCCTGCTTCGCCGAAGGGGTTGGTGCCGATCCTGGAGTTGAACAGTTCCGCTGCTTCTTCGCAGTTTTTGAGGATGCGGTCGAGTGTTCGGTTGTATCTACCTCCGGCGTCGGCGTCGGCGGCGGTGTCGCGGCTGAAGGCGTCGTACAGGGCGTCTATTTCGGAGGCGCTGCGTCGAAGCACCGCGGCGTAGTCGGCGGAGAATTCGCGGTGGCGTTGAGCGAGATCGAGCTGCCGGTCTGCATTGAGCTGCGTCTTGACGTACTTGCCGGCGAGCCACAGTCCGAGGGCAGCTAACGCCAGGGGCACTCCTGTGTCGGCGACCCATTCGCCGCTTAAGAGGTGCGCCCAGAAACTTTCCCACTCTGTCACTGTTCGATCGCGGCGGGTTGCTCGATGGTAGGGAGCGCGTCGGTGCCCGTGAACACCTGCACCGCGGACTCAACTTGTCCGGGGAGAGCGGCAATGCCTCCGATGGTTCCGGTGACCAGACCGACGGCAGTGACGAATTGGCCGACTCGGTGGAGCGCTGTTCGACCTTGTTGGGTTTCGGGTAGTCCGGTGTGGGTAAGGGTTCGGATGATGGCGCCATAGGCTACGTCGCTGGCGGTGCGCAGTCCCTCGGTTCCGATGAGCCAGGCTTCGTCGAGCGCGCTGGTGATGCGGCCGATTTGCTGAAGTAGCGCGGATCTGAGGTCTGCAGGGAGGTCGGCGCAGTCGCGCACCAGCTGCGCCATATCGAGGGCTCGGTCGCGCAGGACTGCAATGTCGTCCTCTGCGTTTGTCGGCGGGTACTGGTGCGAGATCCAGAAGGCGGCTGCTTGCAGGCTGTTGAGGTCCGCTGTGGTGTAGGCGCGGTTGACAGTAGATGTGGGGCTTCCGAGTGAGTCGAGTTTTTTGAACGCCGCAACGACGTTGCTGTACCAACTTCTGTAGAGGGTCACTTGCGGGCCGTTGAGGTCGAGCTCCTGTCGGTTGGCGACGGCGGTGATTGCATCCATCGCTTTCTCGGGCAGTTGGGTGAGCATCGCGAGCTTTCGTAGGAGTTGGTTCTGGCGCTGAGTTTCGAAGAACTGCTCAAGCGTTGTTTTGAGAGCAATGTCCGGGTTGAGACTTTTCATCTGCACGAGCACGTGGTGGAGTCTGTGCGCCGGGTTGTTGATGTCGGTCATCGGCACATCCTTGCCGACCGACGCCACTATCGAGTCGAAGTGTTAGATGCGGTGTGTCCTGTCGCGGCGGTGAAGCGTGTATCCGGCTTGTTAGACGACGCGTCGTCGACGCGATGAATCGCGTGTCTTGAGTCGTTCAAGAGAAGGTCGACAATTGGGAGCGCGGCAGCCTCGTTCCATCGTTCGATGGGGCTGTGCAGCGCACGGTCTGCGTCGAGCTGGTGTCGGAAGAACCAAAGGGCCAGCACGATCCCGACCGCGGTGACGATCAGCGGGATGAGGGTGTTCGCGACCCAGTCAGCGTTCGCTAAGCATTGCCACAGGCTCTTCTACGGATCCATGACGCGCCTTCTGTCGGACTCCGCCACCCCCGACGTCCTTGAGTCAAGTTCTGGTGACCAATCAGGATGCCTTATGTAGTGCCCCGCGGACTACTCGCAGCCGTTCGTAGCGATACAATGTGCAGTACAAAAAGATTCTCTCGCGATGTTGGGGGAGATGACCATAGGGAGCACACGTGACGGGACCGTTCGACGCTGGCCAGGCACGTGTCAGAGTGGTCCCTGACCTCAGTCGCTTCTTGTCGGAAGCAAAGGCCCAGGTGCAGCGAATGCACCTCACAGCACCGGTTCAGCTCGCCGTTGATGCCTCCAGATACCGCGCTCAGGTCGAGTCCGCGATCCGCTCGGTCCGACCCGTCGTCGACGTCCAGGTCCGCGCCGACTGGGACTCGTTCCAGCGGCAACTGAACTCGCGCACCCTCGTCGGCCGCGACATCTCCATCGCCGTCAACGTCGACACCCGCGTCGCCGCCGCAGAGATCGACGCCTTCATCCGCTCGATCCCGCGCTCGGTGACCATCCGCGTCGACGCAGACACCCGCGTCGCAGCAGACGAAGTCGATCTGCTGCTCCGTCGCCTCCGCCAGCGCTACACCATCGACATCGACACCAACAGCGGGGGAGGACTCGGCGGCGGCGCGGCGCGGCTGCTGTCCTCGCTCGGCGGCATCGCCAAGATGGCCGGAGTCGCCAAGATCGCCATGATCGGCCTCGGTGTCGTCACCCTGATCCCGCTGATCGCCTCCGCCCGCGAAGCACTCGGCGTCATCGCACTGCTCCCGGCAGCCGCCGCAGCAGCCGCCGCCACCATCGCCACGATGGTCGTCGGCACCCGAGGCGTCACCGACGCCATCACCGCAGGCGCAGAAGCGGCGAACCAATCCGCATCGAGCCAGGCCGACTCGGCGAAGAACATCGAACGCGCCCAGCGCGGCGTCCGAGACGCCTACGAGAACGCAGCCCTCACCGCCGAACGCGGCGCGGACTCCCTCGTCGCAGCCGAAGAATCCGTCGTCGACGCCCAGAAGGCATCGAAGCGGGCCCAGGACGACCTCACGCAGTCCCGCAAGGACGCGCTCGAACAGATCCAGGATCTGAACCTCGAACTCAAGGGCTCCGCCCTTGACGAACGCGGCGCGATCCTCTCGCTGCAGCGCGCCCAGGAACGACTGCGCACCCTCGGGCAGAACGGGCAGCCGGTCACCCAGCTCGACGTCGCCGAAGCAGTACTCGGTGTCGACGAAGCCAAGCAGCGCATCGACGAGGTCCGCGAACGCAACGCCGACCTGCGTGAAGATGCCATCAAGGCCAACAAGGACGGTATCGAGGGCTCCGAGGGCGTCATCGCCGCGAAGGAGAACGTCGAGCAGGCGAACAAGAACCTCGTCACCTCCGAACGGGATCTGCAGCGCACCCAGCGCGACGTCGCACGCGACAACCGCAACGCCCAAGAGGCCATCGCCGACGCGGTCGATGCGGTCGCCGACGCCACCAAGAACGCCAACCCCGCTCTCGACAAGTACAACGAGGCTCTGAAAGACCTCTCGCCGAACGCGCAGCAGTTCGTCAAGGATCTGCGCTCCATCGCCGACGAGTGGAAAGAGACCCGGTTCGCCGTCCAGGACGAACTGTTCGACGGTCTCGGCACCTCCATCGTCGACCTCGCCAACGCGCAGATGCCCGAGGTCGAGGCCGGTCTGTCGAAGATCGCCGACAAGATCAACGAAAACCTCAAGGGCGCACTGTCGTTCATGTCGACCGACGAGTTCGGTCTCGACCTGGCGACGATCTTCGACAACACCGCCGAAGCCGTCGACTACCTCCTGCAGGGACTCGGCAAGCTCGGCGAGGGTCTGTTCGACGTCGCCACCGTCGGCTCGGAGTTCCTACCGGGCCTGATGGGCGGCGAGAACGGCGAAGGCGGATTCCTCGGGTGGGCGCAGCGATTCGCCGACTCGATGGACCGGATGCGCGAGTCCGGGGAGCTCAAGGAGTGGATCCAGGGCGCAATCGACAAGTTCGCCGAGCTCTGGCACATTGGCGGTCAGATCGTCGACCTGATCGACAACATTCTCGACGGCGGTGAAGAGACCGGCGACGGCATGTTGGTGTCGATCTCCCAGACCCTCGACAAGTGGAACGAGTTCCTGGGGTCCGAGGAGGGGCAGCGCCGTCTCGAGGAGTTCTTCGAGAACGTCAGGGCCACCTGCTCAGCGATCGCCGACATCATCGACAAGGCAGCATCGGCGGCCCGATGGTTTCGAGGAGCGAACACTCCTCGACGCGACATGGAGGTCTATGAGGCGCAGGAGAGAGGGGAGAATGTCGGGTGGACGCCCGAGCAGCTCGACGAAGGCCAGGCTGACGGCGCCGGGTTCATATCGGGGGCGTGGAATGCCGCCGATAACGACGCGGGGTTCTGGGGCGGGGTAGCCCGTAACTTCAATTCCGTCCTGGGCTACAACAACGAAACCGATGAGTACGACGGCGGTCTGTGGAAGCGACTGTTCGGCGGCGACGACGAGCCCAAGGGCGATGCGTCCCGCGTGGGCGGTGGTGGCCGCTCGGTCGGTGCACGCCCGGAGGACTACGCGGCCTACGAGGCCGAACTCGGCATCGCACCGGAAGAGCAGCCGGGCTGGCTGTCCAAGACGGCCAGCGGCGTCGGCAATTGGTTCTCCGAGCAGGGTTCGGAGATCGGGGACATGTTCTCCGGTCCGATGACGGTCGGCGGCAAGCCGATCTCGGAGATCTTCGACGACGCCAAGACCTCGTGGGGCAACTTCACCACCTCGGTGTCCGACACCGCAGGTGGAGTCGGCACCTGGCTCGGCGACGTCACCACCCGCGCAGGCGAACTCGGCTCCGGGTTCATCGACGACGTCAAGGGCACAGCCTCCGACGCCTGGAACAGCCTGTCGAACGACATCACCGCAGGCTGGAACGAGCACATCGCTCCCGCGTGGGAGACGTTGCGCACCGAAGGTCTCGGCGGCCTCGCCGACTCGTTCCTCGCCAACATCACCGACGGCGCAGTCACCTCCTGGGGTGATCTGCCGTCGGCAATCGGCACCGGCGTCTCCGACATCGTCGACAAGCATTTCCCGGGCCTCAAGACCGGGCTCGACGGTGTGAAGGGCTTCTTCTCCGAAATCGGGCAGGGGATCAAGGACATCTGGTCCGACGTCACCGCGTTCATGTCCGAGAAGATCAACTGGGTCATCTCGAACGTCATCAACGGCGGTATCGGGCGGGCCTACTCCTCGGTCGACAAGTTCCTGCTCGGCAAGCTGCCCGACTGGAACGACGTCCCCCTGATCGGCATGGAGACCGGCGGCGAGGTTCCACTCGAGCCGGGCACCAAGCGCGGCAAGGACGGCGTCATCCGCGTCCTCGCACCCGGTGAGGTCGTCATGTCCGTGCCCGCTGTCGAAGCGGCCGGTGTCGACAACCTCCTGGCGTTCAACGCTGCCGCCCAGCAGGGCAAGCGTCCGCAGTCCGAGGGCATGTTCCAGATCGGGATGGAGACCGGCGGACGGGTCACCAAGGACGACCCGGCGTGGGATGCGCTCAAACGCGGCCACGACTTCGCCAAGGCGCAGGACGGCAAGCCGTACCAGTGGGCGGGTCCACGCTTCGTCAACGACTCGTTCGACTGCTCCGGGTTCATGTCGTCCATCGCGGCGGCGATCCTCGGGCAGGACACCTGGAAGCGGTACTTCTACACCGGTTCGTTCAACGGCGGCGAGAACGGCCCGATGGGCTTCAAACGTGGCCTCGGGGCCGGGTTCTCCATCGGCGTCCACGACGATCCGGGTGGTCCTGGCGGCGGTCACACCGCCGGCACGCTCTCCGGTATCGAGGGCCTGCCCGACATCAACGTCGAGTCCGGCGGCATGGAGGGCGACGTCCAGTACGGCGGCAACGCTGCTGGCGCGTCGAACGGTCAGTTCCCGTGGAAGTACCACCTGCCCATCGTCGACGGCGCGTTCGTCGACCCGGGGCCCGGTGGCGGCGGAAACGGCCCGGACAAGAAGGGCTGGCTCGCCACCAAGGCGGAAGAGATCATCGGCGCGATCCTGTCCCCGATCCGGGACAAGGTCAACGATATCGGCACTCCGCCGCCCGCGTTCATGGAAGCTCTGCCCGCTCTGTTCGAGCAGGTCACGGCCCCGCTCTCGGAGTTCGTGACCAGCAAGATCGACGGGCTCGGTGATGCGGTCGCGGGGATCTACGACACCGTCAAGGACGCAGTCGGCGACGGCATTTCGTGGCTCCGCGAGCTCAATCCGCTCAACCGGGACACCGGCGGCTCACTGCCGCCGGGGCTCAACCTCGTCAACAACGCCACCGGGAGCAACGAGTACGTCGTCAACCCGGAGCACTGGAAGATCCTCGCGGACTTCCTCGCTCAGCTCAAGGCCGGTGTACCGCTCGCGGTTGCTGTCCCGAAGTCGAGCGGAGACCCCGAGGGCGACAAGGTGCTCGCCGACGGCCTTGCCACCTACGGCGACGGAGTCGACCGGACGCAGGGCTACGGCCCTGATCTGACCGGTTCGTCGCCGCAGTCGGTGCTCTCGACCTACCCGGACCGCATCGCCGGTGCCGGGAAGGCGTTCCTGCAGGCCAACGTCGACGGCTTCTTCTCCGACATCGGGTTCACCCCCGGTGGCGGTGCTCTCGGCGCGCTGGCGAACGCGGTGTGGACGGTGCCGCAGCAGATCGCTGCGAACGCCGCCTCCGCGCAGGGGCAGGTTCCGTACGCGCAGACCCCGGCCGGTATGGCCGCGATGGCGACGCTCGCGCAGCAAGGGCTCGACCCCTCGGGGACCGGTCAGGCAGCTCGGGTCGCCACCGCGCAAGCGAGCCAGCCGATTGCAGCGGCGGAGTGGGACGGAAGCGGCGCATCGCCGCAGATCCATCTGCACGTGCAGAACCTCGACGAGGCAATGGGCCGGGCTCGGACCTTCCTCAATCAGCAAACCCTCTCGTTCACCAGGAGATGACTCTAGGGCCGCTAACCAGGAACCAGACTGGTCAGCGGCCCTCGGTCATAACGAAAGTCGAGCCTTGCCGAACATCTCTCGAAGGTTGTCGAGGTCATTTGCCAACATGTCGGCTTGCTCTCCGCCCCATCGGCGGTACTCCGCGGACACTAACTCGAATTCCTCGATTGTCTCCGTTCGCTTCTGAGGCGGAGGGGCCAGCGAAGAGACCGCTGCGAGTTGGTGCTGTTCATCGCCGTCCCACTTCTCGGCGGCCAGGGCGACCTTACGAAGAAGATGCGCTGCCTGCAGGCCGGTGAGCTCGTGGATTCGCTGTCGAACGACGAAGGACTGGAGGTCGCTGAGGCCGTCAGTTATGTCGCTGTGATGACGAATGGAGATCAGACGCGCAAGATAGACGCTGGGGACGGTCTTGGCCGCGTTGGTCAAATGGCCAGGCTGGTCTACTTGCTCGGCCAGTAGGTCGGCGGCGTCGCTGGCGTCGGTGCAGATTTTGAGAAGGCCAGACATGTACGTATGGTGAGCCGCGGCTCCGATGTCGTCGGCGTAGCTGTTGTGATAGAGAGTGTCGAGTTGAGCCGCCGCCGCCCTGGCCTTCACGGCGTAAGCGCTAGCGAAGGCCTGGTTCTTCGCTGCCTTCTGGTCCGCTTCCGTATGAGTGCGCTGTCGCACGAAGATCCTGTAGGTCGCGAAGATTCCGAGTCCCGCGATGACGAGAGGGAGTAATACATTCGCGGCCCATTGAGCAGTGAGGAGCTCCGCGAGAAAGCTATTCAACGCTTGACGCAACTTCGAACAAAGGCATGTTGGCACCCGCTGATTGTGCACGGCGGGTGTACCCGATCAGGTGGCCGGCGTCGGCACGATGAGCTACCGCCAGGCGCTCATCGTCGATGTGAAGCCCTCATCGAGTGGACTCCTCGTTTTTCGCCACGTCTCGGAAGGCGAACTGTGTGGCGGTCTCAATGAAGATGTCATCGATGGGGACGCACTCGGTGTCTGCATGCTGCACGATCTGATCGGTGATGTCGAAGACACACTCCATCAGATCCGGTTCTGCTGAAATCCCGAGCCGGTCGACGAACTCCGCGGCCACATTAGCCGACCCGGCGAGCACAGCGGCGACTCGCACCGCGGCCAGTTCGAATTCGTGCCGGCGGTCAGGCGGAAACGGGACGACGTTCTTGCCGCGGGCATGTGCCTGGATCGCGGACGCCACAGCGAGATACTCCGTTCGGTTCATGCCCTCCAGTCAACCATCTTGCCCCGACATCAGTTGTCGCAGTTTGGTGTTGCGGGCTGGTACTGCACTCGCGGACAATGACCTAGTGAACGATGAGGTCTTATTGTCGGCCGTGGCAGCTGCATCTGCAGCGAACAGAGCAGCTCTACGGGCCGCAGAGTCTGCTGCAGCCGAGCAGCGCGCCGCGATCTACGCCGCACTGGATGCCGGTGTATCAATCAGTGCCGTGTACCGAACGGCTGAGATCAGCCGGACGCGTATCAACACCATGATCAAGGAGCGCGAGAAGTGTTCTGCTAGTGAAGATTTGCTGTCTGACTGACTGTTGCTGAAAGCTTGTGTAGATGTACAGGGGGGTGTACATTTTGGGTTAGCTCCAGATCTGGAGCACAGGCCCACAGAGGCTACTTTCTCACTCCCCCAGAACAGGTGGCATCCCCATGTCAACAACCTTCTTGAGTCATCAGATCCACAGCACAGTTGGGCAGCCTCTTGAGCTGACAGCTGGCAGCATTGAAAGCTCACCCCTGGTGACTCTGCAAACAGAGCACCTGACAGAGGGGCTGATGGACTTCACCCCCCATCAATCCAGGCTTCTGGCTCAAGCCCTGCTGAAGCTGGCAGATCAGGCAGAACTCCTTGCAGCACAGGACATTGCTGCATGAGGATGTGGACAGAAGCAGCAGCAGCAGGAGCCACCTTCCAGGCTGAGCTTCAAGAGGGTGAGACCCCAGTGGTTCTGATCACCACAGAGGTGCCACAGCTGGAGCTGATGCTCACCATGGAAGAGGTCAGAAGTCTTCTGGCAGCTGTACTCCCAGTGGTGGGAGATGTGATGCATGAGCAAGCAGCAGGTTACCTAGCAGGCCACTAGTTCTGACTGTGCCCCTGACTCTCACTTGAGGGCAGGGGCACAGCCTTGTGACCATCTCCCCAGAGCCCCAGAGCCCCAGAGCCCCAGAGCCCCAGAGCCCCAGAGCCCCAGAGCCCCAGAGCCCCAGAGCCCCAGAGCCCCAGAGCCCTACTCGTTTGCCGACACCTCAGCCGACTTCACTGAGATGTCGACAGCAAGGCCGGCGCACCCGATCATCCGCAACAGCAGTTCTGTGTCCAAATGATCTACGCGCCCACCCCGTATGTCCTTGATCGTGGACCTTTTCACGCCGAATCTGTCAGCCGCCTCGCTGGTGCTCCATCCCTGGTGCCGCATATGCGACCGCGCCGCGAGCAGCAACTGGGCCCTCACCTCCATGACAGTCGCCTGATCCGGCGGATCGAAAGCACGCCAGCCACTGCGATATGGCCCCGTGCTGAAACCGTCGTCAGGGCTTGGTCCGCGCTTGTCGTCCGGCGTTTGCTTGCTGCTCATTTTGGCGCGAGCTTGTCGATGTACGCTCGGACATCGGCTGGGCGCCAGCGGAGTCCGGAGTTGACGCCCATCGGCAGGAATCCAAGATCGAACAATTCATGTCCGCCGCGACACCGAGAATTGAGGATCGTTTTCTTTGCGCAGCCGAGGATAGAGGCGAGCTCGGCGGTTGAAATCAGCGGCTCAAGCGGTGCCGGAGCTTTGCACGAAGGGCACGGGCCTTGTTGGTCTCGTTGTCGTGCCACACCTCCTCCTCTCGCTGCCGAGATGGCGAGTTTCCGTGGCGATAGCGTCTACCGCCGAGCGCACGGTATCGCCATCCAAATGCATTGCGCAACAATGCCCATCCAGCTAGGCAGTAGACACCCCCTACCTATGCTCCGGGTCCACGATGGGCGCAGAGTTCGTCCGTTCTGGGGTGACATGGGGTGTCACCCCAGTTCTGTGTCTCCCGAGACATCAGGTGTCTCCCGTAACTCGGAGTTACAGAAGACATCAGATGTCACCCCACAGCAAGACTCGTGATGCTCACTGCCAATGCAGCGCTAGCGGCCTGATTCGACGAGCCTGGGTTCAGATCGCACACGTGCGTTACTAGGAGTCTGAACTGGGCAAAGCCCCAGCGCCGAACGCGCACCGCGTCTATGGCCCGTGTTGTCGGGAAACGCGAGGTTGGCAGTCATGTCTCCCTGTGCCGGCAGCGGAGCGGCTACCGCGGGGATCAGCCGCGTCGGTCTCGAGACCACGTGACGACTTTGCGATGGCTCATCCCTTTTCATCCTCATGTCAGAGCTCAACAGTATATTCGAAAGTATGTTCTACACGACTAAAGGTCTCGAGCGGTGGATCGCTGACTGTGCGGTGTCGGGTCTCGCCGGGATGCTGCCAATCGCCCCTGGTCGTCCTAAGCTGTCGGTCATGGCTGATATAAGCGCAGAGGAGAACATAGCTCTGTTCGCCCTCCTTGCTGAGCGGCCGCACAAAATGACCTGGCCAGCAATCGCCTCCGAGGTCGCACTTCGTGGCTCCGCGGTCGACATCTGGAACGAACTACATCCGCCGACATTTGAGGGCATGAGCGATGGCGGCGGTTACCTGAGCGACGCAACGGAGCAGCTGCAGTCTTGGGCGCAGGGTGGGTTCGACGTCATTTCTGTGCTCGACGACAGGTATCCGGCCAGCCTTCGCGAGATCCACGAACTCCCGCCGGTCCTTTTCATGCGCGGCAAGGTTCATCATGATGAGATTGGCGTGTCCGTTGTTGGCTCAAGGACGGCGTCGGCCCGAGCGATTTCGATTGCTGAGAACGTCGCTGGTGGCCTGGTTGATCGAGGAATCTCGGTTATCTCGGGCCTCGCTGCCGGCATCGATACGGCAGCGCACTTGACTACGCTGGCTGCAGGTGGTCGCCCGATTGGGGTGATCGGGACGGGTATCAACGTTGCGTACCCAGCAGCGAACCGAGACCTGCATCAGCGTGTCGCTGATGCAGGCGCACTCATTTCGCAGTTCTTTCCCGGCGCGCCACCCCGCCGCCAGCACTTTCCCATGCGGAACGCGGTCATGTCAGGCATCGGACGAGCCTCCGTGGTCGTAGAAGCTAGCGAGCACAGCGGAGCACGAATTCAGGCGCGTCTAGCGGTGGATCATGGTCGGCCAGTCATCCTCACTGACCTGGTTGTGAATGGCACGGAGTGGGGAAGGGCCATGATCGGACGGCCAGGCGTTCATGTAGCAAGTAGCACTGCTGAGACCATGGCTGTCGTCGAAGAGGTGGTTAGTGCCGATGTCTTGCCTAACGAGTCGCTGCCCGTGTTGTCGCTGGGCGATTGACAAGGGACGAGGTCGCGGTGAGGCTGACAGACGCACAGGCCGAGCTCGTCGAACGTGCGGGTGGCTACCTCCGCAACACGGTTCGCGATGAACGGACCTGCTCGACCTGCACGACTCTCGTCTATGACGGGTACGCCGAGTGTTACCCATGCGCCCACACGCCGAGCGGCAGGCTAGACCTTGTAGCGCCACTCGTCTACGGCATCGAGGGCACACAGTCCGCCACCCTGCTCCGGCATTACAAGGACAGTCCGTCCGCAGCGACACGCCAACGGCTGACCCGCGTTGTGCGGAGCCTGCTGTTTACCGGTCTGGTCGCCCACGAGGCCTGTATTGCTCACGTGGTCGGCCAGCCAGTCAGCATGCGTCTTGCAATCCCATCGCTGAGCAACCGGCCGGGAGACCACCCCTTTGTGACGATGGCCGCGGATATGAGAGCCACACGACGTGACGGCGCGCAACTTGTCGCCGCATCTACCGCCACTAAGGAACGCATAGTCTCAGGTCGCCAATTTGAACTTCGGCCGGCAGGGAAGTCGGTGACCGGGCACCACGTCCTGCTGCTCGACGACACATGGACGATGGGCTCGCGTGCGCAGTCTGCCAGCCTCACGTTGAGGTCCGCTGGCGCGTCGCGAGTGAGCGTCATGGTTGTAGGACGATGGCTTAAGGGAGGGTATCGAGATGGTGCCGCATTCATCCGCAGCCTAAGCAGCGACTTCAATCCAACTTGCTGTCCAGCTACTGGCGGGGCCTGTCCGACCTAGTCAGTCCTCAGTGGTCGCCCTTTCGTGCCCGCGTAGATGAGCTCGTCGCCGAGCGGTACTAGCTGTTCAACAAGCATTGTCTATCGGTCACTCGCGACGAGGCGCTATCGGTCGAGGTGCAGCAGATGCAGGAGATCGAGCGCCAGATCCTGTGGCCCAACACTCGCTGCAGCGCCGCCAGCTGCGTTCGGCGAGAAGCGGAACAGCGACCACAATCTGACCACACAAGGCGTTCAGAACCACTCACGTGGGGTCACACCCAATGACGCTACATGCCTGCTCAAGCGCCGTGTAAGCCGCTGACCAAGGCGGCGATTAGGGTTCAAATCCCTCCGCCACCGCCAGACCGAACCCGGTCCTCGACAGAGGGCCGGGTTCGTTCGTTTCGGTGTCTTTCTCCTCTGATGGTTCCGGACCGCAGGAGTAGTTTGAAGCTGTACTGCGTAGGAACAATCACTCTCGGGGAACGATGCGAATGGAACCCCTGGACTTCGACAGCACCGATGTCGGTCGCATCGAAGAACTGGTCAGCGATCTGTATTCGACCATGCGCATCGAGGCTGTCGGTGATCTGACCCGCGCCCGGATCAGCCGACGCGCCATTTCACCCGCGGTCGGTTTCGACGATCTCGACTACACGTTCGACATCGGCTACTCCGCCGAGCCGCCCGACCATCTGATCATCTGCGACATTCTGTCCAACACCATCGACGACACCGGCCAGGGGCGCGACGACACGTTCGGGCCAGGCGACCAATTCCTGATCAGCAGGCCCGGCCTGCCGTACAGCGGCCTCGCGCACGCGCCTCGTCTGGAGTTCACCCTTCTCGATCCGTCTCTGCTCACGCGCGTCGCGGCGCCCGAGGCAGGTGGAGACGGGCAGGTGCGTCTCCTCGACAATCGGCCCATCTCGGCGCAAGCCGCACACGATCTACGACGCAGCATCGCGTACGTGCGGGGGACCGTGCTCTCCGATACGGAGCCTTCGCCCCTCGTCGCCTCGACCGCCAGTCAGATCATTGCCGCCAGCGTGCTGCAGGCGTATCCGAACTCGGCGAGAACCGAGTCGACGCCGCAGGATCACCACGATGCGCACCCGGCGACCGTGCGTCGGGCAATCGCGTTCATCGACGCTCACATCGGTGCCGACATCGATCTCGTCGCGGTCGCCGAAGCCGCCCACGTGAGCCCACAGGCGCTGCGCGACGCTTTTCTGCGCCACGTCGGCACCACGTTCACGGCGTACGTACGGCGCACGCGCCTCGACGCAGCACACCGGGAGCTTCAGGCCGCCGATCCCGGTCTTGGCACGGATATCGAAGCGATTGCCACGCGATGGGGATTCGCTCATGTCAGCAGGTTCGTGGCCCTGTACGAAGAGGCGTACGGACGATCGCCGCGATCGACGTTGCACACGTGACCGCGGGGTCACGATACGCAGTGTTCGGGGCCGATTCGGGGTCGTGAAACGAAGCTCGGTAGAGAGCCCTTCGTAGAACGTGCTGTCGTGCAGTAGATTTCGTGCTTCAGCCCCCTTTTCGGGTCGCGCTGTCGTGTGTTCGACAGGCGTTATCGTGGATGTCGTAATCGAATATCCGAACGAGCCAGGGGGGATCGATCGTGAACGACGTGAACCAGCGCCTGGCGCGACTTGCTCGCACGATGAACGAGCGACCGGAGCTAGAGGGGGGCTCCGGTGTCGATGAGATCGTGCAAGTGAGCGCTCGGGTCGTGCCAGGCGCCCAACACGCTGGATTCACGATCGTGGAGGAGGGTCGCACGATCACCACGATTGCGTCGTCACACCGGTTTTCGGTGCGTCTCGACGAGATTTCCCAGTACCTCCTCCAGGGGCCGTGCCTGGATTGGGGTCGAGACAATCGAGACGTGGTGGTCGTCGACGACATGGCGACCGATACGCGGTGGCCTGCGTATCGGTCCGCTGTGTTGGCCGAGACACCGGTCGGTTCGCTTCTGTCGCTCGAGACGTTCACCGCCGTCGGGCTGTACGGCACCCTGAATGTCATTGCCGAACAGGCGAACGCATTCGACGGCGAGTCCATCGCGGTGGGAATGTCGTGTGCAGCATGCGCGGCCTACGAATGGGCCCGCCTTTTCGGCAGTCGACCTCAGGCTGCGTTCTTCAGCTCGTTGGCCAGGCAGGAAATCGCCGAGCTGGCAAAGGGAATGCTGATGGAACGCCACCGCATCGACGCCGACGCCGCGTCGAGGCTGCTCGGGTTCGCGCCCCAGGCGGTTCACTCGTGCAACGTCTGCGACGGGTCGTGGCCGTAGGTCTGACGATAGAACGCGGCGAATCTCCCGGAATGTACGAAGCCCCAACGATGCGCGATCGAGGACACCGTGGTGTTCGAGGTCGGTTCTGCGATGCTCAGGTCTCGGTGCGCGTGATCGAGTCGCACCCGTCGCACGTATTCCATCGGGGTGCAGTCCCAGTGCCGACGAAACATGTACTGGACGGCACGCGGTGTGAGACAAACGGTTTCGGCGATGTCGGCGAGGGTGATCTCCGTGTCGACATGTTCCTCGATGTAGTCGGCGGCACGTCGAAGCAGCGCCGACGTGGCCGAATTACGATCTCCTGCAGTAGGATCGGTGACAGCGTCGTTGGGGAAGGTCGCCAACACGGTGGCCGCGAGATGCGCCGAGACGGTCGATACCACCAGCGGTGACGAACGCGCCGTGGGACTTTCGAGTACATCTCTGCGTACATAGTCGATCAGCACGCCGAGCCCGCGCTCGGCGGCGTCGGACACGGGCCGATGACCCGTGAGATTCACGCCGCACCGACGATTCGACAGAGGGCACGATGCGACGGTGTCGAGCAACGTCGTGTCGAACATCGAGAGGTCGTACCGCCCTCGGGTACGCCCGGAATACGGTAGATCAGGGGGAGACAACAACGTCACGTCGCCGGGGAAGAACATATCGGACGGTTCTCCGATGTAATCCTCTTCCATGTACCCCTGCTGCACCCGCACCAGGCAGAACCGGTGCAACGGGTCCGCGTCGTAGTCCATCTCGTAGTCGACGTCGAGGTCGTCGAAGTTCAAGCGCCCCAACCAGCGACGCGACACACCGGTGCGGGAGTGCAGACTGTCGCTGCTGATGCGCATGCGTGCGTAGGTCGCACTGAGAAACTCCTCCGACTCACCGAGATCGGCGCTTCGAAAGTCGAGATCCTCTCTACCTCGATCTTTCATCGTGCTCCTTCAGGACGAATTGATGCTCGCCTGAGGATCGCTACGACTGTGGTGCTCGAGTTCGGCAGGTTTGGGTGGTTCTTCGTCTCGTACTACCTTTCTACTCTCGTCGCCCGGATACCGATACACGCGCGCCGACGCGGTAGCCTCGCCCGGTGCATGTGCGGCCACGGTATGTTTCCGATCTCCCCGAGTGCGTTCGTGCACTCCGCGACGTGCACGAGTCGGATGGTTACCCCCACGCGTGGCCCGACGACCCCGAGGCGTGGCTGACGCCGCCGCACATCGACGGGGCCTGGGTAGCGATCGACTCGAATTCTGTTGTCGGCCAAGCGGTCGTCGTACGTCGCGACGACGCGTTGTGGGTGTCTCGGCTGTTCGTCCGGCCGTCGGGAAGAGGTCGCGCGGTGGGGGTGTCGCTGCTGGAGGAAATTCGTTCCCATGCGGCGCGGCGTGTGTTGATGCTCGACGTCGTCGAGCAGTCCGGTGCAGCCATCGCACTGTACGAGCGGTCGGGGTGGACACTCGTCGATCGCAGACCCGCTGGATGGGTGATGGCCGACGGGACCAGACCGATGGAACGCATTTACGCCGCTGATTAGGTTACCCTGCCCTCATGAGTAAAGGGGTCGAGGGCATCATCATGAAGGCGTGGCGGGCCGAGAATTACAAGCTCACCGTCACGTCGGTCGAACCGGTCACGGACAAGTACATCCGAATCGGGTTTTCGAGTGACGGCGTACTCGCCGCGAATCCGGTTCACCCGACGCAGTGGATACGCCTGTGGTTCGACGACGGTACCGGCAAGGAACGCCAGCGCGGCTACACCCTGGTCCAGCAGGACCCGGCGACCGACAGCTTCGCGATCGAGTTCGCGCTGCACTACGGTCCCGCGTCGAAGTGGGCCGAGAACGCCCAGGTCGGCGATATTCTCGAGGCCAGCCTGATGGCGAAGGGCAGCGGGTCGTCGAGCTTCGTATTGCCCGAACCGAGGCCGTCGGAGTACGTCTTCTTCGGTGACACCGCATCACTGCCCGCCATCAATTCCCTGCTGGACGCCATCGGCGACATCCCGGCCAGGGTGTGGCTGGAATGGCAGTTCGAGTCGGACAAGACGCTACCGGTGCGCGCGGGGGATGCTCACGAGGTGACATGGCTCGAACGCGTCGACGACGGTCGTCTGCTTCGAGAAGCGGCCGAATCGCTGACGCCTCCGCCTGGTGTGTTCGCCTGGGTTGCCTGCGACGGCCGGACCACCCGCTCGATCGTCAAGACGCTGAAGACGACCCACGGTGTCGCCAAGGAGTCGATCAAGGCCCAGGCGTACTGGAAGTAGGTCGCGCCCCCTCTTCTCCCACGCGTCGGGGGTAATTCGTTGGCGCGCGATGCCGGACGCCTGTACCCTTCCTAGGGTGGCTAGGAAATAAGCCATGACCGCTAGGTAATTGGCGAGGGAGCTATGGCACGGGCAGGGATCACGGCGACGCGTCTGATCGAGGCGGCGTCGGACATGGCCGACGACATCGGCTTCGACAATCTGACGGTGCTCGCGTTGGCGCGCTCGTTCGGCGTCAAGGACGCCAGCTTGTACTCGCACATCAAGAACCTGCGGGATCTGCGCCAACGCGTCGCCGTCGCGTCGCTTGCCGAACTCGCCGACCGGGTGTCCGACGCGTTGGCCGGGCGAGCGGGCAAGGATGCGCTCGTCGCGTTCGCGGGCGCGTACCGCGACTATGCGCGGGAGCATCCGGGACGTTATGCGGCAACACAATTCGAGCTCGACTCGGATGCCGTCGCCGTCAGTGACGCTTGGAGGCATTCGCAGATGTCACGAGCTGTGTTGCGCGCGTACGACTTACCCGAACCTGCGGAGACCGATGCAGTTCGAGTGCTGGGCAGCGCTTTTCACGGCTTCATTGCACTCGAATCGGCCGGCGGATTCAGTCACACTCCACGCCCTTCGGAGGAGTCGTGGATGAGCATGCTCGACATGCTGCATCACGCACTCTCGAACTGGCCGGACAAGACCTAGGGAGAAACGAGATGGAACCTGTAACCGAGAAAGAAATTCGATCGTCGTTCGTCAACTGCTCCAAGGGTGACGCGAAGCGGCTGAACGTACCGAGAGATCTCGACCGAACCGACTGGGAGCAACTGGATTTCCTCGGCTGGTCGGACCCGTCGTATGCCGGACGTAGCTACATCGTCGTGCCAGGGCCGGAGGGTCTCGTCGGCGTTGCGCTGCGCCATGAATCCGGCGGTTCGGACCGGGCGCAGATGTGCACCGTCTGTCTGACGATGCATTCCCGCGGCGCCGTCTCGCTGATGACGGCACGCAAGACCGGCGACTCCGGGCGCAAGGGCAATACCGTCGGCACCTACATGTGCACCGACCTGCTCTGTTCGCTGTACGCGCGCGGCAAGAAGACGCCTGCGCTGGGCAATCGATACCGGGAGAACCTGTCGCCGGAGGAGCGTGCCGTCCGCGTCCAGGAGAACGTCGAAGCGTTCATCGCCCGCCTGAGCAGCTGATCAGCAGGCGCCACGTCCGGCCGCGTCGAGACCGCGCAGGATCTGCTGCTGGTCGTCGTCGGACAGCGTCGACCAACTCGGTCCCGACTGCAACTTCTCGGTCAGCCCGGTGACCGACTGCTCACGCGTCGCAGCTCCGGTGACCGCGATGGCATCGATCGCGGTCTTGAACTGCCTGCAGGTCTCCAGGTAGAGCTGCTCGCCATGCGGCCTGTTGTCGGCCGCAGTCTCGACCGGGAGCGACTCGGCAGGGAGGGGAGCAGGCACCGCGGGTGTCTCCGCCGCCTCGGAGACGGCGGGCGTCCCGGCCGGGATCTGCGCCGACGGTTCGGCGGCCGTCGCGGGTTGCCGAACCGTCGTCGACGACGGGGTTGCGGTCGCCTGGTCGGCAGGCTCGGACGTCTCCGGCGCGCAACCGGTGAGCGCGAGGACGACGGCAGCGCCCATCCAGACCGTTCTCTTCATTCGGACTGTGTACCAGACCGGTCAATCGAGCGTCGCGGCGTGGTCGGTGATGGTGTCGATGGCCGTCGACCAGGCGACCGAGTCCGAATGCACGAAATCGTCGTGGCCCACTCCGGGAAGGACGGTCAGTTCGGCGGGGTCACCGGCGGCACGTGCCGCGTCGACGTACACCGTGCTCTGGTTCACCGAGACAGTCTTGTCGCTGTCGCCGTGCAGCGCGCTCACGCGCACACCGATCGGCAGATGATCGATCGGCGACGCGACCCGATATCGGTCGGGGACCTGGTCGGGCATCCCGCCGAGAAACGCAGGCACGAACTTGTCGCCGCCGATGCTCGCGGCGCGGGCCATGTCGAATACACCGGCCATGACCGTCGCGCTGCGAGGCATGATGCGCGGCTGCGCACCGGGTGACGACGACGGCAGCGTGTGTCTGCCCGCCAGCCAGGCCGCGAGCTGGCCCCCGGCGGAATGCCCTGCGACATGCACCCGGTCGAGATCGAGTCGGCCCCCCGCGGCTTCCTGAACCGTCGTCGCGAGTGCTTCTGTTGCGTTGTCGACGTCGGCGAGTGTGTCGATCCAATTGCCGGTCCCACGGCGATATTCGATGTTCCACACCGCAATTCCCTGATCGGCAACAGCCCTCGAGATCGGCGCGAAGTACGACGACCCCAACGCCTTCTGCCATCCGCCGCCGTGAATCATGACGACGACGGGAAGCGACTCGGCGTCGTTGTCGGGCAGATAGAGATCGCCGACGTTGTCCGCATCCGGTCCGTACAGCAAGCGGATCGGATCGTTCGACGGTGCGGCGATCAATGCGGGGGAGGGCGGAAGTGTCTGCTCTGCGGCGGGTTCGGCCGGGGCCGCGCAGCTTGAAACGAACGCAATTGCCGTGAGAAGTACGAAGATTCGACGTACCGTCAACGGTCGCCCGCCCACTCGAGCAGCGTGTCGACGGGCCACGTGTTGATGATTCGGTCTGCGGGCACGCCTCTGTCTTCGGCCCGAATGCAGCCGTATCCCTGCCAGTCGAGCTGGCCCGGCGCGTGCGCGTCGGTGTCGATGGAGAACAAGCAGCCACGTTCGAGTGCAGCGTCGATGAGCCGTTCGGGAGGGTCCTGACGCTCGGGTCGCGCATTGATCTCGACGGCCGTGCCGTACTGCTTGCAGCCCTCGAAGACGACGTCGGCGTCGAACTTCGACTCGGGTCGTGTCCCGCGACCGCCGGTGACCAGCCTGCCGGTGCAATGACCGAGTACGTCGACGTGAGGATTCGCGACGGCGTTGACCATGCGGCGCGTCATCGTGTCGGAGTCCGCACGAAGGTGCGAATGCACGCTTGCCACAACGATATCCAGTTCCGCCAGCAGTCCTTCGTCCTGATCGAGGCTGCCGTCGTCGAGGATGTCGACTTCGATGCCGGTCAGGATTCGGAACGGTGCGAGTTGCTCGTTCAGTTCGGCGACCACATCCAGTTGCTTCCGCAGACGTTCGGCGCTGAGCCCGTTGGCGACGGTGAGTCGAGGCGAATGGTCTGTGAGAGCGCAGTATTCGTGGCCGAGTTGCTTGGCCGCACGCATCATCTCGTCGATCGGGCTGCCGCCGTCGGACCAGTTGGAGTGCGTATGGAGATCACCCTTGAGCGCGGCCCTGAGATGGTTCTCGCCGATCGGTTCGGCTTCGGCGCGCTTCTCGGCGAGGTACTCGGGAACGTCACCGGCGAGCGCCTGCCGAATGATCGACGACGTCTTGGCGCCGATGCCCGGCAATGCCGACCACGAATCCTGCTTCGCCCGCTCGGAACGCTGTGCCGCGCTGAGTGATTCGACGACGTCGGCTGCTCGTCTGTACGCCTTGACGCGGTGTGTGTCCGCGCGTGACCGCTCGAGCCAATAGGCGATCTCGCGGAGAGCTTGGATCGGGTCCATGTCCCTATTGTCCAGTAACCGCGTGCGGATCGACCATCCCGGTGTTGGACTGCCAGTCGTAGACGACGGAAGTGCGCAGCACGATGTCCTGCAACGAGCGTCGCTGACGGTCCACCGCCACCCACAACAGCCCGAAACCGAATACGACGCACAGGAATGCCCGCAGTGCCGCCACCGGCCAGCGCAAGAGGCCGTGACGAGGAGTGACCAGGCGGACGCCCATCACGATCGCCCCGACGGTGCGACCCGTCGTCGCCCAACACAGAGTCAGATATCCGATGGCGATGACGACGAACACCGTGATCGACATGAACACCGCAGGCGATCGAAAGCTGACCGACTGCGGATCGAACAGCAGCTGGACGAACACCGACCCGATGTACACCGACCCCATCAGGACACCGACCACCGCGAGATCGACGACGGCTGCGACCCCGCGGGTGACGATGCCGGCCGGGCGCATGTCCTCGGCGCGTGGGAGGGTCACGTGGTGGCCTGAGGTGTCGGGCCGGATTCGGTGCGCTGTTCTCGTCCGAACAGCTTCCCGACGAAGTGTGAGACTGCGTCGTCCGCTTGCATGCCGTGGCTTCGGACGCCCCGGACGGCCTCGGCCGACAGTGAACCCGTCGACTCCCGGATGATCTCGGGAAGGTCGACGCCGTCGATGACGAAGTTCGCAAGGGCGATCAGGTCGACGCGTGCGACGGCGCCGTCGAGGTCGACGCGCGACACCTGGCGGTCCAGATCGACGGTGTCGACGACGGCATCGAGATCTACCCGTGCGATGGCTCTGTCGAGGTCGACGCGAGCGACGGCTGCGTCGAGGTCGACCCGTGCCACCGCTTTGTCGAGGTCGACTCGTGCGACGGCCTGGTCGAGATCGACTTGGGCGACGGCTTTGTCCAGGTCGACGCCTTCGATGATGGCGTCGATGTCGACGTTCTCGCGGATCAGCCGAGTCAGATCGATCTCCTCGAGAGCAGCGGCGACGACCTTGACGACGAGGGCACGCAGGAGCGCGTCGGCGACGGTTGTTGCGGCGACGACGGTACGTTCGCCCCGCGCGGACAGTGTTCGCAGGCTTCCGCCGATCAACGGAACTCGGGCGAGTGCGCGCGTGGTCCTGCGGGCGGCGTCGGCGGCCGTCGCGACCGTTCCGACCGCCAAGCTCACGAGATGCACGTCGTCGGGCACTGTTTCACCACCTCGGTAGCGATGCGGCCCCGGCCGCGCGGTGCGGCACGAGAATTCGATCATTCCAGCAGGGGCAGTGATTTGTCTCTGCAATCCATCCGGAGCTGATCCGGACAAAGCTCTCAGGAAGTTGCCAGGCGAGAGAACCCCCATCGAGTTGAAGGTGCAACTAATATCGGCGGGCATGACGAAGAAATGGTGGATAGTCGGCGCGGTGGTCGTCGTAGTGATTGCACTCGGTGCGTTCTTCGGTCCGAAGATCTATGCGTCGTTCCAGGGGGACGACGCTCCAGCGGCAACGGTGTCGACGGAGGGTGCACAGGCTGCTTCCGTGGACGATATCGATGGGACCTGGACGATCGTCGCGGGAGACGCCTCGAACACGACGGCTGCCGGGTACACCGTCGACGAGGTCCTGAACGGTTCCGACGTGACCGTCGTCGGTTCGACGACCGAAGTCAGCGGTGACGTGACCATCGCAGACAATGCGCTGACTGCGGGTGAGGTTGTGGTGCAGACCAATTCGATCACCACCGACAGTGACCGCCGCGACAATCAATTCCGCGGCAACATCTTCGACACCGCGACCTACCCGACGGCGACATTCACGTTCGACGCCCCGGTCGACCTGTCGTCCGTTCCGAAGGACGGAACCACGACGACGGTCACGGCCGAAGGAACGCTGACGCTGAAGGATCAGACGCGTCCGGTGTCCGTGGACATCGAGGTGCTGCAGTCCGGTGACACGCTGATTGCGTCGGGAAGCATTCCGACGACGTGGGCCGACTACGGAATCGAACCGCCGTCACTGGGATTCGTGACCGTCGAGGATTCTGGATCCGTCGACTTCCTGATCAACTTGAACTCGAACTAGTTTCCGTTCGCCTCGGCCTGCTCGGTGTCCACCCCGGCGGGCCGAGGACGAATCCGAGCCGTTCACGCCACGACCGCGATGCCGCTACATCCCTTGCGATGGAGCGGTATTCGTGTGTCTGGAGCGTCCAGATGTTGTAGGTGTCGACAGGTTTCGTCAAACCGTAATGCGGCCTTTCGATTTCGTCCGCATACGTACCGAACATCCGATCCCAGACGATGAAGATGCCCGCGTAGTTCTTGTCGAGGTACTGCGGATCTCGACCGTGATGTACACGGTGATGCGACGGTGTGTTGAACACGAACTCGAATGCTCTCGGTAGCTTGTCGATCCGTTCGGTGTGAACCCAGAACTGGTAGACCAAGTTGATCGAGAAGCCGACGAATACCATCCATGGCGGAATCCCTATGAGCGGCAACGGAAGCCACATCACGATCTCGCCGCTGTTGTTCCACTTCTGCCGCAGAGCCGTGCTGAAGTTGAAGTACTCGCTGGAATGATGAGCCTGATGCGTCGCCCAGATGATGCGGGTTCGATGAGCGATGCGGTGGTAGGTGTAGAACAGCACGTCGACGCCGACGATCAGTATCACCCACGTGTACCAGGCGTCGGCCGGCAGATGCCACGGCGCGACGTAGGCGTAGAGGGCGGAGTAGCCGACGAGCGCGAGTGTCTTCCAGGCTGTCGTCGTCGCGATCGAGACGAGGCCCATGCCCACGCTCGCGCGGGCGTCCGCCCCCTTGTAACTGCCGCGTTCGCCTTCCTCGAGCTTCGCTGCGGCGAACCACTCGATGGCCAGCAGCGCGACGAACGCCGGAATCGCCAGGGCCACCGGGTCGCGCAGAGGCTCGGGTAGTGAATTCCATGCCGAACCGACCCAGTCGAACATCTGACCGCACCCCTTTGCGTGACACTTGCTTCTCCAGTGTAACGCTCGGGGGTGACTGAGGCCACAGGGTTGTGTCGCCGGGAATCTTGCCCGGTTCGTCAGGACGGGGTTCGGGTCGAATGCTGGCCGATCGACGTCGCGGTAGTCGAGTCGGCGTCCTCGTAGGAGTCGAAGAACTTCCGAAACACGACCTGCATCGCCTCGACGACGCGGATATGGCCCTCCAGCGTGTCGACCAGGTTGTTCGGGCCGCCGACGGCCTTCTCCGACAGCCTGCGCGCCAGCTCGATCCCGGAGTCGAGGGTTCCCAGGCCTTGGACGTTGGCGAGGAGGTGCGCGGATTTCGTAGATTCGGCGAGTTTCTCGAGGTATTGATTGCAGGCGTCGTCGCACTTTCGCGCTACGTCCTCCGACAGAAATAGCTGTCCTTCATCTGCGGCAACCGCGAGATCCTGCCAGTGTGTCAGTTGGTTGTAAGTGGCCACAGTGTGTCCTCCGACCTGTTCTGAGGTTCAGCTTGCTGGAAATACGCCGTGGAGCTGTTCGGTGTGTTGGCGAACGATCTCGCACAGATCGCCTTTCGTCTGGCTCGCCCGAAAGCTGGACGCCATGACAGCGGCCACACCCGCTTGGGTATCGAAGGCAATGTTGCACACGCTCAGGCGTTCGCGAAGGTCCATTCGATACTGCAGGCCGACCCGTCCTGCGAATTCGATCTCTGAATGGTCGACGTTGCCTGGCTGTAGCCGGATTTCCTCCAGATCGTGGTTCATGGAGAAGGATATGGAGTAGTAGTACCAGGCATCTCCAGAGGGCCCATCCCAGCTGCAGATCTGCCAGCCCGGCGTTGTCAGTCCGTTGCCCGCTCCAGCGCTTCGCGTTGCAGGATCTAGACCGGCCGCGGCGATGGCGTCGTCGGGGATGCTGCAGGGGTCGAATTGCTTTGCTGCCGTCGAAGGTTCGCGGTTTGCTGTGCCGTCGGCGGGTTGATTGCATCCGACGACAAGGGTGAGTGCGGCCATCCAGGTACCGAGCTGCCTGGCTCGCATGGGGCTCCCGTCGTCGGAAATTTCGGGTCGACAGGTTAGACGCGGGCGGCAACCGATCGGTTCCGTCTGGAGCAGCGCCGTATTCCTGTCTGGCCGATTGTCGATGGAACCGTTCGAGTTCCGTTCTCGTCCAATCGATTGACGGAACGCCACGTCGATTAACCGGGCTGGTCGATACGCATTGAGGTAACTTTGAGCCATGACGATGATTCGAGCGATAGGTCGCGGTTACAGCACGATCGCTCTGAACAACGGCGCAGTCAGGACCAAGCAAGCCGCAGCCGTGGCGAGGCGCAACTCTCCGACGCGGACCGCGAGAGGGTGGGCGACGGTCGGCCAGGCCTTGCGCAGCGAGATGTCCAAGCGTCCGAGGTAACACGAACCGAGGTTGTGCCACCAGAGCAGATGGAGCTGCCGTTCGATGGTGGTTCCCTCTCATTCGCTACTTCGTATAGAAGCGCACCTCTGCCCTCGCCGTCGGAACTTGCTGAATACGACAGGGTGCTTCCCGGGCTAGCGCGCGAAATTGTCGAACAGGCGCATGCCAACATGGACTCCGACCGACGGGTCAACGAGCTTGCCGTCGAGACCGCAGCGAGGCTCGATCGGAACGGGCAACGGTGGGCGGCGATTTTCGCGTTGTTGTGTCTGATCGGGGTGGCGTCCTCACTTTTCTTGGTCGACGACACCTGGTTGGCTGCGGCTGGAGCCGGAATATTCGGTCTGGGTGCGGCTGCGCCGGTGATCAACAGCTTCCTGCAGCGCCGGGGCGAACCCCACGGATGAGTACGGACCTGTGTGGGCCCGGCGCGTGGTGCGCGAATGACGCATTCGGTCACTTGGAGTGACCAAATGTCACCCTCGCTCCGAATTGGGGGTCGGTGGTCAGTTTCGGCTCTCGGCGCGTGGTGAGCGAATGACGCATTTGGTCACTTGGAGTGACTGAATGTCGCCCTCGCTCCGAATTGGGGGTCGGTGGTCAGTTTCGACTCTCGGCGCGTGGTGAGCGAATGACGCATTTGGTCACTTGGAGTGACCGAATGTCACCCTCGCTCCGGATTGGGGGGGGTCGGCGGAACGGGGGGTCGGCGGAAAGGGGGTCGGCGGAACGCCGAGGCTGCGAAGAGGGCGAACGGTCCGCTAGTGGCCCATTTCCTACAAAAGTGGTAGGAATTAAGCCACGCCCGTCGAAGGAGATCAGCTGTGCACATTACCGCCAAGGCGGACTATGCCGTGCGCACATTGCTCGAGCTTGCGTCCACGGAAGGTGCTCCGGGCAAGGCCGAGGCCCTGGCGGGCGCGCAGAACATTCCGCACAAGTTCCTGGAGTCGGTGTTGTCGGATCTCCGGCGGGCGGATCTGGTGCGCAGTCGACGCGGCCCCGATGGTGGATATTGGCTGGCCCGTCCGCCTGCGGAGATTTCGGTCGCGGATGTCGTGAGGGCGGTGGAAGGCCCGTTGGCCTCGGTGCGTGGCCAGCGTCCCGAAGATATCGACTATCCGGGTCCTGCTCAGCCGCTGCAGCTGGTCTGGCTCGCTGTGCGGGCGAACATGCGCGCTGTGCTGGAGGAAGTATCGCTGGCCGACATCGTCGACGAGCATCTGCCGACCTTCGTGCACGAGTTGACCAGCGACCCGGGTGCCTGGGCGCGTAGATGACCTGCGTCACAGTCGGACCTCGGCTGTGGCACACCAGTCATAAATGCACATTCCTGCAATATTGCAGAACTCTGCACATTCCGTACTTTGGAGTACGTGACTAATCCGGCACCCGGCCTTCGTGATCTGAAGAAGGCGGCCACGCGCGACGCTCTCGGCCTTGCCGCCGTGAACCTCGCGAAAGTTCGTGGTCTGGATGCCGTCACCGCCGACGCCATTGCCGCCGAGGCGGGGGTGTCCACGCGTACGTTCCACAACTATTTCGCCAACAAAGAAGAAGCCGTTCTGCATCACATCGAGGCTTCTGCGCTCGAGTGGTTCGAGATGCTGCGCGATCGACCGTCGGATGAGCCGCTCTGGGATTCGCTGAGGCACGTTGCCGTGTCGGTAGTGACCGATCCCGACAAGGACCTGGCCGAAACCTTCGCCGTCGCACAGCTCGTCGAGGCCAACCCCAGCGTGATGGCACGGAAGTTGGAAGTTCATCACTCGCTGACCCGGGTACTCGGGGAAGCGATTGCCGAACGCTCCGGGACCGATGTGGACCACGACCTCTATCCGAACCTGGTGCAAATGGCGGTAGGTGGAGCCGTCGCGGCAGCTCTGACCATCTGGACCAACAACCCCACAGGAGCTCTGTCGCCCAGACAGCTAGTCGAGGACGCATTCGACCAACTGCAGGCCGGACTCCCGGACCCGCGCGAACCGAAAACCAACTGAGGAGCCGTCACGTGGCCACCTATCTCTATCGAATCGGAAAGTTCGCCTACCGGCGAAA
This sequence comes from Rhodococcoides kyotonense, assembly GCF_900188125.1. Taxonomy (GTDB): domain Bacteria; phylum Actinomycetota; class Actinomycetes; order Mycobacteriales; family Mycobacteriaceae; genus Rhodococcoides; species Rhodococcoides kyotonense. The sequence goes on along the minus strand of NZ_FZOW01000003.1, from coordinate 226,542 downwards.
AGGCATCGTCCTTGCTCTGTGGCTCGCGATTCTCGTACTCGCGGGCGTCGGCGCAGCCACGCTGTCCGGGCCGACCGCCAACTCGTTCAACATCCCCGGCACGCCCGCCCAGGAAGCGCTCGACCTGCAGAGTGAGCGCTTCGGCCAGGCAGAGGACCCGCTGAGCGCGGTATCCGCCCAATACGTCTTCGCCGCTCCCGACGGCCAGTCGCTCGACACCCCCGAATACACCGCGGCGATGGATGCGACGATTGCCGAAATCGACAAGATCACCGAGGTCGACGCATCGGCCAAGCCCGATGGCCCTCAGCCGCTGGCCAATCCCGTCGTCGGAAACACGGGAATCGTCGAGCAGTACAACCAGCTCGCCGAGCAGGACGGAACACCTGCAGACGTCGCCGCAGCCAACGCCGCCGCGCTGTCGCCGCTCAGTCCGAACGGGCAGATCGGCACCCTCGACGTCCCGATCTCCGTCGAACTTGCCGACGTCACCGAGGAGTTGCGCACCGAACTCGACGAGGCAGCTCAGCCTGCACGCGATGCCGGATTGACCGTCGAGCTCGGCGGAACCGTCGCGCAGGACGCGTCGCCGCCGGGTGGGACGTCGGAGCTGGTCGGCCTGGCCGTCGCAGCCGTCGTACTGCTCATCATGTTCGGTTCGGCTGCAGCCGCAGGTCTTCCGCTCATCACCGCGATCGTCGGTATCGGCATCAGCAGCCTGACCATCACGACGGCCTCCGGCTTCGCGGATCTGTCGACGTTCACGCCGATCCTGGCGATCATGATCGGTCTCGCGGTCGCGATCGACTATTCGTTGTTCATCCTCGCTCGATACCGACACGAGCTGACGCTGACCGACAACCGCGAAGAAGCCGTCGGACGCTCGGTCGGAACCGCCGGTTCCGCTGTCGTGTTCGCCGGTGCCACCGTGCTCATCGCCCTCGTCGCGCTGCGCGTCGTCGGGATTCCGTTCCTGTCTCAGATGGGTTACGCGGCCGGCTTCGCAGTCTTCGTCGCAGTGCTCATCGCGCTGACGTTCCTGCCCGCGCTGCTGGGTCTGTTCAAGGGCAAGGCGTTCGCCGGCAGGATCAAGGGCGTCAACACTGCCGATCCCGAAGACCCGAACGCACCCGCGACCAACGGTTTGCGCTGGGCCCGCGCGCTGGTCAAGCGACCCGCGATCGGCCTCATCGGCGGCGTCGTACTGCTCGGTGTCATCGCCGGACCTGCAACCGGACTGTCGCTCGCACTGCCGAGCATCGCCACGTCCGACCCGTCGACGTCGGTCCGCAAGGCCTACGACCTCGTCGAGGAAGGCTTCGGTCCCGGCAAGAACGGCCCACTGCTCGTCATCGCCGACGCCAGCCAGGCGCCCGAGGCGGACCGGACAGCAGGGTTCGCGAAGGTCGTCGAGTCGATCTACGAAGAAGACGACGTCACCAACGCGCAGATCATCGCCGTCAACGAGGCCGGTGACACCGCACAGATCCTGGTGACGCCGTCCAGCGAACCGAACAGCGACGCCACCAAGGACCTCGTCGCCAACCTGCGTGCGGCAGAGCCCGGCTTCGCCGAATCCGACGGCGTCTCCTACGGCGTGACCGGTCAGACCGCACTCGAACTCGACGTGTCCGAGCGACTGCAGGATGCACTCGTGCCGTACCTCGCCGTCGTCGTGGGTCTCGCGTTCATCCTGTTGATGGTGGTGTTCCGGTCGATCCTCGTGCCACTGACCGCGACCATCGGCTTCCTGCTGAGCGTGCTCGCCACCTTCGGCGCGACCGTGTTCATCTTCCAGGAAGGTGGACTCGGGCTGATCAGCAATCCACAGCCCATCGTCAGCTTCATGCCGATCTTCCTCATCGGTGTGGTGTTCGGACTCGCGATGGACTACCAGGTGTTCCTGGTCTCGCGCATGCGTGAGGAATACGTGCACGGCACGCCTGCCAAGGAAGCCGTCGTCAACGGGTTCAAGTACGGCGCCCGCGTCGTGACGTCGGCCGCGGTCATCATGATCTCCGTGTTCGCCGCGTTCATGGCCGAGCCGGACTCGTTCATCAAGTCGATCGGATTCGCGCTCGCGGCCGCGGTGTTCTTCGACGCCTTCGTCGTGCGCATGATCATCATCCCGTCGGTCATGGCTCTCATGGGCGACAAGGCATGGTGGCTGCCGAAGTGGCTGGACAAGATCCTGCCCGACGTCGACATCGAAGGCGCCAAGCTCGCCAAGGCGGAACCGAAGCGGGACGAGGAAGAAGCGGTTCACGCTTAGAACGCGCGATGGCCGGGGATTCTCGTTCACCGACAAAAAAGTGGAGACTGTTGGATATGTGTACGAGTAATCTTCGGCCATCATGCTGATCCCGCTTCTGAAGACCTATCTGGCTCCCTACAAGCGGGCGATCGCAGCATTGATCGCACTGCAGTTGGTGGCCACCGCGGCGGCGTTGTATCTGCCGAGCCTCAACGCCGACATCATCGACAACGGTGTGACGCGCGGTGACACCAACTACATCCTGACCACCGGCGGCTGGATGCTTCTGGTGTCGCTCGTGCAGATCGTCTGCTCCGTCTCCGCGGTGCTGATCGGCGCCAAGTCCGCGATGGGGGCCGGGCGCGATCTGCGTAAGGCGATCCTGCACCGGGTCGGAACGTTCTCGGCGCGTGAAGTCGGACAATTCGGTGCGCCGTCGCTGATCACTCGAAACACCAACGACGTCCAACAGGTTCAGTTGCTGATCGTCATGGGCTTCACCATCGTCGTGATGGCGCCGATCATGTGCATCGGCGGAGTGGTCATGGCGCTGCGCGAGGACATCAACCTGTCCTGGATTCTCATTCTCGCGGTGCCCGGTCTCGCAATCGCCATGGGACTCATCATCGTTCGTATGGTCCCGGGGTTCCGCGCCATGCAGGTTCGTATCGACGCGGTCAACCGCGTTCTGCGCGAACAGATCACCGGCATCCGCGTCGTACGTGCTTTCGTTCGTGAGCGTTTCGAGATCGACCGCTTCGGCGTCGCGAATGCGTCGTTGACGGAAGCGGCGTTGCGCGTCGGTCGCCTGATGGCCCTGATGTTCCCGACGGTCATGCTCATCAGCAACGTGACCAGCGTGGCCGTGATCTGGTTCGGCGGGCATGCGATCAACAACGGCACGATGGAAATCGGTTCGCTCACGGCGCTTCTCAGCTACATCATGCTGATTCTGATGTCGGTGATGATGGCGTCGTTCATCGCGATGATGGTTCCGCGTGCGTCGGTCTGCGCCGACCGTATCAGCCAGGTGCTGGCCACCGAGTCGTCGGTGGTGCTGCCGTCGTCGCCCAAGTCCTTCGTGACGACGCCCGGAATCGTCGAGCTTCGCGACGCCGAATTTTCGTTCCCCGGAGCCGAATTCCCGGTGCTGCGCGGTGTGAACTTCCGTGCGGAGCCGGGCAAGGTCACCGCCATCATCGGCGGTACCGGATCCGGAAAGTCGACACTGATCAACCTGATTCCTCGGTTGATCGACGTCACCGCCGGCCAGGTGCTCGTCGGCGGTACGGACATCCGCGATCTCGACATCGAGGAACTTCGACGGAACATCGGGCTCATCCCGCAGAAGCCGTACTTGTTCTCCGGCACCATCGCCAGCAACCTGCGCTACGGCAAGACCGACGCAACCGACGACGAACTCTGGGAGGCGCTCGAGATCGCCCAAGCTGCGGACTTCGTGCGCAAGATGCCCGACGGCCTGGACACGGCTGTCTCGCAGGGCGGTACGACGGTATCGGGAGGCCAGCGTCAGCGTCTGTCCATCGCGCGGGCACTTGTTAGGCGTCCGAGCATCTACCTGTTCGACGACTCCTTCTCCGCGCTCGACCTGACCACCGACGCCCGACTCCGCGCGGCGCTGAGGCCCGTCATCGAGGAATCCTGCATGATCGTTGTTGCTCAACGTGTTTCGACCATCGTCGACGCCGATCAGATTCTCGTCCTCGACGACGGTGAACCCGTCGGGCTCGGGACGCACGACTATCTGGTCGCGACGTGCCCGACGTACGCCGAGATCGTCGACTCCCAGCACGCGGTGGCCGCATCATGACCAAGGCCGTAACCAAACCGTCGGACACTCCCTCTGCACCAGCGGCACCCGGTCCCGCGGGCCGTCCCGGTGCCGTGGCACCGGGCACGAAAGCACTGAATTTCAAGGCGTCGTTCACGCGTTTGATCAAGATGTTGGCGCCCGAGCGTCTGCGCATCTCGATCGTGCTGGTTGCCGCAGTCGCGAGTGTGGTGCTGTCCGTGGCCGCGCCGAACATTCTCGGACACGCGACCAACCTGATCTTCAACGGCGTCGTGGGAAATCAGCTGCCGGAGGGTATCTCGAAGCAGCAGGCCGTCGACGGTCTCCGTTCGGACGGGCAGAACACCTTCGCGGACATGGTTGCCGGAATGGACGTCACCCCGGGAGTCGGGATCGACTTCTCGGCCGTCGGGAATGTGCTGTTGTTCGTCCTCGGGCTGTACGTGGTGTCGTCGTTGCTCGCGTGGGGGCAGGGCTACCTGCTGAACATCGCGCTGCAGCGATCCATTCGACGGTTGCGCGGCGAGATCGAAGGCAAGATCCATCGACTTCCGTTGAGCTACTTCGACTCTCGCACACGAGGTGAGCTGCTGTCCCGCGTCACCAACGACGTCGACAACGTCTCGACGAGCTTGCAGCAGACGCTGAGCCAGCTCGTCACAGGCGTTCTGACGGTGCTCGGCATTCTCGGCATGATGATCTGGATCTCACCGCTGCTCGCGTTGGTCGCAGTGCTGACGGTTCCGGCGTCGCTGCTCGTCACGGCATTGATCGCCAAGAGGTCTCAGCCGCACTTCATCAACCAGTGGAAGCACACCGGCCGACTCAACGGGCAGATCGAAGAGGCATACACCGGGCACGAGATCGTCAAGGCATTCGGACGCCAAGCCGAGGTCGAGCGTGAGTTCGGCGAACGGAACGACAGCTTGTTCGAGTCCAGCTTCCGCGCGCAGTTCATCTCCGGCATGATCATGCCCACCATTCAGTTCCTGGGGAACATCAACTACGTGATCATCGCGGTCGTCGGTGGTCTGCGGGTTGCGTCGGGCACACTGAGTCTCGGTGAGGTGCAGGCGTTCATCCAGTACTCGCGTCAGTTCACGCAACCGCTGACTCAGGTCGGGTCGATGGTCAACCTCGTGCAATCCGGCGTCGCGTCGGCCGAGCGGATCTTCGAGCTGCTCGACGCGGACGAGGAGGATCCGGATCCAGCGAAGCCGATTCTGCCCGTCGCCAACCTCGGTCGCGTGGAGTTCGAGAACGTCTCGTTCCGATACCGCGAGGGCCAACCGCTGATCGAGAACCTGTCGCTCGTCGCCAAGCCCGGCCACCTCGTCGCCATCGTCGGACCCACCGGCGCAGGCAAGACGACGCTGGTGAACCTCATCATGCGGTTCTACGACATCGATTCCGGGCGAATCACCGTCGACAACGAGGACATCCGGGACATGACGCGCGACGAACTGCGCGAACGCACCGGCATGGTGCTGCAGGACACCTGGCTGTTCGGCGGCACGATTCGCGACAACATCGCGTACGGCGACCCGGAGGCGACCGAGGAGGAGATCCACGAAGCCGCCCGCGTCAGCTACGTCGACAAGTTCGTGCACTCGCTGCCCGACGGCTACGACACCATCATCGACGAGGAAGGCAACAACGTCAGCGCCGGTGAGAAGCAGCTCATCACCATTGCGCGCGCGTTCCTCGCGAAGCCGTTGATCCTGATCCTCGACGAGGCGACCAGTTCCGTCGACACCCGTACCGAGCTGCTGGTTCAGCAGGCCACTGCGGCCTTGCGCAGCGACCGGACGAGTTTCGTCATCGCTCACCGACTCTCGACCATCCGCGATGCCGACCTGATCGTCGTCATGGAGGAGGGCCACATCGTCGAGCAGGGCGATCACGATTCGCTCGTCGCAGCGGGTGGGGCGTACCACCGGCTGTACGCGTCGCAGTTCAGTTAGGCGCATGTGTCTGGAAATACATAGCAGGCTATGTATTTCCGGACACATGGGGGGAGCGCCTAAGGTTGGGCCGGTGAGCGCTCCGAACGACCCCTTCTTCACCATCGGCACCCGGCTCGACGATCGCCTGGGCCGCACGGGCACCATCCACACCCCGCACGGCGACATCGCCACCCCGGCGTTCATCGCCGTCGGAACCAAGGCGACGGTCAAAGCGGTGCTGCCCGAGGCGATGAAGGAACTCGGCGCCCAGGCCGTTCTCGCCAACGCCTATCACCTGTACCTGCAGCCCGGCCCCGACATCGTCGACGAGGCCGGTGGCCTCGGCAAGTTCATGAACTGGGACGGCCCGACGTTCACCGACAGCGGCGGCTTTCAGGTGATGTCGCTCGGAGTCGGGTTCAAGAAAGTCATCTCGATGGACGCCACCCGCGTCGAATCCGACGACGTCATCGCCGAGGGCAAGGAAAGACTCGCGCATGTCGACGACGACGGGGTCACCTTCAAATCGCATCTCGACGGCTCTCGCCATCGCTTCACCCCCGAGGTGTCGATGCAGATCCAGCATCAGCTCGGCGCCGACATCATGTTCGCGTTCGACGAGTTGACGACACTCATGAACACCCGCGGCTACCAGGAGCTGTCGGTCGATCGGACACAGGCATGGGCGAGGAGGTGCGTGCTCGAGCACGAGCGGCTCACGGCAGAACGCGTCGGGAAGCCGTATCAGGCTCTTTTCGGAGTCGTTCAGGGTGCGCAGTACGAGGATCTACGGCGCAAGGCCGCACACGACCTCGAGACGATCGAAGGCGAGACCGGACGGGGATTCGACGGCTACGGCATCGGCGGGGCGCTCGAGAAGCAGAACCTCGGCACGATCACACGGTGGGTGAACGAGGAACTGCCGGAACACAAGCCGCGTCACATGCTCGGTATCAGTGAGCCCGACGACTTCTTCACGGCCATCGAGAACGGCGCCGACACGTTCGACTGTGTCAATCCCTCACGCGTGGCACGTAATGCGGCGATCTACGTCCCGACGGGACGATTCAACATCAACACTGCCAAGCATCGGCGGGACTTCACACCGATCGACGAGAACTGCGATTGCTACACGTGCGCGAACTACACCCGGGCGTACATCCATCACCTGTTCAAGGCGAAAGAGATGCTCGCGTCGACGCTGTGCACCATCCACAACGAACGGTTCACCGTGAAACTCGTCGACGATATTCGTGCGTCGATCGAGCAGCACAGGTTCCACGAGTTCAAGGAAGAGTTTCTGGGGCGCTTCTATTCCGCACAGCGGTCGTGAGGTAGTCACCGAGTTCCCGTTGCAGATTGTCGTCCAGTGTCCGCGCGAGTACGGCATTGACCGAATGGACCGCAAGAGAGCGCATTTCGGTCAACATCGCAGCCGTCGAGGAGACTTCGTCGGCACCCGGAAGCCAGCCTTCGCCGTGTCGGTCGACGATGTGCCGCTCGGCCGTACGGATCATGTCCTTGGCGATACCGTCGACAGCGGCGTGAATACGCTCGTGGACATCGAGAAGCTGCCCGACGCTGAATCCGTGACCCGTCAGCGACGAAAAGCCGCGTAGCAGTTCGGGATCCGTGAAGACACACGTGTCACCCTCGATGCGTGCAAGACCCAGTGACTGCAGCCTGGGCAGCTCGCCACCGATGTGCTCGTCGACGAGGGACAAAGGGATCTCCACTGCGTCGCTCGTCGCCCATTGCTCGGTGACGGCGTTCTGCAGTCCGAGAACTTCGGCGAGATCCTTGCCGTTCTCCCAGCCGGAGATGAAGTCGCCTATGTGCGACGTCGTGAAGCCACGTTGCAGCAGAAGATCGATCAACCTCAGCCGCGCGAGATGCGAGTCGTCGTAGATCCCGACGCGTCCGCGCTTCTCCGGTGGAGGAAGCAGGCCGCGTTCGCGATAGGCGCGAACATTGCGCGTGGTGGTCCCGGCGGCGTGCGCTAGCTCGTCGATCCGATACTCCACCTCGCCGCGCCCCTTTCGTCGTTGGCTACACCGTAACGGGTGAGCGTGAACGACTGGTGGAGTAGTCATCGAGGTCGACCGATTTCAGTTGGCGGACGTATTGCGTAGCGAAGCCGGGAAACATGGTGGCGTTGAATCCGTCCTCGGTGAGATACCAGCTCGAACATCCGGAATTCCACGTCGTCTTCTGCAGGCGGCGCTGAATGTCCTCGTTGTACACACGCTGCCGGTCGGCCCTGACGTCCAGGACGACGTCCCGCGACAGGGAGTAGGAGATCGCGTCGACGAGATAGTCGATCTGCGCTTCCATGTAGACGAGCGCCGAGCTGTGGCCCGGCCCGGAATTGGGGCCGAACGTGAAGAACATGTTCGGGTACCCCGAGACCGTGATGGACTTGTATGCCTGTGCGCCGCTGCGCCATTCGTCGGCCAGAACACGTCCGCAGCGACCGGTGATCGGCACGGGGGTGCCGGTCTTGGAGACGTCGAAACCGGTGGCGAACACGATCACGTCGACCTGATGTTCGATGCCCTCCACCGTTCGAATCCCCTTGGGCGACAGGGTTGCGATCGGCCACGTGACCAGCGTGCAGTTGTCCTTCTGCAACGCTGGATAGAAGTCGCTCGTCATCAACAGACGCTTGCAGCCGGCCCTGAAATTCGGGGTGAGTTGGCGTCGTAACCTGGGGTCGGCGACCTGGCGTCGTAGATGGAGCTTGCCGACGGCTTCGACGACGCGAGTGAGCGGCGAGTTCCACACCACGCCGAGCGCGACGGACTCGTGTCCCCAGAACCAGGCGTTGCGCGCGAGTGTCTGCGCGGCCGGCAGTCGACGGTACAACTCCTTGGTGGTCTTGCTCGTCGCGACGTTGGCGCGGGGGAGCACCCAGCCCGGCGTTCGTTGAAAGACTTTGACAGACTTGGCCTTCTCGACCAACTCTGGCACTATCTGCACGCCCGACGCGCCTGTTCCGATGACGGCGACCTTCTTGCCGGTGAAGTCGTACCCGTGGTCCCAGCGAGCGCTGTGGATCTTGCGCCCCTCATACGTGTCGAGTCCGCGGATCGCCGGAAAGCTGACATTGGCAAGGGGTCCCGACGCCATCACGACGGACCTGGCGGTGACCGAAGGCTGGTCGTCGAACGTGATCTCCCACAACGACGTTGCGTCGTTCCACGTGATTCCGGTGACGTTGTGGCCGAACCGGAAGAAGGGGCGGATGCCGAAGTCGTCGACCATGCGTTGGATGTAGCCGAGGATCTCGACGCTGCCCGAGTAGGTGTGAGACCACTCGGGATTCGGGGCGAAGCTGTACGAGTACAAGCGGGACGGGATGTCGCACGCGGCACCGGGGTAGGTGTTGTCGCGCCACGTCCCGCCGGGTTCGGTGCCGCGTTCGAAGATTGCGATGTTGCGTATTCGCCTCTGCTTCAGACGAATTGCCGCACCGATGCCGGCGAACCCGCCACCGATGATCGCTACGCTCAGGCTCATGCGACGGGCTCGTACGTGAGTTCCTTGGACCATGCAGGCTGCGGCCGGAGAAGCTTCCTGGGGTACTTGGCAGTGATCTTCACGAGGGTGTCGGCGAGCTTGTGGTACGGATGCGCCCGGTTGATCACGACGCTCGCGTGCCAGCTGATGAAGCGGTACATGGGAAGGCGTTTCGCGAATTCGCTTCTCTCGCCTACCTTGTCGAATCGACGCATCGCTGTGTACAGCTTCTGCTCGTCGACGCCCATCGCGACGATGTTGTCGCGCATCTTGTTCAGCAGCGGAATGTAGCGCAAGGTTCCGATGATCAGCGACGGCTTCAGCCATGCCCCGACGGTCTCGACGAGGATCCTGCGCATCGTCGCGTGGCCGAGCAGTTCGATGACCTGGAAGTCGACTGCCAGGTGCCGTGACTCGTCGGAGTTGATGCGTTTGAACGCTTCCTGGCACACCGGGTCGTCGATCTCGTCGACGATGAATTTGACGAGCGCACCGTCGAGCGCGACCTCGAGCATCGGGATGACCGTGCCGAGTACGGACAGCGACGTCTGATCGGAGTACTTGTCCAGCCAGTCGATGACGAGTTTGACGTTGACGTTGGGCTCGGGGATCTCGTCGCCGTCGAGCATGCCCCACCTGCGCATCAGGGCGAGTTCGGCATTGGCGTGCTTCTGTTCCTCGGCGTGGAAGTAGGTGTAGATCTCCGCGAGCGTGTCCGTCGGAGCCTTCTTCGCCATGGCGGCGAAACCGCGGGCTCCGACGTTCTCGATCCACACCAGGTCGGACATGAACGGTTTGAGTCTCGTCCACAGCTCGGGCCCGATCGTGTCGGCGCCCGGCGCATCCCAGTCGATGTCGGCCAGCGCCCACTGCTTGTCCTTGATCTTGACGAGCATCTCGTCGAAATCGAATGCCATGTCGAAGTCCCGTCGTCGGCGTGCAATCAGACTCACGCGCATTGAGCCATTTGTCAATGGCTCGATTGAAGCAAGAAGAAAGGCCCGGTCGACGATGTCGGCCGGGCCTTCGGGCGTGAGGGGTCTAGGCGGAGACGGGTTCCTGGTAGCTGGGCTCGCGCTTCTTGATGTACGCGATGACCCGGTAGGTGATCGGCATGACCAGAATCTCGACGAGCGTCTTCCAGATGAAGCCGACGATGACGTAGTTGATGAAGTCCTCCCACGTCGAGATGCCGATGACTCCGGCGGCGATCGAGCAGAAGATCAGCGTGTCGAAGAATTCACCGACGATCGTCGACCCGATCAGACGGGCCCACAGGTGCTTCTCCTTCGTGCGTTCCTTGATGGCAACCAGCACGAGCGAGTTGAGCATCTGCCCGACGAAGTAGCCGGCAAGACCTGCGATGACCAGGCGAGGAACGACACCGACGACGGTTTCGAGCGACTCCTGATTCTCGTAGAAACTCGCCGCAGGCAGTTCGATCGCGATCCAGAAGCACACGGCCGCGAGGATTATCGAGCCGAAGCCGAGGTAGATCGCGCGCCTGGTGGCCTTGAAGCCGTACACCTCGCTGAGCACGTCGCCGAGGATGTACGCGAGCGGGAAGAGGAAGAATGCGCCGTCGGTATTGATCGGTAGCACCTGGAAGGGGCCGATGAAAAGATCGCTCCCACCGAAGAAGGCGACGCCTTTGCTCGCCGTCACATTCGAGATGATCAGGGTCGCGGCGAACAGGGCCACGATAGTCGGATAGTAACCACGGCTGACGTGCGCGAACTGCGCCACGGCGTCGGGTCTGTCTTCGGAATTCTGAGCTGTCACGTGGTTCATCCAAACACGGGAAATGTCCAGGTCCGAATTGTCGTGGCCGGTAAATCCCTTATGTCTCGAATATCCACGGGGTGGTGGGTAGTCTCGCCGGGTCGAAGTTGCTCAGCAGGTCCTTCGCCGTGACGTGGTCGTTCGGGCCCACGAGTTCCAGAGATCGGGCGAGTAGGTCGAGGACATCGTGGGGTCCGAGTCCCATCGCAGCCTGGTCCTCCAGCGTCACCGCTCCGTCTCGTTTCGCGAGCCGCTTGCCCTGCGCGTTGAGTGCCAGCGGCACGTGTGCGTAAGTGGGAGTGGGTAATTCGAGCAACGATGCGAGGTACGCCTGTCGAGGTGCCGACGTCAGTAGATCGTCTCCGCGGATCACCTGGTCGATTCCCTGTTCGCCGTCGTCGACGACTACTGCGAGGTTGTACGCCGCCACACCGTCGACGCGTCGCAGCACGAAATCGTCGACCTGACCGTGGAACCGTCCGTGCAGAACGTCGTCGACAGAGAAATCGGTCACGTCGGCGCGTAGTCGGAGCGCAGGCGGCCTTGTTTTCGACGCCTTCTCCTCGGCCGACAGGTTCCGGCAGGTCCCTGGGTATGCGCCGTCGGGTGCGTGTGGGGCGGAGGCAGCCTCGAGGATTTCCCGACGCGTGCAGAAACACTCGTAGGTCATTCCGGCTGCGGTGAGGCGGGCGATGGCGTCGTCGTACAGGGCGGTGCGCTGCGATTGCCTGGTGACAGGACCGTCCCAGTCGAGGCCGATGGCCTGCAGGTCGGCAAGTTGCCTGGCCTCGGCGCCCTCGCGGACACGGTCCAGGTCCTCGACGCGCATCAGGAAGCGTCGACCGGAGGATCGAGCGAACAGCCAGGCGAGCAGAGCAGTCCGGAGATTCCCTAGATGCAGGTCGCCCGACGGGCTGGGTGCGAATCGGCCGGCGCTCATCGAAAGAAGCCTATACAGATCAGGTCCTCGTTGTGATCCCGTCGAGAATGATGTCGATTCCGGCGAGGAACTGCGTACGGTCGTCGTGGTCGGTCAGCTGTGTCGAAACCCGGTGCACGAAGGGGTATTCGCCGGGATCGGTGTGCGTCCACTGGCCTGCGATCGTGGCCAGGAAATCCGACCGATCCGTTTCGCGGGCCAGCAGCCGCGCACCGGCCGCATACTGAGCGGCGAGGCCGAGGATGTAGCTCAACAGCGCTGTCGCCGAATCGAATTGATCCTCCTCTGGAACGCCGAGAGCATCGAGTTGGCCGCCGATCCCCTCGAAGATCCGCATGATCGCCATCTGCCACGGCTGACGCGACAGCTGCGTCCCGACCCACGGATGCGCGTCGATCGCGTCGAACACTCCCATCGCAACCGCCCGCACTGTTTCACGTGGTTCGGAGCTGTCGACGGCCACGCCTCGGGCGATGACGTCGTCGGCCGCCGTCGTGAGTAGTTCGTCCTTGTTCGCGACGTGGTGGTAGATCGCACCACTGCCCGTGTCGAGTCGTGTGGCGAGGGCGCGGAAGGTCAGCGCTGCTTCGCCGTCGGCGTCGAGGATGTCGATCGCCGCTTCGACGATGCGTTCCTTCGACAGTGCGTCGGCCCTTCTCTTCGTTGCCATGACAGACATCTTGACATATTTGGAACGTTGTTCCAAACTAGTGGAACAACGTTCCAATGCTCAGAAGGAGATCGACATGACACCCCACATCACCATCATCGGAGCAGGCCTCGGCGGCCTCGTCCTTGCTCGCGTTCTGCACGTCAACGGCATCGAATCCACGATCTACGAGGCGGAGGCGTCGCCGATGGCCCGCACGCAGGGCGGGCAGCTCGACATTCACGAGGGCGACGGCCAGGTCGCACTGGAACTGGCAGGCCTCACCGAGGAGTTCCGCGCGATCATTCACGAGGGGGCCGAGGCGTCGCGCATCCTCGATCCGCAGGGCGAGATGCTGCACGACGTGCCCGACGACGGCACATCGCGTCGCCCGGAGGTGCTTCGTGGCGATCTGCGACGGATCCTCATCGAGTCGCTGCCCGACGGCACGATCGAGTGGGGCCGCAAGGTCAGCGGCGTCGAGGCCTTGGGCGACGGCCGTAGCAGGATCGACTTCGCCGACGGTTCGGCTGTCACCACCGACCTTCTCGTCGGCGCGGACGGTGCGTGGTCGAAGGTTCGCCCGCTGCTGTCCGACGCGAAGCCCGAGTACTTCGGCACCGTCTTCGTCGAGACGTACCTGCACGACGTGGACAATCGCCATTCCGCGACGGCAGACCTCGTCGGACCCGGCGGAATGTTCGCGCTCACTCCGGGTAAAGGCATCACCGCGCACCGCGAGGCCGGCGAAATTCTGCATACCTACGTGCAGCTGAACCGTCCCGCAGATTTCGACATCACGAAGACTGCGGCCGAATTCGACGGCTGGGCACCGGAACTCGTCGCTTTGATCACAGACAGTGACACCGAACCCGTCGCGCGTCTGATTCATTCGTTGCCCGCCGGGCATCGATGGGACCGGGTCGCCGGGGTGACGCTCGTCGGCGATGCAGCTCATCTCATGCCGCCTGCAGGGGACGGTGCCAACCTCGCGATGCTCGACGGCGCCGAGCTCGGGCGGGCAATCGTCGCACATCCCGGCGACATCGAAGCAGCGCTGAAGGAGTACGAGGACGCCCTGTTTCCGCGCAGCGCGACTGCTGCGGTGGAAGCGCAGGAGCTGATCGACCTGTGCCTCGGTGATCGCGCGCCGTACGGTCTGATCGACTTCTTCGCGGGTATGGCCTAGGCCCCAGCGCATGCGACGTTATCTCTCCGTGACCATGTTGTGTCCCGTACGTGATGAAAGCGTCGGTCGATCGGAGATATTGCGCTGAAAGAGTTGCCTTCGTCGGAGCAGTAACGAAGGGGCTCGTGCGTGTCGTCAGAGTTGGATGCAGTGATCGAATCGATGCGCGAAAGGCATTCGTACACAGTCGAAGTGGAGCTCTACTCGGACGAGTACGTCATCGTCCGGTGCTCCGGTGAACTCGAGGTGAGTTCACGCGCGGAGCTCAGCAGCACTCTCGATCGTTTCTTGCGGCCAGGAACTGCCATCGACGTGGACTTCTCCGCAGTGACCTTCATCTATTCGGGTGCTGCGAACGTGGTGATCGACGCGGCCGAACGTGCAGACGGAAGACTGCGTGTGCTGGCAACCACTCGACCGGTCCGGATGGTCTTCCACGCGCTGGGTGCCGACGGCCTACTCGTCGACGACCTGCAGACGCTGTGACTGTCGGTACTTGCTGATAGACAGAAGCAATGCCCACTCGTGCACCGTTGCTGCAGGTCGAGCGCATCTGGGCTGAGCCCGACGCTATCGCAGACCTGCGTGGGCAGCAGATTCTCGCCCGGTTCCCCGATGCCGAGGTCATCGACGTCGCGTCGCACTGGCAGATTCCGGAACTGCACGGCAACGAGGGAAACATCGACCGCTGGGTTCGCGTCAAGACCGAGGATCTGGTCCTCGGTGTCAAGAAGTCGCTCAGTGCTCGGCCGAACGGCAGGTCGGCCGACTGGATCGCGCCGTCCACCGCGAACGGGTGCGCCATGGCGTGTGCGTACTGCTACGTTCCGCGGCGTAAGGGGTACGCAAATCCGATCACGGTGTTCACCAACATCGACCAGATCATCGGATACCTCGGGCGACACATCCGGCGTCAAGGACCGAAACTCGAAGCCAATCAATGCGATCCGTTCGACTGGGTGTACGACATCGGGGAGAACAGCGACTGCAGCGTCGATGCAACCGTGAGCGACAACGTCAGCGATCTGATCGGCGCGTTCGCGGGGTGGGACGGCGCCAAGGCGTCGTTCGCGACCAAGTACGTCAACCGTGAACTGCTCGAATTGAATCCCCGTGGCGGCACACGAATTCGGTTCTCGCTCATGCCGAAACCGGAGGCGAGGTTGCTCGACATCAGAACGTCGTCCATCGACGAGCGTCTTGCCGCGCTCGACGACTTCGTCGAGGCCGGGTACGAAGTGCACCTCAACTTCTCGCCCGTCGTCATCTCCGACGGGTGGCTCGGCCGGTGGAGCGAATTACTCGACCTACTCGACGCGACAGCCGGCGAGGCGTTCAAGAAGCAGGCTGCCGTCGAGATCATCATGCTGACGCACAACGAGGGTCTGCACGAGGTCAACCTCGGCTGGCATCCGCGCGCTGAACGTGTGCTGTGGACGCCCGAGATCCAGCAGCCGAAGCGTTCGCAGAACGGCGGCATCAACGTGCGCTATCGCAACGGTGTCAAAGCCCAGGCCGTGGCGGAACTGACCGATCTCGTCGCGACGAAGACACCGTGGCTCACGGTCAGATACGCGTTCTAACGCTTGCCCAGCAATGCGTCCTTCTGCTCGACGACCGACGTACGGATCGCGTCGACGACGCGGGCCACCTCGGGGCGTCGGAGAGTCTCGGCGCGGGAGACGAGCCAGTAGTCGAGCCTGATGGAGACGTCGTCAGGAAGAAGTCGGACCAGGTCCTCGTGACGGTCGGCCATGAAGCAGGGGAGTAGCCCGATGCCTGCGTCGGCGCGTGTGGCCTCGACGTGGACGAACACGTTGGTCGACGTGACCGATTCACGCATCAGGGGAGCGAATCCGGGTGCGATGTCCAGGTCGTCGACCTGCAGCATCGAGTCGATGAAGTAGACGAGCGGATGCGCCTGAAGATCGGGGACGGACGTGGGTTCCCCGTGTTCCTGCAGGTAGGACCGTGATGCGTACAGCCCGAGGTGGTAGTCGCTGAGTTTGATCGCCTCCGCGCGATGCACCTGGGGTTCGCCGACGACGATTTCGACATCCATCCCGGAACGCTGCTGCGACGCCCGCCTCGTCGTCGCGACGATCTCGACGGCAATGCCCGGGTGACGTCGCCTCACCTGCGCGACGGCAGGTGCGACGACGTATGCGCTGAATCCGTCGGTCGCCGAGACCCGGACGACGCCCTCGGCTTCGTCGTCGGGACCGATCAATGATCGGACCGCAGCCTCGATGTTCTCCGCAGCGGCCAGTGCGTCCTTACCGCGCGCGGTGAGTTCCCAACCGCTGCCGGACTTCGTCAACACCCGCCCGCCCAAGGTGGCCTCGAGCGCGGCGATGCGCCTGGAGATCGTGGTGTGGTTGACGCCCAGGTCGTCGGCCGCGGTGTTGTACCGGCCGGTTCGGCCGACCGCGAGAAGGATCAACAGGTCGTCGGCGCTGGGCAGTCGACCGTGTTCGGGATGACCGAGTGGCACGTCTGCATTCTTGCAGATCACAGTTGCGTACTTGGTCATTGCGGGCGCAACTTTCTGCATCGATACTCAGCCGTACCAAGTAT
Source organism: Rhodococcoides kyotonense (assembly GCF_900188125.1). Classification (GTDB taxonomy): domain Bacteria; phylum Actinomycetota; class Actinomycetes; order Mycobacteriales; family Mycobacteriaceae; genus Rhodococcoides; species Rhodococcoides kyotonense. The sequence continues at coordinate 209,873 of NZ_FZOW01000003.1, read as the reverse complement.
GTGTGGGAGCGGTCACAATCTGCCTTCCACACGTGCCGTCTCACACGAGGAGAAGCAATGAGCGTCGAAGAACGCACACAGCCCGATCCGGACGCGACGCCGTCGGGCCTGAAGAAGGTCGTCGGCGCGTCGATGGCAGGCACGATCGTCGAGTGGTACGAGTTCTTCCTCTACGGAACCGCCGCGACCCTGGTCTTCTCCAAGATCTTCTTCGCCGCCGGAACGAGCGAACTCGACGCCATCCTCGCCGCGTTCGTCACCTATGCGGTCGGCTTCGTGGCTCGTCCGCTCGGTGGCATCGTGTTCGGTCACTTCGGCGACAAGTACGGCCGAAAGAAGTTGCTGCAGTTCAGCCTCGTGCTCGTCGGTGGTGCGACGTTCCTGATGGGATGTCTGCCGACGTTCAACCAGATCGGCTACTGGGCGCCCGCATTGCTGGTTGCCCTCCGCTTCATCCAGGGCTTCGCCGTCGGCGGTGAGTGGGGCGGCGCAGTTCTCCTCGTCGCAGAACACAGCCCCAACAAGAGCCGTGGCTTCTGGGCCAGCTGGCCGCAGGCAGGTGTGCCCGCCGGTAACCTGCTCGCGACCGTCGTGCTGCTCATCCTGACGACCGTGCTGAACGAGGACGACTTCCTCAGCTGGGGCTGGCGAATCGCGTTCTGGCTCTCCGCCGTCATCGTCTTCGTCGGCTACTACATCCGCACCAAGGTCACCGATGCCCCGATCTTCGTCGAGGCGCAGAAGCAGGCCGAGGTCATCAAGGCCGCGTCGTACGGTGTGTTCGAGGTTCTGAAGCGTTACCCGCGTGGCGTGTTCACCGCCATGGGACTTCGCTTCGGTGAGAACGTCATGTACTACCTCGTCGTCACGTTCACCATCACGTACTTGAAGGTCGAGGTCGGCACCGACACTCAGACCATCCTGTGGTGGATGCTCGCCGCGCACGCCGTGCACTTCTGCGTCATTCCGTTGGTGGGCAAGCTCGCCGACCGCATCGGCCGTCGTCCGGTCTATTTGATCGGTGCCGTCACCGCAGGCACATGGGGCTTCTTCGCCTTCCCGATGTTCAACAGCGGGCACAATGCCGTCATCATGCTCGCGATCATCATCGGCCTGGTGTTCCACGCGTTCATGTACGCCACACAGCCGGCGATCATGGCAGAGATGTTCCCGACGCGTATGCGCTACTCCGGCGTGTCCCTCGGCTACCAGGTCACGTCGATCGTCGCCGGTTCGCTCGCCCCGATCATCGCGGTTGCGCTGCTGGACAATTTCGGTTCCAGCGTGCCGATCGCCTGGTACCTCGCCGCGTCGTGTGCCGTCACCCTGGTGGCCGTGATCGCCGCACGTGAGACCAAGGGCCTCGCACTGGAGACCATCGACATCGCCGACGCCAAGAACCTCGCCACCGAGGCGGAGCTGCTGAAGGCGGGTCTGAAGTGAGTGGCCTGACCGGACGCACAGCCCTGGTCACGGGTGGTGCATCCGGAATCGGCGCGGCATGTGCTCGTTCCCTTGCTGCCAGCGGTGCGTCGGTAACCATTGCCGACGTCGACGAGGTCGCCGCGAAGGAGTTGGCCGCCGAACTTCACGGCGAGGCGTGGGCGGTCGATCTGCTCGATGTTTCCGCGCTGGAGAACCTGCAGTTGGACGTGGACATCCTCGTCAACAATGCGGGAATCCAAACCGTCGCTCCCATCGTCGATTTCGATCCCGCAGCGTTCCGGCGTATCCAGACGCTGATGGTGGAAGCGCCGTTCCTGCTGATCCGAGCGGCGTTGCCGGGCATGTACTCCCGCTCGTTCGGCCGGATCGTGAACATCTCGTCGGTCCACGGTATCCGGGCATCGGAGTACAAGGTGGCATACGTCACCGCGAAACATGCGTTGGAGGGTCTGTCGAAGGTGACAGCGCTCGAAGGTGGCGCGCACGGCGTGACCAGCAACTGCGTCAACCCGGGATATGTACGAACCCCGTTGGTGGAGAAGCAGATCGCCGACCAGGCGGCAGCGCACGGCATCGCCGAGAACGAGGTGCTCGAGAAGGTCATGCTGACCGAGAGCGCCGTCAAACGGCTCGTCGAACCGGCCGAAGTGGGATCTCTGGTGGGATGGCTCGCTTCGGCCGACGCCGGCATGGTCACGGGGGCGTCGTACCTCATGGACGGTGGTTGGTCGGCGAGTTAGTTTCGGTGTCTCCCTTCACCGCTTGAATGGTCCATTCATGTTGTCTGCCAACATGAATGGACCATACAAGCGATGGGGGGTTCACGCTTGAATGTGACCGTCACGCTATCTGTTCGTATGAATGGACCATTCAAGCGATAGGGGTCAGACCGCTGGGTAAGGATGCCTGCGAGTCGACGGCAGCCGCGGAGGTTCTTACAACAGAAATATCTGTTTACAACGCACGAGCGTGCTGTGAACGAACGGTGGTGTTGTAAGAGTCCTCGGGTACCGTCCTGCCAGATGTCAGCGAGCAACGGCGGGGGCCTGAAAATGTCAGCGAGCACGGCTGCGAATCGCGTCGCGAAGGTTGCGTTCCTGCTGATTGCCGCGCAGCTGGTGGTTCGCGGGTATGTACTGGCGTCGGGGAACTTCTACTGGGACGACCTGATTCTCATCGGGCGCGGTAGTGCCTTCCCTCTCTTCTCGACCGACCTGTTGTTCTACGACCACGACGGTCACTTCATGCCGGGTGCATTCTTCGTCGCCGGAATCACGACCGCCCTCGCGCCGCTGCAGTGGTGGCTACCGGCCGTGACTGTGCTCGTCATGCAGGCGGCAGCGTCGTACGCGGTGTTGCGGTTGTTGCGCACGATCCTGGGATCGAACCCGATCCTGTTGCTGCCGTTGACCTTCTACCTGTTCTCGCCCTTGACGTTGCCGTCGTTCGCGTGGTGGGCGGCGGCGCTCAATTCGCTGCCCCTGCAGTTCGCGCTTGCCTGGGTCGCGGGTGATGCGCTCCACTACGCACGGACGGGGCGTCGGCGATATGTCGTGACGGGCACGGTCGTCACGGCGGTCGCGCTGTTGTTCTTCGAGAAGTCGGTCCTCGTTCCGCTCTTCGCGTTCGGTGTCGTCGCGGTGATGTTCGGTGTGCGTGAAGCATGGAAACAGGCTGCTGCTCTGTGGCTTTCGTGCGCTGGCGTCGGGGTCGTCTGGGCTGTTGCTTTTCTGCTCGTCACGCAGACCGGCTTCGCGTTCCACGGTTGGCGGACGACGGCGGAACTGGTGAACCACGGGGTGTCACTCGGGTTGATCCCGACGCTGGTGGGCGGTCCGTGGGCGTGGGAACGCTGGCCGCCGTCGGGGCCGTGGGCTGCGCCGCCGATCGTGCTCGTCGTCGCAGCTTGGGTAGTAGTGCTTGCGGCACTGTACTTTTCGATCAGGCGGCATCGCATGGTCTGGGCGGGACTCCTAGGCTACGTCGCCTTGTCGGTCGCGGTCATGGTGCTGTCCAGGTCAGGCCCGGATACTGCGAACGAATTGGCGCAGACTTTGAGGTACGTCGCGGACAGTTCCGTAGTCATCGCCGTCGGAGCCGCGCTGATCTTGCGGAGCGCGACTCCGAGTCGCGGATGGATCGCTGTAGCAACGGTATTCGTCGTCAGCTGCCTCGTGTCCACGTACACGTTTGTCTCGACGTGGCAGGACGATCCGGCCGGGGACTACCTCGCGAATGCCACGGCGTCGCTCGCAGACCGCGACGTACCGCTGCTGGACCAGCCCGTCTCACCCTGGGTTCTGACGCCCCTGGCCTATCCCGAGAACTCGGCCGCACGGATATTCGGCAGCCTCGACCCGAACTTCGCGCCGTCGACGCCCGTGCTGCGGTACCTCGACGACGCCGGGCACGTGCGGCCTGCCGTCGTCAGCCCGTCGCGCAGCATCACGCAGGGGCCGGAACCGGACTGCGGCTTTTCCGTCGGGAATCGGACGCGCATGCCACTCGACGCCGCTGTCCCCGAATGGGACTGGACCGTGCAGCTGAACTATTTCTCCGACGGCGACAGCGTCGTGGATCTCGAGCTCGATACCGGAGATGCAGTGTCCGTGCCGCTGAGGAGCTGACTGAACACCGTCTACGTCCGACTCAGCGGATCGGGCAGTGCGGTGACGGCGACGACTGCCGGGCGGGTGTGCATCGGAAGCGGCCCGCTGGGCGTCGTGATGCTCGAATGACGGAAAAAGCCCCCGCACACGAGGTGCGGGGGCTTTCCCTTCGGCGGAGGATAGGGGATTTGAACCCCTGAGGGCGTTAACCCAACCCGCGTTCCAGGCGAGCGCCATAGGCCACTAGGCGAATCCTCCGTGGGGAAGCATACCGGGTAACCCCCCGCAGATCCCAAACGGGCCGGTCCGGCCCTACGCGGACCGTTGATCGACGTCGTCGACGAGGCTTGGATGGCGCACCGAAGCTGTCTGTTCGTATGAAAGGACCATTCAAGCGATCGCGGGGGCATGCACAGTGCGGTCCGCAGTACGGCTACACTCTTCACTGGATCCCGCGCGGCGCGCATCCTGTGAACTCCCCCAGGGCCGGAAGGCAGCAAGGGTCAACGGGCTCTGCCGGGTGCGCGGGGTCCCCTTAACTTCTGAGGACCAGCACCACGAGAGGCCGCTCCACATGTCAGCGCAGACCCAGTTCGGGTTGATGAACCATGAGGAGCTCGTTTCCGAGCACGACCGGCAGAGCGCCAGGTACGAGCAGCTCAAGGCTGAGAACCTCGCCCTCGATCTGACCCGAGGCAAGCCGTCGCCCGCGCAGCTCGATCTGTCTGCAGCGCTGCTGACCCTTCCCGGAGACGATTTTCGCGACGGTAACGGCACGGACTGCCGCAACTACGGCGGCCTCGCGGGCCTGCCCGAGCTGCGTGCCATCTTCGGTGAGCTGCTGAACATTCCGGTATCGAATCTTCTCGCCGGCAACAACGCGAGCCTCGAGATCATGCAGGACCTCGTCGTATGGTCGCTGTTGCACGGGCTTCCCGACTCGCCGCGTCCCTGGTCCGCCGAGCCGAACATCCGGTTCCTGTGCCCGGCCCCCGGCTACGACCGGCATTTCGCGATCACCGAGAGCTTCGGCATCGACATGATCCCGATCCCGATGCTCGACGACGGTCCCGACGTTGCAGAGATCGCCAGGCTGGTCGCGTCGGATCCCCAGATCAAGGGCATGTGGGCGGTTCCGAACTACTCGAACCCCACGGGCGCCGTCTTCTCCGAAGAGGTCGTCAGGGCATTGGCCTCGATGCCGACGGCGGCTCCCGACTTCCGACTGTTCTGGGACAACGCCTACGCCGTGCACCCGCTCGTCGAGGAATTCGCGCCGTCGCACGACATCCTCGGTTGGGCTGCGGAAGCCGGCAATCCGAATCGGCCGTTCGTGTTCGCGTCGACGTCGAAGATCACGTTCGCCGGGGCAGGTGTCAGCTTCTTCGGCAGCTCGACGACCAACCTCGACTGGTACCAGAAGCACCTCGGCACCAAGAGCATCGGCCCGGACAAGCTGAACCAGTTGCGCCATCTGCGTTTCTTCGGTGACGCCGAGGGTGTTCGCGCTCACATGGCCAAGCATCGCGAGATCCTGGCGCCGAAGTTCGCGCTCGTCCGGCAGATTCTCGACGACCGTCTCGGCGCGTCGAAGATCGCGTCCTGGACCGAACCGAAGGGCGGATACTTCATCTCGCTCGACGTGCTCGAAGGAACAGCAGCCCGGGCCATCTCGCTGGCGAAGGACGCGGGTATCGCGTTGACGGGGGCAGGTTCGGCCTTCCCGTACAAGAAGGATCCAGAGGATCGCAACATCCGTCTGGCCCCGAGTTTCCCGTCGCTCGATGAGCTCGAGAAGTCGATGGACGGCGTCGCGACCTGCGTTCTGCTGGCCGCGACGGAGAAGCTCCTACGTACCTCGTAAAACGCCTACGTGCACGGAAATACATACGGGAGTATGTATTTCCGTGCACATGCGCAGCGCCTAGTGGCCTAGTGGCCTAGTGGCCTACGACTACCGCACCCTCGGGAGCAGCGGGAAGCAGTCCCGGCTTGACCACGATCGCCGAGATGACCGCGCCGAGCAGGAAGATGCCGGTCGCCCACCAGAACGTCGTGGTGTAGCTGGCGATCTCCGCGTGTGCCTGCAGTGACAGCGGATCCGTCGCGGACGCCATGTTGTCGGTGACGTAGCTGGTCGCTGCGGTGGCGGCGATCGTGCTCAGCAGCGCGGTTCCGATCGAACCACCCACCTGCTGCATCGTGTTGACCGTCGCCGACGCGACACCCGAATCGTCGGGGTTCACACCCGAGATCGCCCCTTGCATGGCCGGGGCCATCGTGGCGCCGAGGCCGAGGCCCATGACGATCAGGCCGGGCAAGATGTGCGTGACGTAGCTGGAGTCGACGTCGATCTGCGTGAGTAGACCCATGCCGACCGCCGCGACGAGGAGTCCGGTGGTCATGAGGACACGCGGCCCGAAGCGGGGCAGCACGATGGCGGTCGACAGCGTCGCGGTGACGATGAGCGAGGCGATCATCGGCATGAACGCGAATCCGGTGGTGATCGGGGTGAAGCCGAGTGTGTTCTGCAAGTAGTAGGTCAGGAACAGGAACACTGCGAACATGCCCGCGCCCGTGACGAAGACTGCGAGGAACGATCCGGCCCGAGTGCGGTCGAGGATGATGCGCAGCGGCAGCAACGGGTGCGCGACGCGCTGCTGAATGCTGAAGAACACTCCGAGCAGACCGACGCCCGCGACCAGGAAAGCGATCGTGACGGTGTTGCCCCAGCCGTCGGACTCTGCATGTGCGAAGCCGTAGACGATGGCGAACAGTGCAGCCGACACCGTCAATGTGCCGGGGATGTCGAGGCGAGGACGGACATCTGCCTTGTGCTTGGCCAGAAGGATGAATCCTGCGACGAACGCCAGCGCGGCGAAGACGAGGTTGATGTAGAGGCTCCAGCGCCAGTTGGCCCACTCGGTCAACATGCCACCGAGCAGCAGGCCGAGAGCGCCGCCGCCGCCTGCGATCGCGCCGAAGATGCCGAACGCCTTGGCGCGTTCCTTCGGATCGGTGAATGTGGTGGCGAGAAGTGACAGGGCAGCCGGTGCGAGCAGAGCCCCGAAGACACCCTGACCTGCACGTGCGGCGACCAGCATGCCGAAGTTCACGGCAGCGCCTCCGACGGCCGACATGACGGCGAAGCCGACGAGGCCGACCAAGAAGGTGTTGCGACGGCCGAACAAGTCACTCAATCGGCCACCGAGCAACAGCAAGCTGCCGAATGCGAGGGCGTAGGACGTGACGACCCACGAGCGGTTCGCGTTGTCGAAGCCCAAGTCGAGCTGGGCGGCGGGGAGAGCGATGTTCACGACGGTGGCGTCGAGCACCACCATGAGCTGGGCGAGACCCAGCGTGGCCAGAATCAGCCAGCGATTGCGATGGGCCTTGGCATCGGTGACTTCCTCCGTTGCCAGCCCCGACGACGAGACGTCGTCCGAAGACAGTGCAGTCATGGTGTTCCTCTGATCGACTATGCGGAGGTGTATCCTCCGGTTATTGGAACAAGGTAGCAGCTAAGTGGAGGAATGTCCTCCGCTTATCGGGTGAAACGGACATCGAATGAGTGTGAGAGCCGACACAGCGGCCAAGAAGCCGCTGCGTGCCGACGCCGAACGGAATCGTCGACGCATCATCGACGCAGCTCGAGAGTTGTTCGCGTCGCGCGGTATCGACATCACGCTCGACGACGTCGCCGCCCACGCCAAGGTGGGCGTCGGCACCGTCTACAGGCGGTTCTCGTGCAAGGAAGAATTGATCGACGGCGTATTCGAGCAGCGTCTCGAAGAGATGCTCGGGCATGCGGAAGAAGCTCTGAAGGCGGACGACGCGTGGGACGGGCTCGTCATGTTCCTCGAAAGTCTCTGTGAGGGCATCTCCGCCGACCGAGGGCTGAACGATGTCGTCATGGGTACCGACGAGGGCTGCAACGGAATCGCCCAGGTGCGCGAGAAGATCGATCCGTTCGTGGACGAGATCGTTCGGCGCGCACGTGACTCGGGTCAACTGCGCGCGGACGTCGAGGTCAACGACTTCTTTCCGCTGATCGGAATGGTCGGAGCCGCATCGGAATTCACCTGTGCGGTCGAGCCGGCGAACTGGAAGCGATACTTCGCACTCGTGCTCGACGGCCTACGCGCCGAGCCCGGCGCCGCGACCGCTCTTCCGGGTCGAGCCTTCACGTCCGACGAGATTCTCGCTGCGAAAACGGCCATGCATCGACGTCGTCGGTGACTGTTACTCGACACCAACGCCGCCGATTTCTCGCTGGCCCCACCTGATCGCGCGTTGTGACGTCTCATAGTCGTAGTGACGTTGCAGAACTCATGCTTCCGAAATGTGTCCCCCATCACGTACTGTCCGTCGGGAGTGTTACTACCGCTGAGTAAGAAGCGGTCGGCACAGAAACCTACGGGGGTAGTTACATGCGTGTGTCACGGTTGTTCGGATCGGCTGTCGGCCTGGCCGTCGTGGCTGCCGCGGCGTTGACGCCGCTGGCGACGGCGGCGCCTTCCACCGGGTCGACGGTGGAATCCGACTTCTACGTACCGCCCAACCCGCTGCCCGACGGCTCTCCTGGCGACCTGATTCGCACGGAACCGTCGCACCTCGCGTTGTCCGTTCCCGGTATCGGCGGCACACTTCCAGGGGAGGCCACGCGAATCCTGTACCGCAGCACCGATTCCAACGGCGACGCGAACGCGGTGTCCGGCACGTACATCGATCCCGCAGCCGAGTGGACCGGCCCCGGTGAGCGTCCGCTCGTCGTACTCGCTCCCGGTACGCAGGGCCAGGGTGATCAGTGTGCCCCGTCGAAGATGTTGAACAACGTCATCACGTACACGCCTCCGCTCGGGTTCATGGTCGAATACGAAGTGCTGGCGGCGTATTCGCTGCTGTCGCAGGGTTACGGCGTCGTCATCACCGATTACGAGGGCCTCGGTACACCGGGAGCGCACACGTACGTCAACCGCGCGGCCGAGGCGCATGCGGTGCTCGACGCGGCCCGCGCGGCCCGAAAGATCCAGGGCACCAAGCTTTCCGCCGAAGGCCCGGTCGGCCTGTACGGCTACTCGCAAGGTGGAGGCGCGGCCGCGGCCGGTGCCGAACTCGCCGAGGAGTATGCACCCGAGTTGAACATCGTCGGGACGTACGCAGGCGCGCCACCGGCCGATCTGAAGCAGACGCTCGATCAGGTCGACGGCACGGTTCTCACCGGTGTCATCGGCTACACGCTCAACGGCCTACTCGAATCCGATCCGGGTCTGCGGCCGATCATCGACGAGAACATCAACGACGCAGGCAAGGCGATGCTGAATCTGGTCGCGAATCAGTGTGTCGGAGAGACGATTCTGACCGTCGGACTGCACCGGACGCAGGAGTACACCAAGACCGGTGAGCCGATGTCGGTAGTGCTGAACAGGTTGCCTGTGGCGCAGGAGATTCTGGCCAAGAACAAGATCGGCGAGCGTACGCCGAACGCGCCGGTACTCATTCAATCGGGTACGTCGGACGACATCGTGCCGCACGGCCAGGCCGTCGAATTGGCAGGCAACTGGTGTGGCAAGGGTGCGACGGTTCAGCTGAGCAGTGCACAGCTACCGGCCGTCGTTCCGGGTTCTGCTGCAGGGCATGTCATTCCGGACCTTCTCGGCCTGGGTGAAGCACAGAACTGGATCAAGGACCGCTTCTACGGCGTTCCGGCTCCGACCAACTGCTGATCGGCACTCAGCGTGGGCCGTACATGATCACCGCGACACCGACGAGACAGACCACGGCGCCCGTCACATCCCAACGATCGGGTCGGAAACCGTCGGCGATCATGGCCCACGCAAGTGATCCTGCGACGAAGACGCCGCCGTACGCCGCGAGAATGCGTCCGAAATTCGCGTCCGGCTGCATCGTCGCGACAAAACCGTAGGCGCCGAGCGCGACGACGCCCGCACCGATCCAGATCCAGCCGCGGTGTTCGCGCACTCCTTGCCATATGAGCCACGCACCGCCGATCTCGAACAACGCAGCAATACCGAACAGAAGAACCGACTTCACGACCGTCACAGACCAGACAATTCCATACATGTGCCAGGGTGTAGGAAGATCGGTTCCGTCCAGGGAAGGGCACAGAGAACCGCGACGGTGAGGACACGGGACATGAATCTGGTTTCGGAGCACGACGGTGCGTGAAAATTACAACAATCGACTCGACACGTTGTCGGCCGATCTCGCGGAGATCTGCAGGCTGGCGGAAGACGCGATGGCGTCGGCGACCAAGGCGCTTCTGACCGCCGACCTGGGACTTGCAGAGACGACCATCAGCAGCCGCGAGCAGATCGATGCGCTCGCTGCGCAGTGGGAGCAGAACGCGTTCTCGGTGCTCGCGTTGCAATCACCTGTGGCGCTCGACCTGCGGATCATGGTCAGCGGAATCCACATCGTCGCGGATCTGCAGCGAATGGGCGGCTTGGCGATTCACATCGCCGAACTCGTGCGCAGGCGTCATCCGGCGCACGTCCTTCCGGCCGAGGTGGAAGGCGTTTTTGCCGACATGGGCCGCGTCGCGGTCGAACAAGCAGATGCGACGCGTGAGGTATTGCTGACGCGCGATGCCGACCTCGCGTCGGAGCTTCGACTCAAGGACGAGGCGATGGACGAGCTCCATCGCAGCCTGTTCACGCTGACGGCCGCACCGGACTGGCCGCACGGCGTGCCGACGGCTGTCGACGTCACGCTGCTCGGGCGGTTCTACGAGCGCTTCTCCGACCACACCGTCGAGGTCGCCAAGCGTGTGATCTTCCTCGTCACCGGAGAATTCCGACGCGACGAAGCTTGATCTGCAGAAGTCCGCCGACGGTGGCAGGATCAGCACGATGAAACGTGACGTCTCTGCCTACCTCGACGTGGATGTCACCGAGGCCAGCACCCTCGAATTCCAGATCGCCGTCGCGCCGCACCCCGGAACCGATGTGTGGGAAGCGCTGTCGTTCACTCTGGACGGGCAACCCGTCGAGGTCCAGGAGATCAGCGGCGCGCACGGCACCCGAATTCACAAGCTGCACGCGGGCGTCGGAAAGCTGGAGGTGTCGTACTCGGCGACCATCTACGGCAACACCGAGCCTGCTCCGGTGTCCGATTACGATCTGTCGCTGTATCTCCGCCCCAGCCGCTACGCCGAGGCCGACAAGTTCTTCGGGTTCGCTGCAACGGAATTCGGCTCGTTCGAACCGTCGGAGAAGTTGCTCGCGGCGGTGTCGTCGTGGGTCGGTTCACGGCTGAGTTACGTCCCGGGCAGCAGCGACCCGATCGACGGTGCAGCCGACACGCTGCTCGCGGGCGCAGGCGTCTGCCGCGACTACACCCACCTCGTGGTGGCGCTGCTCCGCGCGGTGAACGTGCCCGCCCGGCTCGTCGCGGTGTACGCCCCTGGCTGTGAACCGATGGATTTTCACGCGGTGGCCGAAGCCTTCGTCGACGGGAGTTGGCGCGTCGTCGACGCGACGTGTCTGGCACCGAGATCGACGCTCGTGCGAATCGCAACGGGTCGAGATGCGGCGGACACCGCCTTCCTCGACAATCACGGCGGATCGATCACCCTGAACAACACGATCGTCGGCGCAATCGTGGACGGACCGCTGCCGTTCGACGACATCACGCAGTTGGTCTCCATCACCTAGCGGCTGCGTGAGAAGATCGAGGTCATGTCTCCCACGTTGCACCTGACCGGCGATGCCGACGCCGATGCATTGCTGGCCGAGGATCCTTTTGCGTTGCTCATCGGGATGCTTCTCGATCAGCAGGTCCCGATGGAGTCCGCGTTCGCCGGACCGAAGAAGCTCGTAGACCGCCTCGGTGACCTGAAGGTCGACGCCATCGCCCAGGCCGATCCCGACGAGTTCGCTGCGGTGTGCGCGACAACACCTGCAGTACACCGCTTTCCGGGATCGATGGCCGAGCGAATCCAAGGGCTGGCCGAGTACATCGTCGAGAATTACGATGGCAAGCCAGACGAGATCTGGCGTCGCGACGACCCCAACGGCGCCGAGGTACTGAAGCGGCTGAAGGCACTCCCCGGATACGGCGATCAGAAGGCGCGAATCTTCCTGGCGTTGCTCGGGAAACAGATGGGTGTCACTCCCGACGGGTGGCGCAAGGCCGCGGGTGCCTATGGCGACGAGGGGTCGCGCAGGTCGATTGCCGACGTCGTCGACGAGAAGTCACTGCTCGAGGTGCGTGAATTCAAGAAGGCCGCGAAGGCGGCAGCGAAGAAGAAATGACCACTCAGGAGGAGTGGCTTGCGGGTCTCGACGGTGATCGGCTGACGCGGCTGCTCGACGTCCGTTCCGACATCGCGACCGACCTTCCTCCTCGCACATTCGCCGCGCTGTCCCAGTTGTTGCAGACGTCCCGGTCGGTGGCGCGGGCTGTGACCGAACTCGACGCAAGTGCACTGAGCGTGCTCGCGGCGATGAACGGGCACAGAACGAGAGCCGAGCTCGCGGAGCATTTCGCTAGCGCCGCCGCGGAAGATATCGATCGAGCGCTCGACGTGCTCGTCGGCTTCGGTCTGGTCTGGCCGAGCGGTGACGGATATCGGCCTTCGGCGCTGCACGGTCACGTCTCCGAGGCGGAAGCGAAGCCGAGTCTGGCGCGACCGTGGCCGGGTGAGGCCACGAGCATCGACGTCGGGGTGCAGCAACTTGCCGCGGCTCGATTCTGCGAGACCGCCGATGGGGTGCTGAAAGCTGTCGACTCGGGGTCGATCAAGACGCTCGCATCCGGTGGTGTCGGTGTACGTGAGCTCACTATCGTTTCCAAAACTGTTGGCGCGGAAAATGTTCTGGTCGTGGAGCTGATTCTGGAGCTCGCCCGCGCGATGGGACTGGTCGATCCTTACGGTAAAGAGCTGCGCGGTACGACGACGCTTCCGAAGTTCCTGAAGCTCGGCAGAGCGGAGAAACTGAGCAGGTTCGTCGCGACGTGGTGGTGTATCGAGGCTTCACCGACACACAGACCACCGTTCAAAGGGAAACCGTCTGCGTTGCTGCGGTTTTCGCCGCACGCCACGTACTACCCGGGGTTCAGGAAGAAGTTTCTCGCCTCGATCCCGGACCGAGGAATCGTCGACGACTCCCGCGCCGTCGACTACCTCGAATGGTCATGTCCGCGATTCGTTTTCATCTCCGAGCCGGGCGCAGTGCTCGCATTGTGGCGCGAAGCGACGTGGCTCGGACTGCTTGCCGGGAACGCTCCGTCGGCCCTGACGCGCGCACTCGTCGAGGTAGGCTTGGCCGGGCCCGAAGCCACCCAGGCCGCGATCGATCCGATTGTCGCGGAACTCGTCGAAAGCTCCTCCTGCACAGTTCATCTGCTTCCCGACCTGACGGCGGTGGTGTCCGGCCCTGTCTCGGAGAGCGTGTGGTCGGTTCTGGCGGCTGCGGCGGAGTCCGAAACGAAGGATGCGGCGTCGACGTGGCGGTTCACGCCGACGTCCATCAGGCGATATCTCGACGACGGCGGCTCGACCGATCGGTTGATCTCCGATCTCGCCGACATCTCGGACACCGAGATCCCGCAGAATCTGCAGTACCTCATCGAGGACTGCGGGCGTAGACACGGCCATCTCGCGGTGCATTCGGCGTCGAGCATCGTCGTCAGCGAGGACGAATCGCTGGTTCGGGAGATCGCCACCATCGCGGAGTTGAAGGGCCGTGTCGTCGCGCCGACGGTGCTGGCGTCCTCGGTCGGGCCGAAGCGAGTCCTCGACATTCTGCGCGGTGCCGGCTATTCGCCCCGAGACGACGGCGGGCACAGTCAGGTGAAAGTGTCCCGAACGAAAGCCGACGAGACCGGTGACGTGCCGCTGTTCCGTCAGCGGCTCAGGACGCCTGCTGCAGTATTGGCCCGGGCATTGGCGTCGGGAGACCCGGTGCCGATCGATCCGGAGGCCGCGGCGGCGAAAATCGGTGCGTGGTGCAGGCTGCCCGCGCGCGACGTCGCGGAGTTGGCATCGGCCGTCGTGAACGGGCGCACAGTGCACATCCATGCGGTGAACAAGAAACGTGTGGCCACGCTGGACGAAATGAGTGATCTGGTGCTGCACGCCGACGAGGTCCACGGGTGGTCGGTGCAGGCGAACGGTCGCAAGACCATCGAACTCGCGAAGATCCAGATGGTGAGGCTGGTGTAGAAGCGGTACGCGGTCGGGGCATCGATGCCCGTGTCGGTCCTCGCCGGTACCCTTCTGGGCGTGGCTCTCTACCGAAAGTACCGTCCTGCGACGTTCGCCGAGGTCGTCGGGCAGGAGCATGTCACCGAGCCGTTGAGCGTTGCGCTCAACTCCAATCGCATCAACCACGCGTACCTCTTCTCGGGCCCCCGCGGCTGCGGTAAGACGTCGTCCGCGCGCATTCTCGCGCGGTCGCTCAACTGCGTCGAAGGCCCGACGTCGACGCCGTGCGGCGTCTGCAATTCCTGCGTCGCTCTCGCGCCCGGTGGTCCGGGCAATCTCGACGTCGTCGAGATGGACGCGGCCAGCCACGGTGGCGTCGACGACGCTCGTGATCTCCGAGACAAAGCCGTGTACGCCCCGGCCGAGTCGCGCTACGTCATCTTCATCATCGACGAGGCGCACATGGTCACCACGGCAGGCTTCAACGCCCTGCTGAAGGTCGTCGAGGAACCGCCGGAGCACCTGGTCTTCATCTTCGCCACCACCGAACCGGAGAAGGTTCTGCCGACCATCAGGTCGAGGACGCACCACTATCCGTTCCGGCTGCTACCGCCGTCGACCATGCGCGGTTTGCTCGAGAAGATCACCGCGCAGGAGTCCGTCCCGGTCGAAGACCCGGTGTACCCGCTGGTCATCCGAGCCGGTGGCGGATCGCCGCGTGACTCGCTCAGCGTGCTCGACCAGCTCCTGGCCGGTGCCGGCTCCGAAGGCGTCACGTACGCGCGTGCGTTGTCTCTACTCGGCGTCACCGACGTCGCGTTGATCGACGAAGCAGTCGACGCCTTGGCCGTAGGCGACGGTGGCTCGCTGTTCGGGACGATCGACAAGGTCGTCGACGCCGGACATGATCCACGACGGTTCGCCACCGACCTCCTCGAGCGTCTACGCGACCTCATCCTCATGCGAGCGGTTCCCGACGCGGGGGAGCGCGGTCTGGTCGACGTGCCCGGCGACGTGTTGGAGCGCCTGCGCGACGAGTCCGAGCGCATCGGCTCGGCGACGTTGGCACGTTACGCGGAGATCGTGCACTCCGGACTCGGTGAGATGCGCGGTGCCACGGCACCTCGCCTGCTCCTCGAAGTCATGTGTGCGCGGATGCTTCTTCCGTCGGCATCCGACGCGGAATCGGCTGTGCTGCAACGGTTGGAACGTCTCGAGCGTCGCCTCGACGTGACCCTGCCCGCAGGTGAGCAGGCCGCTGTCGATCAAGTAGCCCCGCGTCGTCCGATCGAGTCCGCGCCCGCCCCGGCTGCACCGCAGGCGGACGATGTTCCGCCGAAGTTCGTCCGGCCTTCCCAACGAGCTGCGGCCGCCACTCCGGCCCCGGCCGCACCTACACCTGCTCCCGCCGCCGAGCCCGTTGCCGCACCTCCCATGCAGGCGCCTCCGGCCGCAACGATCCCGACGCCCGAGCCGGCGCCGGTCCCCGAGCCGGAGCCCACGCCTCAGCCGGAACCCCAGCCGACGCCTCAGCCGGAACCCGAGCCGACGCCTCAGCCGGAACCGCAGCCCGAGCCGGAACCCCACCCCGAACCTCAGCCGACCCCGACACCCGACCCGGTCCCGGAACCGCTGTCCGCGCCGGAGCCGGAACCAGAGCCTGTGCCCGAGCCGGAACCAGAGCCTGCGCCCGAGCCGGAACCAGAGCCCGAGCCGGTTCCCGTCGCGTCGAACGCGCCCGACGCGGCCGCGGTGCGTGCGGTCTGGTCCGAGGTCAGGGCCAAGGTGCGCGAACGAAGCCGCACGGTCGAGGTCATGCTGTCCGGGGCCTCGGTGCGTGCGGTCGACGCGGACTCCATCACGCTGGGCCACGACTCGGCGCCGCTGGCGAAGCGACTGCAGGAGCCCCGCAACGCCGACGTCATTCGCGATGCGTTGCGCGACGTGTTCGGCGTCGATTGGGCGGTGACGTGCGTCGTCGGAGCGGCTGTTCCTGTCGACGAAGCACCTGTGACCAGGGGTGCCGTGGAAGCTCCGAAGGCGCCGGCTACCAAGTTCTCTCGGCCCAGCCAGAGCAACAAGCCTGCGCGCACCACCGACGATGCGTTCGGTTCGGCCGGCGACGGGTCGAGTTACGACGACATCCCGCCCCCCGAGGCGCCGGACTACCCGGACGATCCCGAGCCTGCCGGGCCGCCACCCCCGGAGACCCCGGAGGACGAGGAAGAGCTGCTCAAGGCTGCGGCCGAACCGGCCGATCCGTCGGTACGCAGAGATCCGGAGACGGTTGCGATGCAGCTGCTGGAGGCGGAACTGGGTGCCACACCTCTGAAAGAGGGGTAGCGGCGCCCGACGCTCTCCGCGTCAGAGACTCCGACGGCCCCGCGCCGTCAGGCAGGTTCGATGTCGTCCGGATCGGCGAACACGAGACGGCCGTCGTCGAGGGCGACGGCATAACGATGCGCGACGGCCCAGGTGCGGTCCGTCGCGAATCCCGACTGGTCGCCGAAGTCTTCCCGGATGACGCCGGATTCCTTCGGCCACTGGTCGCGCGGCAGTTCCGACCCCGAGCTGTAGCGCACCTTGACGTGCGCGCCGACTGCGAACGGCTTCTGGGTGTCCATGGACATCTTTGTCTCCCGCATTTCTCGATGCCCCCCGTCACGAATCCTAGTGCTACCCGGTGCCGATCCTCGCCAAACGAACGCACCGGTCACGGACGACGCTCGTTTCGGTCCTTCATCGTTGTATGACACACGTTCTAGTCTGGAATCAGCCGAGGTGTACGCCTCGAGTCCTGCGGTGCCCTGAGCGCCGCCGCCGATTCACCACGTGGAAGGAACGACCGCGCTGTGACTACAGAAGCGTTCATTTACGAAGCAATCAGAACCCCGCGCGGTAAGGGCAAGAACGGCTCGCTGCATTCGGTGAAGCCGATTTCGCTCGTTACCGGATTGATCGACGAACTTCGACGCCGATTCCCCGATCTCGACGAGAACCGGATCTCCGATCTGATTCTCGGCGTCGTCTCGCCCGTCGGCGATCAGGGAGCAGACATCGCGCGTACCGCAGTTCTCGCGGCGAAGATGCCCGACACGGTCGGTGGATTCCAGTTGAACCGCTTCTGCGCGTCGGGCCTCGAAGCAGTCAACCTGGCCGCGCAGAAGGTGCGTTCGGGCTGGGACGAGGTCGTCATCGCAGGCGGTGTCGAGTCGATGTCGCGTGTGCCGATGGGCAGCGACGGCGGCGCCTGGGCCATGGACCCCGCCACGAACTACGACACCTACTTCGCACCTCAGGGCATCGGTGCAGATCTCATCGCGACGATCGAGGGGTTCAGCCGCGAGGACGTCGACGCCTATGCCGTGCAGTCGCAGGAACGTGCGGCCGCGGCCTGGTCGGGTGGGTACTTCGCCAAGTCGGTCGTTCCGGTGACGGACCAGAACGGGCTGCTGATCCTCGATCACGACGAGCACATGCGTCCCGGCTCGACCGTCGAGTCGCTCGGCAAGCTCAACCCCGCGTTCACCGGGGTCGCCGCGATGGGCGGATTCGACGACGTCGCGCTGCAGAAGTACCACTGGATCGAGAAGATCGACCACGTCCACACCGGTGGAAACAGCTCCGGCATCGTCGATGGCGCCGCGCTCGTCCTCGTCGGTAGCGAGCAGGCGGGCAAGGATCTGAACCTCGTGCCGCGTGCGCGCATCGTCGCGACCGCCACGTCGGGTGCCGACACGACGATCATGCTGACGGGCCCGACCCCGGCGTCGAAGAAGGTTCTCGCAACCGCAGGATTGACCGTCGACGACATCGATCTGTTCGAGCTGAACGAGGCATTCGCGTCCGTCGTGCTGCGGTTCCAGAAGGACCTGCAGATCCCGAACGAGAAACTCAACGTCAACGGTGGTGCCATCGCGATGGGCCACCCACTCGGCGCGACGGGCGCCATGATCACCGGAACCGTGCTCGACGAGCTCGAGCGCCGCGGCGGCCGGTACGCCCTCATCACCCTGTGCATCGGCGGCGGCATGGGCGTCGCGACCATCATCGAGCGAGTCTGAGGAATTATCTATGTCTGACAACATGATTCAGTGGGAACAGGACTCCGACGGCATCGTCGTGCTCACGATGGACGACCCGAACCAGGGCGCCAACACGATGAACCAGCTGTACAAGGATTCGATGGGTGCGACCGTCGACCGGCTCGAGAAGGAACTCGACTCGATCACCGGCGTCGTCATCACGTCGGCCAAGAAGACGTTCTTCGCCGGAGGCGATCTCAACAACCTGATCAAGGCACGTCCCGAAGACGCCCAGCAGGTGTTCGACGAGGTCCAGAGCGTCAAGGCGCAGCTGCGTCGGCTCGAGAAGCTGGGCAAGCCGGTCGTGTCGGCGATCAACGGCGCCGCGCTCGGCGGCGGACTCGAAATCACGCTCGCGACGCATCACCGCATCGCGGCCAGCGTGTCGGGCGTGCAGCTCGGACTCCCGGAGGTGTCGCTCGGCCTGCTGCCCGGCGGCGGTGGCGTCACCCGCATCACGCGTTTGCTCGGTATCCAGAACGGTTTCATGACCGTCCTCGCTCAGGGCACGCGGTTCCGTCCGGAGAAGGCGCTCGAGATCGGGCTGATTCACGAGCTCGTCGACAGCGTCGACGCCCTGGTGCCCGCCGCGAAGGCCTGGATCAAGGCCAACCCCGAGGGCGGCGTCGCGCCCTGGGACGTGAAGGGCTACAAGATCCCCGGCGGCACGCCGTCGAATCCGAAGCTCGCTGCGATTCTGCCCGCGTTCCCGTCGAACCTGCGCAAGCAGATCAAGGGCGCGCCGATGCCTGCGCCGCGCGCGATCCTCGCAGCCGCAGTCGAAGGCTCCCAGGTGGACTTCGACAACGCGTCGACGATCGAGTCCCGCTACTTCACCGAACTCGTCACCGGCCCGGTGTCGAAGAACATGATCCAGGCGTTCTTCTTCGACCTGCAGGCCATCAACTCGGGTAAGTCGCGTCCGGACGGCATCGAGAAGACGACGTTCTCCAAGGTCGCCGTGCTCGGCGCAGGCATGATGGGCGCGGGCATCGCATACGTGTGTGCGAAGGCCGGCATCGACGTCGTGCTCAAGGATGTTGCGCTGGAATCAGCGCAGAAGGGCAAGGCGTACTCCGAGGCCATCGAAGCCAAGGCACTCTCGCGTGGCAAGACCACTCAGGAGAAGTCCGACGCTCTGCTCGCACGGATCCATCCCACTGCGGACGCTAAGGACGTCGACGGCGCAGACCTCGTCATCGAGGCAGTCTTCGAATCCGAGGAACTGAAGCAGAAGGTGTTCCAAGAGATCGAGGACCTGGTCGCTCCGACGGCACTGCTCGGATCCAACACCTCGACGCTGCCGATCACGTCCCTCGCGACCGGTGTGAAGCGTCAGGAAGACTTCATCGGAATCCACTTCTTCTCGCCCGTCGACAAGATGCCACTCGTGGAGATCATTCGCGGTGAGAAGACGTCGGACGCGGCGTTGGCCAAAGCGTTCGATCTGGTCCAGGCCATCAAGAAGACTCCGATCGTCGTCAACGACAGCCGCGGCTTCTTCACCTCCCGCGTCATCGGCACGTTCATCAACGAGGCCATCGCGATGCTCGGTGAGGGCGTCGAACCGTCGACCATCGAGCAGGCCGGACTGCAGGCCGGCTACCCGGCTGCACCGCTACAGCTGTCCGACGAGCTGACGCTCACGCTCATGCAGAAGATCCGGAAAGAGACGTACGACGCGCTCGTCGCCGCCGGTCAGACGCCGCCCGAGGATCCCGCGGGTGCCGTCATCGACAAGATGGTCGACGAGTTCGAGCGGCCGTCGAAGGCCAAGGGCGCCGGGTTCTACGAGTACGCCGACGGCAAGCGCACCGGTCTGTGGCCCGGCCTGCGTGACGCGTTCAAGTCCGGCACGTCCGAGACACCGTTCGAAGACCTCATCGAGCGCATGCTGTTCATCGAGGCGATCGAGACGCAGAAGTGCTTCGACGAGGGCGTGCTGACGACGACCGCCGACGCCAACATCGGCTCGATCTTCGGCATCGGCTACCCGGCCTGGACCGGTGGTGTTCACCAGTACATCGTCGGCTACGAAGGTGGTCAGGCCGGATTCGTCCGGCGCGCGGACGAGCTGGCGGCGAAGTATGGGGAGCGCTTCCAGGCGCCGTCGTCGCTACGCTCCTAGGCGCTCGTGAGTGTTTATGTATAGCCCT
The DNA here is from genome assembly GCF_900188125.1 of Rhodococcoides kyotonense. Taxonomy (GTDB): domain Bacteria; phylum Actinomycetota; class Actinomycetes; order Mycobacteriales; family Mycobacteriaceae; genus Rhodococcoides; species Rhodococcoides kyotonense. Next base: position 189,406 of record NZ_FZOW01000003.1, on the reverse strand, counting down.
CTATACATAAACACTCACGAGTCGCGGAACGCGATCAGCCTCTCGGCACCATCGGTGAACTGCTGCTGCATCAACCGGCATGCCTCGTCGACGTCGGAGGCTTTCAGCGCGGCGATCAGCTGCTCGTGATTGCGGACCGCGGCGCGGCCCCAGTCCGGGTTCGACGCGTACAACCGGGTCGGGGTGTAGCGCGTCGCATTGTTCAGAAACCAGGCGAGCTTGCTGGCCTCGGCGAGCCGGTTGAGCACGCGGTGGAACTCGAACTCCGCGATCTCGACTTCCTCGGCCTGGCCCTTCTCGACTGCGGCGGACAGTGACGCGTTGAACCACTCCAAGTCGGCGAGAACGGCATCGGTGATCTTCGGCGCAGCACGTCTCACCAGCTCGACCGCGATCTGACCCTGCAGCCAGAAGATGTCGACGATGTCGTCGGCCGTCAGAGGTGAGACGACGTACCCACGATGTGGGACGAGCTCTACCATTCCCTCGCCGCGCAGAGTCAGCAATGCCTCGCGGACCGGGGTCACGCTGACACCGAGTTCGGCAGCCGTCTCGTCGAGTCGAATGAAGTCACCCGGCCGGACCTCGCCGGACATCACGACGTGACGCACGTGATTCGCGACGTCCTCGGACAGCTGCGGCCGTCGGCGCAACGCCTCCGACTTCGGTGGTTGTCTCTGCGACATGCGGGAAAGCCTATGACTAGGCGCGCACAGGCGCCGTAGGCGCACTGCCCACGAGCCGCGCGACGACGGGTCCCAACACGGCCATGAGCAACACATAGGCCGTCGCGAGTGCCGCGAGTTCGCCTTCGACCGCCCCGGCTGCCACGGCGAGTCCCGCGATGACGATCGAGAATTCCCCCCGCGCGACCAGCGCGGCACCGGCGCGCAGACGTCCCGGCCTTCCGATGCCCTGACGTCCCGCAGCCCATGCGCCGGTCATCATCTTGGTGACGGTGGTCGCCACGGCCAGCAGAATCGCCCACCCGAGCACCGGGGGAATGGTCGTCGGGTCGGTGCTGAGCCCGAACACGACGAAGAACATCGCAGCGAACAGGTCTCGCAGCGGTTCGAGGATGCGGGCCGCGTTGTCGGCCGTCGACCCCGAGATCGCGATGCCGAGCAGAAACGCGCCGACGGCAGCCGACACCTGCAGTTCCGACGCGATGCCCGCGACGAGCAACGCCGATCCGAGGACCTTGAGCAGTACCACTTCACGGTCGGGACTGTCGACGATGGCAGACACGACGCTGCCGTACCGCAGTGCGACGACCAGCACGAACGTGAGAACGAGCAGCGAGACCCCGAGTGCTTCGAGGCCGCCGAGGAAACTGACGCCGCTGAGTACGGCTGTCAGGATCGGCAGGTAGACCGCCATCGCGAGGTCCTCGAACACGAGGATCGACAGCACGACGGGCGTCTCGCGGTTACCGAGTCTGCCCAGGTCGGTGAGGACTTTTGCAACGATGCCCGACGACGAGATGTACGTGACGCCGCCGAGCACGAGCGCGCCGACGCCACCCCACCCGAGCAACAGCGCGGCGACGGCTCCCGGCAGGAAGTTGAGGACGAGGTCGACGAGCCCGGCAAGCCACGAGCGTCGAAGGCCGGTGACGAGCTCGGTCGCGGTGTATTCGAGTCCGAGCAGCAGGAGCAGCAGGATGACGCCGATTTCGCTGGCGATCTCGCTGAACTCGTCTATGCCGCCGAGGTTGAAGAATCCGCCGTTGCCGAAGCACAGGCCTCCGAGCAGATAGAACGGGATGGGAGAGACGCCGATCTTCCCTGCGAGTCTGGCCAGCAGGCCGAGCGCGAAGAACACTGCGCCGAGCTCCGTCAGAGCGAGCGCGCTCTCCGCCATGGCCCTAGTTGCCGAGCAATCTGGACGCTGCGTCGAGCCCGTCCGACGTTCCGACGGCGACGAGAAGGTCGCCGGAAGTCAGGGTGAAGTCAGGTGTGGGCGACGGTTGAACCTGGCCCGCGCGCATGACCGCGACGATGGACACACCGGTTCTGGTGCGCATCGTGGTGTCGCCGAGAGTTCGGCCGTCGAATCGCGAGCCCTCCCGAATAGGGAGTTGGCGAGTGTTGATGCCGGGGAGGTCGCGATGGTCTTCCCCGAGCTGAGCAATGAGTTGCGGCGTGCCGAGCAGATTGCCCAGCGCCGCCGCTTCCTCATTGCTCAGGGTGATGGACGCCTGTGTTGCGTCGGGGTCATCCTTGCGCGAGACGATCAGCTCGTTCGCGCCGTCCTTACGAGTGATGACTCCGATGCGGCGCCCGGATGCGAGGGCGAAATCTTTTCGCACCCCGATCCCGGGCAGCAGGGTCACTTCGACGTTCATGGGGAAATGCTAACCCCGCCGGATGTGACCTGCCGCACTACATCCGTCAGGACGCGACAGCAGCCAGCAGTGCTTCACGCTGGTTGGCGCCGAGGCCGCCGATGCGGCGGGTGTCGGCGATGGACAGCTGCTCGAGCAGCTGTGCGGCGCGCACCGAACCGACGCCGGGGAGCGCCTTGATCAGGGCAGACACCTTGGTCTTCTTCACGATTTCGTCGTTCTCGGCCTTCGCGAGAACGTCAGCAACGCTGAGCTCGCCGGACTTGACGGCGGCCAGCAGCTTCGACCGGGCGGTGCGTGCCTCGGCCGCCTTGGCCAACGCCGCGGTGCGCTGTTCCGGAGTCAATACTGGTAAAGCCATGGCCTTATCTCCTCGATAGTGGTGACCCGTCGCTTTGGTGACATGGTCTTCGACCCTCTTGCATCGTGCCTGGTGGCTCCGACAATCTATCGGAACAACACGGATGTCATTCGATGTGAGCCACCGTTCCTTCCCCGTCAGGCTACGTCCTTTGCGAATCGGGGTGTGCCCCGACCAGCAGTTCGGCGCGCGCGAGGGGGCTGCCATCATGTCACCGCGGTTCCGCCGACGCCAACAACCACCGGTCACCGTCGCGCTCCAGGGAGACGAGCATGCGCGACGAATCGGTGCGACCGCCCGGCACGGTGAGATTGCGCACGGACTGGTCGAGGAACAGCGCGACGACGGCGCGCTCCGAACTCAGTTCGACCACTCCGGCGCTGGTCACGTGGCCTGTCGCCTGGCCTTGGCCCTGGCTCAGCAGCCCGGTCAGTTTGTCCGACACGTCGCGGTAGGAGGCTGCGAAATCTGCAGTCGACGACGCGGTCACCCGGTCGAGATTTCCGGACGGATCGGTGTAGTCGTACGTGGCGAGTTCCTCGACGTACTGCGTCGCCGACGCCACCGCAATCGTGCGTAGGTCGTCCATCTCACGGTTCTGAACGACGAGATATCCGAGCACGGCCACCGAAGCAGCGAGTACGGCGACGAGCAGTGCGACCGCGGATCTGCGCAGTGTCATTTCTGGACTCCTTCGAGCAGTGTCTTCCAGTAGTCGAGCGCCTCGACGCCCGTCGGGACGAGAAGCGGGTCGTCGGCCATCGGCGGTCCGGTGACGTTGCCGGGTTCGGTCGCGTCGGACAGGCCGAGGTCGTTCGGACGCGGCGCGTTCGCGGATCCACGCTGGGCGAGATCCGGTCCTGGCGGGCAGTAGAGGTTCAGATTCGGCTGACGCGCGGACTCGTCGCCGACGGTTCGGCGCGGTGTGTCGTACCAGCAGACCGGTCCCTGAGTGGCGACGAGAGTGAAGTCACCCCGATCGCCGTGCACGATCGACGTCAGTTTGCCCAGAGTCTCGGGCAACGCGTCCAGGAGCGCCGATGTCGCAGGCGTGCGGTCACCGAGCACGCCCGTGACCGAGACGAGGTTCGTCAACAGCGCGCCGACGGTTCCGCGTGTGTCGTCGAGCAGCACCTGCGTTCGGGCGAGTGCGTCGGGCGAGCGGTCCAGAAGATAGATCAACGACGGTTCCTGCGCCGTCAGTTGCCCGGTGATGTCTCGGACCGCGGCGGCGGATCCCGCCAGGCCGTCGGCGCGGGAGGCGACGGCGTCGAGCATGGGCAGACCGGTGTCGACGAGGTTCGCGAGAGCCGGGGCCTGCGCGTCGAGCATGCGGGAGAGGGTGTCGGCGTCGTCGAGGAGTTGCGCGAGCGCGGGCCCGGTGCCGTCGAGTGCGGTGCCGACGGTGTCGCTCAGCGTCGTGATCGAATTCGGATCGATGGATTCGGCGAGACTCGACATCTGCACCAGCAGTTCGTCGAGTTGCCGAGGCTGGTCCTCGGGGCGGACGACGAGGGTGCCGCCGTCGTCGAGGTAGGGGCCGCTGTCGGTCGTCGGCACGATGTCGAGTGTCTGGATGCCGAGCGCGCTGCTGTCGGTCACCTTCGCCGCCGAGCCGACGGGGACGCGTGTGTCCGGATCGAGCCGGATGCCGACCTCGACAGCAGAGCCGGCGACCGAAATGTCGGTGATCGATCCGACGGCGACTCCGCGATACGTGACGCCTGCACCGACGCCGAGGTTCATTCCGTCGTCCATCGTTGCCGTGACGGCGATCGACCCGCGGAAGCTCTGCGGTCCGAGAACGTACTGAGTACTGACGATGACCGCCACCACAGCCGTGACGACGAACAGCACCAACTGAATTCGGCCGTTCATCGGGTTGCCCCCGGAACGAGGAGCTGTTCGAGCGTCGCGGGCACATCGGCGACGCGGCCCCCGGTCATGAGTTCGCCGACGGTTTCCGGCAGGTCGAGGGCGCCGTCGAACACGAGGTAGTCGCCATGCACGGCGCCGTTGAATCCGGCGATGAACTGGTTCATGTTGTTCAGCGTCGGCGTGACCGAGTCGTTGAATCCTTGGATCGAGTCGAGGATGTGCGCGAGGTCGTCGATGCCGCCGGAGAGCTGACTGTCGTTGTCGACGAGCGGCTCTCGCGCAGTCACGGACAACGACGACGTCGACGCGATCAACGACGCGATGTGGTCACGCTGGCGGACGAGGAGCTCGATCGTCGGCGCGGCGACGGTCAGGCCCTCGTCGAGTGTGGCGCGGTTGTCCGCGAGCGCAGCGGAGACTTCGGCGGCTGCGTTCACCACACGGTCGAACTCCGATTGCTGTGCATCGGCTTTCGCCAGCAGTGCGTCCGCACTGTGCATCAGGTCGCGAATCTCGGGCCCACGCCCGGCGAACGCGTCGTTCATCTCGGTCATGACGGTATGCATCTGGTCGAGACCGCTACCGTTCAAGACCATTCCCAGTGTGGCGAGGGAGTTTTCGAGTTCCGGACCGATCTCGGTGTTGCGAACCACCTCACCGCCCGAGAGCATGTTCGTCGACGGGTCGGCGGGCACCGTCAGTCGGACGTAGGGTTCGCCGAGTGCGGAGGGGAGTTCGAGTGATGCGGTGACGTTGTCGGGCAGGGGAGTCGACGCGGCCAGACTCAGACCGACCTGGGCGCTGAGTCCGTTCGTCGACAGATCGTGCACACGTCCGACGAGATGTTGCCCGACGCGCACCTCGGTGCCGAGCCGAATGCGATCTGCGCGAGCGAATTCCGCTATGACGCGGTAGTTGTCACCGTCGGCGGAACGCCCGATGGGGAGCTGACCGAGACCGAGACTGCATCCCGACAGCATGACGACGCAGGCGAGCAGGACGAGGAGTTTCATCGTCCTCCCATCATGAGCTGCGCGAGTCCGAGCGGGTCGGACGTACCGATGGGCACCGGAACCGGATTGGTCAGTCCCGCACCGGTACAGATCGGCAGTGCGAGATCCCGGCACAGGGGAACGGCGGTGGCGAACTGGTCCAGGTCGGTGGAGATGTTCAGTCGGATCCGGGCGCGCTGGTCGTCGCCGATCGTGTTGCCGATGTTCTGCATCGTCAGCGGCAGTAGATCCACGAACTCGGCGAACTGTGCCTCGTGCTCCGCGAACCGTCCGGTGAGGTCGCGCGCGTTCGCGAGAACGGCCACCAGGTCGCCCCCTCGATCGGTGAGGAGCCTGTCGAGCTGATCGAACATGGTGCGCAGCTGCGCGATCGGAGTTCCGACATCGATGTCCTGGGTGGCGATCTCTCGGCCGAGCGCGTCGAGCGAGTCCGTCACGCCCGTCACCGCTCCCTCGCGTGCCGCGATGGCACCGACAAGCGTGTTCAGATTCTGGATCAGCGCACCGATCTGTTCGCTGTTGCCACCGACCACCGCCGTGGCCTGCGAGATGTTCCTGATCGCGTCGTTCATCGCGGGACCGAGACCTGCCGTGCCGTCGGCGACGATGTCGAGGGCGGAACCGATGTCGCCACCATCCGGTCCGAGGGCGCCGGCGAGGGTCGTCACGCTGCCCATCAGCTGGTCCCAATTGATCGGAGAGTGACTGCGTTCGACGGGAATGACGTTGTCGCCCAGCACAGGTCCGTCGCGGTATGCCGGCCCGAGTTCGACGAACCTGTCGCTGACGACCGATGGATTCATGACGAATGCTTCGGCGTCGGCGGGAATGTCGATGTCCGACGTCACCGACATCGTGACGCGAACCGAACTGCCCTGCGGGTCGACGGCGTCGACCGTTCCGACGGGCACTCCGAGTACCCGCACCGGGCTGCCGGGGTAGATACCGTCGATGTAGGCGAAATCTGCTGTTACGGTGAGGGAGTCGTTCGTGGAGAACACGAACCAGCCGCCGGCGATCGACGCGACGGCGATGAGGGCGACCATGATTCTCATCCGGTGCACCCCTGCATGACGCCGAGCGCGCACAACAGATTGTCGGGCACCGGGCCTGCCGGGGCTGAGACGTCGACCCAGTTGCCGTTGCCGGTGGCGTCGGTGACCGCGCGCAGACCGGCGGGCAGCGTGGACATCAGGGCGTCGATGTTCTGCCCGTTCCGGTCGAGTGTGTCGGTGACCGAGCGCATGTTCACGAGAAGGTGGTCGAGTTCGTCGGTGTTGTCACCCAGGAACGTCGACGCCGTGTCGATCAGTGTGCGTAGATCGGCGACCAAGCGAGACAACGCAGTTCGGCGGTCGGCCAAGATGCCGAGAACGGTCTGTGCATTGCCGAGAAGGTCTGCGAGCGACGCGCTTTCGGCGGCAATGGCCGTCGACAATGAGCGGGACGCGTCGAGCAAGCCGGATATCTGTTCGTCATTGCGGGCCAGCATCGCCGACGCGGCGCTGACACCGGTCAGTGCATCGCCGAAGACCGAGGAGTCCGTCGGGGTGGTCTCTCGCAGCGTCGCCACCATCTGTTCGAGTGCGGGTACGTCCAGTTCCTCTGCGGCAGTGACCGTTTCGGTACCGATCTCGTCGAGCGTGTACGGAACGGTGGTTCGGGCCAGCGGTATGACCCGATCGGCTGAGGCATTCCCGTCGGGCACGATCTCGAGGTAGCGCTTGCCGAGGATCGTGCGCAGCTTGACCGCGGCCCGCGTTCGATCACCGAGAGGACGATCGCGATCGAGGCGGAAGTGGACATCGACGTGGTCTCCTGCCAGTTCGACACTGTCCACCCTGCCTGCAGGCACGCCGGCGAGATAGACCGGATCTGCATCGGTGAGACCTCCTGCGTTCTCGAACTGTGCTGTGTACGAAGTAGTTCGAAGGATGTACCACCCGTGCGGAACGGTCACCGCTGCAACCAGAAGGACCGCGACGAGCGCGATGCCGGTGATGCCGAGCTTGGCCGTCGTCATCGGCAGATCTCTGTGTGTGTGCCGCCGAAGATGTTGGCCTCCTGCTCGCCGGCTTTCAGTGTGAAGTTGCAGGTGTAGAGATTGAGCCAGCTGCCGTAGTCGCCGAGGTGATTGATCGATCCGGCGAGCTGAGGCAGCAGGGTCATCGTGCGGTCGAAGTTGACGGTGTTCGGTATCCACGCGTCGGTCATCGCAGTGGCGTCGGCGACAGCCGCGTCGAGTGGCTGCGCGGCATGGGTCACGATCTCGGTGAGGGCATGGACGGCGACCGAGCCGTCGTCGAGCAGGGTGATCAGTCGATCGCTCTGCTGTGCGACGGTCGTGCTCATCTCGGTCAGGCCGGTGATCAAGCGTCTGATGTCACCGCGACGCGAATCCATGGTCTCGACAACCGAACTCAGATCTGTGATCAGGTCGGTCAGCACCTGCTCGTTGTCCGTCACCCCTCGTGTCACGGTTGCCACATGCCGCAGCAGCGACTCGATCGTCCCTGCTTCACCTTGGAACGCCGCGACGATGGAGCGAGCCAGGGCATTCACCTGGCCGGGGTCGATGGCGTCGAACAAGGGCTCGAAACCGTTGACGAGCGCGGTGAGATCGACGGGAGGCGTCGTGCGTTCGAGTGGGATGGTGTCGCCGTCGGACATGCTTCCGGTCGGTTGCGTCGGAGGATCGAGGGCAAGGTACCGGGCGCCGAGCATGTCTCCGTACCGAATTGCCGCAGTGATGTTGCCAGGGACCGACACGGCGTTCTGGACCGAGAAGCGGACGACGGCGCTGGTGCGAGCCGAGTCGGTGGTGAAGTCGACGTCGTCGACTTTGCCGACGCGCACCCCGGCCAGTGTGACGTCGTTTCCGGCTCGTAGGCCTTCGATGCCACTGAATTCAGCTGTGTATGAGTCGGTCTCGCCTGGTACCGGGACACTGAGGGTATCGACGACGACGAGGGCCGACAGCAGCCCTGCCGTGGCGAATCCGCCGAGCTGCAGCAGAGGACGGCGTAGGGAACTCATCGGATCGTCACCTCGGTGCCCTGCAGGATCGGGGCGAGAAGCATCGTGCTCGCCGGGTTCAGCGGCAGCGCAGTGCCGACCGCCGCATCCTGCACCTCGGCGAGGGCGCAGTGTCGACCGTCGAGGCCGGGATACCGAGGGCAGTCCGCGGCGGTGTACGGCAGCGGATCGGAGAAGTCGGGCACCGCAGTGATGTCGAAACGGCCGCTCGCGAAGATTCGAGCTCCTGCGGCACCGAACGGTTCGAACATGTCGAGGGTCTCGGCCAGGCCGACCGAGTTCTCGGACACCGTGTCCAGAACCGTTGCGCCACGATGGATCACGGTGATCATGGCGTCGGTGTTTTCCTGGGTCACCGTGTCGGCCGACCCGGTGAGGCCCGCGGCAGTGGCCATCAGCGCTTCGACACCGCCGGCGCGATCCAGCGCAGTCCGCGACAACGTCGTCGCTGCGTCGACGGTGGCCAGGACGTCGGGTGTGGCGTCGGCGAGGGCCTCGGTGACCTGGCGGAAAGACGTCGTGTGGTCGAGCGCCGCGCCGATGTGTGGTTCCAGCTGCGCGCTCACCGAGGCCAGTCGGTCGATGGTCTCACCCAGATCGGCGCCTCGGCCGTGGAGTGCCGTGCTGATCGCCGTCAGTGCAGTCTGCGCCTTCGCAGGCTCGAGGCGATCGAGCAGGTCGGTCACGCGGCGGTAGACGTCGGCGAGCTGGACGGCATCCTCGGACGTGTCCACCGCGAGAGTCGTTCCTGCGGAAAGGCGTCGCGACGGGGTGTCGGCATCGACGAGGCCGAGGTAGACGTCACCGAACAACGTGCGTGGGACGACGCGGACGAGTGCCGAGGCGGGGACGGTCCCCATCTCGTCGGGATCCATCTGCATCGTGACGCGTGACCGGTCGACGCCACTGTCGATGTCGACGACCTTGCCCACCTGCACACCTCGGTACAGAACACCGATTTCGCCGACCAGCAGGCCGGCCGATGCGGGGATATCGGCGTACACCTCGGGTGCGCGGTCGAACGCACCGCTGCCGTACGCGACCGAGGCGACGGCTGCTGTCGTCAGTACCGCGGCCGCGGCGACGCCGCGCATCACGAAGCCCGTGCGACTCGGCCCCATCCGACGGGGTGGCGGGGCCGTCACGAGACACCGAGGCCGGGGACCGTCGGGACGATGCCCCACAGCACGAACGTGAGAAACACATCGGTGATTCCGATGGCGAGAATCGACGTACGCAGCGCGCGTCCGGCCGCCTGTCCGACGCCTTCCGGACCACCAGATGCGTGAAAACCGTAGGCGCAGTGCACGAGTGCGACGACGATGGCGAACACGACAGCCTTGACGACGGAATACACCATGTCGCCCGGGGTCAGCGCGAGGTGGAAGTAGTAGTCGTACGTGCCGGCAGAGCTGCTGCCGAACGTGACGACGACGAGGCGCGTGGCGACGAACGTCGCGATGAGTCCGACGAGATAGATCGGGACGATGCACACGACGGCCGCGATGAGTCGCGTCGTCGCGAGGAACGGAATGGGCCGCACGGCCATCGAGTCGAGGGCGTCGATCTCGTCGGAGATTCTCATCGCTCCGAGTTGCGCGGTGAATCCCGTGCCCACTTTCGCGGCCAGTGCGATGCTCGCGATGACAGGAGCCAGTTCACGCGTGTTGGCGGTTGCGGAGAGAAGCCCCGACAGCGACGTCAGCCCGATCAGGTCCAAGCCGCGGTACGTTTCGACGCCGACCATCATGGCCGCGACGGCGGACATCGCGAACACGATGCCGATGGTTCCGCCACCCGCCAGCAACGACGCGTACCCGAAGCTCACCTCGCCGATATGTTGTGCGACATGCTTCCGGTATCGGCGGAGAGTGAACGGTACGGCCGCGATCGCTTCGGCGTAGAAGCTCACGTGTCGACCGAGGACGGCGATGCCGCCTGTCGCCTTGATTCCTCCGCGCCTGAGTCCGACCAGTGCGTCGTACGGCATCAGTACGTCCCGACGGCAGGAACGACGACCGAGTAGAGCTGCGACAGAACGGTATTGACGACGAATACGACGACGAACGCCAGTACGACAGCCTCGTTGACGGCGTCGGCGACCCCGCTCGGCCCGCCCTTGGCGTGCAGACCTTTGAACGACGCGACGAGCGTCGACGTCACCGCGAAGCACACCGACTTGATCATCGCCATCACGAAATCGGACACGCGGCCGTATTCGCTGAACGTCGCCAGGAATGCGCCGGCGGACTGATCCGCGACGAACACCTGGTAGAAAAAGCACGCGCCGACGCCGACGACGGTGACCATGCCGCAGATGGCCAGTGCGACTGCCATGGACGCGACGAGCCGTGGCACGACGAGCCTTTCGACGACGTCGAGCCCCATGACCTCCATCGCGGCGATCTCTTCCCGAATGGTGCGGGAGCCGAGGTCGGCGCAGATCGCGGAACCCGCGACGCCCGCGAGCATCAGGGCGCAGACGAGTGCAGCGGCCTGCCCGACGACGACGAACGCGACGACCGCGCCGGAATACGCTCCGGCGCCGAGCCTTCCGGCCAGAGAGCCGACCGACACCGCGATCAACACTCCGATGGGAAGCATCAACAGCAGAGCAGGCACCGTGCAGACGCGTGCGACGAACACTGCCTGAGTGACGGTCTCCACGAGTGACAGTCGCCCGCGGAGAACGGTCACGATGGTGCGGTGCACCGCGGTGACGGAGAATGCGACGAGGCCACCGATCTGGTTGGCGAGATCGTGCCCGGGACCCCGCGCGACGGGGAGTTCGAAGCTCACGGTCTACGCGGGCGTCGGCGAATACGTCGTGCGCAGAGCAACTTTGACGACCTTGCCACTTGCGTTGCGTGGCAACGCGTCGACGATCACAAGTTCCTTGGGGTGCTTGTAGCGCGCCAGGTGATCGCCGAGCCATGTGGACAGCTCGTCCAGCGCGAGATCAGGACCGTCGTCGTTCAGTGCGACGATGGCGACGGGTACTTCGCCCCACTTGTCGTCGAGGCGTCCGATGACCGCAGCTTCCAGGATGCGTGGGTGTCCGAACAGGACGTTCTCCACCTCGGCGCAGTAGATGTTCTCTCCGCCCGAGATGATCATGTCCTTCTTGCGGTCGACGACGAACACGAATCCTTCCTCGTCCTGCCGCACCAGATCACCGGAGTGGAACCAGCCGCCGTGGAACGCGTCGGCGGTCGCGTCGGGATTCTGCCAGTAGTCACGCATCAAAGTCGGTCCACGATAGACGATTTCGCCGACCGTTCCTGGTTCGACGTCGTTCATGTCGTCGTCGACGATGCGTGCGGCGATGGTGGGAATGACGCGTCCGACCGATCCCAGCTTGCGCAGCGCGTCCTCGCCGTCGAGAACGCACGTGATGGGCGACATCTCGGTCTGACCGAACACGGCGACGTTGAGCGCATCGGGGAACGTCGCGGCCATCGCTTTCAAGATCGTGTCCGACGCGGGTGCTGCTCCCCACGAAATGACCCGCAGATTAAGCTTTCTCGGGTTGCGTGACTGTTCGGCACACATTGCCTGCCATTGAACCGGGACGAGGAAGAGCGTCGTGACCCCCTCCGCGGAAAGCACGTCGAGCAGAGTGGCAGGATCGAATGCACCGACCGGGTAGACGACCGTCGGGATCCCGAGAGCGAGGCTGGGCGCCAGACTTCCGAGGGCGGCGATGTGGAACATCGGGGATGCACAGAACCCGACCTCGTCGACGCCGTGCATCTGCAATGCGCGAATACAGGTGAGGGCTTGCGCCTGCATGTTGGAATGCGTCAGCACAGCGCCTTTCGGGCGTCCCGTGGTACCGGACGTGTACATGATCAGGGCGGGTGCGTCGTCGGGCACGTCGACGGGTTCTGCGGGTCGGGTTGCCTGCAGCAGGCTTTCGTAGTCCTCGCCTGCCGTGATCTTTCGCACCAGCGAATCGACCTGTGCTACAACCGCGTCCGCCAAGGGCGACAGGGTGTCGTCGGTGACGACGACCGTCGCGCCGCTGTTCTCGGCGAGGTATGCGACCTCGGGTGGCGTCATACGGAAGTTGACCGGAACCGCAAGCGCGCCCAGTGCATTGATCGCCAGAACCGTTTCGAGGTACTCGGGCCGGTTGAGCATGAGGATCAGAACTCTGTCGCCGTAGTCGATTCCGCTGTCGGACAACACCTGTGCCAATCGAGCGACGCGATCGTTCAGTGTGGCCCACGAGACCGACTGCCCCTGGAACCGCAGCGCGACGGCGTCGGGCTGCATGAGGGCATGGCGTCGTACCTGGTTGTTCCAGTTGTTGCGAATGGATCGATGGAGTTCGTCCGAGTGGGCGGCCATCGCTCTTCCTCTCCGTCGAGGGTGGGATGTCGATGATGAGCGTACATGCGGCATGGTCGGTCCGAGGGGGAATCGCTATCGGCATTTCTGCACTGTGTAGCGCCTCTAAGTTTGTGGTGATTCGCGTTCGAAGCTCGGTCGTCGATGGTCGAGCACGGCGTTGATTCCCTCCCTGAATTCCGGGGCAGTGAGCAGTTCGGTCTGTCCTTGTCTCTCGCGCTCGAACGCGTCGTCGAGAAGTGCGAGAGTCGACGCCGTCAGCGCGCGTTTGGTGAGTTCGAGGGCACGTCGCGGGCCGCGGGCCAGCCGTCGCGCAATTTTTTCGACGTGACTACCGAGATCGTCGGGCGGCAGAACGCGATTGATCAACCCGGCCGATTCGGCGTCGGCGGCCGTCATCGGCTCGGCCAGCAGCGCCATCGCCGACGCGCGGACACGCCCGATCGCGGCGGGAACGAGCAGGCTGCTGCCGCCGTCGGGCATCAGTGCGACGGTGGTGAACGCGAGTAGAAACGATGCGTCCTCCGAGGCGTAGACGAGGTCCGACGCGAGTGCCATCGATGCGCCTATGCCCGCAGCAATGCCGTTGACCTGCGCGATCACCGGAACCGGTGCGTCGATGACGGCACGGACGAGTGTCGACGCCGTCTGCATCGTCTCCTCGGCGGCCATACGATGTTCCTCCGGCGTACGCGGCTGAGATGCGGCCATCTCGGCGATGTCGGCGCCGGTGCTGAAGGCGTTGCCGGTGCCGGTGAGGACGACGACGCGAACGTCTCTTTCGATCGCTCCGAGGGCGTCGATCAGCGCGGTGGCGGTCGGGCCGTCGAGTGCGTTCATGCGGTCTTGTCGATCGATGCGCAGTGTCAGTACTCCTGCGTCCAGCGCGTGGTGCAAGGTCATCGAATGCTCCTGCCGTGCGAATTGCCGCTAACTTAACTCGCTGATTCGGCTGGCTGTCAAGGGTTGACGGGGACGGTCGTTAGGATGAAGATCGACGGGCAACGAGACGAGGCCACCGATGACGGACACCCCGACCACACCGCGACGTCGCCCGAGGAATCGCAAAGCGCAGATTCTCGCGGCTGCCGCGGAGGCGTTCAGTGAGCGCGGGTATCACCCGGTCGGTATCGACGACATCGCCGCGACGGTCGGCATTTCCGGACCGGCTCTCTATCGTCATTTCCCGACGAAATACGCGTTGTTCCTGCACAGCGTCATGCGGCTTGCCGATCTGCTGACGGTGGCAACGGATTCGGACGCGGTTCAGGCTCCTGATGCGGAAGGCCGATTGGATGCAGTGATGACCGCCGTCATTCGCACGACGATCGACAACCGTCGCACGGGCGGGTTGTATCGGTGGGAGGGGCGGTACCTCGTCGGCGACGACAAAACCGTGCTGCGCGAGAAGATATACGTGCTGCACGATCGTGTGAAGACGCCCCTGCAGGACGTGCGACCATCGCTGTCGGACGCCGATGCGGCACTCCTCGCGACGGCGGCCATCAGCGTCGTCGCCAGTATCACGGCGCATCGAACAGCGTTGTCCGCCAAGCAGATCGAAACGATGATTCTCGACGCGGCGTGGTCGGTGTTGCGGGTCGATCTACCCGAGTCGGGACCCGCGGAGCCTCGAGGCACGCGCGAGGTGGACGATTCGAAACGTGAACTGCTGCTGCGGGAATCGATCCTGTTGTTCTATCGGCACGGATACCACGACGTGAGCATCGAGGACATCGGTGCCGCAGCGAGTATCAACGCGTCGAGTGTGTATCGGTATTTTCCCAGCAAGTCGGAAGTGTTGGCAGCGGCGTTCCACCGTGCCAACGAGCGGCTCATCGACACACTGCAGGAGGCCTTTGCGCAGTCGAGCGATCCAGTCAGCGCGGTCGGTGTTCTCTGTCGGCTGTACACCGAGCTGACCTTCGGGCAGAGCGAACTGGTTGCCGTCTACTTCGCGGAGATCGGCAATCTGCCTACAGACCAGAGATCCGGCCTCCGAAACGTGCAGCGGCAGAACATCGAACGGTGGGCGGAGTTGCTCAGGGAAGCGCGCCCCGAACTGTCCGTCGTCACGTCGCGGTTCCTGGTGCACGCGGCGTTGGGCATCGTCTTCGACGTCGGGCGGACCGTGCGTTTCGACCGTTCCGACGCGACCGTGGCCCGTATTCAGGCAGTGATGACGGCGGTGCTGTTGGGTTGAGTGTCTGGGGCTACTTCGTGGCCGGACGCTCCTGGCGACGCTTGGCGAGAACCTTCGATACCCCGAGCTGTGCGGCGACGATGATCGTACCGACGACCAGTCCCAGCAGCGCCGAGGCGAGGGTGTTGACGATCCACGCGAGCACGGGTCCGATACCGGCGATGTCGTGCACCGCGTCCTCGCCGTGGTGCACCAATTCGTACAGTGGGTGGAAGCCGAGTTCGTCGATACCGACCAGCAGGATGTGCCCGCCGACCCACAGCATGGCGGCCGTGCCGACGACGCCGAGGAAGGACATGACCTTCGGCATCGCTTTGACGAGTCCGCGGCCGAACTTCTCGACGAATCCCGACGACTTCTCGGCCAGCCGGAGCCCGATGTCGTCCATCTTCACGATCAGCCCGACGACGCCGTACACGACGACGGTGATGACCACGGCGACGACTGCGAGGATGATCAGTCGGCTCCAAAAGCCTTCGGATGCAATGGTGTCGAGCGCGATGACCATGATCTCGGCGGACAGAATGAGATCGGTCCGCACTGCGCCGGACACGACACTGTCCTCGTCACGCGGTCCGTCGTCCTCCTCGTGATGATCTCCGTGGCCGAACAGTGCGCCCCAGATCTTGTGCACGGCCTCGTATGCGAGGTAACAGCCGCCGAGCATCAGGATCGGTGTCAGCAGCCACGGGAGGAACTGGCTGAGCAACAATGCGATCGGCAGGATGATCAGCAGCTTGTTGCGTAGTGAGCCGATCGCGATCTTCTTGATGATCGGAAGTTCACGCTCGGCGGCGAGGCCGCGTACGTACTGGGGCGTCACTGCCGCATCGTCGATGACGACGCCTGCTGCCTTGGCTGTCGCCCTGCCGGTTGCTGCCCCGACGTCGTCGATCGAGGCCGCAGCCAGACGCGCGAGCGCGGCAACGTCGTCGAGAAGTGCGACGAGTCCACCCGCCATCGTGGGCCTCCTGAATTCGTTCGGAAAGTACCCACCATCCTATGTGAGTGAAAATGTATAGAGGGCTATACATAAACACTCACGAGGGGGTTTGCTAACGTGCCCCATATGTCTGTTTCTCGGGGGCTCGTGGCCGGTTTGTCCGCATCTCTTCTGCTGTTCGCCGGGGGCGCCACCGCGACCGCGGCCCCGATCGACGTCCCGTGGTCACCGGACGCGGCCGTCGACACCGAGGTCGAATTCGTCTCCGACGGCATCACCTTCTACGGCAGCCTCCGGCCCGCCATCGGGGAAAGCCGCGGGGCCGCACTGCTTCTGCCCGGCAGCGGACCCATCGATCGCAACGGAAACGCCGCCGCAGGCAACATCACTCCCAACACCATCTCCTACATCGCCGACGCGTTGGCCCAGCGTGGCATCACGACGCTGCGGTTCGACAAGATCGGCACCGGTCGCACCGGGACCGAGGGGCTCGACCCGGCGAACCTTCCGGGCTTCACCGAGCAGGTCGACGCGGCCGAGGCGGCTGCGGCTCTGCTGTCCGACAAGACAGGCGCCACCGGCGACAATTTCGCGGTCCTGGGCCACAGCGAGGGCGGTCTGACGGCTTTGGCCCTGGCTGACCGGGGTGTGGACGTCGGGAATCTCGGTCTGCTGGCGCCGCTGTCCATCCGCTACTTCGACCTGCTGCATGCCCAGCTGAACCGGAACCTCGATCTCGCGGTGTCCACCGGGCAGGCGACTCCCGCCGACGCGGACCAGGTGCGTGCGCGCCTCGACGAGACCATCACCGCGCTGCGGGCGGGTGAGCCGCTGCCGTATCCCGACGACGAGTTCCTGGCGCCGGTCGGCTTCGACGACGCGAGCGCGGAGTTCCTCACCGAAGCCGACGCCCTGGACCCGGCCGTGCTGGCTGGCGCGTTGCCGTCCAGCACCGACGTTCTTCTGACCTGCTCCGACAAGGACCTCAACGTCTCGTGCGGGCAGACCGACGTGCTGGCAGAGGCGCTCGCAGGCACCGACGTCGACTATGCGCGGTTCGCCAACAGCTCGCACATGCTGAGCGAGCTGGGCCCGCTGCCCGCGACGGGCTTCGACATCTACGCGCCGCTACCGCAGTCGTCAGAGTTTCGCGGGGCTCTCGATGCGTGGGCTGACAGCGCCTTCGCGTGAATAGGGGCAGGTGATGGCGCCCAGATCTTTGGGTGAGTAGTTGCCGGGGTAGCCGGGATAGGTCTTGTTCCCTGCGTCGTCGGTGGTGCGTGAGTGCTTGCGCGTCGGAAAGAATCGCTCGACGCGGGCTTTCGCGCGCAGGCTCGTCACGGCGACGCGCCTGATCGCCGGGGACCCTGCCGGGAAGCCGAACGCATTCGCCATCCGGTCGTCCATCAGTGCGTAGACACCCTGCTCGACGACGGGGTGCAGTGGCGTCGGGAACCACGAGCAGAACAGATCGAGCGTGTACGTGCCGACCTTGTGGTTGTCCTCGGTGTAACGGAACGTGCGTAACTCGTAGTCGAGTTTGAACTGCGCGAACTCCGTGTAGGACTCGGGAATGTTCTTGATTCCCATGCGGATTCCCACGTTTCGGTAGAAGTGGAACGTCGCGAGTCGCTCCTTCGGATGCAGTCGTCGCCACCCGTACGTGTCGATCCACTCGATGGGCTCGTAGATGAACGTGGTGAGGACGTACAGCATGTCGTCGTTCGAGATGTCGTACTGCCCGTGCATACGGTTGACCATCCGCAAAGACTCGCGTCCACGCGCAGAGTCGTAGCCGTGTTCGAGCATCTCGGCCATCAACAGTGAGGTGTCGTCGTAGCGTTTCTGGGGACGGTTCGCGAATTCGCCGGTCTTCTCGAGCAGCGCGGAAATGCTGGGTACGCAATAGGTTCGGAACAGTGCGAACTCGAGCGCGCGCTGGTAGTCCCACGGGAACTCGTATCCCGCGGTGATGCGGTGAATGGTGTGGCAGTCCTGGACCGGGTCGAGTTCTTCGATGCGGCGTAGCCACCCGTAGCGGCCGCGTGCAGGTGAGATGTCCATCGGTCAGCCCCGTCCGTGGCGGAGTTTGAGCATGAGCGCCGAAATCTTCAGATCACGCGCTTTGCGCTGCATGGTCAGTAGGTTCAACGGCGCGGAGAACTTCTGCACCGCGAGCGATTTCACGGTGCTGAATTCTCGCAGACCGTCGGCTCCGTGGATGCGGCCGAAGCCGGAGTCGCCGGTTCCGCCGAACGGCAACGCCGGGATTCCGGCGAACCCCAACACCGAATTGACCGTCACGACACCACAATCGAGCTTCTCGGCCGCGCGTCGGCCTGCAGCGGGATCCTTCGTGAACACCGAAGCGCCGAGCCCGTACGACGACGCGTTGGCCCGTTCGATGCCCTCGTCGAGGTCGCGAACCTTGTTGACGACGACGGTAGGGCCGAACGTCTCTTCGGTTATCGCCGTGGAGTTTTCGGGAACGTCGGTGAGGATCACCGGATCGATGTACGGACCGTGCAGCGACTCCAGACCGCCGACGACGGCATGCCCGCCTTTCGACAGAGCATCTTCGATCTGTGACCGGACGATGTCGCTCTGCTTCCCGAGCGTCATCGGACCGTACGACGACGTCGCGGCACCGCCGGGCTTCAGCGCGGTCACCGCGGCTGCGAGTTTGTCGACGAACTTCTCGTAGACGGGCGCGGCGACGTAGATGCGTTCGACGCCCGCGCATGTCTGGCCTGCGTTGCCCATGGCGCCGAACGTCGCGAATTCCACTGCCGCATCGAGATTCGCATCGGCGTCGACGAGCATGGCGTCCTTGCCGCCGCATTCGGCGACGAGGGGAGTCAGTGTTTCGGCGCATGTCGCCATGACTTTCTTGGCGGTCGCGGTGGACCCGGTGAAGGCGATCTTGTCGACGGCCGCTCTGCACAGTGCGGTGCCGGTGGAGCCGTCACCTGTGATCGTCTGGAACACCGGGTGCGGCGCGGCGAGCGAATTCCATTTCTGGGCAAGCCATTCGCCTACTCCGGGTGTGAGCTCGCTGGGCTTGAACACGACGGTGTTGCCTGCAGCGAGGGCATACGCGATCGATCCCATCGGCGTGTAGAGCGGGTAGTTCCACGGCCCGATGACGCCGACGACCCCGAACGGCCGATAGCCGACGTACGCCTGCTGGTTGGCGCTGATCAGCCCAGCGGATACCTTGCGCTGCTTCAGCGTCTTCTCCGCATTGCGTGACGCCCAGTCGATGTGTTCGACGCCCATCATGACCTCGAGGAGCGAGTCCTCGTCGGGCTTGCCGGTCTCGGCTGCGATGACGTCGGCCAGGGCGTTGGCGTCCTTGGCAATCGCCCTCTTGAATTCGAGCAGCCAGCGCCTGCGTCCGGTGAAGCCCTGTACGTCCCACCACCGGGCGGCCGAGCGAGCGCGCGCGACCGCGGCGTCGACCTCGTCTCGTCCGGCGATCGGGTAGCTGGCGAGCACGGTTGCTGTCCGTGGATCGAGGCTGTCGAAGGTGCGAGTCTCGACGTATTCGGCCTGGTCCGTCATGGGCGATTCCCTCCCGCGGGCTGAGCGTTTCGGCAATCACATCACATATATGTGATGTGA
Source organism: Rhodococcoides kyotonense (assembly GCF_900188125.1). GTDB lineage: Bacteria > Actinomycetota > Actinomycetes > Mycobacteriales > Mycobacteriaceae > Rhodococcoides > Rhodococcoides kyotonense. The sequence continues at coordinate 169,648 of NZ_FZOW01000003.1, read as the reverse complement.
TTTACTGTTGTCGAGCTCACACTATGCGCCGCATCCGGCCTGAGACAACCCCACCGTCCTTTATCAGGAGTATTCGATGAACACGGATTTCACTCAGGAACAACAGTCGTTCGCACAGGCAGTCGCCGATTTCTGTGCCAAGGAAGCGGGTACGCGCAGTCAGCGTGACGCGCTCACCGAGCACGGTGCGCACACGCACAACCAGCAGCTGTACGAAAAAATGGCCGAGCTCGGTTGGCTCGGTGCCACGGTCGACGAGGAGTACGGCGGCGCGGACGGCAGCACCGTCGACATGTGCATCCTGCTCGAGCAGGCAGCCAAGGCAATGGCGCCGATCGGCGGTATCGGTCCGACGTTGATCACCGGCGCCGCGTATGCCAAGTTCGGAACACCGGAGCAGAAGCAGACGGTGCTCGGCGGCATCGTCGCAGGCCGCAGCTACTCGATCTCGATGTCGGAACCGGAAGCGGGATCCGACGTCGGGAATTTGAGTTGTCGTGCCGAGAAGACCGGCGACGGGTGGCTGATCAACGGGCAGAAGACGTGGTGCTCCAATGCGCATTTTGCGGACCGAATTCTGCTCGTTGCGCGCACTGGACGTGGTGAAGGGAAGCATGAGGGATTGACGATGTTCGACGTGCCTGCCGATGTCGACGGGCTGTCCATCGTCGGCATCGAGACGATGGGCGGCAAGGAAGTCAACGATCTGTACTTCACCGACTGTGTCCTGCCTCCCGACGCGGTCGTGGGCACCGAGGGGCAGGGCTGGTCCCAGCTGATGACCGGGCTGAACATCGAGCGCTTGATCCTGGCGGCCATGATGCTCGGGACCGCGCAGCGGGCGTTCGACGACACGCTCGAATTCATCACGCAGCGAAAGCAATTCGGTAGGCCCGTGGGGACGTTTCAAGCGCTGCGGCACCGGATTGCCGATCTGGCGACCGAGATAGAGTGCGGCAGGCTCCTGGTCTATCACGTCGCGCGACTCGTCGACGAGAACCCGCAGAAACTGTTCCCGCGTGAGGCGTCCATGGCGAAACTGAAGCTCACCGAAACCGCGAAGAAGGTCGCGCTCGAAGGGATGCAGATGATGGGCGGGTACGGCTACGCAACCGAATTCGACATGGAGAAGCACGTGCGTACGACGCTGGTGTCGTCGATCTACGGTGGTACCAACGAGATTCAGCGTGACATCATCGGCAAGACCTACGGCCTCTGATGGCCGCACCCGCTCTGCGTCGTAGACCGCAACTGTCGGAGGACGTCGCAGGACGCATTCGCGCCAAGATCATGTCCGGTGCACTTGCGTCCGGATCGTTCGTGCGGATCGACGAGACAGCGGTCGAATTGGGCGTCAGCGCCACGCCTGTCCGGGAGGCGTTGGTGTCGTTGCGCAGCGAGGGGCTCGTCGAGCAGGTGCCGCACCGCGGCTATCGCGTCGGCGAACTTCTGCGCGAGGACATCGAGGACATCTTCTGGCTGCAGGGCACCATCGCGAGCAAGCTGGCGCGTCGGGCAGCGCGGGTCATCACGCCGCCGCAGATCTCGCAGCTCGCGGCGCTGAATACGCAGTTACGGCAGGCTGTGTCGCGCGCCGATACGGAGGCCGTCGAGGGATGCGAATTCGAGTTCCACCGGTTCGTCAACAAGATCGCCGGTGGAGCGAAGTTGGCATGGTTCCTGTTCGGAGCCATCCGCTACACACCGGCGCGGCTCTACGCGTCGGACCCGTCGTGGGGTGAGGAGGCCGTGCGCAGTCACGACGCGTTGATCGCGGCCTTCACGTTCGGCGACCTCGAGGCTGTCGGGGACGTGGTGCGACGGCAGTTCGCCGATGGGGCGGAGAGGCTGATCGCTCACCGCCATGTGCACGAAAATACATAGCGCTCTATGTATTTCCGTGCACGTGTGGCGTAGCCGTCAGCAGATCCGTGCACTGCGCGACGACCGCATCCTCGTCGAGCTCGAGCTCCCCACCCAGCCACGCGGTCAGCACCTGCGCGAACCCGCCGACGACGTAGTGCGTCGTCAGGTTCAGCCGGTCGTCCGCTTCGGTGCCGTAGAACTCCGACGCCTGTGCTGCGAGAAGCCCGGCGAACATGCGCGTCGACTCCGCGCGTTTGGCGGCGAGAACGTCGTTGCTCACAGTGGCGGAGAACAGCAGGCGGCCGCGTCGGGGATCCTCGGCGATGCAGCGCACGATGGCCTGGACTGCGCCGTGCACGCGCTCGCGTTCCTTGTTCGACGACGACCTGGTCGCGGCGAGGGCCGTCGACGTGATGTCGTCGATGACCTTGTCGTACACGGCCTCCATCAACGCGTTCTTGTCCGCGAAACTTTCGTAGAAATACCGCGACGCGACCCCGGCCGTGCGGCAGACGCCTCGGACGGTCAGCTCGGGTTCGGTCGTGCCGAGCAGGTCGAGACCGGCCTCGATCAGCATGCGTCGACGTTCCGCGACGCGCGCCGAGCCGTCGACTCCGCCGTAGGTGCGCGGTGATTCAACCATGAAGACATCTTGACACCCCGCGTCGCCGGGGCCTAGCGTCATCTGCATACGGTCGTATGCAGATGACTCGGGGAGAGTTATGACGGAAGACAACGAGCTTCTACGCAAATCGATGACGGGAGTCGGCCTGCTCGCAGGCGGAGCCAACGTGATCATGCAACTCGCACATCCCGCCGTCGGCTACGGTGTGTTCGAAAGTCGCGTCGAGAGTGGGCAGATCAACCGACATCCGGTGAAGCGGACGCGCACCACGTTGTCCTATCTCGCGGTTGCGGGCATGGGCGACGACGACGTGAGGGCTGCATATCGCAAGGCCACCAACAGGTCTCATGCGATGGTGAAGTCGACGGCAGGCAGCCCAGTGAAGTACGACGCGTTCGACCCGAACCTGCAACTGTGGGTCGCCGCATGTCTGTATCGCGGCTTCGAAGACGTCTACTACGCCCTCTACGGTGACCCGGACCCGCAGTTCCTCGACGAGATGTATCAGCGCAGCCACGTCCTCGGTTCGACGCTGCAGATGCCGCAGGACATGTGGCCCGCCGACCGCGTCGCGTTCGAGAAGTACTGGGACACAGCGCTCGACGACGTACACATCGACCCCACGATCAGGCGCTACCTGTACGGCATCGCGTCGGCGACGTTCGTGAAACCGAAGGCCCTGCATCCCTTGATCGGGCCGTTCATGCGGTTCGTCACGACGGGCTTCCTGCCGAGCCGATTTCGCGACGAGATGGAACTCCCGTGGGATCCGGTGAAGCAGAGGCGTTTCGATCTGCTGATGCGCGTGCTTGCACTGACGAACCGGGTCACGCCCGCGGCGCTGAGGAGGTTCCCGTTCAACGCGTTGCTGTGGGATGTCCGGCGGCGTATGAAGTCGGGTCGGCGGTTGGTCTAGGGCGCTCCGCGCCATGTGCACGAAAATACATAACCCGCTATGTATTTTCGTGCACGTGCGGCGAAGCCGCCTAACTCAGATGATGCGGCTGCGGATGCGTCTTGTGCGACCAATCGGACCCGGTCTCGTCCTGGTGCCCATGCCCGACGGGCTCACACGCGGAACCGGCGGGAACCACCTGGATCACGACGGACTTCGACGTCGGGCAATTGCTGTCCGTCGCGGTGGAGTCCAGTGGCACAAGCGGATTGGTCTCGGGGTAGTACGCCGCCGCGCATCCGCGCGGTGTGTCGTACTCGACGATCCGGAAGTTCGACGCGCACCGCTCGACGTCGTCGTCCTCCCACCGAGTCACGAGATCGACGAAGTCGCCGTCCTCGAAGCCGAGCGCCGCGATGTCGTCGCGATGCAGGAATACGACGCGTCGGCCTCCCTCGATGCCGCGGTAGCGGTCGCTCAGGCCGTAGATCGTCGTGTTGAACTGGTCGTGACTGCGCAACGTCTGCAGCAGCAGGTGGCGATCCGGGACGTGCAGCACCTCGATCGGTGACGTTGCGAACTCTGCTCGACCAGAGGGTGTTTCGAACGTGCGCGAGTCGCGAGGCGGGTGGGGGAGGATGAAGCCGCCCGGGCGTCGAACATTGACCTCGTACCCGTTGCACCCTGGAACGACGCGCGAGATGTGCGCCCGGATGTTCCGGTAGTCCTCGCGCATGTCCTTCCAGTCGATTCCGTGCCTGAAGCCGAGGGTGGCTTCGGCGATACCGGTCAGGATCGCGATCTCCGAGCGCAGATGATTGCTGGCCGGCTTCAACGGGCCGCGCGAGGAGTGGACCGAACACGTCGAATCCTCGACGGAGATCCACTGATCACCGGTGGCCTGCACGTCCTTCTCGGTTCGCCCGAGAGTGGGCAGGATCAGCGCGACGTCCCCGGTCACCAGATGGGATCGGTTGATCTTCGTCGAGATGTGGACGCTCATACTCAGGTTGCGCATCGCGGCAGCCGTCACGTCGGTGTCCGGGGTGGCTTGTACGAAGTTGCCACCGAGACCGAGAAAGAACTGTGCTTTGCCATCGCGCATCGCTCGGATGGAATCGACTGTGTCATGGCCGTGTTCGCGCGGTGGGTCGAATCCGAATTCCTTCTGGATGGCGTCGAGGAAGTGTTCCGGCACGCGCTCCCAGATGCCCATCGTCCGATCGCCTTGGACGTTGGAGTGTCCACGCACAGGCAAGAGACCCGCGCCGCGTTTGCCGATATTACCCTGCAGCAGAGCCAGATTGGTGACTTCCTTGATGGTCGCAACGGCATTGCGGTGCTGCGTCAGTCCCATGGCCCAGCAGAACACCGTGCCCTTGGAATCGCGCAGCATCTTGGCGGCGTCGGTGATCTGCTGACGCGTCAAACCGGTCGACGACGTGACGACGTCCCAGTCGACAGCGGAAACATGGGCTTTCCAGCTCTCGAAACCGGTCGTGTAGGCGTCGACGAATTCGTGGTCGACGCACCCCCATTCGAGGAGCAGCGATCCGATGGCCTGGAACAGAGCGAGGTCGCCGTTGAGCTTGATCGGTAGGTGCATGTCGGACAGGTCGGTGCCTGGCCCGACCATGCCGCGCGGGGTCTGCGGATTCTTGAAGTTGACGAGCCCTGCTTCCCGTAACGGGTTGATGGACAGGATCTTCGCGCCGTTCTGCTTCGCCTTCTCGAGCGCCGACAGCATGCGGGGATGATTGGTGCCGGGATTCTGACCCGCCAGGATGATGAGTTCTGCGTCGTACACGTCGTCGAGCGTGACGCTCGCCTTGCCGATGCCGATGGATTCCTGCAGTGCGAGGGACGTCGATTCGTGACACATGTTGGAACAGTCGGGCAGATTGTTCGTGCCGAACGCGCGAGCGAACAGCTGGTACACGAACGCCGACTCGTTCGACGCGCGTCCCGATGTGTAGAAGATGGCCTCGTTCGGATCGGCGAGAGACTTCAGCTGGTCGCCGATGAGCCTGAACGCGTCGTCCCACTCGATGGGCTCGTAGTACCGGCCACCGGGCAGCTTGACCATCGGATGCGTGATGCGGCCCTGCTGACCGAGCCAGTGCTCGCTGCGCGAGTCGAGCTCAGCGATGCTGTGGGCCGCGAAGAACTCGGGCGTGGCCCGGGTGGTCGTCGCTTCTTCGGCGACGGCTTTGGCGCCGTTCTCGCAGAACTCGGCGGCGTGGCGGTGGCCCGGATCGGGGTCGGGCCACGCGCAACTCATGCAGTCGAACCCCTCGGCCTGGTTGAGGTCGAGGAGCGTCTTCGCCGTGCGCACCGGGCCCATGTGGCCGAGCGCGCGCTTCATCGACACCGCAACTGCGACGGGGCCTGCCGCGTGAGTTTTCGGCTTCTCGATCTTCAGGTCGGCTTCGTCGTAGTCGCGCATGCGGTACCAATCCCTCGCCGATCAGGGCGAGCATAGGCGGTGACCGCGCCGGGGAGCTACTTGCCGAGCAGGCGTGCAACCAGGTCGACGTAGGACTGCTTTGCCGAATCCTGGCTGGTGCCTTCGAGTTTTGCCCACGCGTCGAACTTTGCGCGGTTCACCATGTCCAGTCTTCCGGGACGCTTACCCGTGGCGTCGCCGTTCGAACCTTGTTTGTACAACGAATAAAGATCGAGCAGCTCGTCGTTGCTCGGCTTGGACGTCAGCGTCTTGACGTCGATCTGGGCCTGCTGGAACGACTGGTCGAGATCGGACATGTCACGGACTCCTCGGGTAGCGGCGGGACTCGATCATGGCACGGACTACTGCGAGAGTCGTCCGGCTTCGGACACGAGTTTCACGCAGTGAGCGACGAACGTCTCCCGGGGCGTGGTGATCGTCCCGTCGAGATATCCGACGAACAGGGCCGTCAGAGCGCCGACGACGCCGATGGCAACGAGTTGATCGTCGTCGCGTCCCGTCAGTTGCGCTCGAACCAGGTCGACGAAACCTGGAACGAGAGCCGCCCCGCGTCCCCTCAGCGCAGCCTCCGACAGCGGTGCCAACAGCAAGACACGCCCGACGGCCGGGTCGTCCAACACGAGGTCGACGAACGCGCGGACGGGCGCTTCTGCGTTGCCGCGGGCATGGTCGACGGCGTCGGCGATGGCCGTGCGGGCACGCTCGCCGACGTGGGCGTAGACGGTGCGTACGAACTGGTCGCGGTCGGTGAAGCTCTCGTAGAAGTAGCGCTCGGTCAGACCAGCGGCGCGGCACACCGCGCGGACGCTGACGGACGGTCCCTCGGGCGCGCCGAGCAGTGATACTCCGACGTCGAGGAGTGCCTGATGCCGGTTCCGGCGTCTCTCGTCGATGGTCGCCGACTGTTGACTACGCACGTTGTCAGATCCTAGTCTGACAACATGTGTAGTCAACGACCGGTCCCGCTCGGCCCCGACTCGTTGACATGGAAATACTTCGGCGACTGGCGCGGCATGCTGCAAGGCGTCTGGGCAGGCTCGATGCAGAACATGCACCCCGGCCTCGGCGCCGGTGTCGAACAGCATTCGACCTTCTTCGACGAGCGTTGGCAGCGCCTCTATCGGTCGCTCTATCCCATCGGGGGAGTGGTGTTCGACGGCGACCGCGCCGAACAGACCGCCCTGCAAGTGCGCGGCTACCACGCAGAGATCAAAGGGGTCGACGCGCAAGGCCGTCGGTACCACGCGCTCGACCCCGACACCTTCTACTGGGCCCACGCGACGTTCTTCATGGGCACGATCCTCACCGCCGACCACTTCATGGGCGGAGTCACCGAGGAGCAGAAGCGGCAACTGTTCACCGAACACATCCAGTGGTACCGCCTCTACGGCATGAGCATGCGGCCCGTCCCGGAGACCTGGGAGGACTTCCAGATCTACTGGAAACACATGTGCTGCGAAGTACTCGAAGACAACAAGGCGACGCGCGACGTCCTCGACCTCTCTCGTCTCGGGCCGCCGCCGTACGCATCGTGGATCCCGGGCCCGGTGTGGTCGGTGCTGCGTATCCCCATCGCGCGCGGATTCGTCTGGCTCACCGTCGGGCTGTACGACCAGGACGTGCGCAACCTCCTGGGTTACCGATGGAGTGCACGAGACGCGTCGCTTCACCGCCTGGTGGGTTCTGTGGTCAACGGCGTATTCCACTTCATCCCCCGGCGACGCCGCATGCACCCACGGGCCCGAGCGGGATGGGACCGGGTGACCGGCAGGGAGGCGTCGAATATGCCGTTGCGGGAGACACCGGCGCGGAACTTGCCGCCGATGTCCGAACGCGAGAACCCCAAGCACTACAGCCCTCGGGTGTAGCGCGAGCCGTAACGGGTACCTGTCGTCACATGCACAATGTGAGAACAGGATCCGGCAAGCCGTTGGTGCTCGTTCACGGACTCGGGTCGAGTTTCCGTAACTGGGACCCCATAGTGCCTGCGTTGAGCGAGGAGCGGCAGGTCATCGCCGTCGACCTGCCGGGTTTCGGCCGCACGCCGCCGCTGCCCGAGGTCACCATCGCGACGCTCACCGACGCGCTGCGCGAATTCCTCGACGAGCAAGGGCTTTCCGACGTGGACATCGTCGGTAGTTCCATGGGCGCCCGGATGGTTCTCGAGCTTGCCCGACGCGGCCACCGGGGAACCGTCGTGGCGCTGGATCCCGGGGGTTTCTGGAACGACACTCAAGTCAAGATCTTCGGTGCGTCGATCACGGCGTCGGTTGCTCTGGTCAGTCGAATTCAGCCGCTGTTGCCCTTCGTGACCGGGAATGCGGTGACGAGAACCCTTGCGCTGGCGCAGTTCTCGGCGGCGCCGTGGAAGTTGCCGCAGGATCTCGTTCTGCGTGAGTTGCGTGGGTTCTCCGACGAGGCGTCGCCGTCGCTGTCGGATGCGCGCAAGGCATTGATCCACGGCCCGCGTCAGGAAGGCGGCCCGCTGAGTGGCAAGGTCGTCATCGGGTGGGGCCGTCAGGACAAGGTGACGCTGCCCAGTGAAGCCGACGTCGCGATGGAGAAATTTCCCGACGCCGAGCTGCACTGGTTCGACAAGTGCGGGCACTTCCCGCACTGGGATCAGCCGGAGGAGACGAAGGCCCTCATACTTCGGGCTTGTGCATAGAAATACATAGCCCACTATGTATTTCTATGCACATGCGACGACGTCGCCTAGCCCTCCCACCAGGGACGCAGCGGCACATCCGCCTCGCCTTTCGGCCCGAGCTTGACGCCCAGAACCTGGTGCAGCTGGACGACATTGCGTTCGAATCCGAGTCGTGAGCCCGCCATGTACAGGCCCCACACGCGTGCGGTCCCGACGCCTGCTTCGGCGACGCAGGCGTCCCAGTTGTCGACGAGGTTCTTGCACCACGCCTTCAACGTCAGGGCGTAGTGCTCACGCAGGTTCTCCTCGTGGCGAACCTCGATGCCCGCGTCCTGCATTTCGGTGATGATGCGCCCCGAGCCGGTCAGTTCACCGTCGGGGAAGACGTATCGATCGATGAAAGCCCCTGCGCGAGCGTGGCTTCGGTTGTCCGGACGCGTGATGCTGTGGTTCAGCACTCGGCCACCGACACGGAGCTTCGACTTGATGGACTCGAAGTACGCGGGGTAGTTGTGCACGCCGATGTGTTCGGTCAGCCCGATCGACGACACCGCGTCGAAGCCGGTCTCGGGCACGTCTCGGTAGTCGGAGAAGCGGACCTCGGCGAGGTCGGACAAGCCTTCCTCGGCGATCGCCTTCTGCGCCCACGCGGCCTGTTCCTTCGACAGCGTGGCACCGATGGTCTTGACGCCACGGCGTGCGGCGTAGCGGACCATTCCGCCCCAGCCGCAGCCGATGTCGAGCAGTCGGTCGCCTTCCTTCAGTCCGAGCTTGTCGAACACGAGGCGGTACTTGTTCTCCTGCGCGGCCTCGAGGGAGTCGCTTTCCGACGTGTAGGCAGCACATGTGTACGTCATCGACGGTCCGAGTACGTACTCGTAGAACGTGTTCGACACGTCGTAGTGATGCGAGATGGAATCCGCGTCACGAGTCTTGGAGTGGCGCAGGCCCTCTGCGATGCGACGCCACCGCGGCACCACCTCCTGAGGCGGAGGTGCGATGGGACGCAACAGGTCCCACCCGAGTGACCGGGTGATCGACGCGAGCGTCAGGGCGTTCGGGCGTCGGAAATGCAGTTCGTCGCCCATGATGCGGAGGATCTCGTACGGGTCGCCGGGATGCACACCGACTGCCTCGAGATCGCCCGAGATGTATGCGCGGGCCATACCGAGATCGCCTGGCGCCGTGGCGAGATACGTCGTCCCGCGTGGGCTCTTGAGCTCGAGGCCGAGCTCGGCGTTCTCGGGTCCCGCGGCGCTGCCGTCGTAGGCCGTGAATCGCAATGGGATGGTGCCGTCGGAAAGCAGCTCGAGAATCTCGGAGATGGTGAGCTTCTGTGCGCGGGTACCGGGTTCTTTGAACGTCGTCATTTTCTTTGCACCGCCTTCGAATACATGTCCAACAAACGTGAATCTGGGTCGTACCGTTTCTTCAGTTCCTCGAATTTCGCGCCGCCGTAGAGCGCGGCGAACTCGTCCTCGGTGTAGAACGCTTCCGAGTAGAGAGACTTGTGCCCGCCGAAGTCGGTGACCTTCTTCTCGATGGCACGGTTGGCAGCGCCGTCGGGCGCACCGGGGACGATCGGAACCGACGACCAGAAGCCGACGTTGACGTACGTCTTCTTCGGTTCGAGGGGGTACAGGGGCCACGGCCGGGCAGCGTCGGCGCCGGGCGGGGCAGGTTCGCGAAGTCGCAACGGGCACAACCACAACGGCTCGATCGGGATCTCGTCCAAGAACCAGTGCAGAAACGCCGCGGTGTTCTCGATCGGAACTTCGATGTCCTGCACGACGCGTTCGCGCGGCGGATTGCCCTTGCGTGCTTCGAGTCGATCGGCGATGTCGTATTTCTGGTCGAGCCCGATGAGCTTCCAGTAGAAGCTGGAGCGTCGGTACTTCGTCGGCCAGAAGCGTCGAATCTTCGGATTCTGGGTCCCGAATGCGCGGGAGCACCAGAACCAGTCGGTGTCCCAGCGCCACAGGTAGTCGTGAATCGTCAGTCGATCGGTCGTCTTCTGCTGGATGGAGCGGTAATAGATCTCCGAGCCGGAGTGGTATTCGCTGACCGGGCCTTCTTGCGCGGTCTGCACACCGAGCGTCAGGTAGCTCTCGGTCTCGGAGAACACGACGCCGTCGAGATAATGGACGGCGATACCGTCGTATTCTCGGTCGGTTGCGATGCGGTCCATCGCCGCCTGCATCGTGTCGAGGTCGTCGAAACGCACGTGCCGGAGCGCTACGTACGGCAGCACGGGCTCGAGACGGATCTTCAGTCTCGTGGCGTATCCGAGCGTTCCATAGGAGTTCGGGAAACCCCAGTACAGCTCGGCGTTCTCGCCGTCGGGCGTGGCCGTGACGATGTCGCCGCTGCCGGTGAGAATGTCCATCTCGAGCACGGACTCGTGGGGCAAACCGCTGCGGAACGACGTGCTCTCGATGCCGAGGCCGGTGACCGCTCCGCCGAGGGTGATGGTCTTCAGCTGGGGTACCACGAGGGGTGCCAGCCCGTAGGGCAGCGTCGCGTCGACGAGATCCTCGTAGGTGGTCATGCCCGCGACGTCGGCGGTGCCATCCTGCGGGTTGACCGAGATGACCCGAGCCAGGCCGCTGACGTCGAGGCCGGGGGCGTTCGACGCGGCGCGCTTGCGGAAGAGGTTGGACGTTTTCTTCGCGAGGCGCACCGTCGCATCGGCCGGTATGGCGCGGTAGCTGCTCAGTAGCTGCTCGACCCCCACCCGATGCGCCGCGAATCCGGTTTCCCGTGGTTCGGGCCTGCGTCTGTACAACCCTCTCGCTGAAGCCACAGGAAGACGCTATATCCACCGATCGCCGCGAGCCACTGCGATTACCGGGCGCGACAGCAAATTTCACTCAAATGTTGCTCGGGAGAGCCTTGATAACGGGGCAAAAGCGACAAATGGTTGTGTTCTACATCTAAATTTCGTGGCTTCGGTTTTCGGTGCGTGAACCATCTCACATCGCTTCGGCCGTTCGTAGCCGAGCGACCCTCACGAAGGGCAGGATGGAAAACGGACATGTTCGAGAAGTAGAAAAAGGAGATCGCCCGTGGCTCAGGTCAGCGCTAGCAGTTCCATCACCATCGCCCAGTCGCCCGACCAGGTGTTGGCAGCGCTCACCGATTACGAGACGGTCCGTCCGCGCATCCTGCCCGAGCAGTACCTCGACTACGCCGTCGTCGAAGGCGGTCAGGGTGACGGAACTGTCGCGACGTGGACGCTGCAGGCCACGTCGAAGCGCTCGCGCAACGTCAAAGCCGCGGTCAGCGTGAACGGGTCGACCATCACCGAGCGAGACGCCAACTCCTCGATGATCACCACCTGGACCGTCGCACCGTCCGGCACGGGCAGCGAGGTCACGACGACGACCGAGTGGAAGGGCGCAGGCGGCATCGGCGGCTTCTTCGAGAAGACCTTCGCGCCCCTCGGACTGAAGAAGATCCAGGCACAGACCCTGGCGAACCTCGAGAAGGAAACCCGCTAGAACGTCTCGAACTGCGGGTCGTCGATCACCGCGATCGCGCCGAGAACGACGGCCCGCATCGACAGTTCGAAGTCGGCATCCAGACTGCGTGCGGTGCGATCGACTGCCCGCGGAATGAGAGTCAGATCGGTACGGTCCGCCATCGCAGGCTGGTTCTGTCGCCTGCCGGTCACGTGCACCATCTCCGCGAGTGCGATGGCGTGTTCGGCGACTGTCGCCACCGCCCACATCGCCTGCTTCGGGCGAAGGCCGTAGACCGTGGCGTACCGCTGCTGAACGGCGTCGATCTTCGCCAACGCGTCGGGTGAATCCGCGTCGATGTTCACCAGGTACTGCGCGATCCCGGGGTTTCGATGGACCAGGGCGCGCAGGTTCATGGCGACGCTCAGCAACGCGTCGTGAATCGGCAACTCGAGCGTCGGCTCGGGAAAATCCCACCTCCGCAGGATCGCCTCTGCGACGAGCCCTTTCAGTGCTTCGACGTCGTCGATGTTGTTGTAGATCGCGACGATGCTGACCCCGAGCTTCTCGGCGACGGATTTGACGGTCAGCTTGGGCAAGGTCAGTTCGATGCCCGCCTCGATCATCGTCTCCTCGGTCACGCGACGTCGACGCGGCGTGACGGGCCCGGTCGGATCATGCATGCACGAAGCATACGAGGACCCTGCTGGTGCGATGTCGGTGACGAAGTTTAGCCTTACTCAAGCAGTGGCGACTTGGGGAGGTGTGCCATGTCAGTTCCAGACCCGGGACTGGATGCCAGGGAAGCGTTCCTACGAACGCTGTCCTTCACCCGCCCGCGACCAGGCGTCACGCGCATGACGTCGCTCGTCACGCCTGGGGGGACTGCATGGGACGAGGAGACGATCGCCGACTGGCTCGAGTTTCCGGGCGTACCGTCTCTCGATTACACGGTCAGGCGATTCGACACCGACCGCGGAATTCTCGACGTCGACTTCACTCCCAGTATCGAGAACACGATCATGCAACGGTGGCTCGGATCGGTGCGAGTCGGATCGACGACGCCCATCGGGGGACCGAGGGGTCGGCACCTACCGAACTTCGGCAGTGGTCGACGCGTCCTCCTGTTCGCAGACGAGGCGTCCGTGCCTGCCGTGCACGCGATTCTGCAGCAATGGCCCGCGTCGTCGACCGGAACCGTATGGGTCGACACACCCCACCCGGCTGCGGTCGGTGAACTGCCCGTGGTCGACGGTGTGGGCGTGATCAGCTTCCATGTAGGCATGGGCTTCGATCCGCTGGTCACCGCGGCACGTCGCTGCGAGATGACCTCCCGCACCACCGTGTGGGCGGCCGGCGAACGTCGACGCATGGACGCCATCCGCGCGACCTGCAGGGCCGCTGGACTGTCCGCGGACGACACGCGGGTGTTCGGCTACTGGTGACGTGGCTAGGCTGGGACGGGAATTCGCGACGAGAGGACGTTCGAAGTGCAACCCGGTGAGCAGCCAGACATCGCATCGATCATGCAGCAGGCCCAGCAGATGCAGCAGCAGTTGATGGCAGCACAGGCCGAGATCGCCGAAGCCGAGGTGACCGGCCAGGCGGGCGGAGGTCTCGTTCGCGCGACCGTCAAGGGCACCGGCGAACTCGTCGGACTGACGATCGATCCCAAGGTCGTCGACCCCGAGGATGTCGAGACGCTCCAGGATCTGATCATCGGAGCCGTCGCCGACGCGTCGAACTCCGCGCAGTCCGTCGCAGCGGAGAAGCTCGGCCCACTCGCAGGCGGTCTCGGCGGCGGTTCGCTCGGCCTCCCCGGTTTCTGAGGCGGGCCCGTGTACGAAGGTCCTGTCCAGGATCTGATCGACGAACTCGGCAAGATGCCGGGCGTCGGCCCGAAAAGTGCGCAGCGCATAGCCTTTCACCTGTTGGGCGTCGAACCGCCCGAGGTGGAGCGGCTCATCAAGGCGCTGCAACGAGTGCGCGACGGCGTCCAGTTCTGCACCGTGTGCGGCACGGTGTCGGACAAGGAACTGTGCCGAATCTGCGCCGACCCGCGGCGTGATCGCAGCATCATCTGCGTCGTCGAAGAGCCGAAAGACGTTCAGGCAGTGGAACGTACCCGAGAATTCAAGGGTCGGTACCACGTACTCGGTGGCGCTCTGGATCCACTGAACGGCGTCGGGCCGGACCAACTGCGGATCCGAGAGTTGTTGGTACGCGTCGGAACTCAGGACGACGGCGTCGACGTCTCCGAGGTCATCGTCGCGACCGACCCCAACACCGAGGGCGAAGCCACCGCGACCTACCTGGTCCGCATGATGCGCGACTTTCCCGGGCTCTCGATCACCCGTCTGGCATCCGGACTCCCGATGGGCGGGGACCTCGAGTTCGCCGACGAGCTCACCCTCGGGCGGGCGCTGACGGGTCGGAGGCCTCTGTAGGGGGCTTCGCCCCATGTGCACGAAAATACATAGAGGGCTATGTATTTTCGTGCACATAGAGTTATCCACAGGCCTGTGGATAACCCGACTTTTCGAGCCTTCCCGGTCCGCGGTGTAGTGCATTGTGCTGCACATGGAAACGAGACCCAGTGGTCGATGGCAGGAGTTGCTCGACGCCCAATGCGGCATCCTCACGACCGCGCAGCTGTACGAGCAAGGTGTGAATCGCGAATCGATACGTCATGAAGTGGAGACCGGTCAGTGGCTTCGAGTCTTTCGCGGCGTTGTATCGGTTACCAACGGGCCACTCACGCGGCCGATGATGTGCTCGGCAGCCCTTCTGTATGCGGGACCTAGGGCGCTACTCAGCCATGACACGGCGGCTGAAGAGTGGGGGATGATCCGACAGCGGCAGGGGCCCGTCCATGTGACGATCCCGTTCGGCTGCTCGGCCACGAGTCAGGGCGCCGTCTCCCGCCACGCCAAAATGCGCTTCACAGCGTTGGACAACAACGAAATTCACCCCGGAGTCGTTGTCCATCGATCGCGTGCTTGGTCGCATATCTCGGTCGAGACCGATCCGCTGAGGACGAGTAAGCCTGATACCGTGCTCGACCTTGCGGTCGATGCGCCCACCGTCAGGGACGCGATGGTCCGAATGGTCTCGGCGATGTCGTCGGGTGCCGTCTCGGTCGATGCGATGCGGCGAAAGATGGAACTCCGCCGTCCTCGACGCTATCGATCGGCGCTGTTCGATACGTTGGCGCTGCTGTCCGGCGGCGTTCATTCGGCTCTCGAGCATCGCTATGTCGTCGATGTCGAGCAGGCGCACGGCCTACCCGCCGGTGCGCGCCAGACGCCGCATCACGTCGACGGACGGACGCTGTTCGAGGACGTCCTGTATGAGGACGTCGGCCTCATCGTCAGGCTCGACGGCCAGGCGTTCCACTCGGCCCGGCAGCGTCGGTTCCGGGATCGCCGACGGGACAACGCGGCCGAGCTCAGCGGTCTGCCGCGCCTCGTCTACGGCTGGGACGAGGTGACCAAGGATCCTTGCGGCGTGTACTCCGAAGTGCGCGCGGTGCTTGTCCGGGAGGGGTGGCGAGATACTTCGTTTCCCTGTGAGGGCTGCGCCCATGTGCACGAAAATACATAGTGGGCTATGGATTTTCGTGCACATGGGCGGCCTCGGACTTGAACGCACCCACCACCGCCGCAACAGCCGGCAGCTTCCGCGCGCCAGGCCTCGTCGCGAGCTCGTATACCCTGCCGGCCCGCACGCCGCGCAGCGGCAAACGAACAAGAGACGGATGTACGACGGCGTAGCGCGGCAACAGCGCGACCCCGTGGCCTCGCGCGACGAGCTCCTCGGTGACACGAAAGTCGTTGATACGCTGGACCACCCGAGGCTGAACGCCCGTAGCTGCCGCGACGGACAGCAGGACATCGTCGACCGGGAAGCCGCCGCGCACGCTGATCCACTGCTCGTCGGCGAGTTGCCGTAGATCCACCGAATTCTGCGACGCCAGAACGTGTTCCGGTGGAAGCACCAGATCGATGGGTTCACGCATCAACGCCAGCACCTCGATGCGCGGCGCCGTCGTCGGATGCGCTCGGTCGTCGCGATGCGTCAGAACGACGTCGTAATCGGCGAGCAGAGCGGGCACCGCCGACGCGGGTAGGTCCTCGTCGCTTGCCTCGATCCGAGTTCCGCTGTCGCGCAATCGGTCCAACACTCCGGGTAGCAGGAGCGCAGCACCGGACGGAAACAGCGCAACCCGTACGCGACCCCGGGGTGACGCACTGTACGACGCCATCTCGGCGGCCGCGCGGTCGAGTGCCCCGAGTACCTCGTCGGCCCGCAGTACCAGCGCGGTACCGGCGTCCGTGAGGCGCAACCGTCGACCGTCGGGCTCGAGAAGCGCAACCCCGGCTTCCTTGGCGAGTAGCTTGAGCTGTTGCGACACGGCCGAGGGAGTCAACGACATCGCCGTGGCCACTGCGCCGACGGTCCCGCGTCCCGCAAGTTCACGGAGAATCCGGAGCCGTTCGACATTCATATAACAAATCTTAACCATCAATGCGAAAATATTCGATTGTTCTGATGCTTCGGCGCATCGAAGATAGACGGCGTGACCACTCGCGACCGCCTGCTCGGAACAACCGTCGCCGTGTTGTGGGGACTGAACTTCCTCGCAATCCGCGTCGGCCTCGACCACTTTCCTTCGTTCTTCTTCGCGGCCCTCCGCTTCCTGGTCATCGCAGTACCGGTGGTCCTGTTCGTCCGGCGACCGAACGTCCCGCTGAAATGGCTTCTGCTGTACGGCTTCGGCTTTGGATTCCTGCAGTTCGCGTTCCTGTTCGCCGCGATGAACGCCGGGATGCCGACCGGTCTCGCATCGCTCGTGTTGCAGTCGTCGGCCCCGTTCACGATCGTTCTCGGGGCCCTGCTTCTTCGCGAGAACGTCACCCGGCGGCAGATACTCGGCATCACCGTCGCGGTCGCGGGGATGGCGCTCATCGGTTACGACCGGGCGCAGGCGGCATCGCTGGTTCCCGTCGCGCTGACGTTGCTGGCCGGGCTCGGGTGGGCGTTCGGCAACCTGGGCAACCGTCTCGCGAAGTCGACGGAACCGATGCGGCTGATGCTGTGGATGTGCGTCGTGCCGCCGTTGCCGATGCTCGCGCTGTCCGCGATAGCCGAAGGCCCGACGACGGGGTGGCACGCTCTCGCCGACGCATTCAGTGCCGACGGGTGGCCCGCGCTGGCCGGCCTGGCATACATCGTGCTGCTCGGCACGATCGCCGGATCGGGGCTGTGGACGATGCTGATGGGCCGCCATCCTGCAGGCGTCGTCGCACCGTTTTCGCTGCTCGTTCCCGTCGTCGGAATCGCGGGTGCGTGGATTTTCCTGAGCGAGACTCCCAGCCTGCTGTCACTGGCAGGTGCCGCCGTCGTGATCGCCGGGTGCTTGGGCGGCATGGCCCGAAACCCGCGCCCGACGCCTCTCGCCGAGCCCGTCCGGGTGTGAGTCAGACCTGCTTCAGGTCCTCCGGTGACCAGTAGGCGCGCATCGATGTGATCCTGGCCTCGTCGTCGAACTCCATCACATCGATGGGGTCGACCTCGAACGTGTTCTCACCGAAGTGCGACGTCAGCCGGAAGTGGAAGGCTGCAGTGTTCGCCGCGATTCTGCATGTCAGGAGTTCCGACGTCTGCTCGATGGGCTCCAGCACGGCGTAGAACTCGCGTATCGACGCCTCGGTCGTTCTGACCTCGCTTCCGGCGGGGTCCTCGACGGTCGCGCCCTCGGCGTACAGAGCAAGAACATCGTCGACGGTTCCGTGCGCGACGGCCTGCACATAGGCGTCGACGGTCTTGCGAAGGACGTCGGGCTCGGGAGTCATGATCCAGCCTTTCTGTAACGTGTTTCAGTTGAACTTAGCCGCACTGCCCGTCTTCCGAGGAGAGTTGCCGGAAAGGTCTGTGCCAGACTCGGCGCATGGTTCGAGCGGGTGAGCGCAGGGCGGCAATAGGTGCGCGCGGCCGGCTGGCGCTGAGGGCGGCGGAGGCCGCTACATGGGCGTCACGCAAGGCAGGCAGAGGCAAGGGATCGATGATCGGTGGGCTCGTCGCCCTCATGATCGATCCGGACATCCTGACGGGCCTGGGCTCCGGGCGTCGAACAGTCGTGGTTACCGGCACCAACGGAAAATCGACGACGACGCGTATGACGGCTGCCGCGCTCTCCACACTCGGTGACGTCGCGACGCAGGCCGACGGCGCCAACATGGACGCAGGCATCGTCGCGGCACTGCATGCGCACTTCGATGCGCCGTTGGCGGCGCTGGAGGTCGACGAGCTCCACGTCCCCCACGTGTGCGACGCCGTGTCACCTGCTGCCGTCGTGCTGCTGAACCTCAGTCGCGATCAGCTCGACCGCGTCGGCGAGATCAACATGATCGAACGCAAGCTACGTGCAGGCCTCGCCCGGCACCCCGAGACCGTCGTGATCGCCAATTGCGACGACGTCCTCGTCACCTCGGCGGCGTTCGACGCTCCGAACGTCGTCTGGGTCGCTGCGGGCGGCGGCTGGGCGGGCGACTCGGTGAGCTGTCCGCGCACGGGCGAGCCGATCGTCTGGGACGGCGATCACTGGTACTCGACCGGCGGTGACTTCGCCCGGCCGACCCCGGATTGGTGGCTCGACGACGAGAACCTGTACGGACCCGACGGCCTGAAGATCCCGATGTCGTTGGCGCTTCCAGGAAAGGCCAACCGCGGCAACGCAGCTCAGGCCGTCGCTGCCGCCGTGACGTTGGGTGCATCTGCTGCGGACTCAGTGTCTGCCGCGTCCACGGTGAACGAAGTCGCCGGCCGCTACTCGACCGTTCAGTACGGATCTCATTCCGTCCGAATGCTTCTCGCGAAGAACCCCGCCGGATGGCAGGAAGCCCTGTCGATGATCGACCCGACCGTCGATGGTCTCGTCATCGCCGTCAACGGTCAAGTTCCCGACGGTGAGGACCTGTCGTGGCTGTGGGACGTACGGTTCGAGCATTTCGAGAACGTCGCCGTCGTCGCCTCCGGTGAGCGCGCCACGGACCTCGGAGTGCGGTTGCTGTACGCGGGTTCGAAGCACACCACCATCGCAGATCCGTTGAAGGCCATCGCATCCTGCCCTCCTGGACGCGTCGAGGTGCTGGCCAACTACACCGCGTTCCGGGATCTGGGACGCGCACTCGCACGCGAGGTGAGCGATGTCTGAGTCCACCGTCCGCATCGGCCTCGTCCTGCCCGACGTCATGGGCACGTACGGCGACAACGGAAATGCGCTGATTCTTCGGCAACGACTACGTATGCGCGACATCGACGCCGAGGTCGTGCACATCACGCTGAACGATCCGGTGCCCGAGTCTCTCGACGTGTACACCCTTGGTGGAGCAGAGGATTCGGCGCAGAGGTTGGCCACGCGCCACCTCGGCAAGTATCCCGGTCTGCAGAACGCGGCTGCCCGCGGAGTCCCGGTGCTCGCGATCTGCGCGGCGATCCAGGTTCTCGGGCACTGGTACGAGACGTCGTCCGGCGAACGCGTCGACGGCATCTCGCTGTTCGACGTCACGACGTCGCCGCAGGAGGTCCGATCGATCGGTGAGGTCGTCACCGAGCCCACCCTCGACGGCTTGAGCGGCAAGCTCACCGGCTTCGAGAACCACCGCGGCGGAACCACTCTGGGTCCCGACGCGCATGCGTTGGGCAAGGTGGTCTCGGGCGTCGGGAACGGTGTCGGGGACGGGCGCGAAGGCGTCGTGCAGGGGTCCGTGATCGGGACGTACATGCATGGTCCGGTGCTCGCGCGGAACCCGGAGCTCGCAGATTATCTGCTGGAGAAGGCGATTGGCCGTGCGTTGGAGCCTCTGGATCTCCCGGAGGTCACGCAGCTTCGGAAGGAACGTTTGAGGCGCTGACGCGCATGTGCACGAAAATACATACCCCGCTATGTATTTTCGTGCACGAGCTCTGAGCGCTAGCGAAGAGCCTTCTCCTTCAGCTGCGAGAACTCCGCCTCGGAGATGGTTCCGTTGTCGAGCAACGTCTTGGCGTGCGCGATCTCCTCGGCAGACGTGCGCCCGGCGACCTGCTTGATGTACTGCTCCTGTTCGTCCTTCGCCCGTTCGACCGCGACGACCTGACGCCTGGTCATGTCCCCACCCTTGACGATGATGTAGATCAACGCCGTCAGGAACGGAGCCACGATCAGGAAGAACACCCAGACAGCTTTGATCCACCCCGACGTCTTGTGGTCGCGGAAGAGGTCGCCGATGATCGAGAACAGCACCATCAGGTAGGCGACGAATGCGAAGCTGACGATGATCAGCCACAGAAAATCCCAGAACGAGTCCACGATCCCTAGCCCCATTTCACTGGTCGGAGAAGCCTGTAGCTCATGCTCGCACCAGCGCGGGAGCATGATCATCATCCGAAACAGGTGAATTCACCCGCACCGGATGATGCGTCGGGGGCCGGGCCCGAGCAGCATCGTGACGATGAGCGAAGCAATGGTCGACGTGGGTCCGGTGGGCGTTCTCGTGATGACGTTCCCCGGTGACCGAGCGGATCCCGACGTCGTCGCCGCGCTCGCGCAAGTGGTCGAGCAAGGCGTCATCTCCCTGCTCGATCTGGTGTACATCGGACGCGGTCTCGACGGGTCGCTCCGGCAGGTCGACGTCGACGAAGCACTCGACGACGTCGGGCTCGAAATCCTCTCGCTCGAGGCGAAGGCACTCATCAGCGACGAGGATCTGGACGTCGTACGCGACACGGTGGAGCCGGGCACGTCCGCTGCAGTGCTGGTGTACGAGCAGACATGGGCGCGCACGCTCGCGAATGCATCGAGGAATGCAGGCGGAGAAGTGGCGCTGCACGTTCAAATACCGCGTGAGACAGTCGAAATCGCGCTCGCGGCTGCGATGGCATAGGAGAGAGACATGGTGTTCGGACGCGGACGAGTGGGTAGGCCCGGACTGCTCGGGACGGTAGCGCGCACCGCGGTCGTCGCGGGAACCGCCAACGCGACGACCAACATGATGAACCGTCGCAGACAAGCACGCGAGGAACCGCAGCAACAGGTGCCGCCACCTCAATCGCCGCCACTTCAGGCGCCGCAGGCGGAAGAAGACCTCGTCACCAAGATCCAGAAACTCGCGGACCTCCGCGATCAGGGAATCCTCGACGCCGACGAGTTCGCGCAGGCGAAAGCCAAGCTGCTCGGCACCTGAGCACCCCGGGGGGTGGTGGAACCACGAGGGCCCTGTATCCAGCGGATACAGGGCCCTCGTGGCGTCAGGCGATGGGGTCCTTCTCCCGGAGCAACGAATCTGCGAAATGGCACGCGGACATCGATCCGTTGTCGCGTCGTTCGAGAACCGGTTCGACGCGGGTGCATAGCTCCCGTGCGTACGGGCACCGAGAGGTGAATGCGCATCCTGTCGGCGGATGGGCCGGATCGGGTGAATCTCCTTCCAAGATGGTCTTGGGACGGGCACGTTGAATGGCCGGGTCGGGGACGGGAATGGCGGATAGCAGAGCCTTCGTGTACGGGTGCCTAGGCGAGTCGTATACCTCTGCAGCAGAGCCGAGTTCGACGATTCTCCCCAAATACATGACCGCGATGCGGTCACTGATGTGACGCACTACGCCCAGGTTGTGCGAGATGAAAAGGCATGTCAGGTCGAATTCCTTGTTCAGGTGGACCAGCAGGTTGATGACCTCCGACTGTGTCGATACGTCCAGCGCGGACACCGCCTCATCGGCGACGATCACCTTCGGTTCGAGAGCCAGAGCCCGTGCGATCGCGACTCGTTGGCGCTGTCCGCCGGACATTTCGCCGGGATACCGCATGGCGAATTCCGTACGCAGTCCCACCTTGGTGAGCAACTCGGCCACCCGGTCGCTGTGGTCGGCTCGGGTGGATCGGCTGAAGATCCGCAGCGGCTCCGATATGGCGTTCCCGACGGTCTTGGTCGGGTCGAGCGAGGCATACGGGTCCTGGAAGATCATCTGAAGGTCGCGCCGGGTACGCCGAAGGTGGCGTCGGCCGAGCGCCAGCAGATCCCGGCCCTGATAAAGAACGGCCCCTTCCTCGGGGCTTTCGAGCCGCAGGATCGACCGACCGAGCGTGGATTTGCCCGAACCCGACTCGCCGACGATGCCGAGCGTCTCGCCGGCTCGAACGCTGATGCTGATGTCTCTGACGGCCCTGACGGTTTCGCGTGGTCGCCCCAGAAGGTCTCGCGAACGTACGAAGGACTTGGACAGATGCTGTACATCCAGCAATACGGGCTTGGTGACGACGGTCTTCTCGAGTGTGGTCATCGCGATGCCTCCAGGTCTGCCGAATCGATCGTGTCGCGGGCAGGAACGGCCTCGAGGGGCAATGCCGGCAGCAGGCCCGACAGGTCGTGGTCGGTGACGCGTACGCATCGGGTGCTGCGGTCCGATCGGATTTCGATCAGTTCGGGGTGCCGACCGTCGCATGTACCGGCGACGGAGTGGCGGCACCGCGGCGAAAAACGGCATCCAGGCGGCATGTGCTCGGGCCGAGGGACCATGCCAGGGATCGCGACCAGATCGTCACCGGGTGCGATTCGTTGCGGTAGTGATTCGAGAAGCCCTGCGGTGTACGGGTGCAAGGGCTCGGCGAACAACTGCTCCGCGTGTGCTGTTTCGACGGGTTCCCCGGCGTACATGACAGTCACCTCGTCGCAGAAGTCCGCGACCACTCCGAGATCGTGCGTGACGAGCAGTACCGCTGTGCCGAGATCCGACTGGAGTCGTCGAAGTAGTTGCAGCACGCCGGCTTGCACGGTGACGTCGAGGGCTGTCGTCGGCTCATCGGCGATCAGCAGTTTGGGATCGCATGCTATCGACATCGCAATCATCGCGCGTTGCCGCATTCCACCGCTGAAGCTGTGCGGGTAGTCCTTCACTCGCCGTGCTGCGGCGGGTATCCCGACGAGGTCGAGCACTTCGATTGCTCTGGCCCACGCCTTTTTTCGTGAGCTGCCCATATGGGTTCGGACTGTTTCTGCGATCTGCTCCCCGACAGTGAAGACGGGATTCAGACTCGTCATCGGCTCCTGGAAGATCATCGCGATCTCGCGTCCCCGGATGGAACGCATGCGGGAATCGTGTGCGGCGAGCAGGTTTTCACCGTCGAAGTCGATGGTGCCGCGAGTCACCCTGCTGTTGTGCTTCGGGAGGAGACCCAGTATCGACAATGCGGTCACTGTTTTACCCGAACCGGATTCGCCGACGAGGGCGCGTGTTCCGCCCGCGGCCAGTTCGAGGTGCGAGCCGGTCACCACCGGTGTCCAGCCGGCATCGGTGCGAAACTCGACCTGGAGGTCCTCGATGGACAGAAGATTCACGACTTTCTCCGTTCCTGGCCGACGGCGTCTCGGATGCCGTCGCCGAGCATGTTCAAGGACAGAATGGTGAGCATGATCGCGAGTCCGGGCGGGACGACCATCCATGGGCTCTGGAAGCGATTGTCGAACGCGCTTCGAAGCATCGAACCCCAACTGGCAGTGGGTGGTTGGACGCCGAGACCGAGGAAGCTGAGGCCCGCCTCCGCCAGAAGAGACAGTGACAGCATCAGCGTGACTTGCACCAGTAGAGGTGATCTCACGTTCGGCAGCACGTGCATCAGAACGGTGCGAGGCGTCGAACAGCCGACTACTTTGCTTGCCTCGATATAGGTTTCCTCGCGCACGTTGATGGTCGATCCTCGTACCACACGGAACAAGCGAGGCGCGGACGCAGCGCCCACCGCCAGCATTGCGTTGACCAGGCCGGGCCCGAAGATCGCGATGATCGCGAGAGCGAGCACGAGAGCAGGAAGGGCGATCAAGGCGTCTGCGATGCGGCCTGTGATCCAGTCGAACTTGCCGCCCAAGTAACCAGCGAGCAGCCCGAGCGGGAGGCCGGTCACCGCTGCGAATCCCACGGCGATGAGCGGTGCGACGAGAGAGATCTGAGTGGCATAGATCAACCGGCTGAATGTGTCTCGACCGAGTTGGTCTGTGCCGAGGATGTGGTCGTCGGAGAACAACGGTAGAAACGCCGACGCCAGTTTCTGGTAAGCGGGGTCGTAGGGCGCGATCCACGGGGCTGCGATGGCGACGACACCGAGAAGTCCGAGAAAGATCAGGCATACGACGTTGGTGCGGGACTTGAGGATTCGTCGCACGAACAACCGGCCAGGCGACGGAGGGACCTGCCGGGCGCTTGTCGTCTTCGTCGAGGATCCGAGCTGCTGCCGAGCACTGTCCAGCGGTGACGAGAGGGGCTTGATCGTCATGATGTCCTGGCTTTCGGATTGAAGTACGCGTACGAGATGTCGACGAGCAGGTTGATCACGAGAACGAACAGCGTGATCACGACGACGAACGCCTGGATGACGGGAAAGTCACGCTCGAGAATTGCCTTCAATGCGACGGAGCCGAGCCCGGGCATGCCGAACACTTGCTCGATGATCACCGCGCCGCCGATCAGTGCGGCCGCCTGCAGTCCGAACACTGTGACGACCGGGACCGCGGCGTTCTTCGACGTGTGCTTGACGATCACTTTCCAACGCGGCAGGCCCTTCGCGGTGGCGGTGCGAATGTAGTCGCGTTCGAGTACATCGATGACACCTGCTCGCGATTGCCTGGCGATCTCGGCGGCAGTGACGGTCCCCAACGCGAGGGCGGGTAGTACCAGGTGCGAGAACCACGCGTCGACGCCTTCGCTGAGCGGTGCGTATCCAGTCGCAGGGAAGAGCCTGAACTGGAGCGAGAAGAACGTGACGAACAGGAGTCCGAGCCAGAAGCTCGGCATCGAGATACCGAGGGTGGTCAAGCCGGTGAGCATGCGGTCGACCCACGTGCCCTGGCGAAGCCCCGCGAAAACACCGACGACGACACCGAACACCAGTGACCACGACAGCGCGACGAAAGCAAGAGACAGCGTGACGGGCAGGGCTTCCAGGATGGCGTCGACGTTGCGATGGCTGCTGAGCAGTGAGGTGCCCAGATCGCCGGTCAGCAGATTTCCGACCCAGCTGAAGTATTGGACGACGATGTTCTGATCGAGCCCCAGCTGGGCTCTTGTCGCGGCGATCTGTTCGGCAGACGCATTCTCACCTGCTGCCACTACCGCGGCGTCTCCGGGTATCAGGTGGATCATGGAGAAACTGAGAATGGTGACCAGAATGAGCACGGGGACAGCTGCCAACAATCGTTTGACCATGAATATCAACACAATTGGAACACCTCATCTTCGTTCGTCGGTGGAATTCACTTGCTCACGTCCAACGTTCTGAGACCGGTGCCTCCGGTCTTGTAGAACTCGTAGTTTCCGATGTTTCCTTGGCTGGCGACCGAGGCCACCGAGTGGCACAGAACGATCTGCGCCGGGCCCATGTCGAACGCCTCGGCCAGAAGGTCCTCGTAGGCGGCTTTTCGCTCGTCGACGTCGGTACTGCGTGCCGTTGCGGCGTACAACTCGGCCATTCGGTCGGTGGTCAGCTTGCCGGGATTGTCTCCTCCCGTCGGCAGATACGCGGATGAGACGTAGAGGCCCGGGTCCGTTCCGCCGCCGTACTGGCCGACGAGAGCATCCGCCTCGCCTGTGACGAATCGCGCCCGAGCCTGCGTCGCGTCCATGACCTCGATGCGCATGTCGATGCCGATGTCGGCCAGATTCTGTTGCACCACTTGGGCGTTGTTCTGGTAGATCGACAGGCTCGGCACCGCTGCGGTGAACGTGAAACCGTCGGCGAGCCCGGCATCGGCCAGGAGTTCACGCGCTCGGTCGGGGTCGTAGTCGGCCCAGCCGCTGTCGTCGAGCGAGTCGCTGTGCGCGAAGTAGCCCTCGGGATACGGTTGCGCGCCGGGTATACAGTCGCCGGAATACAGCACTCGTGAGATGGCCGCGCGGTCGATGGCAAGGTTCATGGCCTGGCGTACGGCCTTCTCGCCGAATTCACTTCGTGACGTGTTCAGCGAAATTCTTGCCATGCTGGTGCTGGCGCCGCCGGAAGTGAAGACTTGCAGTCCACCTGCTTTGGCTTCTTCCTTCTGCGGGCCGACCACACCTGTCATCGTCGATTCGCCCGCTTGCAGGGAATTCATGCGGGTGGCGGTGTCGAGTTGGATGAGGAAGGTGAGCTTGCGGAAGCGATAGGCGTCGTCGTCCCAGTAATCGGGCCTGCGGACGAACTGATATTCGGTGCCGGGAATGCTGGACGTCATCATGAAAGCGCCTGCACCGACAGGATTTTGGTCGAGGTCGACGTTACCGAGGGCGGCCGGTGAGACGAGCATGCCGGGTCTCGATGCCAATAGCGTAGGAAGTGATCCGCCGGGTCCGACGAGGTTGAGGCGGGCCGTGCGCTCGTCGAGGACGTCTACGGATCCTATGGTCCCTGCGATCTGGGCTTTGATCGTGGACTGCGGATCGGTCAGAATTCTGTCGATGTTGCTCTTGACTGCAGCGGCATCGACGGGGTTTCCGTCCGAAAAGGTAGCTCCCGCACGCATGTTCAGAATGAATGAAGAATTTTCGTCGTCCAGCTCCCAGCTCTCGGCCAGCATCGGTATCGGGTTGCCGTCGGTGTCGACGTCAGTGATTCGATCGTAGATCACCGTCAGTAACGGTAGGTCGTTTTCAGTAACTCCGCGGTGTGGGTCGAGGCTGCTGGGCACGACGATCTGGCCGTAGATCACCGTCGCGTCACGATCGAGCGCAGTGCTGTCGAATGTCCGCTGGTCGATGCCGGCGCATGCTACCGAGAGGGCACACACGGTAGCGAACGCAGCTGCGCGTCCGAGGATCGATCGGTGCGACATGTGATGACCTCCGAATGGGTCGGGAGGAAGTGCCCCGCGGGCGTCGAAATCGACTGCGAGCCTGCCCGAGAAGGAAACTTCGTCGATGTGCCACGCCCGGTGTCCCAGGGTGATTTCTAGAAGGATGTTCTAAAACATTTGCGCTGTCAAGGTTCGGCTCGGATCTCCAGAAATCCGACAGTTCGGGCTTGACAAGGGGGGTCTGATCGTTCACTGTGCTTCTAGATCGAAGTTCTAGAATATCGTTCGATCTCACTTTCTCTCTCCTCCCCGCGAACCTGGAAGGGACGTCCAAGACATGGTCGATTTCGCTCTGAACGAAGAAGAAGAATTGATGCGCAAGTCCGTTCGCGCATTCCTCGAGAAGGAAGTGATTCCCCTCGAGAGCGAGGTGCTCCGGAACGAGCGTGAAGGCAGGCCCGGACTACCGACTGAGGACATCAAGGCGCTGCGAGCGAAGGCTCGCAAGTCCGGCTTCTGGGGTATCAACACGCCCGAGGAGTACGGCGGAGCCAACCTGGGTCCCGTGATGAGCGCGATCATCGCAGCCGAAGCAGGCAGGACCTTCGTGCCGTTCTCGTTCGGCGGTTCCGCGGACAATATCCTCTATGCAGGTAACGATCAGCAGAAGCAGCAGTACCTGATCCCGACCATCGAGGGTGAGCGCAGGTCGTGCTTCGCCATCACCGAACCCGGTGCCGGGTCCGACGCGCGGAGCATCAAGACCCGGGCGGTCAAGGACGGCTCGGACTGGGTCATCAATGGCGAGAAGATCTTCATCACGGGCGGCAACGAAGCAGACTTCGTCATGGTGTTCGCGGTGACCGACAAGGAGAAGGGCGCCGACGGCGGTGTCACGTGTTTCATCGTCGACCGCGACATGGGCTGGACATCGACACCCATCCCGACGATGGGGCAGTGGGGGCCGGCCGCGCTGTCGTTCGTCGATGTCCGTGTCCCCGAGAGCAATGTGCTCGGCGAGGTCGGCAAAGGTTTCGAGCTCGCGATGAGCTGGATCGGCCAGGGCCGCTACATGATTCCGGCCCGCGCGATCGGCTCCGCGGAGCGGTTGCTGGACATGGCGATCGAGCATTCCAAGAACCGCGTGTCCATGGGACATCCCATTGCGGAGTACCAGGCCATCCAGTGGCAGATCGCCGACTCGCACGTGGAGATCGAATCGTCGAAGCTGCTGACGCTGCGCGCGGCGTGGTCGGTGGCGCAGGGAGTGGACGCCCGGCACGTGTCTTCGGTGGCCAAGCTGCACGGGTCGATCATGGCGAACAACGTCGTCGACCGTGTTCTGCAGATTCATGGCGGTATGGGCTACACGAAGGAACTGCCCATCGAGCGCTGGTACCGCGAGCTTCGGCTGCTGAGGATCTTCGAAGGCACCGACGAGATCCAGCGACGCACGATCGCGCGGAATCTGATCAAGGGACATGTCAATTCCGACGGCTTCGGACACTGAGAGGGGAGATGCTTCTCGATGCAGGCGTCACTCCGCAGACAGGAACGGACTCCATGACCAATCCGACCATCGAAGGACTCGACCTACGCGCGCTCTTCGAGCCCCGCTCGATCGCGCTGATCGGAGCTACCGACAAATCACCCTGGTCGCTCAACACATTTCAGAACATCAAGGACAGCGGTTTCACGGGAAACGTGTACCTGGTCAACCGGTCCAGCCCGGAAGTGCACGGGATGCGTACCTATCGAACTCTGGCGGAACTGCCCGACGTGGTGGACCTGATCTTCGTCATGGTTCCGACAACGGTCGTACTCTCCACTCTCCACGCTGCGGTCGACCACGGCGCGCGGGCTGCGGTGATCCTGACGTCGGGATTCGGCGAGACGGGTGCGGAGGGCAAGGCTCTGGAGGACGAGATCATCGCGTTCTCCCGCGCGAGCGGTTTGACGGTGCTCGGACCCAATGGAAACGGCTTCATCAACGCGGCGGAGAAGATCACGCCCTACGGTCTGCCGATCGGACGCCCCCTTCTGACAGGTTCTGTCGGCTTCGTCCTGCAGAGCGGCGCGCTTGCCAGCTCCGTTCTGCAGTTCGCCCAGGCCCGCAACGTCGGCCTGAGCTTCCTGACCGCCATGGGCAACGAATCGATGATGTCCGTGACGGACGTGATGGAGTATCTGGTCGACGACCCCAACACGTCGGTCATCGCTCTGTTCCTCGAATCGGTCCGTGATCCTTCCGAATTCCGTCGTATCGCTCGGCTCGCACTCGACGCAGGGAAGCCGATCGTCGCGCTGAAAATCGGACGCAGCGCGCTGGGCGCCCGTGCGGCATTGGCGCACACCGGCGCTCTCGTCGGCGACAATTCTGTCATCGACGCGGCATTCGCACAGATGGGTGTCATCCGCGTTCGTTCGCTCGAGGATCTCATCCTGACGGCGGGCCTGATGGCCAGCCTGAACGGCGGATTGCCCGGCCCTCGAATGGGCGTCGTGACCCCGTCCGGAGGTGCATCGGAGATCATCGCCGATCGCGCCGAGGACGAAGGACTCGAGCTTCCTGCATTCTCCGACAACACTACTCGCGCGCTGCAGGACATCGTGCCGGACTTCGCCACCGTGCAGAACCCGCTCGACGTCACCGGTTACGTCGTCATCGATCGAACCCTCATGCGCCGTTCGCTGGCGGTGGTGGCCGAGGATCCGCAGGTCGACTTCGCGGTGCTGCTGTCCGAGCTTCCGCGTGTTCCCGCTGCCGACCCAGCGCTCGCGCTTGCGGCGTACGGTGACTCGGCCGAGAACATCAAGGCGACGGCTGTTCCGACCGTCGTGCTCAGCACCGTTCTCACCGACGTCACCGAGCACGGTAGATCGATCGCCGATGCTACCGACTTTCCACATGTTCTCGGCGGTATCGAGCACGGAATGACGGCCCTCGGTAATGCAGTTCGCTGGGCAGCCATCCGGCGAAATTTCGTCGGACAGAACTCCGCTCCGACGCCCGATCCCGGCGGGATCGTGCTCGAGCGAGAGCCGTCGGGCATGTGGACCGAGTACGCGGCCGGCCGTCTGCTTCGAGTTCACGGAGTCCCTGTGGTTCCGACGGAACTGGCGACGACGGCCGACGACGCCGTCGCTCATGCCGACGCATTCGGCTACCCCGTCGTACTCAAAGCTGTCGCCGAGAACCTCGGTCACAAGAGCGAGGTCGGGGGAGTCCGGCTGAATCTGCAAAGCGCCGACGACGTCAGGGACGCATTCGATTCGGTGACGTCATCACTGCAGGCGATGGGATCGACGGGCGTCGCGACCATCGTTCAACCGCACCGCAGCATGGACGGAATCGAAATGCTGGTCGGTGTCGTGCGCGATCCGGTGTGGGGGTTGACCCTCGCGGTCGGACTGGGCGGAGTGTGGGTGGAAGTGTTGGCGGACGCCGCAATTCGCGTGTTGCCCGTGTCGCACGACGACGTGCGCGAGGCGATCGACGGGTTACGCGGAATAACGCTGCTGAAGGGTGCGCGCGGGAGCACGCCCGTGGATATCGATGCGTTGGTCGGCCAGGTCAAGCGCATCGCCGACGTCGCCTACGGCCTCGGGGACCGGCTGCAGGCATTGGAGATCAATCCCCTGATGGTGAGTGGGTCCCACTGCGAGGCGCTCGACGCGCTGATCACGTGGAGTCCGACCGACGAAGAACAGGAATCCCGATGAGCGGAATATGTGAGGGCAGAATCGTCGTGGTCACCGGTGCCGGTCGCGGCATCGGTAGAGGACATTCGCTGGAGTTTGCCCGCGAGGGAGCGATCGTCGTCGTCAACGACATCGGCGCCGATGTCGATGGATCCGGCAGCGCCGACGGGCCTGCAGGCGAGGTCGTCGACCTCATTCGGGCGGCAGGCGGTGAGGCGCGGGTCGACGGAACCGACGTGTCGGACGAGGACGGCGCGAGGAGGCTGATCGAGAGCACCGTCGAGCACTACGGTGACCTGCACGTTCTTGTCAACAACGCAGGGATCCTGCGCGACCGAATGATCACGAACATGACGGCGGCCGAATGGGACGACGTCATCCGCGTCCACCTGCGGGGCACGTTCATGCCGATGCACCACGCGTCGCGTTACTGGAAGGAACAGTCCAAATCCGGTGCGGCCGTAAATGCGCGGGTGATCAACACGACGTCGTCGTCGGGGATCTACGGCAACGTCGGTCAGGGCAATTACGGCGCGGCCAAGGCGGGTATCGCCAGCCTGTCGATCATCGCGTCGATGGAACTCGCCCGCTACGGCGTGACGGTCAATGCGGTGGCGCCTGCAGCTCTCACCCGGATGACGGAGAACCTCGGCGGGAACGTCGGCCGAGAAGCGCCGGCAGAGGGTGATTTCGACGCATCGGCGGCGGACAACATCGCTCCGCTCGTCGTGTGGCTCGGCAGCGAGGAGTCACGCGACATCACGGGCCGGGTGTTCAACGTTCGCGGCGGGCACATCAGTGTCGCCGAGGGCTGGAGTGCAGGACCGAGCTTCGACAAGGGCGCTCGCTGGGCACCCGGCGAACTCGGTGAGGTGGTGCCGCGGCTGGTCGCGGAGGCAGCGGGCAACGCGAAGATGAACGGACTCGTGCCGGAGAAGGTGTCCTGATGGCGCTCGATCTCGGTGTCATCGGTGTGCCGAGCGATCCGGTTCGACGAACATGGACATCGAAGGACGCATTGCTGTATGCGGTAGGTGTCGGGGCCGGCCAGGACCCGACTCTCGACGAATTGGCCTATGTCACCGAAAATTCGGCGGACACCGCGCAACGGGTTCTGCCGACGTTCGCCGTATTGGCCACGCAGGCGCGGTCCGGACGGTCGCTCGGAACGTTCGATCCGGCGATGCTCGTCCACGCCGAGCAGGCGTTCGAGACGGCAGGGCTCCTACCCGTCGACGGTGACGTACAGGTGAGATCGACGGTGACGTCGATGCAGGACAAGGGGAGTGGGGCGCTCGTGGTCACCGAAGCGACCGCCGTCGACTCTGCGACGGGGGCGGTCGTCGCGTCGTCGCGATCTTCGGTATTCATCCGTGGGGAATCGGTCGGCCACGCCGGAGACCGCAGCGGTGATGCGGCGCCGATGCCGACCACCGCGCCAGATTCCAAATCGACCTACGCGACCCGTGCCGAACAGGCTCTGCTCTATCGGCTTTCGGGGGACCGCAATCCCTTGCACTCCGACCCATCGTTCGCCGCCCGCGCGGGATTTTCGTCGCCGATCCTGCACGGACTGTGCACGTACGGCATCACCGGGCGGGCTCTGCTGCACGAGCTGTGTGGCTCCGACCCGACACGGTTGCTTTCGATGTCGGGTCGATTCACCAAACCGGTGTTTCCCGGCCAGGAGCTGACGGTGTGGATCTGGAATACTCCCGACGGCATACGTTTCCGTGCCACCACGTCGGACGACACTGTTGTCCTCGACCGCGGGACGGTGGTCGTCCGATGACGGCAACGGTTCGGGAAGTGGCCGAGCCACGCAGCGACATCGGCGAACCATTCTTCGACGGTGCGGACGGACACTACGAACCTCGGCCGCATGCTCGAAGCCCGTGGTCCGAGAACCTCGTTCACGGACGCCTCGTGTCCGGTCTGATGGCTCACGAAGTGGAACGAACACACCTGGCCGACGGCTTCCACCCGGCTCGTATGACGACGGACCTGTTCCGTCCGATCCCGATGGGGCCGATCGACATCACCACGTCCGTTCGGCGTGCCGGCCGACGGGTCCGCATCGTGGAGGTCCAGGCGTCCGCGGACGGCGTTCCCGTCGCACTCGCGAGCGTGCAGGCCCTGCTGTCCGGTGCCGAATCGACTCCGGTGACGTGGGCGCCAGTCGAATACCGCGCTCCGACACCGGAATCCGTTGCGCCGCCCGTGAAACAGGCCCCACGGCACTTCGGCGAAGTTCGACGGCTCGAACCGTCGGGCGACGGCCGGAAGTTCGCGTGGTTTCGGGAAACGTGCCCGCTGCTCGACGGGGTCGGGGACACACCCTTCCAGATTGCCTCGATGGCGGCCGACTGGGTCAGCCCCTTCACGAACATGGGCGCGACGAGCCTGAACTTCATCAATGCCGACGTGACTCTGTACCTGAGCAGGCTCCCGATCGGGAAGTGGATCGGCTTCGAGAACCTGGACCACAAGATCGACAACGGCGTGGCCGTCTCGGTGTGCGCCCTCCATGACGAGCAGGGTCGCATCGGAACAGCAGCTTCTGCTGCCTTGCCCTACTGAGAGAAGAGAAAGCGATGACAAGTTCCACAGCGCCTTCGGCCACCGAGGTGAAACCGAAGAAGGCGCTCCGCAAGCTCGCCCCGAAGCCCACTCCGGAGACTGCGTTCTTCTGGTCGGAGGCGGCAGCGGATCGTCTCGTGGTTCGGCGATGCCTGAACTGCATGACCCGGTACTTCTATCCCCGGGACTTCTGTCCCGCGTGCAACTCCGACAACGTCGACTGGCTCCAGTGCAGCGGCCGCGCGACGCTGTACAGCTACGTCATCGAACACAGACCCGGACCGGGATTCGAGGAGCAAGGACCTTATGTGGTTGCCGTCGTCGAACTGGAAGAGGGGCCACGGATGATGACCAACATCGTCGGTGTCGCGCCCGACCCCGATCTGCTGCCGCTCGACATGGACCTCGTCGTACGCTTCGAGGAGCGTGGCGACACGAAAGTGCCTGTGTTCCAGCCTGCTCGGAGCACGTCGTGAGCGCCCGCGTCGCCATCGTCGGCGCGGCCGAGACGGACGAGATCGGAACGCTTCCGCACCGGTCGACCCTTGGCCTGCATCTGGAAGCGGCCCGAAATGCTTTGGCGGACTGCGGACTCGATCCCAAGGACGTCGATGGGATCGCGGGGGTATCGATGCCGGGCCCACTCTCGGTTGCACACAGTCTCGGTATCGAACCGCGGTGGATGGATACGACGAGCGTCGGCGGAACCTCGTTTCTCACGCACGTTCGCCATGCCGTCGCGGCATTGCAGGCGGGGCAGTGCTCTGTCGTCCTGATCACGCATGGTGAATCAGGGCGATCGCGAGTGGGCGCTCCGGGGTACGCGCCCGACCCCGCGTCGTTGCCCGGACAGTTCGAGGCGCCCTACGGGGTGACCGGTCCGCCCAGTCGTTTCACGCTGCCGTTCCTGCGGTTCATGAAGGAGACGGGAACTCAGGCGCGCCATCTGGCCGATGTTGCCGTCGCGCAACGTACATGGGCAGGAATGAACCCGCGAGCGAAATTCCGCGACCCCATCAGCGTCGACGACGTGCAGAACTCACCGGTGATCGCATGGCCGTTCCATCTGCTCGAATGCTGTCTCGTCACCGACGGCGGCGGTGCGCTCGTGTTGACGACGATAGATCGTGCACGTGACCTGGACGTTCCGCCGGTCGAGATCCTCGGCACCGGCGAGGGCTACGAGGGGCCGGGCATCTCGATGATGGAGGATTTCACGTCGTTCAAAGGCTTCAAGAATGCTGGAGCTGCCGCCTTCCAAGAGGCGGGACTGTCTCCGTCGGACATCGACCACGTGATGATCTACGACGCGTTCGCCCACCTACCGTTGTACGGGCTCGAGGATCTGGGCTTCGTGGGGAGGGGAGAGGCAGGCGAATTCGTTCGCGAGGGCAATACGTCCCCGGGCGGCAGGCTTCCGGTCAACACCAACGGCGGCGGGCTCTCCTATACCCACACCGGCATGTACGGGATGTTCGCGATCCAGGAGTCCGTCCGCCAGCTGCGTGGGACTGCGCCGGCCCAGGTCGACGGCGTACGGACGAGCCTGGTGCAGGGAAACGGCGGCATGTTCGCGGCCGGCGCGACGCTCATCCTGGGGGTTGCCTGAGGACGAGCCGTCCGTACGACTTGACCGCCCGCCAATTCTAGAATTACGCTCGCTTCAGGTGTTCAGTGGATCGAGTGCTGGGGTGGGTATGGCCGAGAAGACAGTCGTCACGACGACGTGGCAGTGGAGCAAAACCGGTGAGACGCAGCGCAAATTGCTCGATGCAGCGCTGGAGGTTTTCGCCGAGGCGGGCTTTCTGAACGCGAACATCGCCGACATCGTCGAGCGTGCAGGGAGCAGCACCGGCAGCCTGTATCACCACTTCGGCGGGAAGTCCGAGTTGTTCACCGCCCTGTGGGACCGCCACAACACCGCACATCTCGAGCAGGTTCGGTCCTCCGTTCTGACGGAACGACGCAGCGGCACAACGGATCCACTCGAACTTTTCTGCGTCGGCGCGCGCACGTTCCTGGCAGGCAGTTGGCAGAGGCGCGACGTGGCGCTGGTGTTCATCGACTCCGATGGCCCGCCGGGTTTCGAAAAACTGCGGCGGGACAACAGGATCGAGTGGATCAGACAGAACTCGGCGCTGCTCGGGCCGGGTGACGACAGTGAGCACCGCATCGCACTCGGCGTGCTCACCGACATCATCGTCGAGTCGGCGCGCGAGGTCGTGCTGAACTGCAAGACCAAGAAACAGGCCAACGTCGCTGCCGACATCATGTGCGACATGATCAGGAAGATCGCGGCAAAGTAGGGACGCAACCCTCGTGAGTGGTCATCGGTACAACCACTCACGAGGGTTTTGTTATGCCCGAACATGTTTCGCAACGTAAAGATCATTATCTGGAGTACGATTCTAGAAGTGTCTTCTAGAGAGGCTGACATGTCGAATTCCAGAACCGATTTTCCATCCGTCGGTGTCGCCACCCGAGTGGCCCCGAGGGTCGAATGGGTGCTCGCCCCCAATGCCGGTGCGTGGACGTTCCAAGGGACCAATACCTGGATCGTCGGTGATCCCGAATCCCGGTCGTGCGCTGTGATCGACCCCGGTCCCGACGACGCAGCACACGCCGCGGCTGTAGCTGCGGCGATAGGTTCTCGTCACGTCACGCATATCGTTCTCACTCACGGTCACGGCGATCACGCAGGCGGTGCGCCCGCATTGTCCGAGCGCACCGGCACGCCTATCACCAAGGCATCTCGTGACGTGGGTTCGGCGGTGGCCGACGGCGATCGATTGGTTCTCGCGGGAGGCGTGGACGCTCGAATCATGCTGACACCCGGTCATACTCGCGATTCTCTATGTGTGCACCTGTTGAGCGAGGCAGTCGTGTTCACCGGAGACACAGTGCTGGGCAACGGTTCTCCGGTGGTGCACCCGGGACTGCTCGGTGAGATGCTGGACAGTCTGAGCGCGCTGGAGCGCCTCGGCGCGTCCGCACTCGTACGAGCGTGCCCCGGCCACGGGCCGGTGATCGAGGATCTGGCCGCGGCATCCGCGCGTCGGTTGCAGGCGCGCTATCGTCGTATCGACCAGGTCAGGGAATTGCGCGCGGAATCGAGCGCATCCCTCGAATCGCTGGTTACGCGAATGTATCCGGATATCGCCGATCCCGACGTGCGCAACGCGGCTCGCAGTTCGGTACAGGCGATGCTCACGTTCCTGGACGAGACGACGTCCCCGGCGCCAGGTGTCGGCCAGTGACAGCGCGACCCGAGGCGAACGACACCGATATCGAAACCGACGCGCCAGGAACTGACGGTTCCGAACGCGACATGATGCGCGACGCGTGGAGAACGTTGAGCGTCGTCGCCTTCGCCAGCATGGTGATCGGCATGTCGGGCAGTGCGCTGAACGTCGCCTTACCCACCGTCGCAAGGCATTTCGACGCCAGCAGCCTCGCGGCCAGTTGGATCCTTCTGGCCTACATGCTCACCAACACTGTGCTCTTGGTGGCATTCGGCCGTATGGCCGACATGTTCGGTCGCAGAAAGATGTATCTCACCGGCCTTGCCTTCTACACCGTGGGAAGCGTCGCGTGCGGGCTTGCCCCCAATGCTTGGTGGCTGGTGGGGTTCCGGGTGATTCAGGCCGCTGGCGGCGCGATGCTGTTGACCAACAGTGCCGCTCTCGTCACTGCAGCCTTTCCGCGCCGACGCCTCGGCGAGGGTATGGGCATCTACCTCGCGTCGTTCTCCATCGCGCAACTGTGCGGGCCGACGCTCGGTGGTCTCCTCGCCCAGCAGGCGGGCTGGCGATGGGTGTTCTGGTTCAATGTCCCGATCGGAATTCTGTGCCTGATCTGGGGATTCGTAGCTTTGAAACCGACGGCGTCCACTTCTCGTTCGTACTCGCTCGATCTGCGGGGCAACGCGATGATTCTCGTCGCACTGACGTGTGGTCTTGCGGCGCTGTCTCAAGCTACATCGCTCGGTTGGTCCCACCCGCTCGTCATCGGCGGACTACTGGTCAGTGCCGCGATAGTCCCATTGTTCCTGTGGTTCGAGAAGTCCGTCGACGATCCGCTGATCGACATCGCGCTGTTCAAGCACTGGCCGTTCGGATTCGGGTTACTCGCGTCGTTCCTCAACTCGATCTCGCAGAGCGGAGTCGTACTCCTGATGGCGCTGTACTTCCAGGCGGTATCGGGTGTCACACCGCTCGTCGCGGGCGTGATGGTGCTTCCAGTGGCGGTCGCTGCGTTGACGGCATCACTGAGTTCGGGCCCCCTGCAACGCACCGTTTCCCCGTCGACGCTCGCCGTCGTCGGCAACATCGTGACGGTGGTCGCCCTCGTCGTCCTGTTCGTCGGAACCACGGGTCGAATGCCGCTGTGGGTTCTTCTCGTCGGGTTGGCCGTGGCGGGATTCGGATCCGGCCTCTTCATGCCATCCAATGCGACCGCGATCATGGGAGATCTGCCCGACGAACGACTCGGTATCGCGAATGCCATGCGCCTGCTGCTGCAGACCAGCGGGTTCGTCGTCGGTACCGCGGTCATTCTGTCCGTCGTGACGAGTGCGCTTCCTCTCGAACTACGCAAGTTCGTGTTCGCAGGCACGATCAGCGAGATATCGGATTCAGCCGTCGAACAATTGCTGACCGGCTACGGACGAACGGTCGCAGCCATGATCGCGGTAGCGGTTCTCACCGTGGCGGTCTCGCTGTTCGCCCGACACTCCCGCACTGTCGGTCACAGGTGATCGACAGTAGCGGGAGTCCGGTGCGAGCTGGTTCTACTTCAAAGCGCGGTTGACCGCCGAGACGACGGCGCGCAGGGATGCCGTCGTGATGGACGTCGCGATGCCGACGCCCCAGACCGTGACGGCGGTGCCGTTCGGTCCGGTGACCGAGGCTTCCACGTACGCGGCTGCCTGTGCGTCGTCGCCTGCCGACATGGCGTGCTCGGAGTAGTCCAGCACGCTGATGTCGTAGCCGACGGTGGACAGTGCGTCGACGAACGCCGCGAGCGGGCCGTTTCCGTGTCCGTTGATGTCCTGTTCGACGCCGTCGATCTTGACCGTCGCGACGATCTGGTCTGTGCCGCCGTCTGTTTCGGCTGCGATGACCTTCTGCTTGATGCGCTCGAGCGGGCGGATCGGGCTCAGGTATTCGTCGGCGAAGACGTCCCACATCTCCTTGGGCGATACCTCGCCGCCCTCGCCGTCGGTGATGCGCTGGACGGCCTGCGAGAACTCGATCTGCAGTCGACGCGGCAGTGCCAGACCGTGATCGGACTTCATGATGTAGGCGACGCCGCCCTTGCCGGACTGCGAGTTGACGCGAATGACGGCCTCGTACGTGCGGCCGACGTCCTTCGGGTCGATGGGCAGGTACGGAACCTGCCACAGGATGTCGTCGACGTCCGAATCCTGCTCGTCCGCAGCGACTTTCATCGCGTCGAGACCCTTGTTGACGGCGTCCTGGTGGCTTCCGGAGAAGGCGGTGTAGACCAGATCGCCGCCGTATGGGTGCCGCTCGTGGACCGGCAGCTGGTTGCAGTACTCGACGGTCCGTCGGATCTCGTCGATGTTGGAGAAGTCGATCTGCGGGTCGATGCCACGCGTGAACATGTTCAGGCCCAGCGTCACCAGACAGACGTTGCCGGTGCGCTCGCCGTTACCGAACAGACATCCCTCGATGCGGTCGGCACCGGCCTGGTAGCCGAGTTCGGCTGCGGCAACGCCCGTTCCGCGGTCGTTGTGCGGGTGCAGCGACAGGATGACACTGTCGCGACGGTTCAGGTTGCGGCTCATCCACTCGATGGAATCGGCGTAGACGTTCGGCGTCGCCATCTCGACGGTGGCGGGCAGGTTCAGGATGATCGGCTTCTCGGGCGTCGGATCGATGATGTCGACGACCGCGTCGCACACCTCTTTGGCGTACGCCAGCTCGGTGCCGGTGTACGACTCGGGGGAGTACTCGTACCGCCACTCGGTGTCCGGGTAGTTCGCGGCGACCTCGAGGCATTTGCGTGCGCCGTCGGTGGCGATCTTCTTGATGACGTCGCGGTCGGCCTTGAATACGACGCGGCGCTGCAGAATGGACGTCGAATTGTAGAAGTGCACGATGACGTTGCGTGCGCCTTCGCAGGCGAGGTAGGTGCGCTCGATCAGCTCGGGGCGGCACTGCGTCAGAACCTGGATGGATACGTCGTCGGGAATCGCGCCGTCTTCGATGATCTCGCGGACGAAATCGAAGTCGGTCTGGCTGGCCGACGGGAATCCGACCTCGATCTGCTTGTAGCCCATACGGACGAGCAGATCGAACATACGACGCTTACGCGCCGGGCTCATCGGGTCGATCAGCGCCTGGTTGCCGTCACGCAGGTCGACGGCGCACCACTGCGGTGCCCGGTCGGTGATCTTGTCCGGCCACGTGCGGTCGGACAGCGTGACGGGCTCGACCTCTTCCGCGAACGGGCGGTACCGGTAGGTCGGCATCGACGAGTTCTTCTGCGTGTTCCACACAGGCTGGTCGCTGGGTGCGGGCCGCGAGGGAGGGGTGATGGTGCGTGATCCGGACGTGAATGCGTCGGCTGGTGACATGGTCTCATCTCCGAAGTTCTGGCTGATTTGATGATCGACCGGCGCGATGAAACCCCGCGACGGGAAGCCAGTCTGGATCAGACCCCGTCGCGGCGATCAAGGAGGAGCGCGCGCTGCATGGAAGCGAGTGTACTACCGGGCACAAGCCCCCAACGGTCGGGTTGGGGAGCACGTCAGTCCGGAAGCCGTCTGAGCTCGACGAGGGTCAACCCGAGCGCATCGAATCGAGCCAGCATTCCGCGCAGCGCGGTGTCGTCGTCCAGAGGTCCGAACAGTCGCGTGTAGGTCAGTGGAACGTGGGAGACGGCCAGATCCGGAAAGGCTGCTTTCGCGCGGTCGGACAACGACCCCTCGACGACGAACTCGTATCGGATTCCCCGTGCATCGATGTCGGCAGGCTGCGCCATGGTGCCGCTCCTTCGGGTCCGCGTCTGACTATGAACTCCAGAGTCCAAGACATCGGCGCGGGTGGCATCACCCGCAGATGGTGAAGTGCGCTTCGCGCATGTGCACGGAAATACATAGAGGGCTATGTATTTCCGTGCACATGCGGCGAAGCCGCCTCAGAGGAGCCCCAGCTCATGGGCAGCGGCGATCGCATCCCGACGGGACCGGACCTCGAGCTTCCGGTAGATGCCCCGCAGGTGCGTCTTGATGGTGTTGACGGACACGAAATGGTCCGACGCGATCTGCTCCGCGGTCCGCCACGACGGCAGCTCCCGAAGGAGCTCGAGCTCGCGCGGAGTGAGCGACGTCGACGACCGAGGTGCGGTGTCGGCTCGACCCGCAGGTATCGCGGCGCGGGCCTCGTCGGCGAACGATTCGAGGCGGCCGAACCTGCCGTGATTGCGCGTCAGTACGTCGCGCACGTTCTGTCCGGCCTCGGCGAACGGACGAAGAATCCGTTCCGGCTCGGCGAGGGTCAACGCGCGTACCGCCAGCTCGTACGCCTTCGTCGGGTTACGACGCGTATGCGCGATCGACGATGCAGCGAGCAGCGCACGTATCGATGTCACCGGGCTCGCGCAGTGCCGGGTTCCGTCGACGACCGGAGTGAGCTCCGATTCCGCTGCGTCGAGCCGGCCTGCTCGTCGATGCACGTCGGCGGCGAGCAACGAGACCTCCCCGGTCCGGCCGAGCCGACGCGACGTCACCCCGACCAGTTCGGCAGCCCACAGCGACTCACCCGCCGCGAAGTACTTCTGCTGGACGACGGGAGCCAGCAGGGCCTCGAGACCGGGAATGACCGGGCGCTCGTACTCGATCCACTCGCGCCCTATCCGCGGCACACCACGAGCGTCGGTGCGCGTGTGCAGTGCGCTCGCCGTGCGGCGCCCGTAATCGGCGACGACGGGCTCCGATGCGAAACCGATCGACGCCCACAGCGTCGTCGAATGAGACACGGCGTCCATACGCAGATGCGCGACGACAGCAGCGAGCGACAGGGCCGCGTCGGCGATCTCGGTATCTCCTATCGCGTTGCTCCGGGCGTAGTCGACGGCGGCACGAGACCCGTGCAGAGCGTCGTCGAGGTGTCCGTCGAGCAGGTTCGCCGCGGTGGTCGCCGTCATGCACATCAGTGCCGTGCGATGCAGTCGTCCCGCACGCGCGTGGGACGTCGCGTCGACGAGCAGCCGTCGGGCCTCGGTCGTGCGTCCCAGATACAGCCTCGCGATGCCCGCGGTCGCGAGCGTGAACGCGTCGAGGCCAGGGCTGTCCGCCTGCCCGATGTCGAGGATTTCGAGGTGCTCGAGCGCGGCGCGAATGTTGCCGGTCTGCATCGCGGCCTGAACCTCTAGTACGCGGCGCAGCAGTTCCGATTCGGGGTCTTCCGATGCGCGACGTCGCAATGCGGTCAGCGTCG
Organism: Rhodococcoides kyotonense; assembly: GCF_900188125.1. Lineage (GTDB taxonomy): Bacteria > Actinomycetota > Actinomycetes > Mycobacteriales > Mycobacteriaceae > Rhodococcoides > Rhodococcoides kyotonense. Next base: position 128,136 of record NZ_FZOW01000003.1, on the reverse strand, counting down.
AGATCGCGGGTGCCGTATTTCCGTTGGTCAAATGTGCTGCAGCGCCGAGCAATCGGCCGTACGTCGAGTCCGACACCGTGCGTGGGCTGTGTTCGAGGGCGCCGAGAATCGCGTCCGAATGCCCTTCCAGAACAAGATCGAGCCCCGACGCGGTCAACGTGGCGACGATGGCCGGCCCGTCGCCGGAATGGGTACTGTGTTCGAGTGCGTTGAGAGGCTGTCGTGAATCGGTGAACCATTGTGAAGCAACGGTTTCCAGGTTTCGTACCTGCGCGGCGCCCAGCCGGTACATCTCGGCGCGCAGATACTCGCGCATGAGCGGGTGATAGCGGTAGGTGAGTTCGGGGCCAGGGGTCTGCTCGATCAGGAAGTTGCGGGCCAGCAGCATGTCGAGCGTCCCGCGCGCATCGCGGACGCCGGTGAGCTGCTCGGCGAGATCGACGGTGAACCAGGCGGGTACGGATGTCTCGACGAGGAAACGTCGGACGTCGGGTGTCAGCCCTGCGAGCACCTCGCTGACGAGATAGTCGGCGACGCTGTGCTGCGAGCCGGTGAACTTCTCGACCGCAGAGCCGGGATCGGGATGGTCGGCCAGCGTCATCGCGGCCATCCGTAGGCCCGCTGCCCAGCCTTGTGTTCGTGCGATGACGGCGTCGAACGCGCTGCTGCTCAACAGGATTCCAGATTCCGCGAACATCGTGTCGGCCTCTGCGCGGGTGAACGCCATGTCGTCGGTCGTGACGTCCCGGACGCGACCGTCGAGGCGCAGTTTCTGCAGTGCGAGTGGAGGTTCGAACCGGCCGGCGATCACCGTGTGCACGTTGGGCGGAGGCCAGTGCAGAAAGTTTCCCAACGCGACCAGAACGTCGGAGTCGTGCAGGAGATGGGCGTCGTCGAGCACCATGAGCACCGGCTCGTCGACACTCTCCAGCGCCGCGAACAACAGAGCGCTGTAGTTCTCGTAGCCCGGTTCACCAGGGGCGGGGAGATCGGCGACCGCGTCGGCGACGGCAGTCGATCCGCTCTGCATCAGTGCCGATGCGATGCACTGGCGCAACGACGCGAGCGAGTTGTCCGTTTCGTCGACGGACAGCCAGGCGACCGACGTCCGGCTGTCGGTCAACCAGTCGACGAGCAACGTCGTCTTTCCGGAACCGGCAGGCGCAGTGAGCAATGTGACGGTGCCGGGCTGTGCGACTGCGTCGTTCAACGCGTCGAGCAGACGGGCACGACGAATGGTGGCGCCGGGGCGCCCGGGTACTCGGCATCGCAGATGCGGCACAGAACATGGCAACGTGGTCATCCGAACCGACCCTCCCGACGGCAAGGCGCACGCGGGCCGGATTGGTGCCGTTGGCCCGACATCGATGAGCAGACGTCCACCTCGTGAGCGGACTCGTCAATAGTATTACCGTCCAGGCGGTTTCGGGTCGGTGAACCGAGAAGGTGCTCGGGCGCAGATTGTTTCGTGCCCCCGATGAGAACGGCAGCTCGCAAACACGGAGCGTATCGAAACGGGCATCCTGAAACGCCCTACGGAACCGGACCGTCAGTGCTGTTTCGGTAGCGAGTGGAGGTCGCCGATTCTCGAGGCCCACGGAGACGGGTCGCCGAACGAGCCGTTGTCGGCGACCACCGCGCACTGGGCGAGGAGCTCGTATCCGACGCGATCCACCGCGACATGACGCGTCCATTGCGACGCGGCCCAGCGGCGATCGTTGTGTGCTGCCTCCGCGCCGGCGAGGGCCGAGTTGACGAGTTCGAACTGCACGTCGCGGCGAAGCTCCAGGCACCGCGGATCCGACGGGTGCGACGTCGTCACGCACTGCACGAGTGCGTCGGACAGCGAGAGAACCCGCCCGTCGGACCACAGCAGTGCGCGTCGGAACGCGTGGCGCTGGGCGCCCCACAGTGCGATGAAGGCGACGGCGACGCCGAGAACCGTCTCGACGATCCGATCCGCGACGACGGCGGACGTCGACGCACCGGGGTGCGACAACGTGCCGATCGTCAGTGCGAGCGGCGTGATGAACACGACGGCGAGGCCGTAGTTGCGCGGCACCGACACCTCGATGAGGAACTGAAGCGCCATGACCACACCGATGACGGCCGCACCGGGAACAGATACGAACTGCAGCAGCGCGAAGACGCCGACCCCGAGCACGGTGCCGCCGAGCCGAAGCAATCCCCGGTAACTGCCATGGATGCGGTCCGGTCCCTGCTGCAGAACGAGAACGGCACCGAGAACGGCCCAGTCCGGTCGCGGCAGACCGAGTACGACGGCCGAACCACCCGCGACGAGCGCGGCAGCGAACACGCGCGCGGACGTCGCCAGCGCGTGCGAGCGGCGATCGAGGGACCGTGCCAATCGGTACCGCACACTCGGGCGATCCAACGGAAGCACGTCGCTTGCGTCGTCGGGATCGAGACCGCCGCCCGCGCGTACAGCAGCCGCGAAGCGCAGTTGGGCGTCGAACAATGTCGTGACGAGAGCCGGCCGCGGGGATCGACGCGGCAGACCGGCGTCGTACACGGCTTTCCAGGCCACGTGCAGTCGTGACCCGGCCGTTCTCCTGACGCTCGGATCCACGCCATGGGCCGCGACGGCCGCGACGGCGGCACACACCGCCTGCCGCTCCGGCGCGTGCGGGGCCCACAGGACCGGCGACATCGCGACGATCGCGGCGGTGACGGCACCCGTCGCGGCCCAGGCTGCTGCCGTCGTCGGCGAGATGTCGGCGCTCGGGAGATACGAGGACATCGCGCAGACGAGGACGAAGAAGAAGGCGCCTGGCACGCCGATGCGCAGCGCCGCGACGACATAGACGGCAATCGCGGCGACGACCGACAGCGTCAGAACAGGCACGAGAGGGACAGGACTCGTTCCCGACGACGCACCGATCCACACCGACGTCACCAACGCAGCTCCCGCGGTCAGCACGACGCGCCACCGTGCGCGATACGGCTTGCCCTCGCCGTAGATGACCGCGAAACTGCCCGAGACGATCAGAAGAACCGCATCCTGGTGGCCGAGAAGCCACGCGAGCGACGCCGGAATCCCGAATGCCAGCGCGGCCCGAACGCCGCCGGGCCACTTGCGTCCCGCCGACGGCAGACCGAACAAGATCCTGCGCGCGCTCGGCCGGGGAGGCAGGGTCGGATCGCTCACTCGAACAGATGCTAGAGCGCCTCCATAAACGCTGGCTGGGTGGGTTGCCGCAGGTAGCGGCCGCCGGTGCCGGGAGCCTCACCGGTAAGGTGTACGTCGATCACTGCCTTGAACCAAGCGATAACAGCGGAGGTACACACGCGTGGCTCTCATCGTCCAGAAGTACGGTGGATCGTCGGTGGCTACCGCCGAACGTATCCGACGCGTTGCTGAACGAATCGTCGAGACCAAAAAGGCGGGCAACGACGTCGTAGTCGTGGTTTCCGCCATGGGTGATACCACCGACGAGCTCCTCGACCTGGCCGAGCAGGTCTGCCCGGCACCGCCTGCGCGCGAGATGGACATGCTGCTGACGTCGGGGGAGCGCATCTCCAACGCCCTCGTCGCAATGGCCATTCACTCGCTCGGCGCCGAGGCGCGGTCCTTCACCGGCTCGCAGGCCGGCGTCGTCACGACGAGCGTGCACGGCAACGCCAAGATCATCGACGTCACTCCGGGACGCGTCCGCGACGCCCTCGACGAGGGATCGATCGTGCTCGTCGCGGGCTTCCAGGGCGTCAGCCAGGACAGCAAGGACGTCACGACGCTCGGACGCGGTGGCTCGGACACGACGGCCGTCGCGCTGGCAGCGGCGCTGAACGCCGACGTCTGCGAGATCTACACCGACGTCGACGGCATCTTCACCGCCGACCCGCGCATCGTCCCCAACGCACGCCACCTCGACACCGTCTCGTTCGAGGAGATGCTCGAAATGGCTGCATGCGGCGCGAAGGTGCTCATGCTGCGCTGCGTCGAATACGCGCGTCGCTACAACGTTCCCGTACACGTTCGGTCGTCGTACACCACGAAACCCGGAACCATCGTCTCCGGATCTATGGAGGACATTCCAGTGGAAGAAGCCATTCTCACCGGCGTCGCGCACGATCGAAGCGAAGCCAAGGTCACCGTCGTCGGCATCCCCGACAGCCCCGGTTACGCGGCCAAGATCTTCCGGGCGGTCGCCGACTCCGAGATCAACATCGACATGGTGCTGCAGGGCGTGTCGAAGGTCGACACCGGCAAGACCGACATCACCTTCACGTGCCCCAAGGCCGACGGCCCGACGGCCGTGGAGAAGCTGACGAAGCTGCAGACCGAGATCGGCTTCGCGCAGGTGCTCTACGACGACCACATCGGCAAGGTCTCGCTCGTCGGCGCAGGGATGAAGAGCCACCCCGGCGTCACCGCGACGTTCTGCGAGTCGCTCGCCGACGCAGGCGTCAACATCGACCTCATCAGCACGTCGGAGATCCGAATCTCCGTGCTGGTCAGTGACACTCAGCTCGACGACGCAGTCCGCGTACTGCACGAGGCATTCGATCTCGGCGGCGACGAAGAAGCCGTCGTACATGGAGGTACAGGACGATGACCACAGTTGCAGTCGTCGGCGCGACCGGTCAGGTCGGCGCCGTCATGCGAACCCTGTTGGAAGAGCGCAACTTTCCCGCCGACACCGTGCGGTTCTTCGCGTCGGCGCGCTCGGCGGGCAAGAAGCTGCCGTTCCGCGGCGAGGAGATCATCGTCGAGGACGCGTCGACCGCAGACCTCGCCGGAATCGACATCGCACTGTTCTCCGCGGGCGCCACGCTGTCGCGCGAGCAGGCACCGCGATTCGCCGCGGCAGGCGCCGTCGTCATCGACAACTCGTCGGCGTTCCGCAAGGACCCCGAGGTTCCGCTCGTCGTCAGCGAAGTGAACCCCGAGGAGGCGAAGAACCCGCCGAAGGGCATCATCGCCAACCCGAACTGCACCACGATGGCCGCCATGCCGGTGCTCAAGGTGCTGCACGACGAGGCAGGCCTGCAGCGTCTGATCGTCTCGAGCTACCAGGCAGTCTCCGGTAGTGGCCTGGCAGGCGTCGAGGAACTGGCGACGCAGGCGCGCGCCGTCATCGGAGATGCCGAAAAGCTGGTGCACGACGGTTCGGCGGTCGATTTCCCGGCGCCGAACAAGTACGTCGCGCCCATCGCGTTCAACGTCCTGCCATTGGCGGGTGCGCTGGTCGACGACGGATCCGGCGAGACCGACGAGGACCAGAAGCTGCGCAACGAGTCGCGCAAGATCCTCGGACTTCCCGACCTGCTGGTCAGCGGCACCTGCGTGCGTGTCCCAGTGTTCACCGGGCACTCGCTGTCGATCAACGCAGAATTTGCGACCCCGCTGTCCGTCGAGCGTGCGCGCGAGCTACTGGCGTCGGCACCCGGCGTTTCTCTCGTCGATGTGCCCACGCCGCTCGAGGCTGCGGGCAAGGACGCATCTCTGGTGGGCAGGATCCGTCAGGACCCGGGCGCTCCCGAGGGACGCGGACTCGCCCTCTTCGTCTCGGGTGACAACCTGCGCAAGGGCGCTGCGCTGAACACGATTCAGATCGCCGAGTTGTTGGTGTAGGCGGCTTCGCCGCACGTGCATAGAAATACATAGCGGGCTATGTATTTCTATGCACGTGCACGGAGCGCCTGTTACGGTCACCCGGGGAGGGGTGCCCGTGGATGGAATGTCCCGCAGGACTGCGATTCGCCTGGCCGCGTTCGGCGCTGCCGCCGCACTGATTCCTGCCGTTCGACGCGCCGGAGCCGACGACATCTTCAGCGGCCACAGCCCGCTCCTGTTCCACTCGCCACCGCTTCGGCCCTTTGTCGACGAGGTGCCGCGGTTGCCGGTCGTCTCCGGAACCCAGCTGGCCTTGGATGCGCACAGCGGCGCCCACTCGTTCCATGCCGACCTCCCGCCCGGTCCGACGTTCGGATACGGCGAACTCGACTACCTCGGTCCGACCATCGAGAGTGTGCAAGGGCAGCCCTGGACACTGCAGTACACCAACAGCACCACAGGTAATCCGCTTGCCGCGGACATAGATACGTCGTTGCACATGATGAGCGAACACGATCGGCACATGACGCCGACGTCGTTGCACATGCACGGCAGCATCACTCCGCCCGCCAGCGATGGCCATTCCGAGATGCTGGTCCGCCCGGGTGAGTCACTGACACACAGCTTTCCGGGTCTGAACGAGGCAGCCGGCCTGTGGTACCACGACCACGCGATGTCGATGACGCGCATCAACGTCTATGCAGGGCTCGCCGGCATCAATCTGGTTCGCGATCACTACGATTCGGGTCTGGCGAGCAATTCGCTCGGACTGCCGTCGGGTGAGTTCGAAGTTCCCCTGCTGCTGCAGGAGAAGATCATGAATCCCGACGGCAGCATGAGCATCCGTACCAACATCACTGTCCCGCAAGGGAGGTGGGAAGGCGGAGGCACCGGAGACGTCGGCGTCGTCAACGGAAAGATCTGGCCGACGATGGAGGTCGCACGCGGGCTGTATCGCTTCCGCATCGTCAACGCGGGATCGTACAGTGTCTGGAATCTGTTCTTGAGCAACAGAATGCGATTCTGGGTGATCGGGAACGACGCGGGACTCCTTGACGCTCCCGTCATGACCGACAGTGTCCGGCTGGCCCCGGCGGAACGCGTCGATGTGCTCGTCGACTTCGGAGCACTGCAACCCGGCGAGGTCGTCGAACTGCGCAACGACGAACCCCCTCCAGCGCAGGCCGCGTCGCTGGGAGCGGTACCGATGCCGCTGTTCTGCCAGTTCAGGGTGGCGTCGGGACGCGGGTTCATCGGTGACGTCATGACGATGTACCGAGGCGGCAAGGGCCAACCGGCGCTGTTGCCGCCGATGCCGACGCCGACGGCCGCGCGGACCGTCACGGTCAACCAACCGTCGACCGGGTTGTCGCTGGCCACGCCGATGATGAATCTGAACAACCTCTACTACAGCTCGCCGGACATCGAGATGCCGGCGCAGGGAACCGTCGAGCAATGGAACATCGTCAACACGACGGTCGAGCCGCACCCGATTCACCTGCACCTGGTGCATTTCCGGACGTTGGGGAGAGCCCCGATCGACCTCGCTGCGTACACGCGGGACAACCCGCGGCCCGACGTCGGGATCAAGTGGGCACCCGACGTCGAGCGGTACGTCACCGGCCCACTGGCACCACCCGCTGCCTGGGAGGCCGGCGCGAAGGACACGGTCAACACCTACCCGGGCACGGTGACGCGCATCCTCGTCCGCTTTCCGTCCGCCGACGAACTCGGATTCGACCCGGACGCTACGTTTTCCGCGCCGGCGGGTGGGCATGAAGTGGGTGGGAACATGACTCACGGGCATCATGGTGGCAGTTCTGAATTGCAGGGGTACATGTGGCACTGCCACATGCTGGACCACGAGGATCACGAGATGATGCTGCGGTATCGGCTGGTGCGCTGACGCGGGGCTGGGGATTTCGACGGGGCTGGGGATTTCGACGGGGCTGGGGATTCGCGGGGCCGGGGAGACCGAATGTGACATTTGGTCACTTCAAGTGACCGAATGAGGCCTTCGCTCACCGAATCCAACTTAAAGTCAGTCTGGACTGTTTGTTGATTCCGCGCTATCGTCGCTCGTGTGACCCAGAGCACTGATGCAGCACGACGCACACAGGCCGAGCGCACGGCAGGCACCCAGACCAAACTGCTGGACGCTGCCATCGACTGCCTGGTCGAGCTCGGCTTCGCCAAGACGAGCACTCAAGAGATCGCGCGACGCGCCGGTGTGTCCCGTGGCGCGCAGCTGCATCACTTTCCCACGAAGGAATCCCTGGTCACGGCTGCGGTCGGCCACCTCGTGGACAAGCGGCTCGCGGAGATCCTCGCGGCGGATCCGGACCCCGAACGCGGGGTCGAGGTGCTCAGCGAAGCGTTCTCGGGCCCTCTGTTCTACGCCGCGCTCGAACTGTGGGTCGCGGCGAGGACCGATCCGGCTCTGCACGAGGCCATGATCCCCCTCGAACGACGCGTGTCCGACGCGATCATGGGCGGCGCGACAGCCATCATGGGCAGCCGCATGAGCACCGAATCGATCGAACTCAGTGTCGAACTGGCCCGCGGTCTCGCGGTGTCGGCGCTGTTCAGAACCCAGGAATCCGACGCCACCCTACGTGCCCGGCTTCTGCCGGCATGGGAAGAGAAGGTGATGCAATGACGCTGCCCGACTCCGTTCACGTGCTCGTGGTGGGTGCAGGTTTCGCCGGAATCGCAGCCGCAGCACGGATTCTCGACGACGACCCGACGTCCGACGTCGTCGTCATCGAGCGCGCCGACGACATCGGAGGTACGTGGCGCGACAACACCTATCCCGGCTGCGCGTGCGATGTACCGACGTCGCTGTACTCGTTCTCCTTCGCGCCGAGTCCGGACTGGACGCACACGTTCGCGCGGCAGCCCGAGATCCACCGGTACCTGCGCGGCGTCGTCGACTCGCTGGGGATCAGGGGACGAATCGTCACCGGATGTGAGTTGATCTCGGCGACATGGGATTCGGGAAGCCAGCGGTGGATCGCCGAAACGTCACGGGGCACGGTCACCGCCCAGGTTCTCGTGGCCGCGACCGGGGCACTGTCGACACCGAAACTGCCGTCGGTGCCGGGGATCGAGAAGTTCACCGGCACTATGTTCCATTCGGCGACGTGGAATCACGACCACGACCTGACGGGTGAACGCGTCGCAGTGATCGGTACCGGTGCATCCGCCGTACAGTTCGTTCCCGAAATAGCCGATCGCGCAACACGTCTGACGGTCTTTCAGCGCACGCCCGCGTGGGTCGTTCCGCGGCTCGATCGGACGCTCGGCAAGCTCGAGAAAGCCATGTACCGCCGCTTCCCGAAGACGCAGAAAGCGGTACGCGGCATCATCTACGGCTATCGGGAGATCTACGTCAGCGCACTCGCACACCACCCGGGCATTCTTCCGCTGGTGTCGAACGTCGCGAAGTTTCACTTGCGTAGGCAGGTGAAGAACCATGTGAAACGTGCCGCTCTGACGCCCGATTTCATGGTGGGCTGCAAGCGCATTCTGCTGTCCAACGACTGGCTGTCGACGTTGGATCGCGACGACGTGGACCTCGTCGACAGTGGGCTGGCTGCCGTCACCGAGAACTCCGTCGTCGATGCCCACGGCAACGAATACGACGTCGACACCATCATTTTCGCGACCGGATTCACTCCGACGGAACCGCCTGTGTCTCACGCGTTGCGCGGCACCGATGGCCGGACGCTGGCCGAGGTCTGGGGCGGCAGCCCGAATGCCTACCGCGGCACGACGGTGCACGGCTTCCCGAACCTGTTCCTGATGTACGGCCCCAACACGAACCTGGGACACAGCTCCATCGTCTACATGCTCGAGTCACAGGCGAACTACCTCGTGTCGGCGCTACGTCAGATGCGGCACCACGGCCTCGAGGTGGTCGACGTCATGAAAGAGTCTCAACAGCAGTACAACTCGTGGATCCACGACTCACTCTCCGGCACTGTCTGGAACGCGGGCGGCTGCTCGAGTTGGTATCTCGACTCCGAGGGTCGCAATCCCGTGATGTGGCCCACGTACACCTTCACCTTCCGGAATTCGACCCGCACGTTCGACGTCGCCGAGTACGACGCCATCCCTGCAGCGAAAGGTACGACGGTATGAGCGATTTCGACGTTCTCGTCATCGGATCCGGCTTCGGCGGAAGCGTCGCCGCGCTGCGGGCAACCGAGAAGGGTTACCGCGTCGGCGTTCTCGAATCGGGACGACGGTTCGCCGACGACGAACTGCCCAAGACGAGCTGGCGGCTGCGAAAGTACTTGTGGGCACCCGCGCTGGGATGTTATGGCGTGCAACGTATCCACCTGCTCCCGGATGTGCTGGTCATGGCAGGCGCTGGCGTCGGCGGCGGATCACTCAACTACGCGAACACGCTGTACCAGCCACCGAAGCGCTTCTTCGAAGACCCGCAGTGGGGGCACATCACCGACTGGCACCGCGAACTCGCTCCGTACTACGACCAGGCCAAACGTATGCTCGGCGTCGAGACCAATCCGACGATCACGCCGTCGGACAAGGTCATGAAGGAAGTCGCCGACGACATGGGCGTCGGCGAGACCTTCACGAGCACCCCCGTCGGAGTGTTCTTCGGGGAAGCAGGCAAGACCAGCCCCGATCCGTTCTTCGGAGGCGTCGGGCCGGCGCGAACCGGGTGCACCGAATGCGGCTCGTGTATGACGGGATGCCGCGTCGGTGCCAAGAATACGCTCGTCAAGAACTACCTGTACCTCGCTGAACAAGCTGGGGCAGAGGTGTTTCCGCTGACGACGGTCACTGCGGTCCGGCCGGCCGAGGGCGGCGGCTACCAGGTGGTGACGCGTCGGACAGGCGGCAAGGTGCGGCGCGCGGAGACGGTGATGACGGCCGACCAGGTGGTGTTCGCGGCAGGCACGTACGGCACCCAGAAGCTGATGCTGGCGATGAAGGAGACCGGTCAGCTTCCGGGACTGTCCGACCGCATCGGGAGTCTGGTCCGCACCAACTCCGAAGCCGTACTCGCGGCCACCGCGAGAGGTCGTGAGGTCGACTACACCGAGGGCGTCGCGATCACATCGTCGTTCCACCCCGACGACCACACGCACATCGAGCCGGTTCGATACGGCAAGGGCAGCAATGCGATCGGGCTGCTGCAGACCGTGCTGAGCGACGGAGGCGGCAGGACCCCACGAATTCTGAAGACACTGGGCGTCGCGCTACGGCATCCTGGTGCCGCGATGCGCAGCCTGTCGGTTCGCAGGTGGTCCGAGCGCACCGTCATCGCGCTGGTCATGCAGACCGACGACAACTCGCTCGAACTCGGTTCGAAGAAGGGGCTGTTCGGACGCACGCTCACCAGCAGGCCAGGTGCCGGTGATCCACCACCGGAATGGATTCCGCAGGGGCACACAGCGATTCGACTACTCGCCGACAAGATCGGTGGAGATGCGGGCGGATCCATCGCCGACGTCGTCGACATCCCGATGACGGCCCACTTCCTCGGCGGGTGCGCGATCGGCGATTCCGCAGAACGTGGCGTCGTCGACGCGTATCATCGCGTGTTCGGGTACGACGGCCTGCACGTCGTCGACGGGTCCGCCGTCAGCGCGAATCTCGGTGTGAATCCGTCGCTGACCATCACGGCCCAAGCCGAGCGTGCGATGGCGTTGTGGCCGAACAAGGGCGAGAAGGACGCGCGCCCGGGCGTCGGCGAGCCGTATCGCGAGACGACCCCGACTCAGCCGTCACGGCCGGTGGTGCCGGCCGCGGCACCCGGTGCGCTGAAACTGCCACTGCTGCAGAGAGGTTCGTCATGTGGAGCGTGATGGAGTCCGAGGCCGATCACGGTGAGTGGCCGGACAGCCCTCCGCCACCGTGGCCTGCGGACGTTCGGGCGACGATCTGGTGGCATCGCGCCACGCGATCGGGACGCGAGCTCGTTCCCGAGAAGTCCGTGCCGATCACGATCGTGATGGTCGTCGACTATCTGACGTCGCCTGTCGGGCCGTATCGGGAAATCCTTGCGAGCCCGACGTTTCGACGACCCGGGGGCGGACTCGGTGCGTTCCCGCGCATGTCCGTTCCGTTCATCGCCGTCGACTCGGCTCGTTCGGTGCACGGCGGCAGAACGCACTGGCATCTGCCGAAGGTTCTCGCGACGTTCGACGGCGACGTGCTGGGGGAGTCGCGCGCGGCCACTCAGGAATGGTCGGTGGACGCGGCGGCGAGACCGATCGGACCTGCGTTTCCGATCCGAGGTGGAGTGGGATTCGCACAACCCGTCGACGACGAGTTCCAAGTCGCAGGTTCGACGTTGTCAGGCAAGGCGAAGCTGTGCCGGGTGAAGGTCGGTGCCCAGGGCCCGACACTGGGCTCCTGGCTGAAGTCGGGTACCTATCCGGGGCTCCAGATCGTGTCCGGACGGATGTCGACAGGGACTTCGAGGCTGGTCAGCCCACGTGAGTGAATATGTATAGTGCCTGCGGGTCGTTCCGCAGGCTCCACTCCTGACGGCTATACATAAACACTCACGAGGGCTTTTCTTGACTAATTCCAGAAAAGGGGCATACTCGGTCGCATGCCCAAGGACGACGTGACGACGGAACCGGCTGCGCTGCTGCGCAGTGTCGGCCTCCGTGTCACCGGTCCGCGTGTGGCAGTCCTGAGTGCGGTCGCAGCCCGGCCGCATTCGGACGCCGACGACGTGGCAGCGGTGGTACGGGCCGATGTCGGCTCGGTGTCCACGCAGGCGGTGTACGACGTGCTTCGTGCATGCGTGAACGCCGGCCTGTTGCGACGCATCGAACCGGCTGGATCTCCTGCGCTGTACGAGACCCGAATCGGCGACAACCATCACCACCTCGTGTGTCGGAAATGCCAGACAGTGGTCGACGTCGATTGCGCAATCGGCGCGGCGCCATGCCTCGACCCGTCGGATTCGCATGGATTCGTCGTCGAGGAGGCAGAGATCGTGTTCTGGGGGCTGTGCTCCGAATGTGTCTCGACGCATTCGTCGCCGGTCCCGGGTGCACGCACCCCGTAGTTCCGTTCACCGTGTACCTGCCTTCCGAGCCAGCCCCTCGGACGGCATCCAGCCAACCGACCAGGAGGCGCTGCACATGACCAAGCCCACGACGAGCAATTCCGGAATACCCGTTCCCAGTGACGACCAGTCTCTGACTGCAGGCACGCAGGGCCCGATCCTGCTGCACGATCACTACTTGATCGAGAAGATGGCCCAGTTCAACCGCGAACGCGTCCCCGAGCGCGTCGTGCACGCCAAGGGCGCGGGCGCATTCGGTGTTCTCGAGATCACCGAGGACATCTCGCAGTACACCAAAGCCGCTGCACTGCAGAAGGGCGTCACCACCGAGGCGCTGGCGCGTTTCTCGACGGTCGCAGGTGAGCAGGGTAGCCCCGACACCTGGCGTGACCCCCGTGGATTCGCGCTGAAATTCTATACGACGGAAGGCAATTGGGACCTCGTCGGCAACAACACTCCGGTGTTCTTCGTCAAGGATCCGATCAAGTTCCAGGACTTCATTCGGAGCCAGAAGCGCCTGCCCGACTCCGGTCTGCGCGATCACGACATGCAGTGGGACTTCTGGACGCTGTCGCCGGAGTCCGCGCACCAGGTGACGTGGCTGATGGGAGACCGCGGTATCCCGCGCAGCTACCGGCACATGGACGGATTCGGTTCGCACACATACCAGTTCGTCAACGAGGCCGGTGAGCGGTCCTGGGTCAAGTTCCACTTCAAGACCAACCAGGGCATCGACTTCCTGACGCAGGAGAAGGCCGACGAACTGGCGGGCAGTTCTCCCGACGACCACCGTCAGGACCTGTTCGGCGCGATCAAGGAAGGCGACTTCCCGAGCTGGGACTTCTACATCCAGGTCATGCCGTACGACGACGCGGAGAGCTACAAGTACAACCCGTTCGATCTCACCAAGGTCTGGTCGCAGAAGGACTACCCGAAGATCAAGGTCGGCAAGCTCACGCTGAACCGCAACCCGGAGAACTACTTCGCGCAGATCGAGCAGAGCTCCTTCGAGCCGTCGAATCTGGTGCCCGGTATCGCCGCCAGCCCGGACAAGATGCTGCTCGGGCGCATCTTCTCGTACGCCGATGCGCACCGGTACCGCATCGGAACAAACTACGCGCAGCTGCCGGTCAACGCCCCGAAGGCGCCCGTCAATACCTACTCGAAGGAGGGGTCGATGCGCTACGCGTTCAACTCTCCCGACACGCCGGTGTACGCGCCCAACTCGTACGGTGGTCCGCATGCCGACACCGCGAAGTACGGCGACGACGGATCCTGGGATTTCGAGCCGCGATTCGTGCGTACCGGCTACGTCGAGCACCCCGAGGACGGCGACTTCGTCCAAGCGGGCATCCTCGTACGTGAAGTTATGGACGACGCTCAGCGAGAACGACTGGCAGGCAACATCATCGGACACGCTCTGAACGGTGTCAGCGAACCGGTGCTGCAGCGCGTGTTCGAGTACTGGACCAATGTCGACGCCGATCTCGGCAAGAAGGTCGAGGAAGGCGTCCGCGCCGGACAGGGCAATGCTGCTCCGACGACGAGCCAGTCGCCGACGACACCGGGTGACGAAGCCGAAAAGGTCTGACGCGTCACAGCCCGGAACATCACCGAGATCGGTGCAGTTGTTCAACCCAGAATCGTTCTTCGACAAGGAGGCATCATGACCAATCCCATCACCAGCACCCTGGATGCCGGACAGCAGAAGATCGCCGGAGATGCCCTGCAGGGCACCGTCGTCGACCTCATCGATCTGTCGCTGATCGCCAAGCAGGCGCATTGGAACGTCATCGGAAAGAACTTCCGGTCCGTGCACCTCGCTCTGGACGAACTCGTCACTGCTGCACGTGATTTCACCGACGAGGCCGCAGAGCGCGCCACCGCTATCGGCGTGAGCCCCGATGGCCGCTCCGAGACCGTCTCGACGACGGCCGGGACCAAGGGCTTCGGCACCGGTTGGACCAAGGACGACGAGGTCACTGCAGCCGTCGTCGACAATCTCGCTGCCGTGATCGACCGGCTGCGTACACGCATCGCCGACACCGAGGCTGCCGATCCCGTCACGCAGGACCTGCTCATCGGTATCACCGCTCGCCTCGAGCAGTTGCACTGGATGTGGCAGGCACAGGTCGACTGACGTTCTTCGACCGAAAAGGGGACTCCTCGCGAGAGGGGTCCCCTTTCGCATGAGTTTCGGCGAACGAACCGGTGGGTAGTTCGGGAAAATGACCCCACGTCCCCGCGCAGTCCTGTTCGATATCGACGGCACACTCGTGGACTCCAATTACGTGCATGTCGACACGTGGTCTCGCGCGTTCGCCGACGCGGGCGTGTCGGTTCCGTCGTGGAAGATCCACCGATGTATCGGCATGGACGGAGACAAGCTTCTCGAGGCTCTCGTCGGTGCCGCCGACAGTGCCGTCGCGCTGGAAGCCAAAGATCTCCACAGCGATTACTACGGTGCCGCGAGCGGTCGTCTGCAGATCCTTCCCGGTGCGCGTGAGCTGCTGCACCGCATCGAGGACGACGGACTGACGGTGGTGCTCGCGACGTCGGCGCCGGAATCCGAACTCGCGACGTTGCGTGATCTTCTGGACGTCGAGGACATCGTGTCGGTCGTGACGTCGTCCGAGGATGCCGAGGACGCGAAGCCCGATCCGGAGATCGTCGACGTCGCGCTGCAGCGTGCGCACGTCGCGCCCGAAGACGCCCTGCTCGTGGGTGACAGCGTGTGGGACATGAAGGCGTCGCGTCAGGCAGGCGTCTCGTGCATTGCCGTGCGCAGCGGCGGCATTCCCGATGCCGAATTGCGCGCTGCGGGCGCCGACGAGGTGTACGAGGATCCGGCCGACCTGCTCGACAAAGTCGCCGGCAGCGCCATCGGGAGACTGATCGACGCATGAGTCGTGATCGTGACTACGTCGCCATCGAGAACTACGCGGCAATCGGCGACGGTCGTACCGTTGCGCTCATCGCCGACGACGGCAGAATCGACTGGCTTCCGCTGCCGAATCTCGATTCACCGCCGCCGTTCGCGGCGTTGCTCGACGCCGAGCACGGCGGATCGTTCTCACTGAATCCCACCGAGGCCTATACGGTCGAACGTGAATTCGTCAGCGGAACCAACGTGCTGTCGACGCTCTACACGACGGCGTCGGGAACCGTGCGCGTCGTGGATTCGCTCAATACCGGTGTCGCAGGACGACTTCCGTGGGTGGAACTCGCACGGCGAGTGGACGGCGTCGATGGCTCGGTGGAGATGGAATGGTGTGTCGCGCCGGGCACGATGATGGGCAGTACATCGCCGTGGGCGTACGACACCGACCATGGCACCGTACTTCGCGCGGACGGTCTCACGATGGCTGTCCGAACACTGAACGCAGATGACGTGTCGATCCGAACTCAAAGCATCGCAGGAACTTTCACGACATCATCCGAGTCGCGCCACCTCGTCGGACTGGTCGGAACCGAGAGCGAACCGCTGCATCTTCCAGACCCGGTCAAGGTCGACGACGGTGTCGACCGAACCATCGGCAATTGGCGGGTGTGGTCCGAGGAATTCTCGTACGACGGACCGTGGGCCGATCACGTCGAGCGCAGCGCGCTCGCGTTGAAACTGTTGCTGCACTCGCCCTCCGGTGCCATTGCCGCAGCTGCGACGACGTCGTTGCCGGAGAATCGAACCGGCGGAAAGAACTGGGACTATCGCTACGCGTGGGTACGCGACACGGCGTACACCATTCGCGCGATGCTCAGATTCGGCATGCGCGAGGAGGTGCACGCCGCAGTTGCGTGGCTGCTGAAGGTCATTCGCGCCAACGACCCTCTCGTCGGCGTGTTCTACACGCTCGGTGGGGAAGTGCCGGGCGGTACGGAGCAACCGGACGTTCCGGGGTGGCGCGGTATCGGACCCGTCGTGAACGGCAACCGAGCTGCAGATCAATTGCAGCTGGGCATCTTCGGTGACCTGTTCTCGATCGTGCGGTTGTACGTCGACGCGGGCAACATTCTCGACGCGGCCACCGGCAGGCTCCTCGCCATGATCGCCGACGAGGCGTGCGACTCGTGGCAGCGCCGGGATGCGGGCATCTGGGAGCTGGAGGAGGAGCGGCACTACACCAGCTCGAAGCTCGGTTGCTGGCAGGCGCTCGACTGTGCCGTTCATCTTGCCGAGATCGGACAGATCCCCGGCGTGGCGGACCGGTGGCGGGCCGAGAAGGAACGCATTCGAGACTTCGTGGAGACCGAGTGCTGGTCGGAGGAACGTCAGGCGTACATGGCGTACCCGGGTGCGACGGGACTCGACGCGTCGGTGCTGCTGGCTGCAGAGATGAATTACGATCGCGGACAACGCTTGTCGTCGACCATCGATGCGCTCGGCGAAGAACTCGGCGCCGGACCACTCCTCTACCGGTACAGCGGTGTCGACAAAGAGGAAGCGACGTTCGTCGCATGCGCATTCTGGCGAGTATCCGCGTTGGCGTGCGTCGGACGTGATGGCGAGGCGAAGGCCCTGATGGACGAGTTGGTCGAGATGTCCAACGACGTCGGTCTCTACAGCGAAATGATCGATGCTTCGGATTCCTCGTTCCTGGGTAACTTCCCGCAGGGACTCAGTCACCTGGCGCTCGTGAACGCGGCTCTGACGATCGCGAACTCCCACGACGCCACCTCGGAATGACTTTCGATCGGAGAAACGACACTTATGGATCTGGGTATCGAAGGACGTACAGCGCTCGTGACGGGCGCGGACTCCGGAATCGGTTGGCAGACTGCGAAATTGCTTCTTGCCGAAGGTGCGACGGTGGTGATCAGTGATCGCGATCAGGACAAGCTGAACACCGCGAAGAACGAACTCGACGCACCCGATGGGCGGCTCTTCGCCGTCGCCGCGGATGTGACCAAAACTGCCGACGTCGAAGCTCTCGCTGCGAGAGTGCAGAACGCCGTCGGCGACATCGACATTCTGGTGCAGTCGTCCGGTGTCACCGGCGCGCAAGGCCTCTTCCACGAGATCGACGAGGAAGGCTGGGCCAGCACTCTCGACATCGACCTGATGGGCCCGGTGCGGCTGCTCCGTGCATTCCTCCCGGCTCTCCGACGCGGTGGCTGGGGCCGCATCGTGCTTCTCACGTCCGAGGATGCCGTCCAGCCGTACGACGACGAATTGCCGTACTGCGCAGCGAAAGCCGGTGTTCTCGCGCTCGCCAAGGGGCTCTCCCGCAGCTACGCGTCGGAAGGGCTGCTCGTCAACACCGTCTCGCCTGCCTTCATCCACACCCCGATGACCGACGCGATGATGGACAAGCGTGCCGAGGAAAAGGGCACCGATCGAGAAGGCGCCATCGACAGCTTCCTGAAGGAAGAGCGTCCGTTCATGGAACTGGGCCGCCGTGGTGAACCCGACGAGGTCGCCTCCGTCGTCGTATTCCTGTGCTCGGATCGCGCGAGCTTCGTCAACGGATCGAACTACCGCGTCGACTCCGGTTCCGTCGCAACCATCTAGGAGAATTCATGACCAATTTCGGCTACACCCTCATGACCGAACAGAGCGGCCCCAAGGAACTGGTGAAGTACGCCGTCGCCGCCGAGAACGTCGGCTTCGACTTCGAGGTCTCCAGTGACCACTACTCGCCGTGGTTGTCCTCGATGGGACATTCGCCGTACGCCTGGACCACGTTGGGAGCCGTCGCACAGGCCACCGAACGCGTCGAACTGATGACGTACGTGACGTGCCCGATCATCCGCTACCACCCTGCCGTCGTCGCGCAGAAGGCTGCGACGCTGCAGATCCTCGCCGACGGCCGATTCACCCTCGGGCTCGGCAGCGGCGAGAACCTCAACGAGCACGTCGTCGGAGAAGGCTGGCCGTCGCTCGACAAGCGTCAGGACATGTTCGTCGAGGCGCTCGAGATCATCGAGAAGCTGCACGCAGGCGGGCTCGTCACTTACGAGGGCAAGCACTTCCGCGTCGACTCCGCTCGTATCTGGGATCTGCCCGAAGGCGGCGTCCCGATCGGCATCGCCGTGTCCGGGGACAAGTCGATCGAGCGGTTCGCGGCGTACGCCGACCACCTCATCGCCGTCGAACCGAAGCCGGATCTGGTCAAGAGCTGGGCCGAGCACCACGACGGGCCGTCGCGCACGATCGGGCAGATCCCGATCTCGTGGGACCCGGACAAGGACGCCGCCATCGAACGCGCGCACGACCGCTTCCGCTGGTTCGCCGGAGGGTGGGCCGTCAACGCCGACCTCCCGACGACAGCAGGATTCGCAGGCGCTACGCAGTTCGTCCGCAAGGAGGACGTCGCGGAGACCATTCCGTGCGGACCCGACCTGGACGCGATCGTCGAGGCCGTCAAGCCGTACTGGGAAGCCGGGTTCACCGATATCGCGCTGGTCCAGGTGGGCGACGAGACGCAGGAGCGATTCCTCGCCGAGGCCGCGGGGCCGCTCCTGGAGAAGCTGCGGGCTGCGTCGTAGGGAGAACGATTTCCCGCGTTCCGGGCGTCGCGCAACACCACCGCGGATAGACTCGATCCTTCGAGCAAGGTGGGGATCGAGAACGTGGGAGGGGGCCTACGGGTCGATCATGGCTGTCGCTCTGGGAGGACGACGTGGCCGATCGAACGAAGCTTCTGGACTATCTGAAAAAGGTCACCGCAGAGCTCTACCAGGCGCGGGAGAAGCTTCGGGAGGTCGAGGACGCCAGCCGAGAACCGATCGCCGTCATCGGTCTCGGCTGCCGATTCCCCGGCGGCGTCCGATCGCCCGACGACCTGTGGCAGTTGGTCGACGAGGGCCGCGAGACCGTGTCGGACTTCCCCGACGACCGCGGATGGGGGTCGTCGGGACTGTTCGATCCCACCGGCGAACACAGCGGTACGACGTACACAGTCCGCGGTAGCTTCCTCGACGATCCCGCCGGTTTCGACCCGGACGTCTTCGGGATCTCGCCACGGGAAGCGCTCGCGATGGATCCGCAACAGCGAGCGCTGCTCGAAACCAGCTGGGAAACGCTCGAACACGCCGGAATCGACCCGAAATCCATGCATGGCCGACGCGTCGGCGTGTTCGCGGGACTGTCCGGAATCGACTACGCGGCTCGGGTTGGCGGCATGCCACCGGAAGACCTGCAGGGATACTTCATCACCGGCAACGCCATGAGCGTCGCGAGCGGGCGGATCGCGTACAGCCTCGGGCTGAACGGACCTGCCGTCACCGTCGACACGGCGTGTTCGTCGTCGCTCGTATCGCTGCACCTCGCAGCGCAAGCATTACGCAGTGGCGATTGCGAACTCGCGCTCGCCGGAGGCGCGACGATCATGGCGACGCCTGCCGTGTTCGTCGAATTCTCGCGGCAGCGCGGTCTCGCCCGCGACGGCAGGTGCAAGGCCTTCTCGGCCGCAGCCGACGGCACGGCCTGGGGTGAGGGTGCCGCGATGATCGCCCTCGAACGACTGTCCGACGCGCAGCGCAACGGCCGCCGAATACTCGCCGTCGTGCGTGGCAGCTCGGTCAACCAGGACGGCGCCAGCAACGGGTTGACGGCCCCCAACGGGCAGGCGCAGCGACGCGTCGTCACACAGGCGCTCGCCGCGGCAGGCCTCGGGCCGGAGGACGTCGACGCCGTCGAGGCACACGGAACCGGTACGACGCTCGGCGACCCGATCGAAGCGCAAGCACTTCTCGCCACCTACGGGCGCGCCAGGCGCGACAGTCCACTGTGGCTCGGCTCGGTGAAGTCGAACCTCGGCCACACGCAGGCTGCTGCCGGTGCGGCAGGTGTCATCAAGATGATCATGGCCATGCAGCACGGACGGTTGCCGAAAACCCTGCACGTCGACGCGCCGACCCCGCACGTCGATTGGTCGGTTGGTGGGGTGCGGCTTCTCGCGGAGCCGACGGCGTGGCCCGAGACCGGGCGGCCGCGTCGTACCGCGGTGTCGTCGTTCGGGATCAGCGGAACCAACGCGCACGTGGTCCTCGAGCAACCGCCTGTCGTCGAAAGAACTGTCGGACAAGAGGAGTCGGACGAAGTCGTGGCTTGGATGCTGTCGGCTCACAGTGACGCAGCATTGCGGGATCAGGCGCAGCGGCTACGTGATCACGTGCATCCCGATCACACCCCGGCGTCCGTCGCCGCGTCGCTGGTGCACGCGCGTGCCCGGTTCGATCACCGAGTTGCCGTGGTGGGCAACGATCTCGACACTCTGATGGCCGGTCTCGATGCTGCCGCACGCGGTGACCCGAGCCCGAATCTGGTACGCGGTACGGCCCTCGAAGCCGGCGACAGGCCGGTGTTCGTCTATCCGGGCCAGGGCGCGCAGTGGATCGGTATGGCGACCGAATTGCTCCATACATCGACGGTGTTCGCCGATTCCATGCACGAATGCGCCGAGGCACTCCGGCCGCACATGTCGGTCCCTCTTCTGGATGTGCTCGACGGCTCGATGGACACCGTCGACGTGGTCCAGCCCGCTCTGTTCGCGACGATGGTGTCACTGACCGAACTGTGGCGTGCTCATGGCGTCGAACCTGCTGCGGTGGTGGGGCATTCGCAAGGCGAGATCGCCGCAGCGTACGTCGCGGGCGCTCTCGACCTGTCCGACGCGGCCCTCGTGGTCGCGGGACGCAGTCGGGTGATCGCCCTCTCGGCGGACCGGCGTGGCGGAATGGCGTCGGTGGCGCTGCCCGCCGACGAGGTGAGTCGGGATATCGAAAAATTCAGCGGCGCAGTCGAAGTCGCTGCCATCAACGGTCCTACCGCGACGGTCGTCTCCGGCCGCGTCGACGCACTCGACACTGTCGTCGCCGAGTGGCAGGGGCGCGGCGTGCAAGCCCGACGGATTGCCGTCGAGTACGCGTCGCACTGCGCCGACGTGGCGATTCTGCGGGAACCGATCCTCGACGCGCTCGCCGAGGTGCGTCCCCGCCGGACGACGATCCCGTTCGTCTCGGCAGTGACTGGGGGTGTCGTCGACGGAACCGAGCTGGACGGCCAGTACTGGTATCGCAACCTCCGCAACACCGTTCGATTCGAAGAAGCGACGACAACGTTGGTGAAGCAGGGCTACCGGCAGTTCGTGGAGGTGTCGCCGCATCCCATAGTGACCGTGCCACTGCAGGAGACGCTCGATGCAGCGGGGATTTCGGGCCGGGCCTCCGGGACGCTTCGACGCGACCGAGGCGACATGCGTCAGTTCACCTCCGCGCTTGCCGAGGCGCACGTGCACGGTGTCGACATCGACTTCGAGCGCATCGAGTGGGCACGGCGCGACACGCACACCTGGGTCGATTTGCCCACCTACGCCTTTCAGCATCGTCGCTTCTGGCTCGACCCCGTCGCGCCCGACGGCGATGTCACGTCTGCCGGTGTGGATCCCGGTGGGCATCCGATGCTCGCCGCGTCGATGGACCTCGGTGACGGCAGCGGATCCGTTGCGACCGGGGTGCTGTCGGTGCAACGACTTCCATGGCTCGCGGACCACGGCGTCAACGGAACGCTGTTGCTTCCTGGTACCGCGTTCGTCGAACTCGCTTTGTACGCCGGGCAGCGAATGGGTTTCGACAGGATCGACGACCTCGCCATCGCTGTCCCCTTGGTCGTGCCCGCCGACGGGGAGATCGCTGTTCAGGTGACTGTGCACGGGGACCGCGGCACGTCACGAGCGGCCGTCGCGGTGCATTCGCGACCGGTGGGCGCCGCTGCCGACCGGCCGTGGACCACGCATGCCACCGGAACCCTCGGTGCCGCAGCCTTTTCCGCTGAATATCCGGACCAGGACAACTGGCCGCCGGACGACGCCGTCGAGGTGGCAGTCGACGGCATGTACGACGCACTGGAGGCGACCGGATACGACTACGGACCGGTCTTTCGTGGTGTGCGCGCGGCGTGGCGACGCGGGGACGAGGTGTTCGGCGATACCGGGCTGAACGCCGACGACCCGGCCGATCTCGTCGCCGGCTACGGTATCCATCCCGCGTTGCTCGACGCAGCACTGCACGTCATCGCGATCGGCGAGGCCGAATCCGGTGCCCGCGGTGTGCGACTGCCGTTCTCGTGGAACGATGTTCGGCTTCACGCCGAGGGCGCGACGGCGGCGCGGGTGTGCGTCACACCTGTTGCGCCGGAACGGTATCGGGTATCGGTGTACGACGCTGCCGGTCGGCCCGTACTGACCGTCGGCAGCCTGACGGTGCGTCCGATCACCGACACCGCTCCTCGCGTCGGTGTGACTGGAAGCCTCTTCCGCGTCGACTGGATGCCGGTGGGTGTGACGAACGCGCCGGAACAGCACTTCACGAGCCTGTCCGACGCGTCGTCCGGCAACGACTACGCCGATTCCGTTCTGCGACTCGATATTCGGACGGGATCCGAATCCGATACTCCGTCGCGGGCGCACGCGGTTACCCAGGCCGCATTGACGGCGGTGCAGGCCTGGCTTGCCGACGACCGGCTCGCCGACTCCACACTGCTCGTCACGACGCGCCTGGCCGTGTCTGCGCGCGACACGGACTCCGTCGACGACGTCGCGGCTGCACCTGCGTGGGGACTGATCAGTGCCGTCCAGCACGAGCATCCGGATCGGATCACGCTGGTCGATCTCGACAAGGACGAAAGTCTGCTGTCGACGGCGTTGTCCTGCAACGAACCTCAGCTCGCCGTGCGGGACGGAGTGCTGCTCGCGCCGGTACTGGCGTCGCAACCCGTCGTCGACGAGTCCGAGCCTACGTTCGGGCGCGGCACGGTGCTGATCACCGGTGGCACGGGCACGATCGGCACTCTGATCGCCCGACACCTCGTCGCGCGGCACGGCGTGCAGAAGGTCGTCGTGGCGAGCCGGCACGGTGGTGGGATCACGAACGACGAACACGTCCGATCCGTCGCCTGCGACGTCGCCGACCGTGATGACCTTGCCTCTCTGCTCGACGACATCCCCGACTTGACCGGCGTGATCCATGCCGCCGGTGTGCTCGACGACGCCACGGTCGGCGCACTGACCGGCGAGCAGCTGTCGACCGTGATGCGCCCGAAAGTCGACGGTGCGTGGAATCTGCACGAGCTGACCGAGTCCCGTGACCTGTCCGCCTTCGTTCTGTTCTCCTCGGCCGCAGGCGTTCTCGGCGCCGCGGGGCAAGCGAACTATGCCGCAGCCAACGTGTTCCTCGACGCGTTGGCGCAACACCGGCGAGCGCGTGGTCTGCCTGCGATCGCGATGGCGTGGGGATTGTGGGACACCCCGAGTGCTATGACGTCGCACCTCGACGAGGCCGACCTGAACCGCCTGCACCGCGTCGGGATGGACACCATCGACCAGGAGTCCGGCCTGGCGCTGTTCGACGCTGCCGTCGCCGTGAACCGGCCACTGATCGCACCGATCCGCCTGGCGAGGCGGTCTGCCGCGTCGGGAGCGGAGCCGCCGATTCTTCGGCGCGTCTTGGGGATTCGTCGTCGTACTGCGGCATCCGAGTCGCCGACCGGGCTTGCATCCGAACTCGGATCGCTCGACGACGACGCGCGCCACATCCGAGTACTCGACATCGTCACGACCCACGTGGCGGCGGTGTTGGGACACGACGGGAAGGGCGACATCGACCCCGAACGCGCCTTCAAGAATCTGGGATTCGATTCGCTCACCGCCGTCCAACTGCGTAACGACCTGACGTCGGCCACGGGGGTCACGCTCGCCGCGACCGTCGTCTTCGATCATCCGACCGCGGATGCGCTCGCCCGCGAACTCGAAGCGCGGATACTCGGTCTCGACACGACCCCCGTTCGGACGGCGACGCGCGGCCGCCGCGAGGACGTCCCCATCGCGATCGTCGGCATGGCCTGCCGCTACCCCGGCGGTGTCGCGGACCCCGAGGGGCTCTGGCAACTCGTGCGTGACGGCGTGAACATCACCGGGCCGTATCCCACAGGGCGTGGGTGGGTCCTCGACGACGTCTACGATCCCGATCCGACCAAGCCGGGTACGACGTACATGAAGGAGGGCGGATTCCTCTACGACGCAGACGAATTCGATGCCGCGTTCTTCGGGATCGGTCCCCGAGAGGCCGTCGCGATGGACCCCCAGCACAGGCTTCTGCTCGAGCGAGCGTGGGAAGCGTTGGAGAATGCGGGCATCGCGCCGGATGGACCGGGTCTGACCGATACGGGAGTGTTCGTCGGAATGATGGGGGGAGACTACGGTTTTCACCTGATGAACCAGCGAAACGCCGATGCCGAGGGCTACTTGATGACGGGAACGAGCAACAGCGTTGCATCGGGACGCATCTCGTACACACTCGGCTTCACCGGACCCGCGGTCACCGTCGACACGGCCTGCTCGTCGTCGCTCGTCGCGATGCACCTGGCGTCGCGAGCCCTGCGCGACGGTGAATGCTCGCTCGCGCTCGCGGGAGGCGCCACCGTGATGGCGACGCCGGGTGTGCTGGTGGAGTTCAGCAGGCAACGCGGCCTCGCTGCCGATGGTCGGTGTAAACCGTTCTCGGACAAGGCAGATGGAACAGGTCTCAGCGAAGGTTCCGCCATGGTCGTGCTCGAACGACTCGACGACGCCCGACGCAACGGCCACCGCGTCCACGCCGTCGTGCGAGGTTCGGCCGTCAACCAGGACGGTGCGTCGAACGGACTGACCGCGCCGAACGGGCCGTCGCAGGAACGCGTCATCCGGCAAGCGCTCGCCGATGCGAGACTCGAGACGACCGATATCGACGCCGTCGAGGCGCACGGAACGGGCACGACCCTCGGCGATCCCATCGAAGCGCAGGCTCTCATCGCCACGTACGGACAGGGCAGGGCAGGGGACCCGCTGTGGCTGGGGTCGATCAAGTCGAACATCGGTCACACACAGGCCGCCGCGGGTATCGCAGGCGTGATCAAGATGGTGATGGCGATGCGACACGGGGTGCTACCGCCGAGTCTGTACGGCGACACCCCGACTCGGGTCGTCGACTGGACGGCCGGCGACGTGCGATTGCTCGGAGAGCCCGTCGCCTGGCCGACGAACGGCTCGCCGCGTCGGGCAGGGGTGTCGTCGTTCGGTATCAGCGGCACCAACGCGCACATGATTCTCGAGCAACCGCCCGCGGACCCGGTGGTGTCGACACCGAGCGGCAAGCCTCTCGTGTGGGTCGTCTCCGGGAAGACATCCGACGCGTTGCGTGCGGGGGCAACTGCGCTGCAGCACTTTCTGGACGGCGACGAACAACCCGAACCAGCGGATATCGCCTATACGTTGGCGACTGGCCGCCCTGCGTTCGCGCATCGCGCGGCGATCGTCGGGGACAGCCTGTCGGATCTGCGCGACGGTCTGGCGCACGTCGCCGAAGGCCGCGTAGGCCCCGGTGTAGTCGCCGGAACCGAGGTTCGCGGCAAGACGGCGTTCATGTTCACCGGGCAAGGGACGCAACGCATCGGGATGGCGCGCGGGCTGTACGACACGTATCCGGTGTTCGCTGCGGAGATGGACAGGATCTGCGCGGCGCTCGACGCGCACATGGACACCCCTGTGCGGCAGATACTGTGGGGGTCCGACGCCGCGGCACTCGACAGAACCGAGTTCACGCAGCCTGCCCTGTTCGCTGTCGAAGCCGCCCTGTACGCACTGCTGAGCCACTGGGGCGTTACTCCGGACTTTCTCATCGGACACTCCATCGGAGAGATCACCGCGGCCTTCGTCGCGGGCGTCCTCGACCTGCCCGACGCGGCGGCCCTCGTCGCCGAGCGTGGTCGCGCGATGCAGTCGACCGAACCCGGTGCGATGGTCGCAGTGCGAGGGAAGGTCGACGACCTCCGCTCGCGCATCGACGGGCGCGTCGATGTCGCCGCGATCAACGGCGAGACGTCGTTCGTGCTCGCGGGCGCGCCGGACGACATTCGTTCGATCGCAGAAGAATTCGAGGTCGACGGCATCACCGTGACACGCTTGCGCGTCGAACGTGCGTTTCATTCTGCTCTGATGGATCCGATTCTCGACGGTCTGACGGTTCCGGCTACCGTACATGCGCCTCGAATTCCGTTGATATCGACCGTGACCGGGCGTCTGGCCACCCTCGACGACTTCGCGGCACCCGACTATTGGGCGAAACACGTTCGGCGCCCTGTCCGCTTCCGCGACGGGATGCGTACGCTCGAGGAACTCGGGGTCACAGCAGTATTCGAAGTAGGGCCGGGGTCGGTGCTGACAGCGCTGGCCGCCGAGGTGGTGCCGAATTCAGTCGCGTGCCTGCCCGGACGCGGTGACGACACGCACGAGGTGATGCAGGCGCTGGGATCGGCCTTCGTGCACGGTGTGTCGGTCGACTGGGAGAGCGCCGTGCCCGATAGGAACCGAGTCGAGTTGCCCACCTATGCCTTTCAGCGTCGACCGTTCTGGCCGACACCGGCGCGTGGATTCGTGGGTGAGCCCGCCGACCTCGGTCTACGCCCGGCCGAGCACCCTCTGCTCGGCACGATCCTCGACCTCGACGACGGCACGATCGTGTTCACAGGACAACTGTCGTCGATCCGCGATCCTTGGCTCGTCGACGACGACCAGATGCTATTGCCTGCGGTGTACGTCGAACTCGTACTCCATGCCGCGGGCATTGCCGGTTTCGATCATGTGCAGACGCTCGAACTACTGCAGCCCATGGCTTTTCCGGACTCGGGGACTGCAGCGGTACGCATGGTCGTCGCCCCCGCAGACGGCGCAGGATCCCGTACCGTGGCGCTGTCGAGCATCGACGACGCGTCGACCCGACACGCGTCGGCCGTTCTGGTCGATGTCGTGAGTAGCTCAGTGCCGCACGAGGAGTCATCCGACGCGCAGTACGACGTCACGCTGCCGGACGGCATCGACCTCGACGGCTACGGCATCCACCCCGTGCTGCTGCAGGCTGCGCTCGGTGACGAGCCCACCCGGTTTGCCGGAATCACTCTGCACCGCAGCGGGCTTCGGGCCGTCACCGCATCCACCGCGTCGGGAATCAGGTTGCGGGACCACGACGACGAACCGGTGCTGACCATCGAGGAACTGGCCTTCACGTCTGTCGGGAACATTGCTGCGTCTCGGCGCCTGCATCACACAGTATGGATTCCGGTCGACGCACGCGCGGAACATGCGGCATGCAGAATCGTGACGATCGAGAGCGATGGCAGTGTCGATGCGGCCCATGCGGAGTGTGCACGGATTCTCGCTGTGCTGCAGGACGATTCGACAGACGTCCCGCTGGTCGTCGTCACGCGCGGTGCGATGGCTGTCGGGGACGAGGAGCGGGTGGATCCCGCAGCTGCTGCGGTGTGGGGCCTGGTTGGATCGGCGCAGAGCGAGAACCCCGGCCGCATAGTGCTTCTCGACGTCGAGGACGACGCGGACATGGACGGTGCGATCGACGCAGCGGTTGCCAGTGGCGAACCGCAGCTCGCCGTGCGTGCCGGTGACCTGCTGGCTCCGCGGATGCGCAGGCTTCGCATCGAAAACCCCGTCGAGGCAGAGTATTTCGACCCAGCCGGCACCGTGCTGATCACCGGCGGCACCGGGACGTTGGGGGCACTCGTCGCACACCACCTGGTGACCGAGCATGGCGTCCGGCATCTGGTGCTGACGTCTCGACGCGGTCCGGATGCCGACGGTGCCGACGAGGTCCGACAGGCCCTGATACGAGCGGGCGCCGACGTCACCATCGTCGCCTGCGACGTCGCCGACGCGACGGCGGCATCCGAGATGCTCCGAGCAGTACCGTCGGGACATCCGTTGACGGCCGTGGTTCATGCGGCAGGCGTGATCGACGACGGCACACTGTCGTCGCTGACGCCGGGCCGGATCGATGCGGTCCTGCGTCCGAAGGTCGACGCCGCGTGGAACCTGCACCGTCTCACTGCCGAGTCCGGACTGCGGACGTTCGTGATGTTCTCGTCGCTCGCCGGGGTGCTCGGTGCGCCAGGGCAGGGAAACTACGCCGCCGCCAACATGTTTCTCGATGCGCTTGCACGTGAGAGGGGCCGACGCGGCCTGCCCGCCACGTCGATCCAGTGGGGAATGTGGGAGCCGCCGAGTGCCATGACCGCCGAGCTCGGGGCGTCCGACCGTGCACGCGTGTCGCGCACCGGAATGCTCGCCCTGCCCGCGTCCGAGGGGCTGGCGTTGTTCGACAGCGCACTCGCGTCGGGAGAAGCCGTCGTCGCCGCGATGCGGTTGGACAGAACGGTGCCTGCCGTGCCGCCGCTGTTCCGAGGGCTCGTCCAGCAATCGGCAGCACGGCAGCCCACGTCGGCCGTTCACGGCACCGGGCCGGGCGCGTGGGCCGAGACCCTTGCAGAACGCACCGTGCCCGAGGGACGGCACCTGATGCTCGACGTCGTCCGCAGTGCCGCTGCCACCGTTCTCGGGTACGACGCCGCGGATTCGGTCGATCCCGATCAGGCGTTCAAGGAGTTGGGTTTCGACTCGTTGGCCGCTGTCGCGCTGCGGAACCAGCTCGGCGCGACGACCGGGCTGAGGCTGCCGCCGACATTGGTGTTCGACCACCCCAGCGCGCGTGCCGTCGCGGAATTCCTGCGCGCGGAACTGGTTCCGGACCCCCTGACTGCCGCGCTGGCCGACGTCGAGCGGCTGCGTGCTGCCGTCGCCGAGATCGAGGGCGACGGGGATTCCAGGGCCGAGATCGCGGCGCGTCTGGCGGCGTTGCTGGCCGATCTGAGTCCGACCCCGGACGACACCGTCGACAGAATTCACGCCGCGACGAGCGAGGAGATTCTCGACCTCATCGACAGGGGGCTGTGAGAACGACGGGGGCTGTGAGAAACAGAAAGGCTCCCTTCGCTGAGCGAAAGGAGCCATTTTCTGTCGGGGTGGCGGGATTCGAACCCACGACCTCTTCGTCCCGAACGAAGCGCGCTACCAAGCTGCGCCACACCCCGTGTACCGCGAGCAGAAGTCTAGCTTACGACTGCCTCGGAACGCGAAACGCCCTCGTCGGAACCGGTTTTTCCGCCCCGTCGGGGTGCCGGAGTGAGCGTCAGCAGGGTTGCTTCGGGCCTGCAGCAGAAGCGTGCAGGTGCCCACGGCGACGTGCCGATGCCGGCCGAGACATGCAGCTGAGTGTGCGCGCCCCACTTCGACGGGCCCTTCACACGCGAGCGATCCAGCTGGCAGTTGGTCACGAGTGCGCCGTAGAACGGCAGGCACAGCTGGCCGCCGTGCGTGTGCCCGGCGAGCACGAGGTCGTACCCGTCCTCGGCGAAACGATCGAGAACACGAGGCTCGGGGGAGTGCGTGATGCCGAGACGCAGGTCCGCAAGTGGGTTCGGCTGGCCGGCGATGGTGTCGTAGCGGTCGCGTTTCAGATGCGGATCGTCGACGCCTGCCGACGCGATGCGCACACCCGCGACTTCGAGTTCGCGACGCACGTGCGTCACGTCGTGCCAACCACGCTCGGTGAACGCCGCACGCAGGTCGCGCCACGGCAGCGACTCGCCGAGTACCCGCTTGTGTTCCTTCTTGAAGTACAGCAGCGGGTTCTTCGGCTGAGGTGCGAAGTAGTCGTTGCTCCCGAACACGAACAAGCCGGGACGTGCCAACAACGGGCCGAGCGCCTGCACGACGGCAGGAACCGATTTCATGTGCGACAGGTTGTCGCCGGTGTTGACGACGAGATCCGGTTCGAGCCGATCCAGTTCGCGGAGCCAGTTCTGTTTCATCCGCTGACCCGGCATCATGTGCAGGTCGCTGATGTGCAGCACGCGCAGCGGCGATGAACCGGGTTCGAGGACTGCCATCGACGCCTCACGCAGCGTGAACGCGTTACGTTCGATGAGCGTCGCGTACCCGATTCCGAGTGCTGCGGCTCCCGCGGTGGCGAGGGCTGCGCTCCGGACAGGGGCCTCGGCCGCGCTCTTACGAACACGTGTTGCGGCAGCCAGGATGCTGGAGGTGGTAGCACTGTTGTTCACGAACACGCTCCCAACGATACGTCAGCCCTGGGAATCGACGTGCGGTGTCGGTATCGGCCCGCGTAGCGTTCTGTGACATGGCCGAACTGAAGTCCCAGCTCCGATCCGATCTCACCGCCTCGATGAAGGCGAAGGACAAACTCCGCACCGCGACCATCCGCATGCTGCTGTCCGCGATCCAGACCGAGGAAGTCTCGGGCAAGGAAGCGACCGAGCTGACCGACGAGCAGGTGCTCAAGGTGCTCGCGAAGGAATCGAAGAAGCGCGGCGAATCCGCCGAGATCTACACCGAGAACGGCCGCGGGGAACTCGCTGCCAACGAGCGCGCCGAAGCGCAGATCATCGACGAATACCTGCCGACCCCGCTGACCGACGCCGAACTCGCCGACGTCGCGGACACCGCGATCGCTCAGGTGGCCGAGGAGATCGGTGAGCGTCCGGCGATGAAGCAGATGGGCCAGGTCATGAAGGTCGCCACCGCTCTCGCAGCAGGTAAGGCCGACGGCTCACGCGTGTCGAAGGCAGTCAAGGATCGCCTGTAGCGAGCCGCTCATGTGCACGGAAATACATAGTGGGTTATGCATTTCCGTGCACATCACCGCGGAGCGGTGAGACCCGGAATCGCCGGAATCTGGATGTTCGGCGGTAAGGCCGGGATCTCGATGTTCGGCAGGGCCGGGATCGCAGGAGCGGCCGGAGCCTGCCGGACGGAACCGTCACTGACGTAGATCGTGATGGCAGAGCCGGGTACCGCGGAACCCGACGGCGACTGCGACGTCACCGTTCCACGGGCTGCCGAACTCTCGCTCGTCGCGACCGTCACCTGGAATCCTGCACCCTGCAGCGTCGACGTGGCCGAACTCTGCGTCTGACCCGTGACGTCGGGGACCTGTCCGTTGGCCGATCCGCGCACGTACTTCTGATCCACCGGAGGCAGCTCGACGGGACCGAACTTGGTCGCCACAGGACTCATCGCGTTGTACCAGGTACGAGCAGGCTCGTTACCGCCATACAGGTTGCCGTCGCTGCACGGACGCAGTGGGAACGAGCAGATCTCACCGGGCGTCGGCGAGTCACCGTACGTGAGCACCGCAGCCGCGTACCGGTTGGTGAAACCGAGGAATCCCGACGACATGTGCGACTCGGTGGTACCGGTCTTACCGGCCATTGGAAGCGTCCATCCGACCGATCCGGCAGCGCCTGCCGACGTACCGCCCGGCTGATCGTCCTTGCTCATCGCGTTCGCCAGCGTGTTCGCGAGACCCGGCTCGACGACCTGCTCGCAGGCCTGCTGCGTCACGGGCACCTGCTTGCCCTCGCGATCGAACACGGAGTCGATGGGCGTCGGTGGGCACCACTTGCCGCCCGACGCGAGAGTCGCGGCCACATTGGACAGTTCGAGCGGGTTGACCCACGTCGGTCCGAGAGTGAACGAGCCGAGGTTCTGCGACTTCTGCATGTCGGCCATGCTCTGCTCACCGAAGCCGGACGTGTTGGGGTCGGCGTACGAACGCAGGCCAAGGCGCACGGCCATGTCGACGGTCGGCGTGACACCGACGGATTCGATCAACTTCACGAACGCGGTGTTCGGCGACTGAGCGAGCGCATCGGTGACCGACAGCTGTGCCGGGTAGTTACCGGCGTTCTCGACGCAGTAGGTGTTCGCGGGGCAACCACGGGCACCACCGTCGCCCAGTCCTCGGACCTCGGCGCGTCTGGGCACCTGCAACACGGCACTCGTGCCGAGACCACGTTCCATCGCGGCCGCCGTCGTGAAGACCTTGAAGATCGAGCCGGCGCCGTGACCGACGAGAGAGTACGGCTGGGCCTGCACGGTCTCGTCCGCGTCGGCGTCGAGACCGTAGGTTCGGCTGCTGCCCATCGCGAGAATGCGATGCGCATCCTGACCGGGCTCGACGACGTTCATGACGGTTGCGACGTCGTCGACCTTGGGGCTGGTGTTCGAGACCAGCGCGGCCTTGGTCGATTCCTGGACCTGAGGATCGAGCGTCGTGCGAATGAGATATCCGCCCTTGTCGATCTGCTCTCGGCTGATACCTGCGTTGGCCAGATACTGCAGCGCGTAGTCGCAGAAGAACCCGCGGTCACCCGCGGCGATGCAGCCGCGAGGAAGTGAATTGGGGGTCGGGAGCACGCCCAACGGCTCGGACTTGGCGGCACGGAACTCGTCGGCGCGTTCGGGGATGTTCTGGATCATCGTGTCCAGAACGATGTTCCGTCGCTCGGTGACGCCCTGCTCGTTGGTGTACGGGTTGAGCGCCGAGCTGGACTGCACCATGCCCGCGAGCATCGCGGACTGCTTGGCGTCCAGCTGGCTGGCGTCGATCCCGAAGTAGGTCTGCGCAGCGTCCTGGATGCCGAACGACGCATTGCCGAACGGAACGAGATTCAGATACCGCGTCAGAATCTCGTCCTTGGTCAGTTCCTTGTCGAGCGTCAGCGCCATCCGGATCTCGCGGATCTTACGAGCGGGCGTGGTCTCGATCGCGGCACGACGCTCGGCGTCGGTCTTCGCGACGACGAGCAGCTGATAGTTCTTGACGTACTGCTGATCGAGCGTCGACGCGCCCTGCTGGACCTGACCGCTCGTCGTGTTGGTCAGGAACGCGCGCAGCGTGCCCTGCCAGTCCACGCCCTGGTGCTCGGCGAAGCGCTTGTCCTCGATGGAGACGATGGCCAGCTTCATCTCGTTGGAGATCTGGTCGCTCGGCACCTCGAATCGGCGCTGCTCGTACAGCCACGCGATGGGATTGCCTGCGGCATCGACCATCGTGGACACGGCCGGGACAGCGCCCTCGACGAGTTCTGCCGACACGTTGTCCACGGTGTCGGCCGCGCGATTGGACGCGTAACCGAACCCTCCCGCCAGGGGGAACATGACGCCGGCCAACAGTGCACCTGCGAGTGCGGAACATCCGGCGAGCTTCGCCACGGTTTTTCCAACTGACACGTGGAACAGA
This sequence comes from Rhodococcoides kyotonense, assembly GCF_900188125.1. GTDB lineage: Bacteria > Actinomycetota > Actinomycetes > Mycobacteriales > Mycobacteriaceae > Rhodococcoides > Rhodococcoides kyotonense. The sequence goes on along the minus strand of NZ_FZOW01000003.1, from coordinate 94,576 downwards.
GTACGTGTGTCGAGCCCCAGGTCCCAGGTGCAGTCCGACGGCCCGTCGCGGAAGCCCTGGTCGGGACGCGCGTACCAGAAAAGTGCCGTTGTCATCTTGCGTTCGACGCTGACTTTACCTAAATTATGAGCACGGTGTGATTCACATAACACTTGTATATGAATGTGGGGCAGCTCCCAGGTCGGTGTGCTTCGAGGGGTGAAGTGGCCGGTGAAAGGGGCTTGTGGAATGTCCAGCGAGGGCGTTCGAATTGCAAAGGGGTATCCGCAATGCACACGACAACAGCACCGGCGCGGCTCGATGTCGAAGAAGCAGAAGCTCGAATTGCGTGGGTGTCGCAGGCTAGGTGTTCGGGCACGGATCCTGACCAGCTTTTCGTCAGGGGGGCGGCGCAGCGTAAGGCCGCGACGATATGCAGGCATTGTCCTGTACTGATGCAGTGCGGAGCCGACGCACTGGACAATCGAGTGGAATTCGGCGTCTGGGGTGGGATGACCGAACGCCAACGGCGTGCATTGCTCAAACAACACCCCGAAGTCGAATCATGGGCCGACTTCTTCGAAACGCAGCGTCAGCAACAGGCCGCGATCTGATCCGACGTCCGCGTCAGGCCGATCGGGTCAACTGATCGGCCACGGCACGAAGCGCGTGCAGATCCGACACCTCGAACGGCAGCGACGGAACGCCGACGATCGGGACTCTCGGGTGCGCCGAGGTGAATCGGCGCAGCAGGCGTAGCTCCCGCGCCGCGGTCACCGCGCGTGCGGCGTGGATGCGCAGGATCGCCGCAGTCAGCGCGGCCGAGTCCTCGTCCAGGTCGCTCAGCTGATCCGCGGCCGTCGCTGCATGATCTGCGGGCAGCGCCGACAAGGTCGGGTGCGTTCGATTGAGCACCAGGCCTGCCAGCGGCATCCCCTCACCGCTGAGCCTGTCCACGAAGAACGCTGCTTCGCGCAGCGCGTCGGGCTCCGCCGCAGCGACCACGATGAAGCTGGTCCCCGGCGCCCTCAGTAGCTGATAGGTGCGCGTCGCACGTTCGCGGAATCCACCGAACATCGAATCCAGTGACTGCACGAAAGCCGATGCATCCGTGAGCATCTGGCTGCCGATCACCGTCGACACCCCGCGTAGAGCCAAGCTCATCGCACCCGTCACCATGCGCGTCAACCCACGGCCGGGGGCCATCAACAACCGAATGAACCGGCCGTCGAGGAACGACCCCAGTCGTTGGGGCGCGTCGAGAAAATCCAGAGCATTGCGCGACGGCGGGGTGTCCACGACGATCAGATCCCACGTCTTGTCGGCCGCGAGCTGGCCTAGCTTCTCCATCGCCATGTACTCCTGCGTTCCGGAGAACGACGACGCGACCGTTTGATAGAACGGGTTGGCCAATACCTGCTCGGCCTTCTCCGGCGTCGAATGCTCGATCACCATCTCGTCGAACGTGCGACGCATGTTCAGCATCATCGCGTGCAACTCACCCGTCGCGCCCTCCGGCAGCGTCACCGGCTGAGGCGAATTGTCCAACTCGCCGACGCCGAGAGCCTGCGCCAGACGCCGCGCCGGATCGATCGTCAGTACGACGACCCTGCGGCCCTGCTCGGCGGCCCGCAGTGCCATGGAGGCTGCCGTCGTCGTCTTCCCGACGCCGCCTGCGCCACACACCACCACGATGCGCGACGCCTCGTCCCGCAGGATCCTCTCGATGTCCAGGATCGGCGCGGCCTTGGAGGTCGTGGCGCCCGTAGCTGGTCGCGTCATTTCACACCCTGCTCTCTGAGCTCTGCGGCCAACTCGTACAACCCACCGAGGTCGACGCCGTCGGCCAACATCGGCAGGTGCAGTCGAGCCGTATCCAACTCGTCCAACTGCGCAGCGCTGTCGACCTGCGCGGCCAACGTCGACGCGTGCTCGATCGTCTCGGTCAGAAGCCCGGCGAAATCGTCGTCGGACAGCGAGATCCCCGTCTTCTCAAGTCCGATCCGGACGGCTGCCGCGTCGACGGTTCCGTGTGCCGCGTCGGCAAGCGCGTCCGACGCCAGATATGTCGGCTCGGTGCGATTGACGATGACGGTGCCGAGACGCAGATCCGCAGCCTCCAGCTCACGGACGGCATCGGCGGTCTCCTGCACCGGCAGGGCCTCCAGCAGCGTCACGAGGTGCACGACGGTGTCCGCGGAGTGCAGCAGTCGCACGACACCCTCGCTCTGCGAGCGAACCGGTCCGCCCTTCGCGAGATCGGCCATCGCCTTGGTGACGTCGAGGAAATTACCGATGCGTCCCGTCGGAGGGGAATCGACGACGACCTCGTCGTACGCGCGTTTGCCCGCCTTGTCGGTGCGCACGACGCATTCCTTGACCTTGCCGGTGAGCAGCACGTCGCGCAGACCAGGGGCGATCGTCGTCGCGAACTCGATAGCGCCGATCTTGCGCATTGCGCGCCCGGCGAAACCGAGGTTGTAGAACATGTCGAGATACTCGAGGAACGCGGTCTCGATGTCGATGGCGAGTGCGTAGACCTCACCTCCGCCGTCGGCGGATGCGACGCGCGTCTCGGTCGGCGGCAGCGGCGGGACGTCGAACAGCTGGGCTATGCCCTGACGGCCCTCGACCTCCACCAGCAGGACACGACGGCCGTCCGCTGCGAGCGCCAACGCGAGCGCGGCAGCGACCGTCGACTTTCCGGTGCCGCCCTTGCCCGAGACGAAATGAAGTCGCGCCGCGGCGGCCTTGTCCGGCCAACCGTCGAAACTCGAAGTACCCACACCACGACCATATAGACGAATCGCCGACTGCCCCGTCAGAAACGCACCTCAGCCGGTGGCCGCGGCGACGTCGATGACCGCTTGCTCGAGTATCTCGGCGTACCGCTCGTGGTCGGGCACGGTGTTGGGGCACGCCACGATGCACACCGAAAGCGCGTCGCCGAGGCCGTAGAAGCCGTGGGTGATCGAATGCCCCTCGCTGAGCATCGGAAAATCACCGGAGAACACCGCCCGCGCGCCGCAGACCTCGAGGTCGCGCGGACCGTGGTTGACGCTGACCATGATCGTGTTGGCGCCGACCGTCGTGCCCGTCGGGACGCGGCGTGCCCGGCGACGTCGTTGTGCGGCGAGGAACAGCGGTGCGGGGACCAGGTTTTCGGCCCGCGCCCAGCGCAGCAGCGTGTCGCCGGTCGCGCGTCGGCGGCCGTCGGCGAGGGACTCGCGGATCGACTCGGCTCGACGTCGGAGGTCGGGCTCGTCGGTGAAAAGGGCGACACCGGTCGTCACGACGCGGTTCGCGGCAGGCCAGTCGACGTCGTCGGGCATCGCGATCGGTACCCGCGCGTTGAAAGTCGACGGAATCTGCTCACCGAACTCCGCGAGAAACCGGGCGTTGGCGAGACCGAGCGCGGTGAGACCGAGCGTCGTCACCGACAGTCCAGGGCGTCTTAGCAGGCCCGAGTCGAACGTGAGTACATGGACGACCCGGCGCTGCGTCGGATCGTCGTTTCCGCGAACCGCCTCGACGGGGACGCCGTCGATGCCGACCTCTGGGCTGCGCCGAAATGCGCGGCGGGCTCGCGCGGCGAGGACGACGTAACGAATCGTGCGCACCGGCAGGGCACATGCCGCGCCGACGGCCCGTGCGCTGAGCGTGCGGGTGCTCGTCGGATCGCCGTGACCCGGCAATGCCGGCGTCGGCTCGGGCGGTGCGAACAGTGCTCGCGCGAGCTGACCTGCGCCGACACCGGCCGTCAAGGCATGCGTGACCTGCACGATCACGACGGTCGGCGCGCCGACGGTCCTCGGCGCATCGGCCAGACCGTGTACGACGTGCAGGCGCCACGCCTGCTCGGCCGCGTCCAGCGGTGACTCCTTCAACTGGCCCAGCAGGTCCTCCATGTCGGCCCACGTGCGGCCGGACATGTCGTGGCGGACGACCCGGGCGTCGAATTCGCTGTCGTCGGCGACCCAGTGGGGAAAGTCGAGGTCGAACGGCACTCGCGCGATTCGACGGTTCAGCTCCGGAACGCTGCGCGCGCGAGCGTGGACGTGGTCGACGATGTCGCGCACCGCAGGCGCGTCGCCGATGGGCGAGTCGAAGACGACCATCGTGTAGTGATCACGCGAGCCGTCCTCGGCAGCGAAGAAGTGGTAGGCAGCATCCAGAAGATCGAGACGACTCACACCCCGAACACTGTCACGGGAGTGCGCGTCAGGTTCGGCCGGCCGTCGCCTCGGCTACGTCCGTCACGGCCGCCACGAGGATCTCCGAGTAGCGTTCGTGGTCCGGAAAGGTGTCGGGGCACGCGACGACGCACACCGAGATGGTGTCACCGAGTCCGTAGAACCCGTGCGTCAACGAACGAGCGGGCCCGAGCATCGGGAACCCCGCAGTGAACAACGCAGGCGCGCCGCACAATTCGAGGTCCTTTGTACCCCGGTCCACGCTGATCACCGTCGAGTTCGTCAGAACTGTCTCCGGCACGGAGTGATTCGGCCGCACGCGTCGAGCAGTCAGTTTCTTCATCGCCAGGAAGACCGGAGCCGGTATGAGATTCTCTGCGCTGATCCAGCGAAGAAGCAGTGGGTCGGTCATCTCGGCGCGGGTCCGGCGGAGAGACGCGCGGATCGCCTGCGCTCGTTCGCGTAGATCGGGCGTCGTCACGTGCAGGTCGACGGCGCCGTTGACGACGCGATTGACGGCGTTCCACGGTGAGTCGTCGGGAACGGCCATCGGCACAAGAGAATTCAACGTGTCAGGCGTCGTGTCGCCGACGGCGTCGAGGTAGCGTTCGGTGGCGAGGCTCACCGCCGTCAGTGCCAAGGTCGTCACCGACAGCGTCGACTGCGTTAAAAGACCTGGGGCACAGACGTGTACGTGCGACACGCGTGAGGGCGTCGGGTCGGCGTTGCCGCGGATGCCGGGTCGATGCGAATCGCGTTGCAGCGGCTCGAAACCGTGCTCGTGAGCGTATGCGCGACGGGCTTTCCGTGCGGCCAGTCGAGCGGCCGCGGTGCGAATCGGCAGCGTGAGGGCGGAGCCGACGGCAGCGGGAACGAGGGAACGCACCGTGCCGACGTGTGCCCGGGCCGTCGAGTCGGGGGTCGGTGCGAACAGCATGCGCGCCAACTGCGATGCGCCGCGGCCGTCCGCGACTGCATGGCTCACCTGGAAGACGACGACAATGGACGTGCCGGAGGTCTGGGGCACCTCGGACACGTCGCGGGCGACATGGACGCGCCACGCCGCTTCGGTGGCATCGACGGGGTCGGTGACGAGTCGGTCCACGGCGCGTCGAAAGTCGTTCCAGGTACGCGCATCCGAGATCTCGAACACATGCGAAGCCGCAGGCGCATCGTCATGCACCCAGCGGGGAAAATCCAGATTTCCGGGCACTTCGACGATTCGCTTCGTGAGTTCCGGAATCGCTGCGGCACGAGTAGAGATGAAATCGGAGATCTGCCCGAATGTCGGCATCTCTCCGGTCACGGCGAAGGCGACGAGCACGTACTGGTCGCGCGAGGCATCCCCGGAGTAGTGGAACGAGGCGTCGATGATGTCGAGGCGGCTCACGGGAGCACTCTCTCACATCTCGTGGATCGTTTCGACGAGCAGTTCCACGTAGCGGTCGTGATCGGGTACCACATCCGGGCACGCAAGCACGACGACGGTGATGATGTCCCCGCCGCCGAAAAAGCCATGCACGAGCGGCCGATTCGTCGTCAGCATCGGGGTACCCGATCCGAATGCCAAACGACTACCGCACAGTTCGAGTACCGGTCGTGCACGCCCGCGATCCACGCTGACCACGTTCGTGTGGGTCCAGAAGGTCGTGGGAGCAACGGTCTTTCTACGTTGCCGAAGACGTTGTGCGGCAAGGACGACCGGTGCAGGTAGCGTCTCCTCCGCGCGAGCCATCGCGAGCAACTCGTTCGACGTGACGCGTCGTCGTTCGGAGGCAACGGATTCCGCGATGAGGAGCGCGCGTTTCGGCAGATCCGACTCGCCTGGATGCAGATTCACGACGCCGGACAGAGCGCGATTGGCCGACGACCACTCGGTGTCGGGACTCAGAGCGATCGGCACTGCGGCATTCAGGACGGTGGGGACCTCGTCACCGTGTTCGCGCAGATACTTCTCCGTCGTCGATCCGACCGCAGCCAAGGCCACCGCGGTGACCGGAATGCCTCTGTCTCGCAATGCCGATGCAGGGAGTGGAACCACATGGACAGCTCGCCTGGTCGTCGGATCGGCCGTCAGACGCGTCGCCCGGCCTGGACGCACCGGTGCAGCGAGCTCGGACCGTTTGGCCGAGTAGGCTTTTCGAGCTGCTCTGATCCGAATTCCGTACTTCGCGACGCGAACCGGGGCGGCGAGGACCGCTGCCGTCGCGGCGAGTAACGGGCGCCGCGGACGCACGGCCGGCGTATGGCCGGGCAGCAGTGCACCCAGGGCGTCGGAGGGGGTCCCCTCTGGTGCGAAGAGGGCGCTGGAGATTCGCGTCAGACCGAGACCGTCCGTCATCGCGTGACTGACCTGCAGCACGGCGACCGTCGCGACCCCGTCGACCATCGGCACGTCGAGGACGCCCCGCAGGACATGCAGGTGCCAGGCCCGGACCCGAGCGTCGAGCCTGGTTTCCAGGATCGCCGACACGCGCTGCTGGCACTCGGCCCACGATCCGTCGGTGAGATCGTGGTCGGACAGATGGTCGTCAGTGGCGCTGTCGCTGGGCACCCACGACGGAAAGTCCATTCTCAGTGGAGCCTCCCGGAGTGCGATGTTCAACGCGGGAACGAGAGGCCGTCGCGCGACGACATGTGCTCGAATCCCGTCGAACGTGGGAGGGTCGCCTCGGTGGGCGTCGAACACGTAGATCCCGTACATGTCCGTCGACCCGCCGTCTGCGCTCAGATAGTGGAACGCAGCGTCCTTGATGTCCAGTTTGCCCATGGTGCATCGGACCTTAAGGCGCACTGCGCTGCGGCGCCAGCGGCAGCTAGGCTCAGCCCATGAGCGAAAAGATCACCTGGGAATACTTCACGGCACCGGTTCTGATTCATGCGACGAAGCAGATCCTGGACAACTACGGCGCCGAGGGCTGGGAGCTCGTCACCATCATGTCCGGCCCCAACGGCGGCGACACGTTGGTGGCCTACTTCAAGCGCCCGAAGGGCTGACGGATGGCTGACTGGTCGACGCGCCTGGCCGAACTCGGAATCGAACTTCCGTCCGTCGTTCCTCCGCTCGCGGCCTACATTCCAGCGGTGCAGACGGGTTCGCTCGTCTACACGTCGGGACAGTTGCCGCTCGTGGCAGGGGAACTGACCGCGACCGGCAAGGTTGGCGCCGAGGTGTCCGCGGAGGACGCCACCGAGGCCGCTCGTGTGTGCGCACTCAACGCGCTCGCCGCGATCGACGCCCTCGTCGGGGTCGATGCGATCAAACGAGTCGTCAAGGTCGTCGGTTTCGTCGCGTCGGCGCCGGGGTTCACCGGGCAGCCCGGTGTGATCAACGGGTCGTCGAACATCATCGGCGAGATCTTCGGTGACGCGGGCAAGCATGCCCGGTCTGCCGTCGGCGTCGCGGAGCTACCGCTGGGTGCTCCCGTCGAGGTCGAGCTGATCGTCGAGGTATAGGCGACTTCGTCGCATGTGCACGAAAATACATAGGGGGCTATGTATTTTCGTGCACATGCGCAAGCACCTTCTGCAGGTGCAATCCCCGCTGCACCGAGCAGGAGTGCTCGGTTCCGGACTCGATCGACTCCAGGAGCTCGTCGAGCAGAACCGCGAAGCAGTCCGTCGCAGACGTCGACCTGTCGGCCAACGACACGACGCCGTCGCTGCCGCTCAACTCCACGCGAAACAGTGACGGCTGCACCGGCGTCCGCAGAGACATCAGCGATGTACTGACCGCACCTCCTGCGTGCTCGAGCACGATCGTCCACGCGTCCGACGCCCTGTCCCACCGCGACAGTGCGACGCCGGTGATCGAACCCAGCGCGACGTCCAGCAGATCGAAGATGTGCGGTCCGACGTCGAACAACGCCCCGTCTCGGTGACGCCACTCCGACAGCGAGTACTCGCCGCCCAACACCGCGCCCGACAGCCACGTCCCCGACCCGGCGCTGAAATCCTGCCCGCGTGCAGCGGCCAGGAACGCGCGAGTCTCCGGCGCGAATCGACGCGTCAGCGCCACGATCGACCGAACCGAAGCCTGCCGGACGGCATCTGCCAGACGCTCGGCATCGTCGAGAGTTGCGGCGATCGGCTTGTCCAACAGCACATGCCTGCCGGCTTCGGCAGCGGCGACGGCCATCGGCCCCTGCACTTCCGGCGGCACAGCGAACGAGACGGCGTCGACGTCGGCGAGCAATGCGTCGTAACTGTCGTACACCGGCGCTCCGAGTGCCGCGGCCGCGTCGGGACGTCGCGCCCACACACCGACGAACTCGACGCCTGCATGTGCGGCCAGCGCGGGACCGTGCGTCGACCGTGCCCAGGGGCCTGCACCTACCAGTCCGATTCTCATGCTCTTAAAGTACGGGCATGACACTCGCGCACCCGGCATACGGTCAGCTCCGGCAGGTGACCGACACGGCAGCGGTTCTGCTCGCCGACAACCCAGGCAAGATGACGCTCGACGGCACCAACACGTGGATTCTCCGCGCGCCGGGGAGTGAGAATGTCGTCGTCGTCGATCCGGGACCGAAGGACTCCGAGCATCTCGACGCGGTGGCGTCGACCGGGAACGTCGTTCTCGCGCTCGTGACGCACCGGCACAAGGACCACACGGGCGGGCTGAAGAGGTTTCACAGGAAGACGGGCGCGCCGATTCGCGCGCTGTCGGAGAAGTACGTCCACGGCAGCACACCGCTGACGGACGGTGAAGTGATCGAGGCAGCGGGTCTGCGCATCACCGTGCTCGCGACGCCGGGGCACACCGCGGATTCGGTCAGCTTCGTCCTCGACGACGCGGTTCTCACCGGCGACACGATCCTCGGCCGCGGTACGACAGTGCTCGACCCGAAGGACGGCACTCTGGCCGACTATCTGAACTCGCTGGACCGGCTCGAAACCGCAGGAGAAGGCAAACTCGCGCTACCCGGGCACGGCGCCGAGGTCCCCGACACCGCGGAGGTCGCGCGGTTCTACCGAAAGCACCGGCTGGAGCGTCTGGAGCAGATCAAGGCAGCGCTCGCGCAGCTCGGCAACGACGCCAAGCCGATGCAGGTGGTGAAGCACGTCTATGCGGACGTCGACAAGAAGCTGTGGCCAGCTGCGCGGATGTCGGTCAAAGCGCAGCTGACCTACCTACGGGAGAACTAGCGCGCGCGACGTGCGAGACGCTCGGAGTCCGAGATCAGCACGCTCTTGCCTTCGAGGCGCAGCCATCCGCGGTGCGCGAAGTCGGCAAGAGCCTTGTTGACGGTCTCGCGAGATGCGCCGACGAGCTGTGCGATCTCTTCCTGCGTCAGGTCGTGCGTGACGCGGAGCGAGCCGGCTTCCTGGGTGCCGAAGCGCTGAGCGAGCTGCAGCAGTGCCTTGGCGACGCGGCCGGGTACGTCGGTGAAGATCAGGTCCGCGAGGTTGTTGTTGGTTCGACGCAAGCGACGGGCCAACACGCGCAGCAGCTGCTCGGCGATCTCGGGGCGCTGATCGATCCATGCCTTGAGTGCGTCGCGGTCCATGCTCACGGCACGCACCTCGGTGACCGTCGTCGCGGTCGACGTGCGGGGGCCGGGATCGAAGATCGACAGCTCACCGAACATGTCCGACGGGCCCATGATCGTCAGCAGATTCTCACGTCCGTCAGGAGAGCGACGACCGAGCTTGATCTTGCCGGAGACGATGATGTACAGCCGATCTCCCGGCTCACCCTCGTTGAAGACCACGTGTCCACGGGGGAAATCGACCGGCTGCAGCTGCTTCGTCAGCGCCGCTACCGCCGAGGGCTCGACTCCTTGGAAGATGCCGGCCCGTGCCAGGACGTCGTCCACTTGCGCTCCTTTTGGGATGTCGTCGAACCGGTCACCCGTGCCGACGAAGGCGTTTCACGCGGCATGGATCCGTCGGTCTCGCGACGTCCGAACCCACGCCAGTAATCAAACATGACAATTATCTCGGTGAAGTCTACTTCGCCGAGATCGGAAGCGAGTGATCGGCGCCACCGGAAGTTCGTGAAGAAATCGCACGTAAATGGGCGTTAACCGAAATTTCACTCGATGAACACTGGTTTCGGGGTAGGAGAAGTCAGCTTGCGCGCTGGTCCGCCAGGTCCTCGGAGCTCGAGGTGACCGGCGCCCGGCGCTTGCGGTCGTTGAAGCGATCCAGTGCGTGTGGCATGCCCTCGTTCGCGAGTGTCGCGACCTCCGAGGAGCTGGCCTGATCGAGAAATTCCTGCACCTCTTGTTCGTGAACTCCCAGCTTGCTCAACCTGAACTCCACACGCTCCATGGCGAGCGCGAACATCATCAGGAGCACTGGAAAGAGCACCACGGCGAGTCCTTGCATACCGAGCAGTAAACACCCAGAAGGTCTCGATAAGAACACAGGGCAGATTCGTTGCCGATTCTTGTCCGTACAGTTGTGGAGTGAAATCGACAGCCCCGAAAGCCCTCGACGTGCGCAAACGTGAGGAGACGCGATTGGGGCTCGTGCGACGCGCCAGACGCATGAATCGCGAGCTGGCCCGCGAGTTTCCGCATGTGTACTGCGAACTCGACTTCACCAATCCGCTGGAATTGGCCGTCGCGACGATCCTGTCGGCGCAATGCACCGATAAACGCGTCAACATGGTGACGCCCGGTCTGTTCGTGAGATATCGCACTGCGCGGGACTACGCCGAAGCGGACAGAACGGAACTCGAGGAGTACATCCGAACGACCGGCTTCTATCGAAACAAGGCCAACTCGTTGATCGGTCTCGGGTCGGCGCTTCTCGAGAGGTTCGACGGAGAGGTTCCGGCGAACCTGAAGGACCTCGTCACGCTGCCGGGTATCGGCCGGAAGACCGCGAACGTCGTCCTCGGCAACGCGTTCGACGTCCCGGGAATCACCGTCGACACTCACTTCGGCAGGCTCGTTCGCCGCTGGCAGTGGACCGAGGAGGAGGACCCGGTCAAGGTCGAGCACGCAGTCGGCGCCCTCATCGAGCGCAAGGAATGGACACTGCTGTCGCACCGCGTGATCTTCCACGGCCGGCGTGTATGCCATGCGCGGAAACCGGCGTGCGGTGTCTGCATACTCGCGAAGGACTGCCCGTCGTACGGGCTGGGACCCGTCGACAAGGTAGCTGCGGCGGCGTTGGTGAAGGGACCCGAGACGGACCACATCCTCGAATTGGCCGGAATCGAGTCATGAGCGGTTCTGCTGCACGGTGGTCTCTTGCGGCGCTCCTCGTGGTCGTCGCCCTCGTGTTCGCGATCTGGCCCCGTGGCGACGACACGCCGACGACGGCGACCGGCCCCGGGCAAGGCACTCCCGTCGTCGAGGAACGCCGCGACTCCGACACCGCGGAAGCCCTCGCGCCGTTGCGTGAGCGAGCAGACCTCGACCCATGCCCTCCTGCGGGCGCCGATGCCTCGGGACCGCTGGCCGGGATCGTGCTCGAATGCATCGGCGACGGCAGCCGCGTCGACCTGGGTCAGGCCCTCGCGGGCAAGCCTGCGCTGATCAATCTGTGGGCGTACTGGTGTGGGCCGTGTGCCGAAGAGTTGCCGCACCTGCAGGAATACGCCGACAGTGTCGCGGACCAGCTGACCGTCCTCACGGTGCACCAGGATCGGAACGAAGCGAACGGACTGACCAAGCTCGCGGACTACGGCGTCCATCTCCCCGGTGTGCAGGACGGGGCAGGTCGTATAGCGACAGCCGTCGGCGCGCCGAGCGTGCTACCGGTGTCGGTTCTGATCGACGCGGATGGCAATGTCGCCAGAGTGTTGCCACAACCTTTTCGAAGCGTCGACGAGATCGCCGACGCCGTCCGCACCGACCTCGGTATCGCCCGGTGACCGCGCCGCAATGGCTACACGCCGTCGTCGACGCAGCGGGAGGCGAGCACGGGCTCGCCGACACACACGGCATCAACCCTGTCCTGCAACGTAAGGCGGCCGGTTCCGAGCCGACGCGTCCCGCGTCCGTGCTTGTGCTGTTCGGTGGGTCTTACGACGCCGACCCGACGTCCAAGGGCGGCCTGCCCGCCGACGCCGACATCCTGCTGACGCAGCGGGCCGCGACGCTGCGACAACACAGCGGCCAGGTCGCGTTCCCCGGAGGCGCGACCGATCCCGGTGACGAGTCTCCGACGGCGACGGCGTTGCGCGAGGCCAGAGAAGAGACCGGTCTCGACCCGGCCGGAGTCCAACCGCTCGCGACGATGCCGGGCATCTACGTGCCGCCGTCGCGTTTCGACGTCGTACCCGTCCTCGCCTACTGGCGGACTCCCAGTCGCGTCGGAGTCGTCGACACCGCCGAGGCCGAACGCGTCGTCCGAGTGCCGGTGCGCGACCTGCTCGACCCCGACAACCGATTCCAGGTCCGGCATCCCGCCGGATATCAAGGTCCGGCCTTCGCCGTCGACGGGATGCTCGTGTGGGGCTTCACCGGCGGTATTCTGGCTGGTCTCCTGGCCGTGTCCGGCTGGGAAACCGCATGGGACACATCGGACATTCGTGATCTGGAGGCGAGTTTGGCTGCCGTAGATGCCGGTTTGAACGGTCGGTCCGCAGGATTGGACCAGTGACCGGCGGGGCGTGGGTCGATCTCGCGGTCGTCGGAATCGCACTGCTGGCCGCGACGTCGGGATGGCGCCAGGGTGCGGTGGCGTCGGCGATGGCTTTTCTGGGTGTCGTGCTCGGAGCGGTCGCCGGAATCCTCATCGCGCCACACGTTCTGGAGTACGTCGACGGCACGAGGCTGCGGGTGTTCGTGGGTATCGCGTTGATCGTGGTGCTCGTCATCATCGGCGAGGTCTCCGGAATGGTGCTCGGTCGAGCGCTGCGTAGCGGAATGCATTCGCGCGGTGCCCGATCCGTCGACAGCGTCGTCGGTGCGGTCCTCCAAGCCGCAGCCGTACTCGCGGCGGCGTGGCTGCTGGCGATTCCGCTGACGTCGTCGTCGCAGCCGGAAGTGGCCACTGCCGTGCGCAGTTCGCAGGTGCTCGGCAAGGTCGACGAGGTTGCACCACAATGGCTTCGCGGGATTCCCAAGGAGTTCTCCGCGCTGCTCGACACGTCCGGGCTGCCCGACGTCATCGGCCCGTTCGGTCGTACTCCGGTGGCGAACGTCGAGCCGCCCGATCCCGCGTTGCAGGCGAGTCCGCTGGTCGGGCAATTGCAGCAGAGTGTGCTGAAAATCAGCGGCGTCGCACCGAGCTGCCAGAAGGCGCTCGAAGGATCGGGATTCGTCGTGGCACCGGAGATCGTCATGACCAACGCCCACGTCGTCGCCGGAACCGAAGGCGTCACGGTCGATTCGCTCGGCACCGTCTACGACGCCGAAGTCGTGCTGTTCGATCCCGAGGAAGACGTTGCGATCCTGCGCGTTCCCGGCCTCGATGCACCCGTCCTGAACTTCTCGTCGCAGCCCGCGGTGTCGGGGGAGAGTGCCATCGTGCTCGGCTACCCGGGCGGCGGGCCGTACACCGCGAGCCCGGCGCGTATCCGCGAGACGTTGAACCTCGAAGGACCGGACATCTACCGGACCGGAACCGTCGAGCGGCAGGTGTACACCGTCCGCGGCTCGGTGCGGCAGGGCAACTCCGGTGGGCCGCTCGTCGCCGAGGACGGCCAGGTGCTCGGACTCGTGTTCGGCGCGGCCGTCGACGACCCCGAGACCGGCTTCGTTCTGACCGCCAGTGAGGTCGCCGACGAGTTCGCCGAGGGCATGAGCAGCTCGGTTTCAGTCGGGACTGGGGTTTGCATCGTGTAGGGCGGCTGCGCCGCCATGTGCACGAAAATACATAGCCCTGTATGTATTTCCGCGCACATGGGCGTCAGCCCCTGAGAATCAGCGCGTTCCCTTGACCGCCGCCGCCGCACAGGGCGGCTGCTCCGACGCCACCGCCGCGCCGCTTCAGCGAGTGCGCGAGCGAGAGCGCCAGGCGAGCGCCCGACATCCCGACGGGATGGCCGAGCGCGATCGCGCCGCCGTGGATGTTGACCTTGTCGGCATCGAGTCCGAGCTGGCCGACCGAGGCCAGCGCGACACCGGCGAACGCTTCGTTGATCTCGACGAGATCCAGATCGCCGACCTTCAGGTCACCGTCCTTCTCGAGCGCCTTGGCGATCGCGTTGGCGGGCTGGTGCAGCAGTGACGTGTCGGGTCCGGCGACGAAGGCCGAAGTCCCCAATTCAGCGAGCCACTCGAGACCGAGTTCCTGAGCTTTGGTCTTGCTCATCAACACCACCGCGGCGGCACCGTCGGACAGCTGTGACGCAGACCCGGCGGTGATGGTGCCGTCGGCGAGGAACGCCGGGCGAAGCTTGCCGAGGCTTTCGGCGGTCGTGCCGGCGCGGATACCTTCGTCGTCGGTGACGGTGGTGGTTCCGCGTCGGCTCTTGATCTCGACGGGGACGATCTCGTCGGCGAAGGTCTTGTCTTCGGTTGCCGCTGCGGCGAGTTCGTGGGAGCGGGCGGCGAATGCGTCCTGGCCCGCGCGATCGAGGTCGGTGCCCTGGACGTAGCGGTCGGTGGCTTCGCCCATGGAGACGTCGTCGAAGGCGCAGATGAGGGCGTCGCGGTCGAGTGCGTCGTCGAGCGCAGCCGAGCCGTAGCGGAATCCGGTACGTGCGCCACGGGCGAGGTAGGGAGCGTTCGTCATCGACTCCATGCCGCCTGCGACGACGATGTCGGCGTCTCCGGACTTGATGAGCCGGTCGGCGTCGATGATGGCCTGCAGCCCGGACAGGCACAGGTTGTTGATTGTGATCGCCGGGGTGGTCAGGGGGATGTCCGCGGCGGCTGCGGCTTGGCGTGCCGGGTTGGGTCCGACGCCTGCCTGGACGACGTTGCCCATGATGACCGCGTCGACTGCCGATGCGTCGACGCCTGCCTTGGTGAGTGCGCCGCGGATCGCGTGCGCGCCCAGGTCGGCGGCACTGAGCGACGCGAGCGCTCCGGCGAGCTTCCCGATCGGCGTCCGTGCGCCTGCTACCAATACGGTTTCTGTCATCTACATCTCCCCTGATCGTCGGATGAGATGCACATTACTTGCACGTCCTAGGATCAGCCGGCCGGGCCAGGAATTCTGCGTCCCTCAGTCGCGGCAGAGAGCCAGAAGCTGCTCGGTGACCTCGTCGTGGGATTCCTGATGCACGTAGTGACCCGCGCCGACGACGGTATGCAGACGCTGCTGCGGCGCCCATCTCGCGTCGGCACCGACGGTCCGCGACAGCACGTACGGGTCGCGGTCACCGTGGATCTGCAGCACAGGGATGTCGAGCCGAGTGTTCATCGCCTGCATGAATCGCCTACCGTCGGATCGGAACTGACTACGGAACGCCCAGCGCTGATACTCCAGCGCACAGTGGGCGGCACCGGCGATTCGAATTGCCGACCGCATCTGCGTCACGACGTCGTCGAACTCGTCGGTGTTCTGCCAGGCGTCGGATGTCCGGGCGCGGAGAACATGTTCGACGGCAATCCCGTCGTTCTTGGTCAACGCGCGCTCGGGCGCAATCGGAACCTGGTAGCGCAGAAAGTACGGAAGCAGTGCGCGTCGTTGCGCCTTGTCGCGCAGTACGGACCGACGCAGCGCGATGGGGTGGGGGGATGCGACCAATCCGATCGCCCGTGTCATTCGGGGGTGCAGCGCCGCCGTCGCCCAGCAGACCAGACCCCCGTCGGCATGCCCGACGAGCGTCGCCTTGCCGTAACCGAGAGCTCGAATGAGGCCGACGACGTCACCGGCCAGAGTCCAGCCGTCGTAACCGCGGGGCGGCTTGTCGCTGTCGCCGTAACCACGCAGGTCGACGGCCACAGCGCGGTACCCGGCCCGCGACAGTGCCGTCAGCTGATGACGCCACGACCACCAGAAGTCGGCGAAACCGTGCAACAGCACGACGAGCGGGGCATCCGACGGCACATCCGCCGCCTCGACGACGTGGAAGCGGATGCCGTTCGCATGTACATCGCGGTGGATCCACGGCCCACCGAAGCGAACGGTGGACGGATCAGGCTGAATCATCGGCGAGCCCCGCGGCGTGCGTCGCTACTTCTTGTAACCGGGGATACCGGGTGTGGACTCGTGCTGGCTGGGCAGAACCGTCGAAGCCTGCTTCAGCGAGTCGATGGTCTTCTCCGGCTTCCGCAGCTTCTTGACGCGTCGGTATCCGAGGAACGCGAAGATCGCGGCGACCAACACCATGAAGACGAACACGATCAGGAACGCGGCCCACCGGGGCAGCCAGATGTCGAGCGTCTCGGCAGCGAAGAAGAAGAAGAAGAAGGCACTGAAGATCAGCACGGCCAGTGCGAGCAGGAAGAACAGGCTGCCCTGCAGGCCCTTCTTGATCTCGCCGGTGACCTCGGCCTTGGCGAGCTCGACCTCGGCGCGGACCAGCGTGGAGACCTGCGCCGTCGCGTCCTTGACGAGGTTGCCGATGCTGCCGGTGCCCGGGGCGCGATAGTCCGGATCCGACAGAGGGATCGACGAGATCGTGTTCGGTACGCCCTCCGGGTATGCAGTTCCATTGCCGCGATTGGTCTCGCTCAACTTCTCGACCCCTCCACTTGCTGGTGCTGATGATTCTGGTCTCGGCCGGTCTGCCGTAACACTAGTGCCGATCAGGCTGCCCGCGCTCGAGCGGCCGTCCTACAGGCCGCAGAATTCGGGATCCGCTGATTTTCTCAGGCTGTCATCAGGTAATTTGCACAGAAGTACTACCCCATTCTTCGAAGCGCAAAAGCAGGAGCACAACCGTGAGCACTACCTCCGCCGTCCCCGGCGACGGCACCACGGCACCGGCCCCGGAGGTACCACGGTCTCGTATCGTCGTCGCCTCGATGGTCGGGACGTCGATCGAGTTCTTCGACTTCTACATCTACGCCACCGCCGCGGTGCTGGTTTTCCCCAAGCTGTTCTTCCCGGCAGGCAACGACACGACGGCTCTGCTGGCGTCGTTCGCGACGTTCGGGCTCGCGTTCGTTGCACGTCCCATCGGATCGGTCCTGTTCGGCCACTTCGGTGACCGTATCGGCCGCAAGGCAACCCTCGTCGGCTCGCTCTTGACGATGGGAATCGCGACCTTCCTGATCGGCCTGCTGCCGACGTACGGAGCGGTGGGAATCATCGCGCCCGCGTTGCTGGCTCTGATGCGTTTCGCTCAGGGCGTCGGCCTGGGCGGTGAGTGGAGTGGCGCTGCACTTCTGGCCACGGAGACGGCCAAGCCAGGCAAGCGCGCATGGGCCGCGATGTACCCGCAGCTCGGCGCACCGATCGGCTTCTTCTTCGCCAACGGCATCTTCCTGCTGATCGTCATCATCACCGGCTACGACGCCGCGAACTCCGGCACCGACCACGCGTTCCTCACGTGGGGCTGGCGAATCCCGTTCCTGCTCAGCGCAGTCATGGTCATCATCGGCCTGTACGTGCGTCTGAAGCTCGAAGAGACGCCGGTGTTCAAACTCGCCGTCGAGCGCGGCCAGAAGGTCAAGACACCGCTCGCCGAGGTCTTCAAGACGAGCTGGCGTCAGCTGATCATCGGCACGTTCGTCATGCTCGCCACCTACACCCTCTTTTACATCATGACGACGTGGGTGGTCAGCTACGGAACCGGCAAGGTTTCCGACGTCAACGGGCCGAAGATCACCATCGCCTACACCGATTTCCTCGAGCTGCAGCTGATCGCGGTTCTGTTCTTCGCCGCCCTGATTCCTGTCGCGGGTCTGCTCGCCGACAAGTACGGCCGTCGCCCCACCCTGATCGTCATCACCGCTGCGATCGTCGTGTTCGGTCTGTCGTTCCACTGGTTCGCGGCTCCCGAGGATGCGTCCGCCGGCCGCATGCTGGTCTTCATGTGCGTCGGCCTCGGCTTGATGGGCCTGACGTTCGGACCGATGAGTGCTGTTCTGCCGGAACTGTTTCCGACCAACGTGCGCTACACCGGCTCCGGAATCTCGTACAACACGAGCTCGATCCTCGGTGCCGCGGTGGCGCCGTTCATCGCGACGTGGCTGGTCTCCAGCTACGGCGTCGGATGGGTGGGCGTGTACCTCGCCATCGTCGCCGCGCTGACGCTCATCTCGCTGATCGTCATGCGGGAGACCAGGGATCAGCAGCTCGAAAACGTGTAGGCGCTACGCGCACGTGCACGAAAGTACATAGCGGGCTATGTACTTTCGTGCACATGGCCGCTAGCGGCCCTTCTTGATCGACTCGAACACCTTGGGGTCGACGAGGGTGGAGGTATCGCCCAGGTCGCGGCCTTCGGCGACGTCGCGCAGGAGGCGTCGCATGATCTTGCCGGAGCGGGTCTTCGGCAGCTCGGGGACGATGGAGATCTCCCGAGGCTTGGCGATCGGGGATATCTCGGTCGCCACTTGTGCTTTCAGCTCGGCGATGAGGTCGTCGCCGGTGTTCTCCACACCTGCGCGCAGGATGACGAACGCGACGATGCCTTGTCCTGTGGTCTCGTCGGCGGCTCCGACGACGGCGGCCTCGGCGACACCGTGGTGTCCGACGAGGGCGGATTCGACCTCGCTGGTGGAGATGCGGTGGCCGGAGACGTTCATGACGTCGTCGACGCGGCCGAGGACCCAGAGGTCGCCGTCGTCGTCGAAGCGGGCGCCGTCACCGGCGAAGTACCAGCCCTGCTCGGGGTAGCGGGACCAGTAGGTTTCCTTGTAGCGGTCCATGTCGCCCCAGATGCCGCGGAGCATCGACGGCCACGGCTCGTCGAGGACGAGGTAGCCGTTGCCGCCGGGGCCGAGGGGCTGGGCGTCGTCGTCGACGATCTTCGCCGAGATGCCCGGTAGGGGAGTCTGTGCCGAGCCGGGCTTGGTGGCGGTGACGCCGGGCAGTGGGGAGACCATGATCGATCCGGTTTCGGTCTGCCACCAGGTGTCGACGATCGGTGCGGTGCCGCCGCCGACGACGTCGCGGAACCACCGCCATGCTTCGGGGTTGATCGGCTCGCCGACCGAGCCGAGCAGTCTGATGGAACTGAGGTCGTGGGCGTCGGGAATTTCTTTGCCCCACTTCATGAATGTGCGCACGAGGGTGGGGGAGGTGTAGTAGATCGACACCTTGTACTTCTCGATGACGTTCCAATGCCGGTGCTCGTCAGGCGAATTCGGTGTTCCTTCGTAGACGACCTGCGTCGCGCGATTCGAGAGCGGTCCGTACACGATGTAGGAATGCCCTGTGACCCAACCGATGTCGGCGGTGCACCAGTAGACGTCCTTGCCCGCCTTGTGGTCGAAGACGTTGTGGTGGGTGTAGGAGGTCTGCGTCAGGTAGCCGCCGGAGGTGTGGATGATGCCCTTGGGCTTACCCGTCGTGCCGGAGGTGTAGAGGATGAACAGTGGGTGCTCGGCCGGAAAGGGTTGCGCCTCATGGGTTGTCGACGCCTGTGCGACGGTCTCGTGCCACCACAGGTCACGCGGGGCGCTCCAGGAGACCTCGGAGTCGGTGCGCTTGACGACCAGGACATGTTCGATGGATGCGGCCCCGTCGACGGCCTGGTCGACGGTCTCCTTGATGGGGGCGGGCTTGCCGCGTCGCCACTGGCCGTCGGTGGTGATGACGAGTTTGGCTTCGGCGTCGTCGATGCGGGAGCGCAGTGCGGTGGCGGAGAAGCCGGCGAAGACGACCGAGTGGGTCAGTCCGAGGCGCGCGCAGGCGAGGATGGAGACGATGGCTTCGGGGATCATCGGCATGTAGATCGCGACGCGGTCGCCTGCGACGAGTCCGAGTTCGGTGAGGGTGTTCGCGGCCTGGGAGACTTCGGCGAGGAGATCGTTGTAGGTGACGTCGCGGCTGTCGCCGGGTTCGCCTTCCCAGTGGATGGCGACCTGGTCCCCGTGTCCGTCGATGACGTGGCGGTCGACGCAGTTGTAGGCGACGTTGAGTTCGCCGTCGCCGAACCACTTGGCAACGGGGGCGTCGGACCAGTCCAGTACCTCGGTGAACGGGGTGTGCCAGTGCAGGCGTCGTGCCTGTTCCGCCCAGAACGCTAGCCGGTCCTTCTCGGCGTCGGCGTAGAGGTCGGCAGTCGCATTCGCCTGAGCCGCGAACTCCGCCGACGGTGGATACGAATCCGCCGCTGTGTCGTGCGCTCCGGAGGTACTGGTCGTCATCTCGAATGGCTCTCTTTCGTCTGTCGAATACAACGCTCCTGCAGCCTTAGTGAGGGTAGTCACATGTGAGGGCCGTCGCACCGTTGCAGCGTGCTGCAACTCTCTGATCTGCGGTGATCGGTAGGTTTCGCGCGGTAGGCGGTACTCAGGACCATCTCTTCGGTCCGGCCCGAACGGACGGGTCCGCAGGGCGTCCGAAATGACTTGCCGAAAAGTTTCGATCATGTTTCGGAGTTACTCGGGAGTCAGCAGTTTGCGGGGCAGCTCACATGGTCATCTCAGGATGTGTCTAAAGTCCTGTGTATTGAGATCGTTGCTACTGCGCACGACGTGGTGGCAGGCGGTCGCCCCCACACAACTCCGTGGGCGTGACGCCCATGGGGTCGGTCATGGCAAACCCATGATCGAACCGAAGAGAGGATTTGTTTTGCGTAGAACGCGCATTGCGACGGCCGCAGTGGCGGTCGTCGTAGGAGCGGCGCTGGTCACAGCGTGCTCATCGAGTGACTCGTCCAGCGGAGGTGGATCCGGCGACGGCTCCGCGATCATCAACGCATGGAGCGGCGAGCCGCAGAACCCGCTCGTGCCGACCAATACCAGCGAGAACACGGGTGGACGCGTCGTCGACTCGATCTTCGCCGGCCTGGTCTCGTACACGCCCGAGGGCGGTGTCGAGAACGAGGTTGCCGAGTCCATCGACACCACCGACGGCCAGAACTACACCGTCACCCTGAAGGACGGCTGGACGTTCACCGACGGCTCCCCCGTGACGGCGAAATCCTTCGTCGACGCCTGGAACTACGGCGCGCTGTCCACCAACGCGCAGCTGCAGGGGTCGTTCTTCGATCCCATCCAGGGCTACGACGAGGTCGCCGCCGAGAACCCGACCGTACAGACCATGTCCGGTCTGCAGGTCGTCGACGACAAGACCTTCACCATCGAGTTGAAGCAGCCCGAGGCGGCGTTCCCGGATCGCCTGGGCTTCGCGGCCTACTACCCGCTGCCCGAGGTCGCATACGCCGACATGGCAGCGTTCGGTGAGAACCCGATCGGCAACGGACCGTACAAGTTCGCACAGGAAGGCGCGTGGCAGCACAACGTCCGCATCGACCTGGTCACCAACCCGGACCACGACGGCAACCGCAAGCCGGCCAACGGCGGCATCAGCTTCATCCTCTACAGCAACCTCGACACCGCGTACACGGACCTGCTGTCGAACAACGTCGACGTACTCGACAACGTTCCGTCCTCCGCTGTGACGACGTTCGAGACCGATCTGCCCGGACGCACGGTCAACCAGCCGTCCGCCAGCATCGAGACCTTCACCATCCCGTCGCGTCTCGCGCACTTCAGTGGCGAAGAGGGTGTGCTGCGTCGTCAGGCGATCTCCAAGGCGATCAACCGCGATCAGATCACCGAGCAGATCTTCAACAACACGCGTACTCCTGCCAAGGACTACACCAGCCCGGCAATCGAAGGCTGGACCGATTCGCTCGAGAACGAGTCGAACGTCGAGTACGACCCCGAGGCCGCCAAGGACCTCTGGGCACAGGCCGACGCCATCGCACCGTGGACCGGCACGTTCGCCATCGCCTACAACTCCGACGGTGGACACCAGGAATGGGTCGACGCGGTCACCAACAGCATCCGCAACACCCTCGGCATAGAGGCACAGGGCGCTCCGTACCCGACGTTCGCGCAGCTTCGCACCGAAGCCACCAACCGCACCATTCCGACGGCATTCCGCTCGGGCTGGCAGGGTGACTACCCGCAGCAGTACGGCTTCCTGGCGCAGAACTACCAGACCGGTGGCAGCTCCAACGACGGTGACTACAGCAACCCCGAGTTCGATCGCCTGCTCCGTGAGTCGGCCAGCGAAACGGACAAGGGCAAGGCTCAGGACCTGATCAACCAGGCCCAGGCGATCTTGCTCAACGACCTGCCTGCAGTGCCGAACTGGTACCGCAACGCAGCGAGTGGTTGGTCGGAGAACGTGACCAACGTGAAGATCGGTTGGGACGGAATCCCGATCTACAACCAGATCGAGAAGAACTGATCCTCTTCGTAAGACCGGGCAGGGCGGTAGGTCTTTCCACCTACCGCCCTGTTCGTGTGTTCCTCCCCCTCGTTACTCACGACGTCTCGGTGACGTCCGCCTTCCTGTTAAGGAGGTGATCCGATGCTCTGGTACATCGGACGCCGCTTACTTCAGATGATCCCCGTCTTCATCGGGGCGACATTTCTGATCTACGCCATGGTCTTCCTGCTCCCCGGTGACCCCATTGCCGCGCTCGCCGGAGACAAAGCCATCAGCCCGGCCGTCGCCGACCAGCTTCGTGCCCGCTACAACCTCGACCAGCCGTTCATCGTGCAGTATCTGCTGTACCTGAAGGGCATCTTCACGTTCGACTTCGGTATGTCCTTCTCTGGTCGACCGGTCAGTGAAGTTCTCGTGCAAGCATTTCCGATCACCGCGAAGCTCGCCGCGATGGCCCTCGTCATCGAAGGTGTCTTCGGTATCGGCTTCGGTCTGATCGCAGGCCTGCGCAAGGGAAAGCTGTTCGACTCGACGGTCCTCGTCGTCAGCCTCGTCATCATCGCGGTCCCGATCTTCGTGATCGGCTTCCTCGCGCAGTTCTTCATCGGCATCAAGTGGGGGATCGTCCCGCCCACGGTCGGTGGGAACACCAGCTTCAAGAATTTGCTGCTGCCCGCGTTCGTTCTCGGGGCAGTGTCCTTCGCCTACGTCGTGCGGCTGACTCGTACGTCGGTCGCCGAGAACCTGAGCGCGGACTTCGTGCGCACGTCGACGGCAAAAGGCTTGTCCCGCAGCCGTGTCGTGAACGTCCACGTTCTGCGGAACTCGCTCATCCCGGTCGTCACGTTCCTCGGCGCAGACCTCGCGGCGCTCATGGGCGGCGCGATCATCACCGAGGGAATCTTCAACATCAACGGTGTCGGCGGCACGATCTATCAGGCCGTCATCCGTGGTGAGGCACCGACGGTCGTCTCGTTCGTGACCGTCCTGATCGTCGTGTACCTCATCGCGAACCTCGTCGTCGATCTCCTCTACGCAGCGCTCGACCCAAGGATCCGTTATGCCTGAGCCAACAACATCGAACACTCGTGCCGTGAGGCAGGCTCGTTTCGTCGAGAAGGACGACGTCATCGACGTCACTCAGACCGACGTCGTGAGTATCGACGACGCGCCGTCGAGCATCTGGAAGGACGCGTGGCGCAGCCTGCGCAAGCGCCCGATCTTCATCATCTCGGCTGCCATCATCGTCGCGGTGATCGTGGTCGCGGCGTTCCCGAGCCTGTTCACCAGCGCCGACCCGCGGTACTGCAACCTGGACTTCAGCATGCAGGGCCCGCAGTCGGGCCACATCTTCGGATTCGACCGCCAAGGCTGTGACATCTACTCCCGCACCATCTTCGGGGCCCGCGCGTCGGTCCTCACCGGTGTCGGGGTGACGTTCCTCGTGCTCGTCATCGGCGTCCTGTTCGGTTCGTTCGCCGGGTTCTACGGCGGCTGGGCCGATTCGCTGCTGTCGCGACTGACCGACATCTTCTTCGGTGTGCCGCTGATCCTCGCGGCCATCGTGCTGATGCAGCTGTTCACCGATCGCACCATCTGGACCGTCATTCTCGTGTTGGCGTTGTTCGGCTGGCCGCAGATGGCTCGTATCACCCGTGGTGCGGTGTTGTCGGCGAAGAACAACGACTACGTCATGGCGTCGCGTGCACTGGGAGTGTCCAAGGTGCGCACACTGATTCGGCACGTGCTGCCGAACTCGATGGCCCCGATCATCGTCATCACGACGATCTCACTCGGTACGTTCATCGTCGCCGAGGCCACCCTGTCGTTCCTGGGTATCGGCCTTCCGCCGACCGAGGTGTCGTGGGGCGGGGACATCAGCGCGGCTCAGGTGACGCTGCGTGCGGGATCGACCATCCTGTTCTATCCCGCTGCCGCACTGGCGATCACGGTGCTGGGCTTCATCATGATGGGCGACGCGCTTCGTGACGCTCTCGACCCGAAAGCGAGAAAGCGATGACTCTCGATCTCGGAAAAACTGAGCAGCCTCTTCTCGACATCAAGAATCTCGAGGTCTCGTTCCAGTCGAATTCCGGTCCGGTACCGGCAGTTCGAGGCGTCAGTCTGACGGTGTACCCGGGCCAGACCGTCGCGATCGTCGGCGAATCCGGTTCGGGAAAGTCGACGACGGCTCATGCCATCATCAATCTGCTCCCCGGCACCGGCAAGGTGACGGCGGGCGAGATCTGGTTCGACGGCAAGAACCTCGCGCAGGCGAAGGAGAAAGACTTCGTCGAGGTGCGAGGAAGCCAGATCGGCCTCGTCCCTCAGGACCCGATGTCGAATCTGAACCCTGTGTGGAAGATCGGCTTCCAGATCGAAGAAGCGTTGGCCGCCAACAATATCGCCAAGGGCAAGGCGGCCAAGGCTCGTGCGATCGAGTTGCTGGAAGAAGCGGGTCTGTCCGAGTCGGAGAAGCGCGTCAACCAGTATCCGCACGAGTTCTCGGGCGGTATGCGCCAGCGTGCACTCATCGCGATCGGACTGTCGGCGCGGCCGAAGCTGCTGATCGCCGACGAGCCCACGTCCGCACTCGACGTCACGGTCCAGCGTCAGATCCTCGACCATCTCGAAGGTCTCACCAAGGACCTCGGCACGGCGGTCCTGCTCATCACACACGACCTCGGTCTCGCTGCCGAGCGCGCCGAACATCTGGTCGTCATGAGCAAGGGCCGGATCGTGGAATCCGGTCCGGCACTGGAGATTCTGCAGAATCCACAGCATCCGTACACGAAGAAGCTGGTGTCCGCGGCGCCGTCGTTGGCATCGCAGCGGTTGACGTCGTCGGTTGCTCGCAAGGAGATCGTCGAGCACGCCAAAGAGGTGGCCGAGGAGGTCACCTCCGAAGAGCATGACGCGACGTTCGAGCCGGCACGCGACACGGTCCTCGTCGTCGACAAGCTGACCAAGCAGTTCAAGCTGCGCGGTGGCAGTCCGTTCAAGTCGTCGCTGTTCACCGCCGTCAAGGACGTGTCCTTCACGGTCGAACGCGGCACGACGACAGCCATCGTCGGCGAGTCCGGGTCGGGCAAATCGACTGTCGCACAGATGGTTCTAGGTCTCCTCGAACCCACCGAAGGATCCGTGCAGTTCGACGGCCGCGACGTGGCAGGCCTCAGCAACAAGGAGGCATTCGCCTTCCGTCGTCGTGTGCAGCCGATCTTCCAGAACCCGTACGGATCGCTCGACCCGATGTACTCGATCTTCCGGACCATCGAGGAGCCGCTCCGTACACACGGCGTCGGGTCCAAGAAGGAACGCGAAGCTCGGGTACGGGATCTGCTCGACAAGGTCTCGCTACCGACATCGGTGATGCGACGGTTCCCCAACGAGCTGTCCGGTGGCCAGCGCCAACGCGTCGCAATTGCTCGTGCGCTGGCTCTTCAGCCGGAGATGGTCATCTGCGACGAGGCGGTATCCGCTCTCGACGTGTTGGTGCAGGCACAGATCCTGTCGCTGCTCAACGACCTGCAGGCCGAGCTGGGACTGACGTACCTGTTCATCACTCACGACCTTGCCGTGGTTCGTCAGATCGCCGACGACGTCCTGGTCATGCGATCGGGTGAGATCGTGGAGGCGTCGAAGACCGACGAGGTCTTCGACAATCCCAAGGAGGAGTACACGCAGCGGCTCCTCGCTGCGATCCCCGGCGGATCCATCGAGCTCGGAGTCTGAGCTACATCGACAACACCACCGTGGGTTCACAGGCAGTGAACCCACGGTGGTGTTGTCTGTAGGCAAGAGCCACGCGGTAGCGTCGTCACTCGTGACGGATCCCCTTGCCCCGCTGCTCGAACTCCCCGGCATCGTCGATGCCGCCGAACGAGCGCGTGACTCGCTCGGTGCTGTGCACCGGCACAAGGCCAATCGACGGGGATGGCCCGCGACCGCTGCGGAAGCCGCTGTCCGCGCAGCCCGGTCGTCGTCCGCTCTCGACGGCGGATCGATGGACTTCCCCCGCGAAGGCGAGGACGGCGATCCGGTACTGGCGGGTTCGCTGCGGGTCGCGTCGGCGCTGGACGGGGACGCGCTGCAGAACATGCTGGGAGTGTGGAAACGTGCGCCGCTCCAAGCTCTGGCCCGACTTCACCTACTCGCGGCCGCAGACCTCGTCGACGACGACGCACTCCTGGGAAGACCGCGGGACGAACAGGGCATCGGCGAGCGACTCGACCTTCTGGCGCAACTGGTCACCGGTGGAACGTCGGCTCCCGCGCCCGTCATCGCGGCGATCGTGCACGGGGAGTTGTTGACCTTGAAGCCTTTCGGGACTGCGGACGGCGTCGTCGCGCGCGCTGCATCTCGATTGGTCGCGACGTCATCCGGCCTCGATCCACACAATCTCGGCGTCCCCGAGGTCAGCTGGATGCGGCGGTCGCAGGCCTACCGCGACGGGGCGGTCGGTTTCTCGTCCGGCACGGCCACCGGCGTCGGAAGTTGGATCATGCTGTGCTGCGGCGCTCTCGAGGCCGGTGCGATGGAGGCGACGTCGATAGCCGACGCGCAGTAGGTCCGCCGTTGGTGTGGGAACAGGGGCTGGGGGAACGCCAAAAGGCGGCGATGCCGACTGTGGAAGTCGGCGTCGCCGCCCGTTAGCACGGACTACCCGGTTACCAAGCGTGCATAGGTGGGCTGTGGCGATCTTGCGATCGCGAGGCCTCGGCGACGGTCCGGTGAAGAGGGAGGTCATCCCTGCAACCGGTGCAGGGTTCTTGCTGCCGCTTCCCGAATCTCGCAGGCCCACAGCGCTTCTGCCATGTCAGCGGCGAGCTCCGCGTGGGTGCCTGATGTCCGTGCTGGGAGTCCGGGTCGGGAGAGCGAACCTTCTCTTCCGGGTCGTTCTTGGCCTTCCGTTCCTCCGTACGTCATTTCTACCCTGTGGTGCCGCTCACATCAAGGGGTTCTCATCGTTTTCTTCGGAGTAATCCGTACGTGACTGCCCCGGCCATCAGAGCGCCGAATCCTGCTGCGGCACTTGCCGCAACGGCTGTACCGGACGGTGTCTGGATCCGCGCGCGCAAGGATACGGGATTGGAGAAAGTCAGGATCGGCCAGCCGCGTGATGCGGCCTCCTTGCGCAGTGCTCGATCGGGATTCACGGCCGTCGGATGGCCGACGGCTTGTAGCATCGGCAGGTCGGTCATCGAGTCGGAATACGCGAAACACTGTGTGAGGTCGTAGTTTCGGCTGTCGGCGAGAGCAGTCATCGCCTCGACTTTGCCTTCGCCGTAGCAGTAGAACTCGACGGTGCCGTTGTACCGACCGTCGACGACTTCCATGCGGGTGGCGGTACTGATGTCGGCGCCGAGTGCCTCCGCGATGGGAGCGACGATTTCTTCGCCCGATGCTGATACGACGACGACGTCGTGGCCGCGCAGTTTGTGGTCGGCGATGAGCTCGGTCGCCTCGGCGAACACGAGCGGATCGACTATGTCGTGCAACGTTTCCGCGACGATGGACCTGATCTGCTCGACGTCCCAGCCCGCACTCATCCCGGCGATGTGGGCACGCATTCGCTCCATCTGGTCGTGATCGGCGCCGGAGAGCAAGAAAAGAAACTGGGCATAGCTGCTCTTCAGTACCGCACGCCGGTTTATGAGGCCCTGATCGAAGAAGGGTTTGCTGAACGCAAGTGTGCTCGACTTGGCGATAATTGTCTTGTCGAGGTCGAAGAACGCAGCAATTCTTCCGGCGGGACGAGGTGATTCGGCGTCATCGACGCCGGCGCTGGTGTTCACGGTCATCACAATAGAGGGCGCAGGTGACTCGACGATGGCCCTGCCGAAACAAGCGGTGGAAAACCTGAATGTTGAACTTGCAAACAGCGCCTTCGCCGGGTGTAGTATTGATGCAGTCCGATTCGGTTCGGACGAGTTCAGCCCGACCCCCCGGGGCTGAACTAGACGACCCTCGCCTCCTCCCCCCCTGGCGAGGGTCGTCCTCTATTTCGGGCCAGTTCGCCCCGCATTCCCGTCGAATCGCACAGTCCAGACGTTCCCATGGGCCGGAATGTGTTGTGCCGTAATCGGACTTACCCGTCGGTAGATTCACCGACGCATTCTGGTACCACCGTCCAGTAATTCATCCACAGCCCCCTCGTTCATCCACATTTCCGAAAATGGTCTTGGCGGGAGGGACGCCATGGCACAGGCTCTTCGTTCATGGAAGACGACTCGACGGCACGGTCCAGAACGGTGCTCCTTCTGACCGCGGATGCGGCCCTGCGCGCAGATGCACTGCGCGTCGCTGCGGCAGCGGAGTGCACTGTGCACGAACATGATTCGGTCGACGAAGGAGCGCTGCCGACACGCATCGACTGGGACGACGCACATGCCGTTCTCCTGGACCCGCCACACAGTTCCGCTGTGCTGGCCCGCAGACTGCCACGCCGCGACGGCGTCGTCGTGCTGTCACGAGGTGAGCCGACTGTCGAACATTGGCGTGCAGCAACGTCGGTCGGCGCCCGGTGCGTACTGGGGCTTCCCGACGACGAACACGAACTCATTCGTGTTCTCGCCACCCAGACCGCGATCGCCGACGGCGAGGGAGGAGTGATCGCGGTCGTCGGGGGCCGTGGAGGCGCTGGGGCGTCGACCCTGGCAGTGGCATTGGCGTCGACCGCCGCTGCGGGTCGAACGCGCACGCTGCTCGTCGACGGCGATGTCCTCGGGGGAGGCCTGGACCTGCTGCTCGGATGGGAGGACAAGCCCGGGCTCAGATGGTCGGGGCTCGTCGTCGAGGGTGGGCGGTTCACCTCGAATGCGCTGCACGGGGCACTGCCGTCGTCCGGCGGGTTGTCGGTGTTGTCGGCTGGTCGTGGAACGAACGACATCGACGCGAGGGCATGCGAGGCCGTCGTCGACGCGGGTCGTTCCGCAGGCGATCTCGTGGTCTGCGATGTCCCGCGGTATCCGGGTGGGCATGGGGAGGCGCTCCTCGACGCGGCCGACCTGGTGATTCTCGTCGTCCCTGCCGATATCGGCTCTGTTGCTAGCGCTGCAACGTTCGTCGCACACGTGACGTCGCGCAACTCGAATGTCGGACTCGTCGTGCGCGGCCCGTCACCGGGGGGAATTCGAGGCGACGACGTCGCGAGGACGTTGGAGTTGCCACTGTTGGCGTCGATGAGGCCCGAGCCCGGACTCGCCCACCGCGTCGAACGCGGTGGGCTGGTGCTCGGGCGGCGCTCACCACTGCGCACCACGGCACGCGAGATTCTGCTGACCTTCGGACGACGACCGCGACGCGGGCAGTGGGCAGCATGACGACGGTGGTGACGGCCGACCTTCTGAACCGGGTGCGCGATCGGCTTGCCGCGTCGGCAGACCATCCGACGCCTGCACTCGTCGCCAGTGCCGTTCGGATCGAAGCGGGCGGGGTCATCGGCGACACCGATCTGCTCGACGCGCTCCGAGTGCTGCAGACCGAACTCACCGGCGCAGGCCCGCTCGAACCGTTGCTCACCGACCCCCGCGTGGCGGACGTCCTCGTCACGTCACCCCACGAGGTCTGGGTGGATCGTGGAGAAGGGTTGGAGCGCAGTGCTGTTCGATTCTCGGACGATGCTGCTGTGCGACGCCTCGCTCAGCGGCTGGCGCTGTCCGCGGGTCGCCGTCTGGACGATGCTCAGCCGTGGGTCGACGGCCAGCTACCCGGCGTCGGTGACGGCACCTTCGGTGTGCGCTTGCATGCCGTGCTCGCACCGATCGCACGCGGAGGCACGTGCCTGTCGCTCAGGGTGCTGCGTCCGACGACACAAGGGTTGGACGCGTTGGCTTTTCGTGGCGCCATCGCACCCGATGCTCTCGTCCTCCTGAGGAGAATGATCGGTGCCCGGCTGGCGTTCCTCGTCGTCGGCGGAACGGGCGCCGGAAAGACTACCCTGCTCGCGGCACTGCTCGGGGAGGTGCCACCGAACGAGCGCATCGTGTGCGTGGAGGATGCAGCCGAGCTGGCGCCCGCCCATCCACACGTCGTTCGGTTGGTCGCGCGCGCTCCGAACGTCGAGGGAATCGGAGAGGTGACGGTGCGGCAACTCGTCCGGCAGGCGTTGCGGATGCGTCCGGATCGTCTGGTGGTCGGGGAGGTGAGAGGTGCTGAGGTCGTGGACCTTGTCGACAACCGCAAACCAAACAGCGGCTACGATTGTGGTACATGGAACCGAACGAAGGAAAACGCGCAGCGATCTACACCCGGATCAGCCGCGACAGCGAAGGTAAAGAGCTCGGCGTGCAGCGTCAGCTCGAGGATAGTCGTGCGCTTGCTGAGCGCCTAGGCTACGACGTGGCGAATGTCTACTCGGACAACGATGTTGGTGCGTCGACTCGTAGCCGTCCGAAGCCGCGTCCGCAGTATGACGAGCTTCTACGTGCAGCTCGCGCAGGGGAATTCGACGCGATCATCGCGTATACGACCTCGCGTCTGACCCGTCGAATGGCACAGACCGTCGAGCTGGTCGCGCTCGCTCGCGACCACGGCGTGCAGTTCCACTACGTCATGTCGCCGAGCTTCGATCTGAACACTGCAGCAGGGCGGCAGGTCGCGCAGATCCTGGCGACGAACGACGAGATGGAGTCCGACGTCATCTCTGAGCGCGTCTCGCGTGCGGCGTTGCAGCGAGCGCAAGGCGGGCAGTTCCACGGGAACATTGGCCCGTTTGGTTTCGAGCCAGTCAAGGACCCTGCTACTGGCAAGGTTGCTGACCTCAAGAGGCACGCAGAGCACGCAGACTGGCTAGTTGAAGCGATAGATCGTCTGCTCGCAGGCGAGACGCTGTACGGCATCTGTACGTCCTGGAACGACCAGGGTCGACGCACGCGCGCTCGCAAGAACAACGAAGGCGGTTCGATCTGGACTCCGAAGACGCTGCGCGGCGCGCTGACCAATCCCGCTCTGGTCGGCAAGCGCTCACATCAAGGCGCGCTGTATGACGCTGCGTGGCAAGGGATTGTGGACCCTCGCGACTGGGAGCGTGTCGTCGCGCTGCTGAACGATCCCGCCCGTAAGGAGCGCGGCAAGAACTTCGGCACTGCTCGTAAGTACCCGCTGTCAGGCGTGTTGTCTTGCGCGCTTTGCGGTTCGACGCTGACCAGCATGACGGCGTCTCGTCTGCGCGGCCATTCGTTCGTGTGCTCGAAGATTCCTTACAACGGTTGCGGCAAGGTTCGTATCTCGCATCAGCCGTTGGAGGACTACCTACGTGAGCAGGTATTCGCTCGTCTGGACACGCCGCGGTTGGATCCTCCCGCAGACGACAGCGCGCAGGTCGCGGAGAAGGCGCTGCACGCTGAGTTGGACAAGCTCGGTCAGCAGCTCGCGCGGGTGAAGGAAGGTTACGTCGAGGGCATCCTGTCGGCGCGTGACGTCAAGGTCGAGCAAGCGCGGATCGAGAAGGCGAGCGCAGCCGCCGAGGAGAAGCTGACAGAGCTTGCAGCGCAGCACGTCAGCGCGAACATCCCGCGTGGCGAGCGACTGCGCGAGCTGTGGCAGACCAAGGATGCAGTGTGGAAGCGTCAGGTGCTCAGCTCTGTGATCGAGACCGTCAAGGTCAAGCCCCATCCGAAGGGCGTCACGACCAACTTGACGCGGCGCAAGACCGAGACGGCAGACGAGTTCGACGGCCGCAAGCGCGCGCATCAGCTCGCAGTCTTGGAGGCGCGCGTCAAGGTGAAGTGGCGCGCGTAGGAGATGTGCGAATGCCACTGGCGTAGTTCTGGACCGACCGCTATCCTGGGTGACAGCAAGAAACCTCCGCGCAGTGACGGATACACGAACGTCGTTGCGCGGAGCCTGAGATCAGGGTCCGGTGTGAACCGCTCCGGGAACAAATTTTCGGACCTGTGATCTTGCAGTCTTTTCGCCCGGTGCTGACCGTGGGGAGGCTGTAGTAGTCGTGCAGTGCGCTGGTCACACTCAGGCGCTGGATTGGCTGACCGGGATCGATGGGGCGTAAGCCTGCGATGTTTCAAGCTGGAATGGGGGACCTGCATGGTCCCTCGCGCAGTGCCGGATAAGCCCAACTAGTCCGCAGCACTCGTTGCCCGGAGGCGAGAGGTTGCCGTGCCTAGGAGCTTGCCGTGCCTGTTTCGTATCTCATCGCCGCACTGATCGTCGCGGCTCTCCTGCAGGTCACGCGCGTCGCTGTCGCGGCATGGCTTGCCAGCCCCGGCTGCAGGGTCGATGCAGACAAGTTCCTGCGAGTGTTCAACGGACTCAAAGCCTTTGATGCAACGCGGCTGGTCGAGTCGTGGAAGGGCAAGCCTGATCCGCCGTCGGACAATGCGCCCCGAGGTGATGCCTAGACGGCAGGGTAACCGTGCAGCGTGTACCTCAGCTCGACGGACTTCTTGTTGAGCGGTCGGTCGAAGTCGCCGAACATGTCGTACATCCGCTGGTGCTGCTGGCAGACGTGCGCGTACTCGCCACGCGGACAGCGCCGACGGTAAGGGCAGCCGCTGATCTCGCACATGACGACGGGCAGCTGGTGTGGCTCTGGGTACGGAACTGGCATGGGCGAGATCCTACCCGTCGACCAGACCATAGGTACTAAACCAAACACAGGCTGTTGCGCGCACTGGATCACGTTGCGCGGCAGCAAGATCAGGTGTGCCCACCGTTAATGGCGTGTCTCACAACAGGATCAGGCCAGCTCGCCGTGGGCGAAATCTGACAGTGCCCGTTGCTGGTTTTCACGCGGGGCGAGATCGACTGCGACAGCGGGACTCAGAGCCTGCGCGCTGCTTGCTCAGCTCGGTACGCAGCAGGGTCCGTCAGGTACAGCGGACCTCTGCCCTCGCGGAGGATCCGTTGCGCTGCGACTGACTGTGTGTACTCGTGGCAGTGGCGCGGTTCGCCACAGGCCCAGTGGTTGCGCTCGACGTGAACGGCCTTCGACTTGGGCCACTGCCGATTGCAGAGGAAGCAGGTAATCATCGTTGTCTCTCTTCGGGTTTGGGCTACCTGGCCGGCTATGTGGGTGTTCGGTATGGGCGGGCGAGCTTGAGACGGACTTCTCGTCGCGAAATGGCGTCGTCAATCGCGGTTACCTCAACTAGGTACAAGGGTCCTGGCCTCATGTCTTTCATGTTCTCGTCCCAGCCGTTTTGCCGTTCTGGTCTCTAGAGACCAGACCAGAACGGCTCAACGGAACGGCTCGACGTGAGCCGTTCTGACAGCCGTTCCGAGCCGTTCCAGAACGGCTCTACCAGCGCAAACGAGCTTTTCGTCCTAAGCCGTTCTGGACTCGTCAGAACGGCTCGTCTCGTCCAGCCGTTCTGAACCCTCAGAACGGCTCAAATCGGCGAAAACGCGCTTGGCTCCGCGTATTCCGTCCGCGCGCACATCGAGAACGCCCTGCTCGACGCCGAGCCTGAGCGCAGCCTTGAACGCGGGATCACCGACCCGTAGCTTGGTGCGCAGCTTGCCAATCGTGCGCTCGCCGTCGTTCTCGATCTCCGACAGTAGATCGAGTAACCGCACCAAGAGCGCCCTATCCTTGTCATCGTGCTCGCGTGCCGCATCTCCTAGATCGGAGCTGTCCGACACTGTGACCGCAAGGTCGAACGCAGCGTTGCCTTCTGGTGCGCGACGCAACGACGACGGCCACGACACGTCTGTCCCAAACCTGTTGCCGCGCCACTCGGTCAGCCTGCCTGTGCGCGCAAGATGGAAGCCCATCTCGGGCCACCGCTTCCAACCGCTCGAACCGATAGGACGCTTCGTGTCCGCGTCGTGCGGGGTGTGCGCTTCCATGATGACGGTCACTCCGTGTTCGTCTCGAAGCTCGTCCACGAGTTGCGTGATCGCCTGAAAGAACGGCTCCTCACGTTCGTTGTGGTCGCTCAGCTTGTAGATCGGACCGATAACGACCAGATCGGGTTTGACCTCTGCAACCCACTTTCGGACCCGCTCAGCGTCGTGCGGATCTTCCAGTGCGAGAGGCTGTCCGAAGTCTGAACGCGGCAAGAAAAACAGGTTGCCGAGCATCACGTCGCGATCACCGCCGTTGGCCTCCCATGCTTCGGTCATCTCGCGTAACCTGTTCTGGAACAGGTCATACGGGTTCTCGACGTCCACGAGCAGCACCCGCTGTGGCTCGAAGCTACGGCGGTTGACCCAATCGAACGGGTCGAGACCCGCTGCAACGGAACCGGCGATCCACCGCAGCAGCGTGCTCTTGCCTGCTCCCTCGTCCGCCGTCAGGATCAGGCGAATGCCCTTCGGAAGACGCCCAGGGATGACCCACTCGTACTCGACAGCGTCATCGAGGATCAGCAACTCCGACGCGCTGAGCGGCACCACGCCGGGGACCTCCGACCGCGCAGCGTGCGACACCTCCTCTGCGTAAAGCTGTTTAGCCCTGTCCCTGGCGCGCATCTCACGTAGGAGCCGTTCGACCAGCTCGTCCCTTTCAGGCGAAACATGTCCGCTGCCCCATTCGCGCATCCACTGCTGCATGTAGTCGCCCGTCGAGGCGACGTACCGTTGAGCGCTCGCCACGGTTGTGCGAATCTCCCGATCCGTCAACGGGGTCGAGCCTGGACTGTTGCGGGCTGCCTGCTGCATCAGTAGCAGCACCGCGTCGAACTGGTCGGGTCCGAGCTGGCCGAACGCCTTGACGGCGCGCCGATGAATCTCGTCGTTGCGACCACCCTCAGCTATGCCCTCCAGAAGTCCACCAACGCGCTCAGCAGACGAGTCGTCGCGTTCGTTCTGCGCGATGCTCTGCGTGAGCGTCAGCGGCGTTACTGCGGGCTTCTCGTCGGGATTACGCCAGCTGTATGTTCCTCCCGAGAGATGATTCGACGGCGGCAGCATGACGTACCCACCCGTTCCGCGAACGTCGACTCCCGTCAGCCATCCGACCTTGTTGCCGACTTCGAGATCTCTGGGGTGGGCGAAATAGAAGTGCCTACCTCCACCTCCTGTGAGCGCGGTCAACGTGTCCGGTACTGGGTGATCCCGCGTCCATGCACTCCACGAGTCGTATCCGCCAGACTTACGGTCCACGTCCACGACGAACAGATTCGATATGGGACCGCATGCCACTGCCCAGTTCGCACTGGGATAGGCGCGATGCCACGCGGCGATCTGCGCGGGGTCCGTGCTCGCATCCTTCACGCCGTGAGTCGTCCGTGGGTGTTTGCCAGGGCTGGCGCAATCGGGTTTGTTGCACGAGCACTTGCCATGAACGATTGAGTGGCAGGGGAAGATCGACCAGCCGCGTTCGAGGTATTCCTCCAGAACCGCGCTCATCGCGACCACTCCCGTACATCGCTGGCAGCCAACGCATTACGCCCGATAGAATCGACTGCGAGAGGCTCGGTCAGCCGATCAACTGTGTTGTAACCCCTGGGATTGGTCCCGTCCAAGCTGCCGCTGGCGGGACCCTTCTCATGTGTTGGCATTAGCACCTCGCAGCAAGGCGCGCAGCAGTCGCAGCGCGGTCGGGTCCGTGACGGTCTCTGGAACTCCCTGCTCGACAGCGCTTTTGCGTGCAGACTGGCGAGCGCGTTCGGAGAACTCGTCGGCGGTCATGCGTTGACACGCTTGCGGCGGTGCTCAGGCTGCGCGGCGAATGGTTCGAGCGCTCCCGGTGTGAACAGCTCTTCGAGCGGTACACCAAGAATCGTCGGCAACTGTTCGCGCAGAACAGGAATCGGGCGTGACCACCCTTTTGCTGCGTTGCCTACCTGGCGGTGGCTGACACCGAGCTTGTCTGCGAGCAGCGTGTAAGACCACCGCTGATCTTGAAGGACTTGGGCGAGAGGTTGTACGCCGTAACGACTTTCGGACATGGAGGTGCTCCCTGAATGGTGTTCAGAAAGCTCACTTCCAGGTCGCGAGGCCATCTCAATCCACGTTTGTGAGCCCGTGGTGATCCGCTATGCCCCGGTCCGAGAACCGGCTCGCGTTGGAGTCGAATGATCGACTGCCAATAACATTAGACACGTAGCGCTAGGGAACGCAACGACCCCGCTCTACGGTCCTTGACGGCGAGCGGATGCCTGTGCCATGTTGTCTGTGGTCGCTCGACAGCGACCGCGCCACGAACGAACGAAGTCCTAGGCAGGGCATACGTCGTTGGTGGCGTGTGTTCTTTCTGGGGCCGTGGCGACGACCTCGGAAGGAAGGCACGTCCGCCGTGAAGGCTCTAAAGTCTATGTACTGGCGGTTTTGGATTACTTGCGCCACAGACGATTTGGCCCAAAAGTGCGCACCTTGGCTGCAATCGAATTATGGAACCAATTCGCAGCGGCGGCCCACGATGAAGATTCGTAACGTGTGTGTGTCTGGTCGGGTTCTGCTCTTCGATGCCACGTACATAGCGCGGGGATCCAATGTCAACGACGTGACCAAGATTGTCAGTACGATGTGTCGCGTGAACAGGCCGGGGGTGGTCGAGCGTTCTGTGTTTGACCTCGTGTACGTGCTTCTTTGGCAAACTGAGATCCTCGACCCACCTCCCGAGGCTGAATGGCCTGAAATCGCAAACCGCAACTACGCGAAAGCTATTCGCGAACACGCTGAAGTGTTGCAATGGATGGGCGGCGTCATCGACACGGACTAATCTCCGATCTCCGTGATGACCTGTTGCCCCAGTTTGTTCATGACGTCGAGACGTTGTGCGTGAGGCAGACGCGCCCAATCGTTGAACACCTGCTCGGTGTCATTCAACGTGCGACGCCCTGCTGCCATCCAGCCGTAGAGGCGCTTCTTCTCCTTCAGGCTGCCGACGTGCTGAGCCCGAACGAACACCGAGTGCGCGCTGGGCGGGTCGACCGTAATGTCTCGCGCCTGGTCTCCGCAGCGGGTGCACTCCGCGCGCAGGTTGTCGTCGTCAGTTGATCCGCCGTCGTTGTTCGGGATGATGTGCCCAATCGTCAGCACAGCAGTCCGGCCCGGCTCGTTCGGGTACTCCATCCCTGCGGGAATGCCGCAGACCTGGCAGGTGTGACCGTCGCGCTCGAAGATCCGTCGCCGCTTCGGACCGGTGATGTTCTTCCGCATCGTCTTCGGGCGGGCCTCGCCCTGGTCGATGCGAATCCCAATCTCGCGTAGTAGGTACTCGGAAGGCTTGAGGCTGGGGTTCACCTTGTAGTTGTCGATCACCCAGCCCAT
Source organism: Rhodococcoides kyotonense (assembly GCF_900188125.1). Taxonomy (GTDB): domain Bacteria; phylum Actinomycetota; class Actinomycetes; order Mycobacteriales; family Mycobacteriaceae; genus Rhodococcoides; species Rhodococcoides kyotonense. Next base: position 57,068 of record NZ_FZOW01000003.1, on the reverse strand, counting down.
TTCTCGCAGGTCGCGCATACGGCGATCAGCCTGCGAGACGCCTGGGACTGCTTCGAGCATGTCCATCTTGCTGAACTTGTTTCCGAGGCCGACCTGCGCGATGAAGGCGGCGACACGAGCGCCGGAGGACGGGGCTTTGGATGCGTTGTCTGTCACGTTATTTGGGTCCTAACGAGTCGATGCGAAACCGGACGGTCATCACAGGATGCCCGTTCGGCAACGGCCTGTCAAGGACCGGCGCATCGTTCGGCAATCGTGCGGCAACTACTGTTGACCGTTCGAGGCGACTCGAACATATCGGCGGACCAATGGTGTGCTGAACGACTGCGATGTAGGAGGATGGTCTTATGGTCGGCAAGAGCAAGACGCGCAAGGCACCCGCAACGACGTACGAAGTTGTGGAAGTCTGCGCAGGTGCGGGTGGGCAAGCGTTGGGCCTTGAGAAGGCCGGATTCGCTCATGCGCTCGCTGTCGAGCTGGATCGTCACGCGTGCCAGACTCTCCGCGACAATCGTGACTGGAAGGTCGCTGAGGGGGACGTAGTCGACCGCAACGTCTGGGACCCGTCGTCTTACGAGGGTGTTGCCCTTCTGGCCGGAGGTGTACCTTGCCCTCCGTTCTCGATTGCAGGTAAGCAGCTCGGCGCGTCCGACGAGCGCGACCTGTTCGCATGGGGTGTCGAGCTGGCTGGTCAGATCAAGCCGCGTGCGCTGATGTTGGAGAACGTGCGAGGTCTGTCGACGCCGCGTTTCGCCGCTTACCGCCAGCGCGTCTTGGATCGGCTTGCGGAGCTGGGCTATGTCGCTGAGTGGCGACTGCTGCAAGCCTCAGACTTCGGTGTCCCGCAGCTGCGCCCCAGGTTCGTTCTCGTTGCGCTGCAAGAGGCAGACGCCGAATACTTCCACTGGCCCGAGCCTGTCGAGTCGGATCTCACCGTCGGCGAGGCGCTACGCGACCTGATGGGCGAGCACGGCTGGCAGTACCTCGATGCGTGGGTCGCGCTCGCGAATGACATTGGGCCAACCTTGGTCGGCGGCAGTAAGAAACACGGCGGCGCTGACCTGGGTCCAACTCGTGCGAAGCGCGCGTGGGCAGAGCTTGGCGTGAACGGACTTGGGATCGCTGACGACGCGCCAGCTCGTCGCGCGCTCCATCCGAAGAACGTCCCGCCGAAGCTGACCATCGAGATGGTCGCACGGCTGCAGGGCTGGGCCGAGGGGGAGTGGGAGTTCTCAGGAGGCAAAACTGCGAAGTACCGCCAGATCGGCAATGCCTTCCCGCCGCCAGTCGCGCAGGCTGTGGGCGAGTCGATCCTTGCTGCGTTCAATCGCCAAGCAGCGCAACGGGAACTGCCCGAACTCGCTGCTGCAAACGTCCACGATGACGTGTACCGAATTCTGCGGGACGCTGACGACTTCGTGACAGCCGGACGCATCCTGTCGCTGGCCGAACACGGTCTCGACGCGCTTCTGCTCGAACGTCGAATTGCACACCTTGCACGCGACTTCGAGGTCGAGGTTGGCGATGTCAAAGGCTCAGTTGCTTACCGGCTCGGCCAGTTCAAAGGCTTTGTCGGACAGGAAGATCACTTGCGCCACGACTACATAGCGACCCAGCGCTCGAAGGTCAGCTAGGTTGCTGGAAGGTCTGTCCGGCCGCGGCGTTCAGACCTTCCATTCCTCGCGTATCCGCGCGATGTCCGGCATGATTGCTTTGACCAGATCCCGTGCACGGTCGTTGTTCTTCCATACGCTCGGCGAATTTTCTACCAGGTTTCGGACGTCTTCCAGAGCCTCATACTGGTAGTCGAGATACCACGCCTTTGTTTCTAGGTCGAGGGCGTCCTTCCACACGAGTTCGTGGCGTTCAGCATCGGGTCCCTCGTACGGCTCGTGTTCGTCGTTGATGTTGAAGTCTCGCAGTCCCTCAATGCCGCGTTGCCAATTCGCGATGCGGTCCTGCTTCCTCCTGGTCTCGCGTTCGCGCTTCGAGATCGAAGACTGAACTAATGCCGTCGCAGCGCTGCTGCCAATGAATGCAACTATCCCAGTGCCAATGATTGTCAGTATGTCCACGCAGAAGTCATACCTGACGGTTGGATTGCCCGCAATCGGCCGGTACAGCACCGGAGACTATGCACCGGATGTGCTCTGTCCGCATGGACTATCCACAGGTTTATCCACAGGACATACGGTTGTTGTCGAGTGCGCGTGGTAGAAATTTCACCGGAACGAATGGTCTGTAACGGTGAAGGTGGGCGCGTGCGGCTGTACTACTTCGATGACTCTGGAGACAGGGCCAACGATCCGACAAAGCCATACTTCGTCATGGGCGGATTCGGCATCGATGCAGATGACTTGCCCAAGATGCAGCAGGTCGTCAGGAACGCCGCGGTGTCGTACGGCTTTCCGTTGTCGTACCCAAGTGAGCTGAAGTTCAGCCAGGTTGGCCGCAGCAAGGACAACAAGCCCAACAAGCCGCATTGGATGATTCGAGCTGGGTTGACCGAAGCCGCGCGTCGACGTGCGCTCGTCTACTCGTGCCTTCGCGCTTTGGTGTCGATCCCGTCGGTCAAGGTGATCGTGATCGCGGTCGACCAGTCCAAGACATGGGGATCGTCCTCGCCGATCATGCACGCGGTAAAGCCATTGTTCGAGCGGATCAATCACGACTGTGGTGATCACAGCACCCAAGGGCTCGTGTTCTTTGACGAGGAACAGGCGGACGACAAAGCGCTCAGGCAGGCGACGCGACTGGGCTCCTTCTATATGCCGTTCGATCGAATCATCGAGTCCATATCGTTCATGCCGTCCGACGAGAGTGTCGGAGTGCAGATGGCGGATCTCGTCGCTGGTGCGTTCGGGCGTTATATGAACACTTCGGATCCTGGTTACGCACGATTGCTGTGGCCGCATCTGCGTCGGAGCGCAGGAGGGTTGGTGCACGGCTACGGGATCAAGCTCTTCCCGCGAGGCCACTGCCCCGAGATGACTGCACAGCCTGTCCCATGGCCACCAGCTGATCGGAAAGTCTACGAGTACGAATGCGGGGCTCAAGGCCAGAGCGTGATGTGGATGCCTTCGGGAGAACCCGTGGTGGTGTGAATCTGAAAGAAGTTTGGAGACCGGGGGTCACGATTGACTCGCGGGGCCGAAGAACCCCTCCCGGTCAACCACAGCATACAAGTTACGCGCAACTGCGCAACTCCTTTGGTCAGTTACGCGTGCCATTTGGTCGATGAGGGAAGGCCACCACGTTGTGCTGCTCGCGCGGTTGCTCGTCCTCGGTGTGCGTCCAGACCTTGCTGGGATCGAAGGCTGGTTTACCCGCTGGCGCAGCAGGAGCAGGCTCGTCCTCGACCTCTGCGTCGATGATCTCGTGCTGTGCGTCGCTCTCGCCAGGAGGCAGAGCTACGTCACGCACGACGGTCCCTTCCTTCAGCAGTTGCTCGTACGGCTTGACCTCGACCTCGTGCTCGATCTTCGACGTTGGTCCCATGCCTGATCGGTCGAGAACAATCTGTGCAGCGCGGAGTCGAATTGCCGGGTCGAGTGCAGGGTCATCGAGCATGCCGTCCACGACTCCGATTGCTTTCAGTCGCATCTCGATCATGCGTTGGGACGCAGCGAGACGAGTATGCGGCGCGAATCCTCCGTGGTTCTTGCAGACGACCGAGCCCTTGACTGCGTAGTTGCCGCAGGGTTGTCCGTCGGTTCGTCTCGCTGTGCACGACACGCCAGGGTTCTCGACCCGCGTGTCGATCAGGCTGGGAGTGACGGACTTCGAGACGCCGCCATGTGCGAAGCAGAACTCGGACCCTCGCACTGCGTAGCGTCCGCACTGCTGGCCACCCCTGCCACGATTGTCGTGCGCAGTAGTCGCGACACATTGGGGCATCGTCAGATCCTCACTGGCGCGTAGGCGGCAATCACAGTCGGCGCGCACGTCGCGCAGAGTGCGACGCCGACGACGCTCGGCGGAGCGGACACCCAGACGATCTCGAAGTCGTTCGGCTTGCGTGGTCCTGGGATCGAGCGCGAGCACGTCGCGCAGACGAACGCAGCAGCTCCGCATTCGCGACCTCGCACCTTGCAGAGGTCCATACTGGCGAGCATCGACGCGGGGTCCTCGAACGGGTACGACACGAAGTCGTGGTGCAGATCGGCGGCGACACCCATCGGCGGGATCAACGCTTGACCGTCGATCATCGCGTCGTCTCGGTCGCGCAGCGCGAGGCGCACGTAGTCCTCGATGCGGAAATGGTTCAGCAAGTGCGCGTTGTGCGGCCAAACCTTCTCGGACTGTTCGATATTCGCGAGGATCTCGTCTGCGTACATGTGTTGTCTCCCTTGGTGTTGTCCCTACCTTCAGTCTATCGCTAGGTAGAATCAATGTTGTTCGCCTGCAACGACATTCGCGTATTCTGAACGCAGTCCTATATATCATCGGAAGGCGAATTGTCATGGCAGCAAACGGGTACAGCACAGTCGGGGATCTCCACCAGACGGTCGACGGCAAAGACTGGTCGGCGATCTGGTCGGAGTTTCAGACCACTCTCGAACTCCTCAACACGCAGCGCACAGCGGTCGCGCGACTGTTCACGGCGAACACAACGAACTCGTCCGATTGGATCGAGCAGTCAGTAGGTGACACAGAGTTCGAGGAAGCATCCGAGTTCGGCGTTCCCAAGTCAGTTCGTGTCAGTCCTACTGTCCTGCAAATCGGATACCCGTTCAGGTGGTGGGACGCACGCAAGGGCTTCACCTGGAAGTTCCTAGCGGAGGTCGAGTCAGGCCAGCTCGAAGCGATCCACTCGGCGGTCCTCGAAGCTGACAACCGTTTGATCTTCCGCCACGTCCTCGGTGCGCTGCTGACCAAGACGACCACTCTCACTCGCAACATCAACGAGAACAACGTATCGGTCTACTCCCTCTGGGACGGCGAAGACGACGCGACGCCGCCGAGCTACGCGGGTAAGTCGTTCGCGCCTGGCCACGACCACTACGTGACGACCAACGGTCAGTTCGAGGCAACGGATCTGGATTACCTGATTCGCAACGTGACCGAGCACGGCTACGGATCCGACTTCGGTTCGCAGATCGTCATTCTCGTCCATCCCGACGACGCGGACATCATCACGACGTTCCGCGCCGGCCAGGAGTCAGCAGACGGTGGGAAGGCAGCGAACGACTTCATCCCGGCGGCGAATGCCCCTGCGTTCCTGTCGGACCAGGCGATCATCGGTGATCGAGCGCCTGCGTCCTACGAAGGATTGAAGGTCGTCGGCTCGTACGGCGAAGCGTTCATCGTGCAGTCGAGCTGGGTCCCTGTCGGGTACGTGACAGCAGTCGCAAGCGGAGGCGCTCACGCTCCGCTCGCGTTCCGCGAACACAAGACGCCGAACTTGCGCGGGTTGCAGCTGATCCCCGGCGACAACAACTCCTACCCGTTGCAGAACAGCTATTACGTTCGCGCGTTCGGCGTCGGTGTTCGTCATCGCGGCGCTGCTGCTGTCCTCCAGATCACCCCTGCGGACGAGTACACGAGCCCGACGATCTTCTGATCCCGCGCGCTGATTCGAACCAGCGCGCGCCTCTCGCCCCCGTGCAGTCGGTCGTACCCTGACTCCGGGGGCGTTTTGGCGTCTGACCAGCGAAATCGCGCTGTTTGGAATGGGTACCTTTGTACTGCTCACTGCGCTCAACACCGGTCACGACGGTGGCGCAGGCACCATTCACGCCAATTCGCCCGCCGAAGTGCCACCGCGCTTGGAAGCGCTTGCCGCACTGGGTGGTATGGATCGTGTCGCCCTGCACAGTCAGCTCGGTGCTGCCGTTCAGGTGGTACTGCACGTACACCGATCGCACGACGGCACGCGGAGGCTACGAGAAATCGCCATCGTGGTTCCCGACGTCGACGGCAGGGTGACGATCGTGCCCGCGTGGAGTTCTTCCGGTCCTGTCGATCGCGGACGAGAGATGCTCGACGCACTGATCGAGCGGAGGACCGCATGACTGCTCTCGCGTTCGCACTGTGCGCCGTCGCGGTGGTGATGCTGCCCGGCGCGCGACGACGAAAGGTGCTGTGTCACAGACCGAAATCCGTGAGACGCCACCCGGGGAGGGCGCCCGTGTTCGCGGCGTCGTTCGCTCTACTGATTCCGATCCATGTGCTCGGGGGTGTCGGTGCCGTGTGTGCGGCGAGCGTGATCGCGGTGACCGTCGTGGTGCGGCGCCGCCGGGGCATGCAAGATCGTGCACGAGGCGATGAAATCGATTCGCTCGCAGCAGGTCTCGACACCGTCATCGGAGAACTCGGCGTCGGGTCTCATCCAGCGCTCGCGTGCGCGGCGGCGGCAACGGAGGGCCGGGGAAGTGCGGCCGTTGCGTTCGGGCAGGCGTCGGGACGGGCGCGCCTCGGTGGTCACGCCCATGCTGGGTTGATTCTGAACAATTCGCCGGTGGCAACGGAACTCACCCGATTGGCGGCGGTGTGGCGAGTTGCCGACCAGTACGGTCTCGGACTCGCCGGGCTCCTGTCGGCGGCGCGGTCGGACATACTGGCACGCAAACGGTTTCGGGACCGCGTCGCATCCTCGCTCGCAGGTGCCAGGGCGACGGCGACAGTCCTCGCGTGCCTGCCCGCGATCGGAGTTCTACTTGGACAGTTGATGGGCGCAGAACCGCTCGACGTGCTGTTGGGCGGCGGTCTCGGGGGAGTACTCCTGGCCGTCGGCGCGGCGTTGGTCTGTGCAGGACTGCTGTGGTCCGACGCAATCACAGGCAAGGTCGTTCGATGATGTGGATGGCGATGGTGTGCGCCGCAGCTGCACTGGTCGTGGTGCCTGCTGCGTCGTCGCCTATTGCTCGTCTGCGAAAGTCCGAACGAGTGCAGGACGAGGCAGACCTGCGGTCGAGCCTCGATTCGCATTCGGTCGCAGCGGCTTTCGACCTCATGGCCGCGTGTCTTCGGGGTGGGCTACCCGTCGGAACCGCAGCGGCAGCAGTCGCCTCCACGGCGCCGGAACCACTGGGCGGAGCGTTGCGCACGACGGCGGATCTCCTGGTTCTCGGAGCGGATGCCGAGGCTGCGTGGGCTCCGGTCGATGCCGAACCCGACATCGACTCGCTCGCACGTATGGCGCGACGATCCGCTCGATCGGGTGCCTCTCTGGCCGACGGCATCGAGGAGCTGGCGCTGGACCGGCGCGCTCGGTCCGAGGACGACGCAGCGGCAGCTGCAGAACGCGCAGGCGTTCTGATCAGCGGCCCGCTCGGGCTGTGCTTCCTGCCGGCGTTCGTGTGCCTCGGCATCGTTCCGGTGGTCGTGGGTCTTGCTCGAAATGTGCTCGGTGGAGATCTTCTGTGACCACGAGCGTAGTGGAGTTCCGGGGCGGGGCCGCCGTCTCGGAGGACGAGGAGGGGAAAGAGTATGTTGGGCAATTGGATTCGGGAGACCAGGGCACGCATCGTCGTCGCAGCAGTGGCCGACGATGGAATGTCCACCGCCGAATACGCGATCGGCACCATCGCCGCCGCCGCATTCGGAGCGATTCTGTACACGGTGGTGACAGGCGATTCCATCGTCGGAACTCTGACGGGGATCATCGACCGGGCGCTCAACACGTCTGTGTAGCCGATGACGGCGGCGCGACGGTGGAAGCAGCGATTGCCGTCGCGTCCATCGTCGCGGTCGTCGTGACATGTATCGGTGCGATTCTGGCTGTGTCGCTGCATGTTCGGTGCGTCGACGCTGCACGTGAAACTGCGCGCCTGACCGCTCGCGGAGACACGGTGTCGACGGTCGATCTCGCTCCTGACGGGGCACGAGTGACCGTCGAGGAGAAGGACGGTTTCGTGACGGTGCGGGTCGAGGCGGACACCATGCTTCCTCGTCTGACCGTGAGCGCGGAAGCTGTTGCGGCACTGGAAACGAGCGCTGAACCATGAGGAGGGACGACGGCGGCGTCACCGTGCTCGCTGCGTTGGCTGTGGCGGCGCTGTTGGTCGTGGTGATCGCGATCATGCACGTCGGATCGGCGGTGAGCGGTCGGCATCGCGCTCAGTCGGCCGCCGATCTGTCGGCACTCGCGGCGGCGTCGGCTCTCGATCGTGGTGTCGCCGACGCGTGTGCGGCGGCCAGGGACGTCGTCGCCCGGGCGGAGGCGACGTTGGTCGACTGCACCGTCGACGGGTGGGACGTGGTCGTCGAAGTGTCGATCACGTTGCCGCTCGGTCGATTCGGGGTGCGCGACGCGATGGCTGCGGCACGGGCCGGGCCGGTGTGAGGGCTAGTTTAGTGATGAGCGAGGGCGTCATTCGGTCACTCAGAGTGAGCGAGGGCGTCATTCGGTCACTTGGGAGGCGTGTTACCCAGGCGTGCTATCCACCCCTGCGCATGATCCCGTCGAGCATGCCGAGGAAGTTCTCGCCCTCCGGATTACCACCGGTCCGGGCGACGAACGTGGTCTTCGTCGTGGCGACGAGTGCACCGCACCTGTCGGTGATGTCGTTCGCGGTGACCATGATGTCGCTGCCCGCCGACTGGCGGAACGATTCGAGGCAGAGATTGCTCGCGAGAACGTCGCCGGCGAGGAGAGGGCGGTGCAGGCTGATCTGCTGATCCGTGTGCAGGATGTCGCCGATGCCGTATCCGATGAGCAGATTGGCGAACAGCTCCGGCAGCACTGCGGTACCGATGACACTGATGAATGTCACGGGAGCGATGATCCCGTCGTAGCCGAGCCGGCGACCAGCGTCGTCGTCGAAATGCGTGAGGTGGTCGTCCTGGACGGCGCGGGCGAATTCCTTGATCTTTTCCCTGCCGATTTCATAGGTGAGGCTGACGACGTGGTGAGTTCCGACCATGTCGTGAATGGTTCGACCTGCGGCAGAGGGGCTCATGGAGATCGTCGACACGTGTAGGGCCTTTCGATTCGTCGAGTCTACAAGTCCATCAGCTTCGAGTCATTCCGGTGAGGAAGCGAGGAATCTCTGAACGGAGTCCCAACGACGCGCCACTGTGTCGTGTGGTCGGTCATCAACTCGGCAGGGCGTCGAGCACCGCCTGCAGCACCACGAGGGCCCCCGCTTTGTCGAGGGGGTCGTTGCCGTTGCCGCACTTCGGAGACTGCACGCACGAGGGGCAACCGGTCGGGCATTCACACGAGTCGATGGCGTCCTTCGTCGCTTCCAGCCAACTCCGGAAGGCGCGGTGGCCACGTTCGGCGAATCCCGCGCCGCCGTCGTAACCGTCGTAGACGAAGACCGTCGGCAGCCCCGTGTCCGGGTGCAGTGCCGTCGAGACACCGCCGATGTCCCAGCGATCACATGTCGCGACGAGCGGCAGTAGACCGATCGCGGCATGTTCGGCCGCATGCAGCGAGCCAGGGAAGCGCTCGGCGGTCAGCCCGCGTTCGATCAGCAGTTCCGGCGTGATCGTGTACATGACGGCGCGGGTGTCCAAGGTCTGCTCGGGCATGTCGAGTTCGACGGAGTCGAGTACTTCTCCCGAGTGCAGACGGCGCAGATATCCGACGACTTGATGCGTCACGTTCACCTGGACCAGCGCGAGGGTGACGTCGCCGAGCATCGCCTGGGAATGTACGGCCGTGACCGATATGTCGGTCGTCTCCCGCGCGGACGTGTTCCAGTCGGGCTGTTCCGGATGGACAAGTGCAAGTCCGTCTTCCAGATTCAGATCGTCGACGACGAACGACTCACCCTGGTGGATGTGTACGGCACCGGGATGCACTGTGGCAGGGGCTCTTCCGGCGTCGACGGTCCCCAGCATGCGCCCGGTTACCCCGTCCACGATGGCGACCTCGGTGCCGCTGCCGCCGCGGATGTTCACCGAGGCGTGCGGCGCGTATTTCTGTCCGTCGGGAGTGATGAACCAGCCGTGCGGTCGTTTACGCACCAGGCCGTCGGCAGCGAGCGCTTCGAGCACGGGCTCGGCGTCGAGTTCTGCGGCTTCGTCCGCCGTGATCGGCAATTCCGCTGCTGCGCAGAGCAGTTGGGGGCCCAGTAGGTACGGATTGGTCGGATCGGTGACGGTTGCTTCGATCGGCTTGTCCAGCAATGCATTCGGGTGGTGTACGAGGTATGTGTCGAGCGGATCGTCACGTGCGACGAGGGCGACGAGTGATCCTTCGCCGCGTCGACCCGACCGGCCTGCTTGTTGCCAGAACGACGCGACGGTACCGGGGAAGCCGGCGACGACGACCGCGTCGAGACCCGCTATGTCGACGCCCAATTCGAGTGCATTCGTCGTCGCGACACCGAGGAGCGTGCCGTCGGACAGATTCGATTCGAGCTGACGCCTGTCCTCGGCGAGGTAGCCGGCTCGGTAGGCGGCGACACGGCCGGGCAGATCACGATCGACGTCGGCGAGGAACCGTTGCGCTCCGAGTGCCGTCACCTCGGCGCCGCGTCGCGATCGCACGAAAGTCAGTGTGCGAGCGCCTTCCACGACGAGATCGGCCATGATGCGCGACGCCTCGGCCCCCGCCGATCGGCGAATCGGGGCACCGTTCTCACCGGTGATCTCCTTCAGTAGCGGTGGTTCCCACAGTGCGACGGTTCGCGGTCCGTGTGGGGATCCGTCCTCGGTCACTTCCTCGCACGGCGCGCCGACGAGTCGCGACGCCGCGGCGCCGGGATCGGACGTCGTCGCGCTCGCGAGAACGAACGTCGGCGACGCTCCGTAGCGGGCACACACACGGCGCAGCCGTCGCAGAATCAACGCCACGTTCGAGCCGAAGACCCCACGGTAGTAATGACACTCGTCGACGACGACGTATCGGAGGTTGCGGAGAAATCGGGCCCATCGTTCGTGTGCGCCGAGGATGCCGATGTGCACCATGTCGGGGTTGGTGAAAATCCACCTCGCATTTGCCCGCGCCCATTGCCTGATCTCGATCGGAGTGTCGCCGTCGTATGCGCTCGGGAACACTTCGACCAGTTCCGGTGCATCACCGCGCAACTCGTCCGTGATCGATATGGTGTTGCGAAGTTGATCTGCGCCCAGAGCCTTGGTCGGAGCGAGGTAGAGAGCCGTCGTACGGGGGTCGTCGAGGAGGGTCGTCAGAATCGGCATCTGGTACGCCAGAGACTTTCCCGACGCCGTACCTGTTGACAGGACAACGTGATGACCGTCGTTGGCGAGCGACGCGGCTCGGACCTGATGGCTCCACGGTTTCGGAATTCCGCGGTCGCGCAGTGTCGCGGATACTTCCGGCTTCAACCATGTTGGCCAGTCGGCGAATTGGGCTGCGCGACCCGGCAGCTCCGCGACGTGTGTCAGTGGTTGTTCGCCCGACGGTGTTCCGGCAAGGACTCGATCGAGAAGCGTACGGCCGTAACTCGCCGGCGTACTGGGAAGACATTCGTTCGAATGACCTCTTTTCGTCGGATCCGGTTGGGTCACTGGTGCTCTCCATGCTCACTCGAAACTGCCTGCCGCGTCGACCAGGCCTGCGACCTGCGGTTTTCATGCTATCGCTCACCTCGTTCGCGACGTGCAGCGGCCGGGTATCGCCGCAGGTGAGAGGCTCGAATCGATGCAACGAGCATTGTCACGGTCCTCAAGATCAACAAAAAGTGCGAAAACTGCTCTTTTCGACTGTTGGAAAAGCCCAAGTCATGGTTGACTTGACGTGGTCGCAGCTTCTGTGTTCGTTTTCACGCTCGCAGGATCGATGTTGCGAGCGCTGTGCTTTTGAGCGTTTCCTGAGGGGGTTCCTGTCTGACAGGGGTTCTGCTGAGGGGGAAAATCAGGAAGTACAACGGTCGGAACCGGCCCGGTGGACTGTAAGTGCTGCCCACCGCATCCGGTGTTAGAAAGAGAAGGAAAAGCATGGCACAGGGAACTGTGAAGTGGTTCAACGCCGAAAAGGGCTTTGGATTCATCGCACCAGAAGACGGCTCCGCTGACGTTTTCGTTCACTACTCCGAAATTCAGGGCAGCGGCTTCCGCACCCTCGAGGAGAACCAGCGCGTCGAGTTCGAGGTCGGCCAGGGAACCAAGGGGCCCCAGGCGACCGGAGTTCGCGCGGTCTGATTTCGAATCCACTCGCCGGATGGCGAGTCGTATCGACAGCTCGTCCCCCTCTCGTGACTCGGCTTGCCGGGCGCGGAGGGGGATGAGTCGTTTCGGGGGGCTTGTTTTTCGGGGGCTTGTTTTCGTCGGTTGGACACGTGCGCAACAGGCGTCGCCGGTCGGGCTGATGACTTACTGTCCACATTGTGAACCAGTTGTCCTTCTTCTCGGCCGAGTCGTTGCCGCCTTCGGTGACGGACTTGAGCGGGTTGCTGGCGTCGACCGGTCATGTCGCGTCGTCGAGTACGGGCGCCCGCATTTCCGTCGTCGTCGATGACGCATGGCGTGCCGAAGCCATTTCGGATCTGATGGCCGAGTGCGGTCTGGTCGCCGAGATAGGTCGGTCGGAGGAAGACCGTCCACTCGTACGTACTGGCGCGGTCGCCGAACTCTCTGCGCTCGCGTCCCAGTGGACCAAGGGCGCAGTCAAGTCGATGCCACCCGGTTGGGTACCGGGAGCGCGTGAACTCAGGGCATGGGTTCTGGCTGCAGGGCGGCCAGAGGCCGATGGCGAGCGCTATGTACTGGGCCTCGATCCTCACGCGCCGGAAACCCACGCCTCTCTCGCTCAAGCGTTGATGCGGGCCGGGATCGCTCCGACGCTGATAGGCACGCGTGGGTCGATGCCCGGTTTGCGCGTCACCGGTCGACGACGGTTGTCCAGGTTGGTCGAGAACGTCGGCATGCCGCCGCGGAACGAGGCCGCTCGGGCCTGCTGGCCGCGCTCCGAGTAGCCGAATGTGCAGCTGATCTGAGAGTGTTTTGACGGCGTATGCCACTCTGTTACCAGACGCACCGGCAAAAATGTCGGATCGGTCAGGTAGACAATTCCTGCAGAGTGACTGACGGGGATGGGACGAAGAAAGGTTCGGCAGCAAGGTGGCAGCACGGAATAACGGCTCGGGGGACACCACCACCGGCTCTGCGGAGCCGCGCCGCCTTGTCATCGTCGAGTCTCCGACCAAGGCGAAGAAGATCGCCCCGTATCTGGGCAAGAACTACGTGGTCGAGGCGTCGGTCGGGCATATCCGCGACCTGCCGCGCGGCGCTGCAGACGTACCGGCCAAATACAAGGGCGAGTCCTGGGCCCGCCTCGGTGTGGACGTCGACCACGATTTCGAGGCGCTCTACGTCGTGTCGCCCGAGAAGAAGGGCAAGGTCGCCGAGCTCAAGAGCCTGTTGAAGGACGCCGACGAGCTTTTCCTCGCCACTGACCCCGACCGCGAGGGTGAGGCCATCGCCTGGCATCTCCTCGAGACCCTGAACCCCAAGATCCCTGTTCGACGCATGGTCTTCCACGAGATCACCAAGCCGGCGATCCTGGCGGCCGCGGCGGACACGCGTGAGCTGGACCAGGACCTGGTCGACGCCCAGGAGACCCGTCGTATCCTCGACCGTCTCTACGGCTACGAGGTCAGTCCGGTGCTGTGGAAGAAGGTCATGCCGAAGCTGTCGGCGGGCCGGGTGCAGTCCGTCGCGACCAGGATCATCGTCCAGCGTGAGCGCGACCGTATGGCGTTTCGCACCGCCGAGTACTGGGACATCTCCGCGACACTCGACGCCGGTGCCGACCAGTCGCCGCGCAGTTTCGGTGCCCGTCTGGTCAACGTCGACGGCTCCCGGGTCGCTGCAGGCCGTGACTTCGGAGCGGACGGCAAGCTGAAGTCCGACGCCGTCACCGTGCTGGACGAGCCTCGCGCTCGACGCCTGGCCGAGGCCCTCGAAGGCGTCGACCTGACGGTCGCGTCGGCCGAGGACAAGCCCTACACCCGTAAGCCGTACCCACCGTTCATGACGTCGACGCTGCAGCAGGAAGCCGGCCGCAAGCTGCGGTTCAGCTCGGAGCGGACCATGCGCGTCGCGCAGCGTCTGTACGAGAACGGCTACATCACCTACATGCGTACCGACTCGACGACGCTGTCGGAATCGGCCATCTCGGCCGCACGGGCGCAGGCAACCGAGCTGTACGGCGCCGAGTACGTCCATCCGTCGCCGAGGCAGTACACACGCAAGGTCAAGAACGCCCAGGAAGCTCACGAGGCGATCAGGCCTGCCGGCGACGTCTTCCAGACTCCGGGCCAGCTGCACTCCGCGCTTCAGACCGACGAGTACCGGTTGTACGAGCTCATCTGGCAGCGGACCGTCGCGTCGCAGATGGCCGATCTGCGCGGTACCACGCTGACCCTGCGCATCACGGGAACCGCCAGTACCGGCGAAGAGTGCACGTTCTCGGCCTCGGGTCGCACCATCACGTTCGCGGGCTTCCTCAAGGCGTACGTCGAGAGTGTCGACGACGAAGCAGGCGGCCAGTCGGACGACGCCGAGTCGCGTCTGCCTGCTCTGAAGGCAGGCCATGCCGTCACGGCAACCAAGCTCGATCCCGACGGCCACACCACCAACCCACCCGCGCGGTACACCGAGGCGTCGCTCATCAAGACGCTCGAAGAGCTCGGGATCGGTCGTCCGTCGACCTACTCGTCGATCATCAAGACCATCCTCGACCGTGGATACGTCTACAAACGCGGCAGCGCGCTCGTGCCGTCGTGGGTCGCGTTCTCGGTCATCGGCCTGCTCGAGGCGCACTTCGGTCGTCTCGTGGACTTCGACTTCACGGCAGGCATGGAAGACGATCTCGACGCCATCGCCGGTGGCCGTGAGCGTCGCGGGAACTGGCTGACGAGCTTCTACTTCGGCGGCGACACCGGCGCCGAGGGCTCGGTCGCGCGTTCCGGCGGTCTGAAGAAGATGGTCGGCACCAATCTCGAAGACATCGACGCCCGCGAGATCAACTCGATCAGGCTGTTCGACGACGACCAAGGGCGCGAAATCCATGTGCGAGTCGGTCGTTACGGTCCGTATCTCGAACGGATGGTGAAGAACGACGACGATCCCGACGGGGATCCGATCTCGCAGCGCGCCAACCTGCCCGACGACCTGCCACCCGACGAGCTCACGATCGACCTCGCGGAGAAGCTGTTCTCGACGCCGCAGGAAGGGCGCAAGCTCGGGGCGGATCCGCTGACGGGCAACGAGATCGTGGCCAAGGAAGGGCGTTTCGGCCCGTACGTCACCGAGATCTTGCCCGAGCCTCCGTCGGAGCCGACGCCGCCTGAGCCGGACATCGTGCCGATTCCCACCGACAACGACGGTGGTGGCGGTACCAAGACCGCGACGAAGACTGCCGCGAAGAAGGCTCCCGCCAAGAAGGCAGCGAAGAAGGCAACCGGACCCAAGCCTCGGACAGGTTCGCTCTTCAAGTCGATGGACCTTGCGACCATCACGCTCGAGGATGCGCTCAAGCTGCTGTCGTTGCCTCGCATCGTCGGCGTCGATCCGGAGTCGAAGGAAGAGATCACCGCCCAGAACGGCCGTTACGGACCGTATCTGAAGAAGGGCACCGACTCTCGTTCGCTCACCGACGAGGATCAGCTGTTCAGCGTCACCCTCGACGAGGCGTTGAAGATCTATGCCGAGCCGAAGCGCCGTGGGCGTCAGGGTGAAGCCAAGCCGCCGCTGCGCGAGCTCGGGGTCGACCCCGTCAGCGAGAAGCCGATGGTCATCAAGGACGGCCGGTTCGGCCCGTACGTGACCGACGGTGAGACGAACGCGAGCCTGCAGAAGGACGACGACGTCGCCACCATCGACGACGGTCGTGCGTCGGAACTGTTGGCCAACAGGCGCGCTCGCGGCCCGGTGAAGAAGAAGGCCACGAAGAAGGCCGCCACCAAGAAGGCGACTGCGACCAAGACGGCCGCGAAGAAGACGCCTGCCAAGAAGGCTGCTGCGAAGAAGACGGCAGCCAAGAAGACCGCAGCCAAGAAGGCTCCGGCGAAGAAGGCAGCTGCGAAGAAGACGCCGCCGGCCGAGTAGGTCTGCCCACACCGCTTGAATGGTTCATTCATGTTGTCTGACAACATGAATGAACCATTCAAGCGGTTGGTGCCCCCGGGCCCCCTCCGCTTGGATGAACCCTTGTAGCTATCTGGTCGTATGAATGGACCATTCAAGCGATCCGGGCGGGCGAAATGATCTGCGGCGGAACGGTTGACGCACCTTCTGCGTCCAAGTCTGTGTGGGAAAGAAACTGGCAATTGCATTCTGTGCGTTGGTCCTGACGGCATGTGCGCAGACGGTGACGGGCACAGCCGTCGGCGATGATGCGTCGGACGGGCAGGGAGTCCCGGCGACGTCGACTGTTACCGAAAGTGCAAGTACGCCAGCATCGTTCGATCCGTGCGGGTGGAGCGAGTCCGAGTTGTCGATCGTGGTGGGTGTCGATCCGTCGAGCAAGATCGAGGTGCCGGATGGGTGTGCGTGGAGCGGCGAGGACATCGGGTTCGCGTCGATGGCTGTCGCGACGTCGCCTGCGGAGGCGGTGAGCGCCACGCCGGGCATCACCGAGTTGACCGAGATGGATGTAGAGGGTCGTGCGGTTCGGGTGTTCGAGTTCGAAGGGGATGCGTGCTTTGCGCGCGCCGAGATCGGCCCGCAGACGATTCAGTTCACCATGGTCGAAGATGTGCGCAGCCCGTACTGTGCGAAGTTGCGACTTGCGGTCGCGGTGCTCATGAGTGAGCCGTAGGGACGTCGGAGTCGACGACTAGGCTGCCACCCATGGCGGGAGTATTCGATCGACTGATCGGCCAAGAGGATGTCGAGACCGAATTGACGGGCGCGGCCGTCGGCGCTCGTACCGGTGATCCCGGATCGGCGATGACACACGCCTGGCTGTTCACCGGCCCTCCGGGTTCCGGCCGATCCATCGCAGCGCTCTGTTTCGCCGCGGCGCTGCAGTGCACCGGAGAAGGGTCACCCGGCTGCGGTGAGTGCCACGCATGTACGACGACGATGGCAGGCACCCACGGCGATGTTCGACGCATCATCCCGCAGGGCTTGAGCATCAGCGTCAAGGAGATGCGGGACATCGTGCAGATCGCTGCGCGGCGTCCTAGTACGGGCCGATGGCAGATCGTCGTCATCGAGGATGCAGACCGGCTCAGCGAGGCCGCCGCGAACGCATTGCTCAAGGTCGTGGAGGAGCCGCCGGAGCGGACGGTGATGCTGTTGTGTGCGCCGTCGACCGATCCCGAAGACATGTCGGTGACGCTTCGGTCCAGATGCCGACACGTCCATCTCGTGACACCTACGTCGTCGGCCATCGCGCAGGTGCTGCAGACTCGCGACAAGCTCGACGAGGAGACCGCGCAGTGGGCGGCGTCGATCAGCGGTGGCCACGTCGGGCGGGCTCGTCGGCTCGCGAAGGACGAGGACGCCCGCGCCAGGCGCAAGCGGGCCCTGGGTCTGGCGTCGGCTGCCGCCCGACCCAATCAGGCGTACCTCGCCGCCGAGGAGATGGTGAAGGCGGCCGAGCTCGAAGCGGCCGAGATCAGCGATGCACTCGACGGCGTCGAGATGGAAGAGCTACGTACTGCGCTCGGTGCAGGTGGCACAGGCAAGGGTGCTGCGGGCGCGCTGCGCGGCTCGGCCGGCGTCATCAAGGAGTTGGAGGCGCGGCAGAAGTCGAGGCGCACGCGTAATCTGCGTGACTCGTTCGACCGTGCGTTGATCGATCTCGCGGGCTTGTACCGCGATGCGCTGGCGAGGTCCTACGGATCGACTGCGACGCTCAATCACCCTGACATGTCCGAGCAGATCGAGCGGATGGCACGCGGAGCGTCGCCGGAGGCGCTGCTGAAGAGCATCGAGGCGATCCTCGAATGTCGTGAGGCTCTCGCGCTCAATTCCAAGCCCAAGTTCGCGGTGTACGCCATGGTGGCTCAGCTGGGTGCGGCGCTGCGCTAGTGATCGCTTGAATGGTTCTTTCATACGATCAGATAGCGTGGATGGTCCATTCAAGCAGGGGGAGTTGGCCTTTCGGGCCTCCTCCGCGCTCGCGACGCCCGTAGATTCGCGCTGTTGCCGCACGTCTTGACGTCGTGCCAGACGCCACTGTTGTTGCGAGACCTGTCGTAGAAGGCCGAGCCGCAGAGCTCGTTACGGCACCGCTTGAGGCGTCGCCAGATATCGGTGTGCTGAGCGATGAATACTTCTGCCCAGATCGACGACGCCACTGCCTGCCATCCGTGTCCCGCGGACGCCAAGCGCACCGAACCGGACTCGTCGACGCGGATCGATGCGGGAACCTGCGTTGCCTCGGCAAGTGGTCTGCCCGCGATCAGATCTTCGAGTACGGATCTGAGACGACGTAGATGCGTGGCATCGCTGTCGGTGAGTTCGACGCCGAGCGTGCTGCCGGCTGATGCGCCGTCGGCCAGGAGGTCGGGAAAGCCCTTGACCGAAATCGCACGCGTGTTGAGGAAATCCTGGACGACGTCGAGCCCGTCGGGGGCCGGGCTCAGGCCGAAGCGTCCGGTAGGTGACATAAGCCAAAGGTATTTGACTCTGTCGACCGAAGCAAGTAGTACTGACAGAGTCAAAAGTAATTCAGTTATGTCTGAAGGGTGAGTCCCATGGTGGCAATCGATGGCGCGGTCGTGCTCGTGACGGGTGGCCGACGCGGGCTGGGAAAGGCGATCGTCGACGAGCTTCTCGAACGAGGAGCCGCGAAGGTCTACGCCACCGCACGCACGCAGAAGCCGTCCGAAGATTCGCGCGTGGTCGCAGCGGAGCTCGACGTCACCGACGATGATTCGGTTGCCGCGCTGGCAGCGTCGCTCACCGACGTCACGATCGTCGTCAACAATGCAGGTACCACCGGGTCCGGGCCGTTCACGACGTCCGCGCTCGACGCGGTCCGGGAGGTCTTCGAGACCAACTTCTTCGGTGCGCTTCGGGTGGCGAAGGCCTTCGCGCCGACGCTCGCGCGCAACGGCGGGGGAGCGCTCGTCGACATCCATTCGGTGTTGTCATGGGTCGGCGGCGCCGGCTCGTACGGGGCGTCCAAGGCGGCGCTGTGGTCGGCGACGAATTCGTTGCGCCTGGAGCTCGCACCGCAGGGGACCCTCGTCACCGGGGTGCACCTGGGGTACACCGACACCGACATGATCGCCGATCTGGATGTGGCGAAGAACGACCCGAAGGATGTGGCGAAGGCCATCGTCGACGCCGTCGAATCGGACGAAACCGAGGTGCTTGCCGACGACGTGACCAGGTACTTCAAGTCCGTGCTCGCCGGTCCGGTCGAGGGTCTCGCGATCAGCGGCTAGAGGCGATTTTATTTTCGGCAGGGTGCTCCGTTAGACTCACGAACGCCGAAAGGCACGCCGCCTTAGCTCAGTCGGTAGAGCATTTCACTCGTAATGAAAAGGTCAAGAGTTCGATTCTCTTAGGCGGCTCCGAAACGAAGTCCCCGTCACCATGTGACGGGGACTTCGTCGTATGCCGGGCTCGCGAATCCGAGCCCGGCGAGACCACTCATTGGCTGTAGTTCGCCAGGAACTTCCCTATCCGCCCGATGATCGCTTCGAGGTCGTCGGCGTGGGGGAGGGTGACGATGCGGAAGTGATCGGGCCGCGGCCAGTTGAACCCCGTCCCCTGGACGATGTGGAGCTTCTCCTGCAGGAGCAGGTCGAGCACGAACTTCTCGTCGTCGTGGATCTTGTAGTAATCCAGGTCGATTCGGGGGAACACGTAGAGCGCCCCCTTGGGCTTCACGCAGGAGATTCCGGGGATGTCGTTGAGCGACTTCCATGCCTGAGTGCTCTGTTCGTACAGACGCCCGCCCGGCGCGGTGAGTTCGAAGATGCTCTGACGACCACCGATGGCCACCGAAATCGCTTGCTGCCCGGGCACGTTCGGGCATAGTCGTAGACCGGCCAGCATGGTGAGCCCCTCGATGTAACTCGATGCGTCGACGGACGCGCCGGTCAGCACCATCCATCCAGCGCGCAGGCCTGCGCTTCGATACACCTTGGACAGGCCGGAGAACGTCACACACAGCACGTCCGACGCCAATGCTGCGGTGCTGGTGTGGCTCGCGCCGTCGTACAGGATTTTGTCGTAGATCTCGTCGGAGAAGACGACGAGTTCGTGCTGTCGCGCCAATTCCAGTATCTGCAACAGTATTTCGTCCGGGTAGACGGCGCCGGTGGGGTTGTTCGGGTTGATCAGCACGATCGCGCGGGTCCGGTCGGTGATCTTCGACGCGATGTCGTCGACGTCGGGGAACCACTCGGACTGCTCGTCGCACACGTAGTGAACGGCTCGCCCGCCGTTGAGCGTCGTCGCGGCTGTCCACAGTGGGAAGTCGGGCGCCGGGATCAGTACCTCATCACCGGTTTCGAGTAGCGCCGTCATCGACATCATCACCAGTTCGGAGACGCCGTTTCCGAGGAAGACGTTCTCGACATCGACGTCCTCGACGCCACGGGTCTCGTAGTACTGGACGACGGCGCGGCGGGCGTGCAGAAGGCCTTTGGACGTCGAGTATCCCGACGACGTCGGCAGTGTCCGCACGATGTCCGACAGGATCTCCTGTGGCGCGTCGAGACCGAACTCGAGGGGGTTGCCCGTGTTCAGCTTCACCACGTGGTGCCCCTCGGCTTCGAGGCGCGCGGCGTGCTCGGCCACGGGTCCACGAATCTCGTACGAGACGCCGGAGAGCTTGCTCGACTGCCTGACCTGCATGAGGAGTTCCTTTCGGTGCTGGAGTCACCCAACCTACTTGGTCAACCCAAGTTCGTGCTTGGAATTTCCAAGTGACGGCTTATCATGGCAAGCATGCCACGTCGGAGTTATCAGCAGTACTGCGCCATCGGTCGAGCACTCGACGTCGTCGGCGATCGGTGGAATCTGCTCGTCGTACGGGAACTGTGCGGCGGCCCGCGCCGATACAGCGATCTGTTCGCGGACCTGCCGGGAATCAGTACCGATGTGCTCGCTGCCCGGCTCCGGGATCTGGAAGCCGACGGCGTGATCGGTCGTCGACAGATAGGGCCACCGGCCAACGTGTCGGTCTACGTGCTGACCGAGGAGGGCGAGGGGTTGAGGCCCACTCTGAAGGCGCTGTCCGAGTGGGGCTCCGCACGGCTCGGCGAGCGCGGAGACAAGGACGCTGTCCGAGCGCATTGGATGGCGTTTCCAATCGGCGGCGCCATCGCAGAACGAATCGGCAAGGGATCGGCCAACGTGCGCATCGGTAGTGAGCCGACGTTCCATGTCGTCGTGGGCGACGGCGTCGAGCATCACGACAACGAAATCGACTCTCCCGACGCGGAGATCGTCCTCGATCTGGACGACGCGATCGCGATCGTGCGCGGGGAGCGACGGCTCCCCGACGAGGCGGTGACGTGGCGCGCCTCCGAGTGACTCGTCAGACGAGTCCGCAGTTGGCGCGAATGATCTGACCGTTGATCCAGCGCCCGCGCGGTCCGGCCAGGAACGCGACGGCAGCGGCGATGTCATGGTCCCACTCGAGGGTTTGTCCACATGCGTGTCGAGACAAGTACTCACAGGCTTGTAATTCCTGTGCACAGCCACCGAGCTGGGGAAACAGAGGATGGGCTGGGTTTCATCCCCAGCCCATCCACAGGTATCGATCCATGGTCCTCGAGATTTCCACAGATCTATCCACAACCTGTTAGTGCATATGTTCGAATCAGGCGAACGCTGCCTCGAACGCGTCGAGCGCCGCGTCGGGATCACTCGACGCCCAGCCCTCCAGCCCGATCACGCCGTCGTAGCCGACGCGTCGTAGAGCAGCGGCGATCGCCGGGTAGTTGATCTCGCCTGTTCCTGGTTCACAGCGGCCGGGGACGTCGGCGACCTGGATTTCACCGATGTGCGGTAGCGACTCCTCGATGAGCGCGATCAGGTTTCCTTCGCCGATCTGCGCGTGGTACAGATCGAGGTTCATCTTCAGGTGAGGGCTGTCGACTGCGCGCACGAGCGCCAGTGTGTCGGCAGCCTTGGCGAACGGTGTCCGCGGATGGTCGACGGCCAGGTTGAGGTTCTCCAGTGTGAAGACACGTCCGGCCTCCTGGCCCAGTGCGGCAATCCTTTTCAGCGTGTCGACTGCCGTCAGCCACATAGACGGAGTGACGACATCGACCGGGCGTACCGGTAATCCGTTGCCGTCGAGCCCGGTTCCGTGCAGGTTGAGTCGAGGGCAGTCCAAAGTGGCTGCGACGGCGAGAGATTCGCGCGCAGTGTCGATCAGCCGGTCGATGCCGTCGGGCTCGGTGAGGTTGCCGTCGAGGTAGCCGGTCATCGACGAGAACGTCGCACCACTGGCGGCGAGGGCGTCGACATCCTTGGTGGCCCAGTTCCAGATCTCGACCTGCAGTCCGCGATCGGCGATGCGCTCGACGCGATCGAGAAACGGCAGGTCGAGGTACAGCATTTCGGCGCTGGCAGCGAGGATCATGTCAGGCCTCCAGCGTGACGGCAGCACCGGTCTCGACGCTGCGGATGCAGGCGAGGGCGATCTCGAGGGCGCGTCGCGCATCCTGGCCCGTGACGAGCGACGGGGTACCGAAGCGAACGGCGTCGACGAACGCGGTGAACTCGCCGATGTACGCCGAGCGCAGCAGATCGGTGTCGCTTCGTGCGGTGTCGACGTGCAATCCCGACGCGCCGTACAGCGTCATGTCGGTGCTGCGGCCGTCGCCTGCCGTCACCATTCCCTCCGAGCCGAACACCTCACCGCGCACGTCGTAGCCATACAGTGCACTGAAATTCGCTTCGGCGGTCGCGATGGCGCCGTTGTCGAATTGGATCGTCACGACGGCGGTGTCGAGGTGACCGCTGTCGCGCGCGTCGGGACGCACCAACGCGTCGGCGACGGCAGTGACGCGGACCGCGCGCGCACCCGGGTTCAAGAAGAACAGCGTGTCGAAGTCGTGAATGAGCGTCTCGAAGAAGATGGTCCACTGCGGGATGCGCGACGGGTCGGCGCCGAACGGGCCTGGGTCACGCGTCAGCGAGCGCAGAAGCTGTGGGGTTCCGATCTTTCCGTCGTCGATCGCTGTTCGTGCTGCCGCGAATCCCGGTGCGAAACGGCGATTGAAGCCCACCTGCAGTACGACGCCCGCGGCGTCGGCAGCCGCGATCGCACGGTCGGTGTCCTCCAGGGTGACGGCCATCGGCTTCTCGACGAAGGCGTGTTTGCCGGCCGCGGTCGCTGCTACGACGAGCTCGGTGTGACTGCGCGCGGGCGCCGAGATGACGACGGCGTCGATGTCGGGGTCGGCAAGAGCGTCGGCGACGTCGGTGTACGCCGTGGGTGCGTCGAGGCTGTCGGCCAGGGCCTGCGCCGCGCCGGGGACGGGATCGACGACGGCGACGAGTGCGGCACCGGGGACGCGTCGGGCAACGATCTCGGCATGGTTCTTGCCGATGCGACCTGCGCCGATCAGGGCCACACGCACGGTTGCGGCTGAGGATGACATGTTTTCTCCAGGAGGGAATGCGCTGCTCGGGATGAACTAGTACGTTCTAGTTCGAAGACGGTAGAGGTGCGAGGCGGTTTGGTCAACTACCGTTTTCTCGGATCGAGAAGGAAGGAACACGGTGACCGAGGAGATCGACGGTGCCCGACCCACGATGGCCGACGTCGCACGTATCGCGGGCGTCTCGCCGGCGCTGGTGTCCATCGTCATGCGGGGTGTCCCCGGCGCGAGCGACGAGACGAGAAAACGAATCACATCCATCGCCGACGACATCGGGTACGTTCCCGACCGCCGTGCGCAGAAGCTGCGGCAGACGAGCTCGCGCCTCCTCGGCGTCACGTTCGATCTGCAGCAGCCGTTCCACGGCGACCTCGTCGAACATGTCTATGCGGCCGCCGGTCGGCACGGGTACGACGTCATGCTCAGTGCCGTGGCGCCGACGCGGGACGAAGGCAGTGCCGTTCAAGCGCTGGTACGTGAGCGGTGCGAAGCAGCCCTTCTGCTCGGATCCGGTGTGGATGCAACGGAACTCGCAGGAATCGACGCGCGAGTCCCTGCCGTCACGTTGCTGCGAGCGAGCGGGGTGGACGGCATCGGATCGGTGCGCAGCGACGACGTGGCCGGAATCGCCTCGGCGGTCGAGCATCTCGCGGATCTCGGCCACACCCGCATCGCGCATATCGACGGTGGACGATCGGCGGGTGCGGAAGATCGACGTCGAGGATTCGTCGATGCAATACGACGGCGCGGACTGGAATCCGGCGCTCGCGTCGTAGCTGGCGGTGTCACGGAAACCGAAGGAGCAGAGGGGATGCGGATACTCCTCGCCGACGGTGAGGCGCCGACAGCCGTCGTAGCGTTCAACGACAACTCGGCAACCGGGGTCCTGGATCATCTGGTACGACGCGGAATCGGCGTACCAGGTGACATTTCCGTTGTCGGATACGACGATTCGAGGCTCGCGCGTATCGCCCACATTCAGTTGACATCGATCTCGCAGGACGTCGTCGCCCTCGCCGACGCGGCCGTCGACAGTGCGTTGGCGCGCATCGCGGGCGAACCGGTCCGCGACGTCGTCCTTGCCCCGACGCTGGTGCGTCGGCACACGACCGCCGGCCCGCGGCTCGGTTGAGCCCGCGCCCCCTAGCTCGAGTGGATCTACTCATGTACTCGGAGCCGCTCCATCTCCTAGATTGATAACCGATTTGTCCGTTTCGGTGTGGTGGGAGGGCTTCGATGCAGCGTCGGGAAGTGCGGAAGAAACGGGCGGTAGCACTCGCGGCGGCAGTGATGCTGACCGCAGGATGTGCGTCGACGACGACCGGAACGGCGATGTCCGAGGGGATGAGCGCGGTCTCGTCGGACGTCCGCTCGATCACCATCTCGCCGCTCTTCACCAGGGGGAACGGGGAGGGTGGGGTCGGTGAGGAAGTGGTCAGCAGGTCGGATACGTCGGACTCGTCGTTCCGTGTCGACTTCTCCGAGGACGAGGTCTCGGGCCTGGGCGACGCATCACGTGCGGCGTCGTGGAATGCCGCTATCGTGTCGACGCTGCTCATGTCGCAACCGCTGAACGGCCGGTTCGAGTTCGAGATCACCGGGTCGATCGACGGGCCGAGCGCCGGAGCCTTGAAGACCGTCGCACTCGTCGCGCTGCAGCGTGGTGAGCAGATCTCGTCGACGGCGACGATGACCGGAACCATCAACGCGACGGGCACGATCGGGCCGGTCGGCGGCATTCCGGAGAAAGTGGCGGCCGCGGGCGCCGACGGCTTCGACACCGTTCTGATTCCGCTCGGGCAGCGAAACAGTGTGGACCGCAACGGGGACAGCGTCGACGTCGTGCGAGTCGGTGAGCGAGCAGGCGTGAACGTCGTGGAAGTCGGTGACATCTTCGAGGCATACGGTCTGCTCACCGGCTCGGACCTGGAGCAGCCACGGCTGAATGCCGACACTCGGCTGGACAACCGCGCATACGACAAGATCGACGCCCAGTTCACTGCGGCCATGGGACGGTACGACGCGGCCCTGGTCCAACTGAATTCGCTGAACGTCGCCATCGCGCGCACGATGACGAGCACCGGCCTGCCGGATTCGGCCGCGAAGAGCGCCGAGAGGGCACGTGATCTGCAACGCCAAGGGCTCGCCGCAGGCGCTCTGGTCACGGCACTGGAGGCCGCCGCCGTGATGGAGGCGGCCTACGCCGTCGGGAATTCCGTGACGCCGTTGCTGACTCAGGGGCCGGATGGGTTGTCCGCCTTCGTCACTCAGGCCACCAACACCGGACCGGCCGAAGCGGCATTCTTCTCGTTCCTCGATTCGCTTGCGACCTTCGAGCCGAAGACGCTCACCGACGTCGAAGCGATCGTCAACGCATACGCAGGCACATTCGACGCGCTGACGATCCTGGATTTCGCGGTCAACGAACTCGAGGCCATGCAGGACCGGATGGATCAGCGAATCGAGCTCGAAGAGTTCGTCAGCGCACTCTCCGTTCCTCTGATCTATCTCGAAGCGGCGAAATCGCAGTTGGCGGGAACCAAGGTGGTGTGGGAGGTCGGGCGCGACAACCCCGGTGCCACTATCGATTCCGCGGTCGATCTGCAGCAGGTCGGTGACTTCTTCCGACGCGGCGCCGACGCGAATCTCGCAGCGTTCAGGACGGGCTTTCCTGCGCAGGTGGCCGAGCGTGGTGGCCGGTCCATCGATTCCGTCATCAGCCGCCTGTCGTACATGGACATCGACGTCGCAGCGGCCGTTCACCAGAAGAATGCGCAGCCTGCCATCGAGAAATACCTCGGCGAAGGGACACCGAGCGGGTTCTACGCGACCCTCGGATACGGCGTCAGCAATTACGTGCGGAACCAGCAATTGGTCGAGAAGTACTACAACAACGCAATCACCGACGAGAACCTCGCCGTCACCGGATTCCTGTACGAGAACGCACTGTCCAACGCCTTCGATCTTGCACGAGCGCAACTGTCGTCGGACATCGCGGAACTGCAGGCTGGCGGTACGCAACCGGTCATCACGGTCGGGCAGTTCGAGAGCGCGAGTGTGCGCCGGGCGGGAACTCCCATCGAACAGTTCAACGCACTCGGCGCATACAACAGCGGTTACCTGACGACGCGAGTCATGACGTACCTGAGTTCATCCGGCAAGTGACGCCCCCGTGGGCCGGGGTCTCACGCAGGCGTGGGAAAGAGAAGATTGATCCCCGACGTCTTCGGGCATGCAACCGTTCATGACAAAGTTGCTTTTCGCAGTCACAGCCGCCGACAAGTGGACCTTGAAGGACGGAACGAAGCATCCGACGGGCTTCTGGGCCGAGGAACTGGTCGCGTCGCACCGCACGTTCGTCGATGCGGGCTGGGACGTGACGGTCGCGTCGCCCGGTGGGAAGCCTTCCGTCGTCGACGAGGGGTCTCTTGCTGTCGACGCCAACGGCGGTGACGAAGCCAAGGTGGAGGATCTGAAGAAGTACCTCGAGACGATCGATTCGGTCCTGAAGAAGCCTGCGGTGCTCGAAGATCAGCACGCTGCAGACTACGACGCAGTCTTCGTCCCCGGCGGGCACGGGCCGATGGAAGATCTAGCTGTGTCGGCGGAGTTCGGGGCGCTCGTGAAGGACCTGCTCGACGCGGGCAAGGTGGTCTCGGCGGTCTGTCACGCACCGGCAGCGCTGTTGCCTGCGACGCGCGCGGACGGCACCTGGGCGTTCGACGGGTACGAGCTCACCAGCTTCACCGACGAAGAAGAAACCCAGGCAGGCTTGGCCGACAAGGCGCCGTGGCTGCTCGAGAGCAAGTTGCGAGAGTCGGGGGCACGCTTCTCGGGTGGTGAGGCATGGCAGCCCCACATCATCGTGGACCGGAACCTCTACACCGGGCAGAACCCGTCGTCGACGAAACCGCTGGCAGACAGGGTTGTGGCGGCGTTGCCACCCGTGCGTGCATAGTTTGTGCCTGGACCAACTATGCACGCACAGGTGGCGAAGCCACACTAGAACTTCTTGCGGAACCGCATCCCGATGGGGCGGCCGTCGGGGTCGACGAACAGCCGGTACGCCACCGACGCGAGCCGCTGCTGCCACACGGGCGGTACGTCGATGTCGTGACGCCTGAGCCGCCCGGCAGGACGAGGACTGTTCGACGGCGCCTTGTGCCACTCGTCCAGGCGGTCCGCGTGCGCGGCGACGGTCTCGAAGCACGACGACGGATCGATCAGGTCGTCGTCGTCCCCGTCGTCACGTCCGAGGTGTTCGCGCATCAGTTCCAGACGTAACTCACGGGCGTAGACGCGTGCACCGTCACCGAGTCCTGCGGGATCTCGAGGCTCGCGTCGGTCCTTCTCCTCGTCGACGATCGCAGCGGTCAATTCCGAGTCGTGTGTCCAGGAGCGACGATTGAAGTTGTCGGAACCCACTGCCGCCCACACGTCGTCGACGATGCACACCTTCGAATGCACGTATACCGGTATGCCACGGTCGTTTTCGAGATCGAGGACGAGAACACGGTCGGCGCCGGCCTCGCGAATGACGTCGAGTGCAGCCGAATGGCCCAGCAGCGCAGAAGGAATGGTGATGGCACTGTCGTCGTCGAGATGTTTCGGTACGACGATGATCAACCGCAGTTCGGGCGAACGTCGCAGCGCAGCCGCGAACACCGTGGCGACGTCGACCGACCACAGGTACTGGTCCTCGACGTAGATCAGTTGCCGCGCACGTCGCAGCGCCTTGGCATAGGCCCGTGCAGTGCTGCGTTCGCCTCGCGTCGCGAAGGGGTAGGCCGGTCGTCGACGCGGATACGTGCGCAACAGCTGGATCGAGCACGAGCCCTGAGAGTCCGGCGCAGGACGCTGTTCTGGAAGTTCCGACGGCTCACGCGTCGCGCCGCGGAGGGTGTCGGGAATCGCGTGCCACGGCAACCGGGACAACGCGGCCGGATCCTCCCAGCGCTCGCGAAAGACGTCTTCGACGTCCCGAACGGCGGGGCCCTCGATCTGGACCTGCATGTCGTGCCACGCCGGGATCTCGCCGTACTCGGGCGGGAACGGCCTGCTGACCGGGTCGCCGAAATGATCGGCGTCGTCGCGTCGCGCACGGGCGAGATCGATGCCACCGACGAACGCGAGGTCGGTGCAATCAGCGTCCTGATATCGAATGACGACGAACTTCTGGTGGTGACTGCCGAGCGCGAGCACCCGCTGATCGAGGATCACCTCGCCGCCCGCCTCTTCGAGTCGGAGAGCGAGCTTGCGGTTCTTCGGGCCGGTGAAACCGAGCGTCTCGATGTGCGAGCGCCACACCATGCCCTTGACGACGCCACCGCGCTGGGCGACGTCGGCCAGCGCGTCCTCGACGGTCACGTCGTCGGTGAGTTGCTGCTCCGGGTCGCCGCGCCAGTCGGTGAATGCCACCAGGTCACCGTCGCCTGCCCTCGCCAATGCGTCGGCGAGGGCGGCGAAGTACGGCTTGCCGTGTACGAGCGTCGTGACGCGGTTGCCGACGGTCCAGGCCGCGATGCGGGTGTCGGGGTTGCCGCGCTCGTCGGCGCTGAGGAACCACGGGTGCGACGACTCGAACTGCTGCACCTGTTCGTTCAGTGCGGCGCTGCTGCGGCCGAGCCGTCGGGCGACTGCGTCGATGGTCCTGGTCAGCCGCTGCGGTATCACGGAGAGGAATACTGTCAGAGGTCGTAGAGCAGCGCTTTATGAGCCTCCCATATCGCCGAGATCGAGGTTGTGTCGCGTTTTCGCGGAATTTCCGTACACAACCTCGATCTCGGCGGGAGGTCAGGACGTCGACGTGAACTCCGGCTGGTCGATGATGCGCAGCCACGAACCGTCCGGCTGACGCTGGACCACCTGGGCGCGGGCGCCTGCACCGTCCTTGGGAGCCGTCGACGTCAGCGCGATGTCGCCGTTGACGAGCGTCGGCAAGCCTTCTTCCAGTTCGAAGTGCGGGCCGTGGGCCAGAACCGACGCCCACAGCTCGCGGATCGCGGCCCGCCCGACGGTCGTCCGACCTGCGGGATACGCCATGACGGCGTTCTCGGCGTACAGAGCGGCGACGCCGTCGGCATCTCCTGCGTTGGAACGTTCGACGAACAGTCGCGTGATGTCTTCCGGGGTCATTGCTTTCTTCGTCATGTCTCCACTGTGCTGGGCTGGT
Source organism: Rhodococcoides kyotonense (assembly GCF_900188125.1). Taxonomy (GTDB): domain Bacteria; phylum Actinomycetota; class Actinomycetes; order Mycobacteriales; family Mycobacteriaceae; genus Rhodococcoides; species Rhodococcoides kyotonense. Next base: position 27,449 of record NZ_FZOW01000003.1, on the reverse strand, counting down.
ATTCAGAAGTCCAACGCATTGTTCCGATGGAAACTAGAATCCCTGGTTATGGAACTTCGGCAATTGGAGTACTTCGTCGCGGTCGCCGAGGAAGCGAACTTCACGCGCGCGGCGGAACGGGTCAGGATCAGTCAGTCGGGGATCAGTGCGCAGATCCGGGCGCTCGAGCGGGAGGTCGGTGCATCCTTGATCGACCGCAGCTCGCGAGTGGCGAGCCTGACGGTCGCCGGAAAGGCTGCGCTCGAGCATGCACGGGCAGCTCTTGCGTCGGCGGAGTCGGTGCAACGTAGCGTCGACGAGGTCAACCTCTTGGTACGCGGACGACTCGATGTCGGCATGGTCACCGCGTGCACCGTCACCCCGCTGTTCGACGCGTTGGCCGCCTTCCATCATGCGCATCCAGGCGTGGAAGTGTCTCTGGCCGAGGGTAATTCGGATGTGCTGATCCAGCGAGTGCTTGCCGGAACGCTGGACGTCGCACTGGTGGGTACCGCGTCCGATCCGCCCGCGGAGCTCGAATCGTTCGTGCTGATCCGGGAGGGGTTGGCGGTATGTGTGCCACCTGGCCATCCACTTGCATCGCGGCGTGAAGTGACGGTGGCGGAGGTATGCGAGCACCCCGTCGTGTGTCTGCCGGTGGGCACGGGGATCAGGGCGGTGTTCGACGAAACCTGTTCTCGGGCTGGGGTGGACGCGCACATAGCGCTTGCTGCCAGCGCCCCGGCGGCGGTCGCGGACCTCGCCGCGCGGGGCATGGGGGTCGGGGTGCTGAGCCGGTCGATGAGCGCAGATTTCTCGGATCGTCTCGAGGCGGTGCCCATCTCGGACGTCGCAGTGGACGCGGTTCTCGCGCTCGTGTGGTCGCCGAATCCGAGCGCCGCGGTGAGGGCGCTGACGCGCCTCGTGAGTGAAAATGTATAGAGGGCTATACATTTTCACTCACGAAGGGATTAGTTCAACGACGTGATGTGATCCCGCGAGAACGCGACCCGCTCGTCGAGGCGGCCCGCCTCGACCTTGTTCACCCACTCGGGATCGGCGAGGAGCGCACGCCCGACGGCCACGACGTCGAATTCCTCACGCTCGAACTGCTTCAGCAGAGGCTCCAGACCTGTGGTCGCCGACGCGGCGTCGTCGCCCCATGCGCCGTCGAACACCTTGTCCAGGCCGACCGATCCGACGGTGATCGTCGGCAGCCCGGTGATCGTCTTGGTCCAACCCGCAAGTCCGCGTTCACCTTCCACGCCGGCGAGCTCGGGGAACGCCGGCTCCCAGTGCCGCCGGGTCGACGGGTGCAGCACGTCGACTCCTGCGTTCACGAGCGGTGCGAGGACGCGTTCGAGTTCCTGCGGGGTCTGCGCGATCCGGGCGTCGTAGTGATCGGCCTTCCACTGCGAGTAGCGGTAGACGATCGCGAAATCCTCGCCGACGGCAGCGCGGATGGCCGCGACGACCTCCGCGGGGAAGCGTGTGCGAGCTTCCAATGAACCGCCATAGATATCGGCGCGAACATTGGTTGTCTCCCAGAAGAATTCGTCGAGAAGATATCCGTGTGCACCGTGGAGTTCGACGCCGTCGAAACCGACACGCTGAGCGTTGACGGCCGCATCGACCCAGTACTGGAGAAGCTTCTCGAGATCGCCGGGAAGAAGTGCCTGTCCGACGGCAGTGCCGTCGAGCGCGAGACCCGAGGGGCTGACGGTTTCCGCGTCGGGATTCAGGCGCGGCGCGGAGCCACGCTGCACGCCCAGGTGCCACAGCTGCGGAATGATCGCGCTGCCCTCGCTGTGCACCGCGTCGACGACGCTCTTCCAGCCGTCGAGACTGTCGGTGCCGTAGATGTGGGGGACGCGGGTGTCCGGGCCTGCTGCCGGGTCGGGGATGAGCGTGCCCTCGGTGATGATCAGGCTCGTGCCACCGGCGGCGCGCTTGCGGTAGTACTCGGCCACGTTCTCACCGGGAATACCGCCAGGTGAGAACGCGCGTGTCATCGGCGCCATCGCGAATCGGTTGCGCAGCTTCAAGGATTTGACCTCGAGCGGCGAGAAAAGATCTGACGTGGTTACGGCGGTTTCGGTCACCTCATGTGCGAACCGGCGACCGGTGCCTGCTATTCCTCGGGCATGGGACCAGGGTGATATACCTGGGTGATGAAGGTTACAGGCAAGGTTGCTGTCGTCACCGGTGGAGGCGGCGGAATCGGGGGAGCCCTCGCCGAACGGCTGGCCGCGGAAGGGGCGCGTGTCGTCGTATCCGATCTGAATCCGACGACGGCCTCCGAGGTCGTCGCGAGAATCGACCGGACCAGCCCCGGTGCCGCGGTCTCGCTCGGCGGCGATGCGTCCAAGACCGAGGACATCACAGCTCTCGTCGCGTTGGCAGAGGACACCTTCGGGCCCGTCGACCTGTATTTCGCGAATGCGGGCATCAGCGGCGCACCCGGGCTCGACGCCACCGAAACCGACTGGGATCTGTCCTTCGATGTCAACGTTCGTGCACACATCAGAGCGGCTCAGCTGCTCGTCCCGAAGTGGCTCGAGCGCGGCGAGGGCTACTTCGTCAGCACCGCGTCCGCGGCAGGACTTCTGACCCAAATCGGTTCTGCCACATACTCGACCACCAAACATGCTGCCGTGGGATTCGCCGAATGGCTCAACGTGACGTACGGAGACCGCGGAATCCGAGTCAGCTGCCTGTGCCCGATGGGCGTCAACACGAAACTGCTGTACGAAGGCCAGGATTCGGGTGACGCTTTGGGGATCGCTGCGACCAAGGCGGTGTTGTCCGCGGGCGAGGTGCTCGAGGCGTCCGACGTCGCCGAGATCGTCCTCGCAGCGATGGACGCCGAACAGTTCTTGATACTTCCGCATGCCACCGTGCTCGACATGTATCGAAACAAGGGCGCCGACTACGACCGCTGGCTGCGCGGAATGCGCCGCTACCAGAACACATTGCTGGGCCAGACCAACTGAGGGGATCTCACGTGTCGTTCTTCGAAAGAACCGATCGCGCACAGAAATACGAGTCCGACCTGCTCGAATTCATGGACTCGCACATCTATCCCGCCGAGGCGATCTACGACGAACAGATGCGTGACGCGGGTGATCCGCATGCGCAACCGCAAGTACTCGAAGACCTCAAGACCGAGGCACGACGCCGGGGCCTGTGGAATCTTTTCCATCCACATCCCGAGTGGGGTCCTGGCCTGACCAACCTCGAGTACGCGCCGCTCGCCGAGATCATGGGCCGCAGCCTGCTGGCTCCGGAAGCATGTAACTGCAACGCTCCCGACACCGGCAACATGGAAGTCTTCACGCTGTTCGGCACCGACGAGCACAAGGAAAAGTATCTGAAGCCGTTGCTGGACGGCACAATTCGCTCGGCGTTCGCGATGACCGAACCCGACGTCGCGAGCTCCGACGCCACCAACATCGAGATGAGCATGGTTCTCGACGGTGACGACTATGTGTTGAACGGCCGAAAGTGGTTCGCGTCCAACGCGATGCACAAGAACTGTCGGGTCCTGATCGTCATGGGCAAGACCGATCCCGACGCCGCGACGCACCGGCAGCAGTCGATGCTCGTCGTACCCATCGATGCGCCGGGCGTGACCGTCGTCCGCAATCTCCCTGTCTTCGGGTACATCGACCGCGAAGGGCATGCCGAGATCCTGTTCGAGGACGTGCGGGTGCCGACGAAGGACGTATTGAAAGGTCCGGGTGAGGGATTCGCGATCAGCCAGGCACGCCTCGGGCCTGGACGCATCCACCATGCGATGCGGACCATCGGCGTCGCCGAGCGCGCGCTGGAAGCACTGTGCCGCAGGGCGTCGTCGCGCATCACGTTCGGCAAACCCGTCGCGGCGCGGGCGAACATCCAGGACTGGATCGCCGAAGCGCGCATCGACATCGAGATGACGCGGTTGCTGACGCTGAAAGCCGCGCACCTGATGGACACCGTCGGCAACAAGGAGGCGCGGACCGAGATCGCGGCGATCAAGGTCGCGGCTCCGGAGATGGCGCTGAAGATCATCGACAGGGCCATTCAGGTTCACGGTGGTGGTGGCGTGTCCAACGACTTCCCGCTGGCGATGATGTATGCCCATGTGCGGACGCTGCGCTTGGCGGATGGCCCCGACGAGGTGCACAAGCGCGCCATCGCGAAAATGGAACTAAGGAAGTATCTCAAAGGCTAGGCTGTGCTAACTTCCTCGGCATGAAACGAATCGTCGTTGCCGCCCTGGTCGTCGCCGGTCTCGTCGCCTGCAGCAGCGAGGGCGAGGAGGAGGCGTCGGCCGATACGCGGACCGTCACCATCGAGCATGTCGCCGGCTCGACGACCATCGAGGGCACCCCGGAGCGCATCGTCGCGCTCGGGCAGCAGTGGGTCGACGCGTTGGCGGAATTCGACGTCACACCCGTCGGTTACATCGCGGCAGGTGCGCAGGGTGACGACCGCAAGTTGTTCCCATGGCAGTCGGGGCTTGCCGAGGACTCGCAGATGCTCGATTCGACGTCGGTCGATTCGATGAACGCCACGCCGCCGGTCGAGGAGATCGCCGCGCTGAACCCCGATCTGATCCTGGTCTCCGGGGTGGCGTCCGCGGATCCGCTGAAGGGGCTGAACGACATTGCGCCGACGGTCTTCCCCGAGGCCGCAACCGTCGACAGCTGGCAGTGGCAGATCGAAACGCTCGGCAACATCCTGGACCGTCAGGACGACGCCGCTGCGATCATCGCCGAGGGTGAGGCCTTCACCGACGGGATAGTCGCCGAGTATCCGGGCCTCGACGGCAAAACTGCTGTTCTAGCCCAATACATTGTCGCCACGCAGCAAGCCGTCGCCGTCGTCAATCCCGATGACGGTGCCGCGCAGGTCTTCGGCAGCATCGGAATGAGCGTCCCGGCCGACCTCGCGGCCTCTCCCGACGTCATGGGCGGCCGGATCACTTTCAGTCCTGAGCGCATCAGCGACCTGACGGCCGACCTAGTCGTCATGCTTCCCAATGGCGGTACCGCGGCCGACCTCGAGGCGCTTCCCGGATTCAACTCGCTGCCGGCCGTGGCAGGTGGGGGACTGGCGGTGCAGGACTACGCCACCGTCGTTGGATTCAATCTGCCGTCCAAGGCGTCGATCGAATACTCGCTCGACCGGATTCGTCCGCAGCTCGAAGCCCTCGGCTCGTGAGTGAAAATGTATAGGGGGCTATACATTTTCACTCACGAGGCCGTTTCAGAGGTGAATCACCCCACGCATATTTTTCCCGTCGCGCAGGTCCTGGTACCCCTCGTTGACCTGATCCAATGTGTAGGTGTTGGTGATCAGCTCGTCGAGCTTCAGCTGCCCTGCATCCCATAGGCGCAGTAGTCGCACGATGTCGTACTGCGGGTTCGCGGAACCGAACAGCGTGCCCTTGATCGTCTTCTGGTTCAGTGTCAGATCGGTGCCGGAGACGTGCACGGTCAGCGCGGCCGGGTCTGCGAGACCGGTGATGACGACGGTTCCGCCCTTGCCGATTGCGGCCGTCGCCGCCTGTACGACTTCTTCGTCGACGGTGCCGACGAGAATCAGCGCCTGATCCGCGCCCTGTCCCCATGTCAGTTCGGTGAGCTTCTCCTGCGCCGACGCGGCATCCGCAAAGGCATGCGTCGCACCGAATTTCAGCGCCTGGTTGCGCTTGAACTCCAGCGGGTCGACGACGAGTACATGCTTGGCACCGGCATGCACCGCGCCTTGGACGGCATTGATGCCGAGACCGCCGATGCCGTAGATGATCACCGAGTCACCGGCGCGCACACCGCCCGCGTAGACGGCCGTGCCCCAGCCCGACGGCACACCGCAGCCGACGAGAACCGCTGTCTCCAAGGGCAACCAGTCGTCGACCTTCACTACGGAGTGCTGCGAGATTGTCGCACGCTCGGCGAAAGTTCCCAGCATGCACATCGCGCCGAATTCGGTTCCCTTGCTGTCGCGACGACGGAAGGTGCCGTCGGGCATGCAGCCTTCGAGAATCGTTGCGCCCATGTCGCACAGGTTCTGTCGGCCCGTCGAACAGTATCGACACGTACCGCAGTTGGGGATGAACGAGCACACGACGTGATCGCCCGGCTTGACCTTGGTGACGCCGGGTCCGATTTCCTCGATGATGCCCGAGCCTTCGTGGCCGCCGACGATCGGAAAGCGCGGTGGCAGATCGCCGTCGAGCAGATGCAGGTCGGAATGACACAGCCCGGCGGCTGTGTACTTGATGAGGACTTCGCCGGGCCCCGGTCCGTCGAGTTCGAGCTCGAGGATCTCGAAGGGCTTGTGGGGCTCGAACAGTACTGCGGCTTTGGTCTTCATGTGAAACGCTCCTCTACCGGTAGATGGACTTGACTGATTGGAAGTTGCGCAGGGCGTCGGGACCGAGCTCGCGGCCGATTCCGCTGTCCTTCACGCCGCCGAACGGTGAGCCGGGATCGACCATGTAACGGTTGATACCGATGGTTCCGGTGCGAATCTGCTTCGCGACGCCGTATCCGCGTTCCTCGTCCGAGGTCCAGACGGTGCCGCCGAGCCCGAAGTCGGTGTCGTTGGCGATGCGTACGGCCTCGGCTTCGTCGCCGTACGGGATGACCGACAGGACCGGGCCGAAAATCTCCTCCTGCGCGATGGCCTGATTGTTGTCGACGTCGGCGAACACGGTCGGCTGCACGAACCATCCGCGATCGAGATCGGCGGGCCTGCCACCGCCTGCGACGAGCCGGGCGCCGTCGCCACTGCCCTTGGCGATGTAGCCCTCGACTCGATCTCGTTGGCGCTCACTGGCCATGGGGCCGATCTGCGTCGCGGGATCGAGCGCGTCACCGACGGACAGCGAATTCGCGAACGCCTCGAACACACCGACCACCTCGTCGTATCGGCTGCGCGGCGCGAGTACTCGGGTGCCGAGGAAGCACGTCTGCCCGTTGTTCAAGAACGTTGCGCCGAACAGATCTTCGCCGATCTTCGACAGGTCCAGATCGGCGTCGTCGAGCACGATGGCTGCGGACTTGCCGCCGAGCTCCAACGTCACCGGACGCAGCAGGCGCCCACAGGTTTCGGCGATGGATCGGCCCGCTGCGGTGGACCCGGTGAACGCGACCTTGTCGACGCCCGGGTGCGAAACGAGATACGCGCCGATCTCGCGTCCGCCGGGTACGATGTTGATCACGCCTGCCGGAATTCCCGCTGCCATAACGGCTTCCACGAACGGGATGGAGTCGAGCACGGTCTCGGGGGAGGGCTTGATGACGATCGTGCATCCGGCAGCGAGGGCTGGTGCGTGCTTGAACGCCGCGAGGGTCTGCGGGAAATTCCACGGAGCGATGGCGCCGACGACGCCGATCGGTTCGCGTCGTACCGTCGTTGTTCCGCCGATCAGGTGCGGATGCGATTCCTCGAACGTCGCCGTGCGCGCGAGGGCGGCGTAGTACCGCACCACGGCGACGGGGAAGCCGGCTTCGAGCTGCAGCGCGATCGAGATCGGCATGCCGTTCTGAGCGGAGACGATCGTGGCGATCTCGTCTCCGCGGGCTTCCAGCTCGTCGGCAAGGCGGTCGAGTGCGTCGGCGCGGCGCGACGGTTCCCACTGGCTCCAGCCGTCGGGATCGGCGAATGCGCGACGGGCCGCGGTGACCGCTGCGTCGACGTCCGCCTCCTGCGCCTCGGGTACCGAACCGATGACCTGCTCGGTACTGGCCGACCGCACGTCGATCCGTGCCGACGAACTCGGTGGGACCCACTCACCGCCGATGAACAGCGACTCCGCATGTATTGCTGTATCCGTATCCATGCATACATAGTGACCTGCATCACTAAGCCGGAGTGTTCAGATTCTGGACGATTTCAGTGGATGCCGAGTTCCTTCATGCGCTTGTAGAGCGTCGTGCGGCTCATGTGCAACGCGTCGGCGGTACTGCGCTTGTTGCCCCCGTTGCGCGCGAGTTCGGCGACGATCGCCGTCTTGGTTGCCGCGTCGAGAACGTTGAGCGACGAGTCCACGGACCTCGGGCGGATCAGATCCCGGTCGGTGATGTCTCCGACCGACCGCTTCGCCGCGACCTCGGTGATCTCGGCCCGGAGTTCGCCGAGGTTGCCGGGCCAGTCGTAGTTGATCAGTTTGGCCATCGCGGTCGGGGTGAACCTTCGGTTACCAGGCAGGAAGCCTCGCACGAGATCGGGGATCTCGTGCTTGCGAGAGCGCAACGGCAACAGATCGATCGTCGACGCGCATGCCGTCAGCAACCTGCGATGCTCACCCGTCGCGTCGGGCGTCGTGGACAGTGCGAACCACGCATCGGCTGACGTCAGCTTCGTGTAGAGACTACGTGCGACGGCGGCAGGCAGAAGATGAACATTCTCGACGACGACCGAAGCGTCTGCATCGGCAAGAGCGTCGCCGACGCGTGCGAGCCACTCGGCAGGATCCGAATCCATGAGATCGCAGGAATCGAAAAATGTTGCTGCGCCGGCAATATCGGACAGTGTTCGAGTTCGGCCTGTGCCTGGTTCGCCGGATACGCAGACGGTTGCTCGTGCCCGGGTCGACGTGACGGAAGCCCTCGGCGGCTTCTCCTGCGGATCGATCTCGATGACGATTCCCGCTCCCGACGCCGGCCGATCCCACCGGACCGTCGCCTGCAGCCCGGAACTGAGCGTCATCGACCGTACGACGCCTTGGCGGTGCACCGGGTCGTCGGCCAGCGCGCGGAGGGCCGCATGGTCGACGGCGTCGAGCAGTTTGCCCGCGCTGGTGTTCTCGAGCAGGATCTCGTCGGCGATCGCTATTGCGGGTGCGCCGCGTCTGCGTGCAGAGGCGCGTTGAAATGCGCCGAACAGGAGTTGCTCGCTCCACCGAGTTTCCTCGAGTAGGCGGCCCTGGATGTCCGAGACCGCATGCACGAGCATCGGTTCGAGCAGTGGGTTATCTTGAGCTGCAAGGAAAGTGATGTCGAGGACACCTTCGATGCGTCGGGTGATCGGGTGGAGAATCGGATATCCGTAGCAGCTGAACTGCTTCATCGACTCCATGTAGTGCTCGTCGCCGCGTACGGCGATGGGGGCGCGAAGCTCGTAGACCGTCGCAATCGAATTGGTTCCCGACGTCGTCTCGGTGAACGGTCGGCCGACCACCGCGCCCGTCCCCGTCACCAGCTCGCGGGCTGCCTTGTTGCCGAACCGCATGTCGACGAGTTTGGCGTCGCGATCGGCGAGGATGACGCAGTAGCCGTTGCCCGTCAGGACGCTTTCCATGCGGTCGAGAATCGGGTCGGCGGCGGAGAGCAGTCGGGATCGGCGATCGACCTCGGACACGCTGAAGTCCTCCAGCGTGCCCGTCGGATCGAGACCACTCAGTCGGGCGCGTTGCCATGATTGAGCGATCTGCGCACGTACCAGTTCCACAGAAGCTCTCCCTCGTCACGAGATCTCTCGACGGTAACAGTGCGCCTGCGGCGCCCGTGCGTGCGTAGTTGTATCCGGCTGTTACTTTGCACGCACGGGTCGGAACGGCACCAGAGCCTCGCTCTCGTCGACCGGACCCTCGACCGTGATGGAGACATCGGCCGCGGCGACGACGTCCGCACAGCGCAGCGAGAACCTAGGGCCGCCCTCGAGGAGCTTCGAGAACTCCGGTTCCGACGCCCCGAACACGATGCGAGCGATCCCTGCCCACACCATCGCGGCACTGCACATCGGACAGGGCTCGCCGCTGGCGTACATGGTTGCGCCCTCGGCGGTGGAGGCCGCTCGGATGGCCACCAATTCTGCGTGTGCAGTCACATCGCCGGCTGATGCGACCTCGTTTCGTCCTTCGGCGAGCACCGTTCCGTCGGCACCGACCAGGACCGCTCCGAAAGGCCGGTTGCCACGCTCGCCCGCTTCGACTGCCAACGCGATCGCCCGGCGCAGGTGTGTGTCGCTCATGCTGTCAGGTCCACTTCGGTGCCCACTCCCGATAGTCGTGCTCGTCTGATCAGTGTGCGCGCGGAGACCAAGTCCTGTAGGCCGATTCCGACGGAATCGAACAGGGTCACCTCGTCTTCGGACGTCCGACCCGGCTTGGATCCGACGATGACGTGGCCGAGTTCGACGGCCAGATCCGATTCCGAGATCACGCCATCGGCAACAGCGAGTATGGCATCGCCGGATTTGGCGAGGGTCGTCGACGTCGCATCCACGAATACCGTCGCCAGTTTCATTCCGGTGGAGTCGATTTCACGATGGTCCGGACGCGGCGGCGCGCCGACTGCATTGATGTGCAGACCAGGGTGGAACCAAACACCCTGCACGATGGGATCTTTCGACGGAGTCAGTGTGCAGAGAACGTCGGCCACTTCGATCACGTCCCGCACCGAACCCGCATGTTCGACGGTTACTCCCAGGTCGGCAACAGCCTCCGCGTACCTCTGGACGGTCGACGCCGATCGGGACCAAACGACGACTTTCTCGATTCCGCGAATGCGCGAGATTGCGCGCGTGTGTTCTATCGCGAGAGTGCCTGCGCCGACGAGACCGAGGACCGTGCTGTTCGTCCGGGACAGATGTGCGGTTGCGACGGCGCTGGCGGCTGCGGTCCTGATCGCCGTGACCGCACGACCGTCGAGAATCCCCTCGCACTCGCCGGTCTCCGCAGAGCTCACGACGATCGTGGAGCGCTGGGTCGGCAGCCCCCGCGCCGAATTGGCAGGCATGTCGGACAGCAGTTTGACCGAGCTGAGGCCGCTGCCGGCAGCAGTCATCGGAATCGCGCTGCCCCCGTTCGGAAGCGCCATCGAGATCGGCCCAGGGTTGTCGGCCGCTCCGAGTGCAAGATCGGCGTGTGCTCGTTCGACGGCGTCGTGGATCTCTGCGCGATCGATGAGTGTCGTTATGTCCGAGTGGCTGAGAATCAGAGTCATGGAAGTCGTCCTTATCGTCCCGCGTAGGGAACAGTGAGGCAGGTGGGTGCGCCGCGTCCGCCGACGAAACCGGTGATCGCGACGATGGCGATGACGTACGGCAGCATGACGAGCAGTGCGAAAGGGACGTCGACACCGAGTGCGGGCAGTGCGAACTGCAGAGCCTGGGCGATGCCGAAGAAGATGCAGGCGTAGACGATTCCGAGGATTCGCCATCTGCCTGCGATGACCGCCACGACGGCAAGGTAGCCGAGACCGCCGGTCATGTTGTCGCTGAACGAATGAACCTCGGACAACGCGAGCTGCGATCCCGCAAGGCCGCCGGTCGCCGCTGCGAGCAGAACGCACAGGTAGCGGACCCGTCGGACAGGCAGCCCGGTCCACTCGGCGGAGATCGCATCCTCGCCGACCCCATCGATCGTCAGACCTGGTGAGCTCCGCTTCGACAGCGTGACGGCCAGGGCAACCACGATCGCGATGCACACGTAGCCCAGCACGTTCTGGCCGAACAGCGCAGGCCCGATGACCGGGATATCGCTCAGCAGAGGGATATCGACGGAACGGAAACCGGGCACGGACTGCCCCTTGCCGTCGGACAGCAGGATCCGGGAGAAGAACGTGGTGAGGCCCAGTGCCAGTGCATTGCTTGCGATTCCGATGACGATCTGATCTGCGCGGAACCGGACGCTCAGTGCTGCTTGTGCGACACCGAACATCGTGGCGGCGAGCACGCCTGCCAGCACGCCGAGGACGGGGGAGCCGGTGTCGGCGGTCGCGAGGACACTGGCGAACGCTCCGGTCAGCATCATGCCCTCCATGCTGAGGTTCAGTACGCCTGCTCGTTCACTGACGGATTCACCGCTGGCCGCCACGAGTAGAGGAATGGCGAAACCTACTCCACTGGAGACGACTTCGGTGACGATTGCCGTACTCATACCAGTACCGCTTCCTTGGTGCGAGCGCGAACGGTGGTCGTGGTCCAGATCGACGCACCGGCGATCAAGATGATCAGGACGGACTCGACCACGGAGACGGTCGACGCAGGAACTCCCACTGCCAGTTGAAGATTGATACCGCCGGACACCAGGAAGCCCAGCAGCAGAGATACTGCTGCGACGGCCGTCATGGAACCGCGTGCAAGCAGCCCGACGACGAGACCGGTGAATCCGAACCCGGACGAGAATCCCTCGGCGAGCACGAACGGCGCAGTCGCGACGATCAACCCACCGGCGACGCCCGAGAATGCTCCGGCAGCGGTCAGACTCCCGAACCTGTACGCGTCCACGCGGATGCCGAGACGACGCGACGCGGTGGGAGACAATCCGACGGACTGCAGCTTCAGTCCGATTGCGGTGCGCCCGAGGAGAATTCCGACTGCAACGACGGCGACGACTGCTACGACGAGCGCGATCGTGGCTGGGGACTTGTGGAGCCCGAGCAACGCCAGTTGCCCGGATTCACGCAGCGGCTCCGACTGCGGAAGTGTTTCCGACGACGTCATCGGCTGGCGAAGCAGTGCAGGCTCGTGCACCACCAGTACGACGGCAGCGAGACCGACGAAGTTGAGAAGCAGCGTGGTGATGATCTCGCTGGTACCGCGGCGAACCTTCAGATATGCGGCTATGGATGCCCAGGCCGCACCCCCGAGAGCAGCGGCGAGCAGAACGGCGGCGACACCCACCTGAGACGGAAGCGATTGGGGCAGAGACACTCCGGTTGCCGTCGCACAGATTCCGCCGAGACACATCTGACCCTCGCCGCCGACGTTCACCAATCCTGCGCGATATGCGATGGTGAAGCCGGCCGCAATCAACATGAGAAGCGCAGCATTGTTCAGCGACGTGCCGATCGCGAACGGAGACCCGAACATACCGTCGAGCAACGCCTCCGAGGTCTCCACGGGACCGGCGCCTGCGAAGGCAGCCAGGGCCAGCCCGACAACTGCTGCGACCGACAGTGCGGCGCCTCCGATGACGAGAGGATGCCTGTTCATACTGCGACCCCCATCATCAGCTCCGTGATTTCGTCCTGCGCCGTGGTCGAATCGGCGTCGATCGGGCCGAGCAGTCGACCGCGGTAGGCGACGAGAATCCGATCGCACACCGCCATCAGTTCGTCCATCTCACTGGAGATGATCAGCACACCGACCCCGATGTCGGCGGCCGCGCGGAGTTGGTCCAGTACGAATCCGACGGAACCGATGTCGAGTCCGCGCGTCGGTTGAGCGGCGACGATGGCACCGAGTCCGGCCAGGGACAACTCTCGTGCAAGGACAACCTTCTGCTGGTTTCCACCCGACAGTGAACGGATGGCTGCATCCGGCCCCGACGTGCGAATGGAGTAGTCGGAGATCGCCGCGGTCGCGTCCGCACGCATCTTGTCTCGATCCAGCATTCCGAATCGGCGATACTCGGAAGTGCGTGCCAGCAAGAGGTTCTCGGTCACGGAGAGGTCCGCGACGATGCCCTCTGCGTGTCGATCCTCCGGCACGACGCCCAATCCCGCCGCCGTCCGTCCTGCAGGGCAGACGCGCGTCATATCTCGGCCGTTCAGAATGATTCGGCCGTCGAACTCGATGTCGGAACCGGACAGAATCGACGCCAGCTCGGACTGCCCGTTGCCCTCGACTCCGGCGATTCCGACGATCTCACCGCGCCTGACCGAGACGGATACGTCGGTGAGGGCATCGCTGCCGTCCCGGCGTGTGCACGAGATGTTCTCCACGCGGAGCGCGACATCGTTGGAAGCGCGTGGGGCGCTGACGCGTCGGGAATGTGTTGTGGCGGTCTCGGTTCCGACCATATCGGTGAGCAGACGTTCGACGGTCGTCTGCGCCATGGGCCCGCCGCCGGTGACTTTGCCGCCGCGCAGGACGGTCGAGGTGTCGGCGACACGAGCGATCTCGCCGAGCTTGTGCGTGATCATGACGACGGACTTGCCGTTCTCGGCCAGCGCGCGACAGGTCTCGATGAGCGCATCGATCTCACCGGGATCGAGGACGGCGGTCGGCTCGTCGAGAAGAATCAGACGTGGTTGCCGCAGAAGCGCTTTGACGATCTCCACCTTCTGACGCGCCCCGACGGGCAGTTCGCTCGTACGTGCGTCGAGGTCGACTCGCAGTCCGTACGAGTCCTCGATCGCTCGCAGTTCCGTCTGGAGTCGATCCTTGGGGAGTCGATCCTTGGGGAGTCGGTATCCGCGATGGCCGAGGAGCAGATTTTCGCCGACCGTCATCGTGGTGATCAGGCTGAAATGCTGATGCACCATGGCGATTCCCGACGCGATGGCATCGGCGGGCGCGGCCGGACGGTACGGCTTGCCGTCGAGCATCATCGTGCCGGTGGATGGTGCGGTCGTCCCGAAGACTATGTTGCACAGCGTGGATTTGCCCGCGCCGTTCTCTCCGAGGATGCAATGTACGCTCCCCGGGTCGACGGTCATGGACACATCGGTGAGGGCATCGACGTCACCGTAGCTCTTGCCGATTCGTTCGAGGGACAGCATGCCTACCGCGATTCCGCGGTGCCGTCGGCCGCTGCGGTCTTGGCGTTCGCGAGTGCGGTCGCCGCGGCGGGATCGGTGCTGCACAGGAGGTAGTCGGTTCCGCCCTTGTCCGAGGTGAGGCCGAAGGGCACCTGCTCGGCGGCCCAGGATCCGTCGAGGACCGAGGAGACGGCGTACTCGATCTCAGTGCCTATGTCGGTCCGCACGTAGCCGATGTAGGTCGGGTCGGAACAGTCGCCGGGGATCGGGCCGCCGCTCAATGCGGCGCCGGACTCGCGCGCAGACTGCTGGAGCCCTTGCTTTCCGAGATTGACGATCTGACCGAGAACATCTGCACCACCGGCGAATTGAGCGCCGGCAGCTTGCTTGGCCTTGGCAGGGTCGTTGAAGTCGCCGACGTATTGTGGGCCGAGGACGCGAATGTCCGGGCGAGTGAACGTGGCGCCGGCCTCGAACGACGCCGCGGAGTTCACGATGGCGGGAAGTTCGACCCCGCCGACGAAAGCGACGGCCCCGGTCGTCGACACGGCGGCAGCGACTGCGCCCGACAGAAACTCTGCCTCGGCTTGCTGCGGGTCGTAGTAGGCCAGGTTGTCGAGCGGTACGGCGTCGGCGGGCCCGCCGATCTCCACGAATTTCACGTCGGGAAATTGAGGTGCGACCTTGCGGACGTCTGAGTCGGTCTGGCCGCCGACCGAGATGACGAGATCGTTCTCCGAGGCGAAGCGCTGCAGTGCCTGCTGGTAGTCGGGAGCGGCGACCTGTTCGACGTAGCTTGCGTCGACCTTGTCCCCGTACGAGTCGAGAACCCGCTGGTAGCCGAGGTACCCGGACTCCATGAATCCTGTGTCGGAGATCGAACCGGGGAAGAAGACGCCGACCTTCAAGGTGCCGTCGGAGGCGCCGGCGTCGGACCCGCTGCATGCGGCGAGGGCGAGGGTCGCGGCGGCGACTGCTGTGAGTGCGATGGGACGTTTCATGTGTTCGGTGCTCCTACTGGTTAGTGGTATACCGTTAAGTAGAAGCCTGAAGGGTTCATATTTCGACCGTGTTACGGGCTCGTAAGGGAGTGTTCACGTCCTTGCTGCCGTCTAGGCTCGTGTGACGCAAGGCGAATCGAAGGAGTCGAGCAGGTGCAGCTGGAAGAGCGGAAGTCGTTGCGCGAGATAGCGTACGACGCCATCCGCACGCGGATCGTCGACCTCACACTCGCGCCGGGTTCGAGACTCGTCGAGCGCGACCTTGCCACCGAGCTCGAGGTGTCGCGCATTCCGCTGCGTGAAGCGATGCAGCAACTGCAGCAGGACGGTCTCGTGGTTCTGGTGCCGCGTCAGGGTGCGATCGTGTCGCCGTTCACCGTCGACGACGTTCGCGATCTGTTCGATGTTCGCGAGAGCCTCGAGGTGCTCGCCGCGCGACTGGCAGCCGAACGAGCCGATCCTGACGCGTTGGCCGCCCTCGCCGCCCAACTCGACGCTGCCCGAGCTGCGACGGCTGCCGACGACAAGCCTGCAATCGCGGCGGCCAACGCGAAATTTCACTCGATGATCGTCGAGATGTCCGCGAACCCGTTGCTCGAATCGCTGCTTCGACCGCTGGAAGCGCGGGTGCAGTGGCTATTCCACCTCACCAAGGATCGTGATCCGGGCCAGCAGTGCCTCGAGCACGAGCACCTGTACGCAGCGATCGCGGATCGGGACCCCGAACGGGCTGCGGCGTCGGCGTTCTCACACGTGCACTCCGGCAGGGACATGAGTCTGAAATTGGCTGCGACCTGGTCCGACGATGGAATCGACCCGATTGCCGCGACGAAGGGACGTAGACGTGGGCGCGCAGTAGGGTGACCTGCATGCGCAGATTCGAACAGCGATTTCGCACATCGGCTCCGCTTCCGCTTGCCCCGTCGAAGATCGTCGTCGTGGGAGGAGGGTTCGGCGGGTTCTACGCCCTCCGTACCCTGCAGAAGCTGCTGGAGTCCGAGAGAGCATCTTTGACGCTCGTCGCACCCAACGACTACCTGCTCTACAGTCCGCTGCTCCCCGAGGTGGCGACGGGTGTGCTCGACCCCCGCGACATCGCGGTCTCGCTCAGGCAGACCCTTCGCCGCACCCGTACCGTGCTGGGCCACGTCACGTCCGTCGACTTCGGTGAGCGAAAACTCCGCGTCGAGGGTCGCGAGAGCGCCACGGAAATGGACTGGGACAAGCTGATTCTCGCGCCGGGTTCGGTGACGCGGCAGTTCGACATCCCGGGCGTCGCCGAGAACGCGCACGGACTCAAGACGCTCAGTGAAGCGACGTTCATCCGCAATCACGTTCTCGCACAACTCGACGCGGCGGATTCGCTGCCGGATACCTCTGCCGGTCGCGCCGAGCGGGTGGAACGGCTGACCGTCGTCGCCGTCGGAGCCGGATACACCGGTACGGAATTCGTTGCGCAGATGCAGAATTGGCTCAAGGGAATCGCGACGCGTTGGGCGAGCATCGATCCCGACGACGTCCGATGGCTTCTCGTCGACGTCGCCCCCGCGGTGCTTCCCGAGTTGGGCGAGCAGTTGGGCAAGGAGGCCCTCGGTGTGCTGAAGGAGCGCGGCGTCGAGGTGCGTCTCGAGGTGTCCGTCGAATCGGCGACGGCGACATCGGTGACGCTGACCGACGGGACCGTCGTGCCTGCGCGAACTCTGGTGTGGGGTGCCGGTGTTGCGCCGAGTCCGCTGATCGCGAAGCTCGGATTGCCCACCGAGAAGGGACGTCTCGTGGTGGCACCGGACCTGTCGGTGCCGGGTCATCCTGGCGTGTGGGCGATCGGCGACGCGGCCGCGGTGCCCAATCTCGCTGCCGACCCGTCGACTCCGACTCCTCCGACGGCCCAGCATGCGCAACGTCAGGGCGTCCGGGTTGCGCGCAATCTTGCTGCGAGTCTCGGTGTCGGAGAAGCGAAGCCGTACGTGCACAAGGATCTGGGGCTCGTTGCGGATCTGGGCGGATTCGACGGCGTCGCAAAGCCTTTGGGGGTTCCACTCAAAGGTCCGGTGGCCAAGTTCGTGGCGAGGGGCTATCACCTGTACGCGCTGCCGACGGCGGCCGCACGAGTCAGGGTCGCGACGGACTGGTTGTATTCGTCCATCTTGCCCACCCGCGTCGTCAATCTGGACCAGGTGCGGTCCGAGGATGCGTTGATCGCGAAAGCCCAAGGCGCGTAGCGCACGTGCATAGAAATACATAGCCCGACATGTATTTCTATGCACGTGCGGCGAAGCCGCACTTACCGAAGGTGATGCACCTCCTGCAGCCCGTAGACCGGGGTGTCGATGCCCTCGTACCGCGCCTTGATCTGCAGCGCCAGGTACAGCGAGTAGTGCCGCGACTGGTGTAGGTTGCCGCCGTGGAACCAGAGGTTCTCCTGCTGCGTCGGCTTCCACATGTTGCGCTGTTCGCCCTCCCAGGGACCCGGGTCCTTGGTGGTGTCGGAGCCGAGGCCCCAGCACTTGCCGACCTTGTCGGCGGTCTCCTGGTCGATCAGGTCCGCGACCCATCCGTTCATCGAGCCGTAGCCGGTGGCGTAGACGATGACATCGGCAGGCAGTTCCGAGCCGTCCTCCAGCACGACGCTGTTCTTCCCGATCCGAGAGACTTGTCCCGCAACCAATTTGATCTTCCCGTCGGCGACGAGCTCGGATGCGCCGACGTCGATGTAGTAGCCCGATCCGCGACGCAGGTACTTCATGAACAGGCCCGACCCGTCGTCGCCGAAGTCGTGCTGGAACCCAGCCTTCTCCAGTCGATCGTAGAAGTCCTTGTCCTGCTCGGCGATCTTCTGGTATACGGGGATCTGAAACTCGTGCATGATCCGGTAGGGAAGCGACGCGAACGTCAGGTCGGCCTTGCCGGTCGTCATTCCCGCCTCGACCGCGCGCTCGGAATACAGGTCGCCCAAGGCGATTTCGCACAACGAATCGGACTTCACGATATGCGTCGACGACCGTTGCAGCATCGTCACGTCGACGCCCGTCTCGTACAACGCTTTACAGATGTCGTGCGCCGAGTTGTTCGAGCCGACGACGACGACCTTCTTCCCGACATACGCGTCGGGACCCGGGTGTTCGCTCGAATGGTGTTGTTCCCCTTCGAAGATGTCCATTCCGGGGAAGTTCGGCACGTTCTTCTTGCCAGACATTCCGGTCGCCATGACGAGCTGCTTCGGCTTCAGGACGACTTCTTCACCGTCACGATCGACGACGACGGTCCACTCGCCGGCCTTCTCGTCGTACGTCGCGGACTTGGCCGTGGTCCGGCTCCAGTACGGAACCTCCATGACCTTCGTGTACATCTCGAGCCAGTCGCCGATCTTGTCCTTCGGCGCGAACACCGGCCAGTTCGCCGGGAACGGCAGGTAGGGGAGGTGGTCGTACCAGACCGGGTCGTGCAGGCACAGCGACTTGTAGCGACCCCGCCACTGATCTCCCGGCCGATCACCGCGGTCGACGACGATGGCAGGCACCCCGAGCTGCCGGAACCGAGCGCCCAACGCGATGCCACCCTGGCCGCCACCGACGATCAGCGCATACGGCTGAACCGTGTAGCCGAGTTCCTTCTCCTCGATCTCCTTCTTCTCGGCCCAGTTCTGGGTATCGGCATTGGAGCCGTGCACGGCGCCCTTGATACGCGTCGCACCCTGTCGTTCTTCGTGCCCTTTGAGTTCCTGCATCGTCGTCAGCAGGGTCCAGCCCTCATCGCCTTTCAGGCGCAGGTGGCCCTTGCCGCGGCTCGTCGCCGTCTCGAACTCGATCCACGCCGACGTGACGCCATCGGCCTCCTCCGGGGTCTCCGTCGTGTGAAATCCCGACGGGTCCGTGTCTTCGAGGCGGGCCGCGAGCATGCCCTCGATGCCGTCCCTGCCCTCGACGGTCTTGATGTTCCACGTGAACGTGACGAGGTCGCGCCAGAAGCTGTCGACGGCGAACTTGCCTGCCGCACGCTCGACGTCGCGCGCAGCCAGCGCGCTCTCGAAGTCCGCCAGCCAGGCGTCGACGCGTTCCTGCGGGGTTCGGTTGAGCACTGGCTGTTCGATGGTCTGGGTCATCTGGACTCCCTTGCAGGTCGTGTGCTGGTTCTGTGATCCAGCACACTCCTCGGATCAGGGTGGGTCCAGAGTTGCAGTGGGTTGCACGTGACGCGGGTCACGTGCAACCTGCCCGAGATCGAGGTTGCATCGCGATTCAGCTCATTTCCGATGCACAACTTCGTTCTCGGCGGAGCGGGCGGTGGTTTCGCCGATGAACCGAAGAATCGACGACGCCAGCTGCTCCGGCTGGTCCTCGCCCGTCAGGGTGCGTGAGTCGTCGATGATCTCCAGACGGCTGTCAGGGAAGTCGGCAACGAAACGTTCCGCATGCTGTACCGGAAAGAACTTGTCGGCCGACGCCCATGCCACCAGGACCGGTAGCGTGACGTTCCCGAACTTCTGCGCGGCGTCCAGCGTGTCCTGCTTGTCCACTGTCTTCAGGAACTTCACCACGTCCCGTCGGGTGCTGCGGTCCAAGACCGGTGTGAAGTAGTGATCGACCACCTCGTCGTCCAATCGCAGACGCGTAAGCCACCCGTAGCCGATCGGCGACCGTCCCAGCAATCGACGTAGAAACGGAACACGCATCATGACGGCGAGCACCTCGAATGTCGCGGGCACGCGCGCCAACCAGCAGAGATAAAGGAACATACGCGGCGGATAGTTCTCGTACGCGTCGCACGGAGTCAGTACGACGCGGCCGATGCGCTCCGGATGACGGGTGATCACCAGTTGCGTCAGCATTCCGCCGCCGTCGTTCCCGACGATGGTGACGTCGCGGAGGTCGAGTGTGTCGATCACCTCGGCGACGATGGCAGCGAGACCCGTCGCGGTGAGATCTGCGTCCTGGTCCATCGCGATCCGATGGCTGCCGAACGGCCAATCCGCCGTGATGCATCGATAGTTCTCGGCGAGAATCGGCACCACCTTCCGCCACACGGCCGCGTTGGTGAACAGGCCGTGCACGAACACGATGGGCTTGCCGCTGCCCCGTTCGTAGACGCGCACGGCACCGCCGTCGACCGGCACTGTTCTCGAAGAACCCAATTCGGAGACGTCCATGATTTCCTCCCGAATGCCCTTCCCCCGTCAGGGGCTTGGTGCAAGCATTCCGGGTATGGGGGCTGAGGCGCTTCCGAAAACGTGCTGGAAATACTAAGCGGGAGAAAGCTTTCGTAGGCCGAGGGATTGGAATCCGACGACGTAGATCAGCGTCCAGAGAACGAGCCAGTCGACGAAACCGAGGGCGTTTCCGTTCAGTCCCGATGCGACTTCGGGTTCGTGCAGGATGTGCTCCGCTGCGTATCGGTAATAAAAGACGAATGTGCCGAGCGCCAGTACGAACGTGAGAGCAGCACGGACCATTGGTGCGAATCGGTTTCCGAAACCGTTGGCCCAGAAGATCATCCAGAACGCCCAGCACACGCCGATCTGAGCCGGAAATTGATTCACGACGCTTCCGAGCTCGGCCGTCGCATCGGATCCGATCAGTAACTTCGCCAGCGGCACCATCAGGAAATAGATGGCAGTGCCGAGAACAACATTCCCGACCGTTGCCGCGAGTGCAGTCCGTCCGCCTCCGCCGAACAGCTTCCACGGCCAGTTGTCGAGCGTCTGACCAGTGAGGATCACCGCTACGACCATCGAGTAGAACCAGCCGAGCACGGTATCCACGCTCATCAGCGAGTCGGTTGCGGTCAGCGAGACGGACGGCAGGCCGAACACGAAGTACAGGGCAAGCGTCGGCACCGCAACGAATGCGATCTCGCACAGTCCGATCAACGGCTGCTTCATTCCCAGTGCCGTCCATGGCCAGTGTTGCCAGTTCAGCACCACCATCACCCAGGTCGCGAACCCGAAGAGCACGAACAACGCTCCCGCGAAGTAGCCGAGACCGCCTTCGCGTGAGCCCGCGAAGTCGGGAAACAAGGAACCGAGTCCGCTACCGAGCAGCCAGGTGACCGCGACTGCAAAAACGCCGGTCGACGCCAGAATCGCTACTCCTCGCCATGGTTGGGCCAGCTTGTCGAAACCGGCGAACTCACAATCGAAGCCGATGAACACGATGAACAGGATCGCCCAGAACAGTGCAGCGTTGAACGGCAACGGATAGAAGTTCCACGGACTTGTCGTCGGATCTGCCAGTAGGTACCACGTCGCAAGTGAAATCGCCACGACGACAACGAGGTTGGCAATCCCGAATGTGATCCACCGGGGGTCCCGGGGTCTCGTGGTCGGTACATCGTGCTCGACGGCGGTTGTGGTCATGGTCAGCTCTCCTGGGGGCAGCGCGGTGATGGGCGCCGTAACTATGAGCTGAATCACACGTGATGCGTCAGGGTTGCGGAGGGTTGCACGGCTGAATGCCTTCCCATGACGGGGGTCGGGTGCAAGCATTGTGGGCATGCTTCCCGACACGGGCAACCCTGCGCCGACGCTCTGGCTGTGGGCAGGCCAGGCCGTGTACCTCGGGCCGTCGTTGAAACTCGACTTCCACGCCGGGTCCGTCCTGTGTTTCGCAGTCGGCGTCGACGCGCCGTTCACGTTGCGCGACGACCGATCCGGGTGCTGGACGGTACGTAGTGCAACCATCGGGCCGAGGACGACGCACAAGGTCGAATCGCACGGTGAGCGAATGTTGTTCGGCTACTTCGACCCTGGAGCCTCACGAGCAACGACGATCGTCGATCGGATGACTGCTCGTCACGGCGGCATCGGTCTGACGCACGACGCGGAAGCCGAGCTCCTGCAACTCGCGAATTCGAGCGATCCCGATCCACGGGCGATGCTCACACAGGTGACTGGGCTCGAATCGCGTTGTGTAGACGAACGAATCGTCGACGCAATGGCGCGGTTGCGGGACAAGCCGGGCGCGATGATCGCCGCGCCCGATATGGCCGCCGCCGTCAATCTGTCGACGTCGCGCTTCCTGCATCTGTTCTCCGCCGAGACCGGTACCAGCTTTCGCCGGTACCGGTTGTGGGCTCGGATGTTGCACGTGGGCGTCGCAGTGTCCGATGGAAGCGACCTGACCGGTGCGTCGATCGAAGCCGGATTCGCATCCCCGTCGCATTTCAGCGACTCGTTTCACACCTTGTTCGGGATGTCGGCTGCAGCTTTGCTGGCTGGGGGCGTGCGAATCGTCGTCGTCGATCGTTAGTCCGGCGAGCCGATGTTCAGCTCGTCGGGGTGCGCGCCGACGCGCACACCGTCGTCGAGGGTCGCGATCTCGCTCAGGTCCTCTTCGGTCAAGGCGAAGTCGAAGACATCGATGTTCTGCGAAATACGCTCGTCGTGAACGGATTTCGGGATGACGATCAATCCGTTCTGCAGGTGCCAGCGAATGAGCACCTGCGCGGCGGACTTTCCGTGTCGCTCGCCGATACGTGTGATGACGTCGTCGGTCAGGAGGGTGTTCGGCTTGGAGGACTTGCCCCATCCCGAGTTGCTGGTTCCGCCGAGGGGGCTCCAGGATTCGACGGCGATGTCGTGTGCGCTCGCGACGTCGCGGATGGCCTGCTGCGTGAGGTGCGGATGCAACTCGACCTGGTCGACGGCCGGAAGCAGTCCGCCGCGGTCGATCAGCAGCTGCAGGTGGCGAGGCTCGAAATTGCAGACGCCGACGGCCTTCGCGCGTCCCGATTCTGCGATCTTCTCGAGCGCATCCCAGGTCCGAAGCAGTCGGTCGTCGTTCTTCAGCGGCCAGTGGATCAAGTAGAGGTCGACGTAGTCGAGTCCCAGCTTGCCGAGGCTGACGTCGAATGCTGCCAACGCGGGTTCGTAACCCTGGTCCGAGTTCCAGAGTTTGGTGGTGACGAAGATGTCCTCGCGGGCGACGGAGGACGAGCTGATTCCGCGCCCGA
This sequence comes from Rhodococcoides kyotonense, assembly GCF_900188125.1. Classification (GTDB taxonomy): domain Bacteria; phylum Actinomycetota; class Actinomycetes; order Mycobacteriales; family Mycobacteriaceae; genus Rhodococcoides; species Rhodococcoides kyotonense. The sequence continues at coordinate 4,099 of NZ_FZOW01000003.1, read as the reverse complement.
CCGCCTCCTCGTTGCCGTACGCGGCGGCGGTGTCGATGTGGCGATAGCCCGCATCGTCCAACGCGTACCGAACGGCATGTTCGGTCTCCGCGTCGGCGGCCTGCCATACGCCCAGGCCCAGTTGGGGGATCGTGGTTCCGGAATTCAGGGTCAGGTTCGGAGTGCTCACCTCGTCCAGGCTAGATCCTCTTTGGCATGATCGGGTGCGTGACTGTGCAACTCGTGGCCACCGATCTCGACGGCACGCTTCTCACCTCCGACCGGACGGTGTCGACGCGGTCCGCAGAGGCCATGGCCGCGGCACGGGCGTCGGGAATCGAGGTCGTATGGGCGACGGCCCGAGCGAGGCATTCCATTCACGAACTCGCCGCGTCGTGCGGATTCACCGGTAAGGCGATCGGCGCCAACGGTGCCGTCGTTCTCGATCTCGCCGACGGCACCCCGGTCATCTCCGGTACGACGGCCATCGACGCCGAGGCCGTCGAAGCGGCGATGAGCCGAGTCCGCGAGCTCGTTCCCGGCGTCGTGTTCGCGACGGTAGGTCCGACGGCATTCGTCGCCGAGCACGAGTACGCCGCGCTGTGCGTGTTCGCCGATCACCATCGTCATCCACACGAAATGGTCGTCTCGACAACGGTTTTGGCGGACGAGCCGACGGTCAAGATCGTCGCGCGTCACCCGGAGCTGTCTAGTGTCGATCTGTATCGCACGGTGCTGGGTGCTCAGGTGACCGGCGTGGAACTGACGCACTCCGGTGCGCCGTACATCGAGATGGCGGCAGCCGGCGTCTCGAAGGCGAGCGCGTTGTCGCGATTGTGCCGCGAGTTGGGCGTCGAACAGGACTCGGTTGCTGCCGTCGGCGATGCTTTCAACGATCTTCCGATGCTCGAATGGGCCGGAACTGCGCTGACGACGGCCAATGCGATGCCCGAGATCAAGGACGTCGCCCACCGCGTGCTCGGTTCGAACGACGACGACGGCGTCGCGTCGTACCTGGAGGAGCTCGTGCGTCTACGTGACTGACTGTCGAAACAATTGTCTTGCAAGCATTTTCGCGATCGATGAGGGGACACCTGCATGGCCGAGGTAGAAACGAACGGATCCGGCGGATCGACCGTCGCGCAGTATCTGGCAGTCAATGGAGTCGACGTGACGCCGTCCGACAGCGCGCACGCAGCGTCGCTCGGTATCGCGGCGACGCCGCCTGCAGGCTGGCAAGTCGCTGACGCAGGCCAGTTTCCCGGCGCCACCGAGGTGTTGGTCGAGCCAGGCCTGGTCGAGAACGGATTCGCGCCCAACGCGGTCCTGCTCGTCGGCAAGCTCTCGAAGTCCGTCGATCCGCAGGCGCTGTTGGACTGCAGCTTCACCGACGCCCGTCTCATGCCCGGGTGGACAGAGGTCGACGCACGTGCCGACGACCTGGGGCCGTGGCCTGCGCGTTTCGTCAGCGGGACGTTCGTCGCCGAACAGCTCGAACTCGCGGTGACGACGCGATATGCCGTCGTCGGCGTCGACGAGCAGTACCTGGTGCAGTTGACGGTGACGGTCCTCGCGGACCAGACCGACAAGCTTGCTTTCGACATCGCCGCACTCAACGACGGTCTCTACATCTCGTAAGCAGTCGACTTGTCGGCGTCCGCCGATAGGGTCGTGGTCATGCCGAATCGCAGTGGACGAGCGCGGCACCTGACGGTGGTGCCGGACCTGCCTGCCGACGATCCCGCGACGGGCGTGAGCGTTCCCGAGTCGTTCGAGAATGCTCCGCAATTCGAGTTGCTGGTGACGCTGCGGGACGTCGAGCCGAGCGTCTGGCGACGCATCACCGTCCGATCCGACCTGCTGCTGTCCGAGCTTCGTGGCGTCTTGGTGACCGCGATGGGATGGCAGGACGGCCTGACCAGCGGCTTCTTCGCGCGCAGGGGCTACCCGATCGAGGAGTATCTGGATCGGGACTTCAGGGTCGACGATCTTCTGCCCCACAAGGGAGAGACGCTGCGGTTCGACTACGGCCTCGACGAACCCTGGGTCCACGTCATCGAGCTCGTGCAGATCGACCCCGATTCCGACGATTCTCGATCGCGCTGCCTCGACGGTGCAGGGGGATGCCCGGCTGGAGTCTTTCGACGGGTTCTCGTTCCTGACGACCACTGGGACCCGGCAGGGTTCGATCGCGCCGAGACGGATCGACGTCTACGCGCCCCCGGCCTGGTTCGATCCATCGAGAACGAGAGCATTGCGGCGTCCCCGCTGGTGGCCCGGCTGCTTCGTCGCGCTCGGCCCGCTTCGGTACCCCAGGTCGTCGAACTGTTGCCGCGGTGCGAGCTGACGATCGACAGTTCGTTCGACCTGCCGGTTGCCCAGGTTGCGATGAAGAAAACGGCCTGGTTCCTCCAGCACGTCGGGACCAGGGGCATCGAGCTGACGGCAACCGGTCATCTGCCGTCGTCCACGGTCGAGGCCATTCGCGACGAGTTGGACTGGGGAATCGGCTGGCACGGAGACAGCACCCGCGAGGTCGATCATCATCAGGCCACCGATCTACGCGAAGCCGCGAAAAGTCTCGGGCTGGTCCGGGTACTGAAGGGCAAGGTGGTGAGAACCAAGGCGGGCACACAGCTCGCCGACGACCATGTCGGCCTGTGGCATCACTGTGCCGCGCGATTGCCCATCGGTAGGGAGAATTACGAGAAGGATGCGGGCACGTTGTTCCTGATCGCGCTCGCCGCGTCGGCATCGGCTGAGCAGCGGGATGCCATGACCGCCCACACCATGGCCGCGCTCGGCTGGGAGATGGATGCACGTCTCGCCGGTCAGCGGTCGGTCGCGTTCCTGGATCTCATCGGCGCTCACGGACCGATGTACTACCTCGGTCGCTCGGACGTCGAGGCGCCGGTGTGGGCCCGTAGGTTCGCGCGCGACGCACTCAGATCCTCGGTCGAGCCGCGCTGATCAGTCGAGATACGGATTCAGGAGCGATGCGTCGGTCACCGCCGCTCGCGCTGCGGCGCGTGATGCGTTGTCGTGGGGGAGCGACGCGAGTGCCTGTCCATGCTCATGTGCGGCATCCGCGTCGTCGAGAACGGTGAAGAGCTCGACGAGACCCGCCCGCGCGACGGCTTGCTCGACGACCGTCGCCTCCGCCCCGTACCGCTTCAGACCTGACCGCAGCGCGCGCGACGCAGCCAGGTCATCTGTCTTGAACTCGCGCAGGATGCGAGCGTTGTCGATCGCCTTCGCGAGACCCGACAGCTCCTTGGAGCCGCCGTACTCGAGTTCCGCCGGCTCGTCGCGCTGAATGAAGATGACGGTATTGCCGTTCGGATCGACGATCGAGAACCGCGAGGCGCCCGGCCGGTAGCGGGTGATGCGCGGACGGCCCTTCGACAGCACCTTGCCGTGAGTCGCACGCATCGCGGCCAGGAAAAAGGCGTGGTATGACGCCACATCGTCGACCATCACTATGCAGCCGCCCGTCACCTCGTCTGCCGGGTCGATGTTTGCCGACGCTCGGCCGTAGTGCAGCTCGAAGCCACTCCAGGCGAACGCGAGGTACAGGTACGGCTTCCGTTGGTTCCACGACGTCGTGAAACCGAGCGACGTCCAGAACTCCGATGTCGCGTCCGCATCCATGCAAGGCAACAGGGGGACGATCGTCTCGTTCTTCACGACGCCGGCCGGAAGGGACTGGGCTGTTTCAGGCATGAAGACAGGATGTCTCGAGAAGCCGCGGAGCACCTATGGACCGATTCATGAGGCTGATTCGTAGGATTATGGCGTCTGACCAGGCGATTTGGAGTTCTGCAACTCGTCGCGTAACTTTTACCGAGTCAGAGCGACACGGACACCGACTCCAGCCGAGAGGCCGGAGACAACGAGGTTGTACGGAGTGCCTGGCATGGTTTGTCCCCCAAGAGTCGGAGCTTGCATCCGAGACCAAGCTGGGATAGGCTGGAACAGTTGCCCTTGATGCTGGCAGGCGTGAGTCTGCGGGTGGATGGTGTGCGCGTGTTCTTTGAGAACTCAACAGTGTGTCGATGAATGTCAGTGCCGAATGTTTTTGGTGCTCATGCCTTTTGGGGTGTGGGTGTGACATCTTCTG
>NZ_FZOW01000025.1 GCF_900188125.1 Rhodococcoides kyotonense | reverse complement strand
CCCGCTCACGGGTCTCCTGGTCGAACTTCCTCGGTGCAGCCATATCTGCATTCTCCTGGTGAGATCACGGTCTCCACCAGTCCCAGGACGGTTCATGATCGGGCTCGGACTCGGCATGGGTATCCCACAGCCACTGACCATGTCCTGGGTGACATCGCTGACACCAGCTCGTTTCCACGGCACGACACTGGGCTTGCGACTGACCTCGAACCGCTTCGCGCAGATTGCACTCCCTCTCACTGTGGGTGCAACAGTGGCGCCTCTGGGCGTCTTGGGTATCTTTTGGGCGAACGCAGGAATTCTTCTCACCGCGATGGCCATCATGGTCCGGTCTGACCTCCGTGGCCCATCAGCGCGATGACGACGAACGAATGGTTGATTCAGCCCCACGAACTTTTGCGCGATGAAGTGTCCACGGATGACGACTAGTTGTCGGGACGCGAACGTCGAGCTGAACCTCTCCCACCAGGGGCGGTAGACAACTGATGCGCGATGGAGCCACCGAGCGCATAACTGAGCACCATGAACAGGCCGACAACAGCGGGTCGGTCACGACCAGGTACCGCCAGAAGGTGCGTGGGCAGCCTTCGAAGCATCAGCCCAGCATCGTCAGTCATCAGGACAGTCGCAGGTCGATCGGCTAACTCGGGAACGAGCTGGGCAATACTCTGGAACTGCTCCTCCAGGGCGAAAATCAGCAACCCGTCGGTTTCTTCGAGAGCCATCAGCGTCTCGATCATCTCGGAACCGTCATAGCGAATCGCTAGGACTCGTAGCCCTTTGCGGGTCAGACGGCGCTCCATGAAGTCGACCAGAGGACGCATCAGGCCATAGCCCAAGAGGATGACCCTCTCGGCACCGAGCAAGGCCTTGGCGGCGGCGTCGAGCGTTTCCTGCCGAACTGTCTGTCGCACGATCCTCAGTGCGTTGATCTGCGCGTCGACCACCGAATCCAGTTGATAGGCTTCAGATTTGAGCCTGACTCTGACTTCGCGAGATTGCCTGCGCTCATCGAGGTCCGCAACGAGATCTTCTTTCAGCGCGGGAAATCCTGCATAGCCCAACTTTTGTGCGAACCGGATCACCGTGGACTCGTGTACGTCAGCCCTGACCGCGAGTTGGGCCGCCGTGAACACGGGAACCTCTTCCTGCATCGACAGAAGGGTGAATCCGATACGCCGGTCGGAATCGGTCAACTTTGCCGGGCAATTCTCCAAGACCGACCGAAAACCCACGCGCCCTCCTGCCCCTCAGCTCAACTCGTCGAACTGCCAGAAATTACGCCCCCGGCGAAGGTGGCCGTACTGGTAGCTGCGAGTTCCATTCATCGTCCTGCGTTGCCACATGATATGCGCGCTTGAACTGGTCAAGCAAGAAACGCTCTGGCATCTGTCGTCTACGGACTCGCGTAACAGGGGCGAGTCATGCTAATAAAATGCGCCAGTGGATAGGGCGGTCATGACGTGTAGGGCACGACGCCCGGTGAAGCCGTCGCGCCCATGTAGGAATCGGTAATTGTCAACCGCCAGGATGTCTCCGGATTCGAGCAGCGTTCTCGGAGCGGCCGATGCCTGTGCTGCGAGGACGTCGATGTAGCGATCCAGGAGTTCGTCGTGGACGCTGCGCAACGGCTCGCGCGGCGCGGGCGAGGCGTAGTCGCCCGCACGGACGACTCGTCTGCCACGGCGGGTGTATTCGACCAGTGGGCAGATTCGAGGTGTTGTAGGTACTCCGCGAGGGGGCGCTGTCCACGCGCCGAAGAAATCGACGTCGACGGTAGTAACGGACTCGTACAGTTCGGCGTCTTCAACGGCCAATCGATCGATGAAGGTGTACCCATCGATGAGAAAAGTTTGACCACCCTCGGATGCGTGCTGGCTGGATAGCATGAATAGATAGTCTTCGTCTGGGTGTCGTATCGCTGCGGTGCGCCCATGCACGTCCGTGACCACGTAGGCGCCATCGGAATGCAATGCAAGGGGGCCGGATTCGTCGGAGACGGTGGGGCGGATCGGAAAGAGCTCTCGCAGTGACGATCCGAGTAGGCGTGCAGCTGCCTGCACCAGCGATTCAGGATCATTGGCATTTCCTGGGAGTATCACCACTCCATCTTGTTCGAACACCACGCGCGCGTCCGCCCACGCAGCTCGTACCGGCGTCACACCGGCTGCGAGATCGGGGCCGGACCCCTGACCGATTCGTCGGCCGTCGGCCGCTCTAGAAGCCATGTCGATGTTCGCCTTTCTGTAGATTTCGTCCGATGACCGACAGTGCAACGACTACGGTCACCAACCCGACTGCGGGGTAAATCAAAAGCTGAGGTGCGTGTGTGAGGTACGGCCTCGCATCGGCGATCATGGCACCCCATTCAGGTATCGGTAGCTGGATTCCGATGCCCAGGAACGACAGGCCGCCAATCAAGAAGATGACATCAGCGCACCGCATGCACATCAGGGTCACCAGGGGGCCGCGAATGTTGGGAACGATATGTTTGTACAACAGCGGCCACCCGCTCTGGCCGTATGCCATTGCCGCAAGCGCATACTCGCTCCCGAGCGCTGTGCGACTGAGGTTGCGGGCCATTCTCGCGTAGGGCGTCCAGCCTGCAATCGAAACCGCAACGACGACGGCGCCGATGCCTGGCCCCATCACCGCTGTGAGAACAAGGCCGAAGATGATTGCAGGGATCGCTACGAGGGAGTCCACGATCCGATCCACGCCGGCTCCGAGCGTTCCCCCGAGCCAGCCGGCAAGCACTCCTATCGACGTCCCGAACGCTGCGCACGCAACCGACAGAACAACAGCGAGTCCGACTGAATACTTCGCTCCTGCAAGCAACCGAGCGAACGTGTCGCGACCCAGATGGTCTGTGCCCAGCAGATAGTCACGCGATGGCGCGGCGAATCGGTTGGTGAGGTTCTGGGTGGTGGTATCGAAATGTTTGAATGAGAGCAGCAGCAACGTAGCAATGGCGACAGCTGCGATCCACGGTGCAGCTGGCATCCGGCGGCGCGTCATCGGCGCAGCCGGGGGTCGATGACACGCCGCGCGAGATCTGAGGCGATCGTCGAGATGACTGCCAACGCAAGGAGCACCATCAGCCCTGCTTGCGCGAGCGGCAGATCGGAGTCCAGCACCGCGGTGTAGAGCAACCTTCCGCGTCCGGGAATGGAAAAGATGACCTCGACGATCACCGCCCCGCCGATCAACCCAGGGAGGAACAAGCTCATCAGTCCGATTACAGGAGTCATCGAATTTCGGAGCACCTGCCGGAGTACTCGTCCTTCGCTGAGTCCGGAAGCACGAATCGTCGAGACCCACTGCTGCGCAGATACTTTCGATGCCTCTGCGCGTGTGACCTGAACAAATACAGCGGTTGGGAGCAGAGCAACGGTCATGACCGGAAGGACCGCCTGGTCGAGTGTGCCCCACCCGGTCGCAGGTAGTGCATGCAAGGTCACTGCGAACACTAGGACCAGCAGTGGACCGGAGATGAATTCGGGCACCGACACCGCCAGCCTACTGGCAGCGGTGAGAATTCGATCCGGCGCGGAATTCGGCTTCGAGGCGCACCACACTCCGACCACCAGACCGAGAACGCTGGCGATGACCAAAGCGCTCACCACCAGTTGTGCGGAGACAGACAGCGCCTGAACGATCCGCGGTGCGACAGGAATTCGGGATGTGTAAGACAGGCCCAAGTCCCCAGTCGCCAGTTGTTTGACGAATGTAAGATACTGCACCCAAATCGGGCGGTCGAGCGAAAGTTCTGCAGCGAACCGTTCGACTGCGGCCTGATCGGGTGACAGATCGGCGGTTCGCGATCGGATAATCGCACGCACAGTGTCCTGGCCCGTCAACCTCGGCAACAGAAACACCAGAATCGAGAACGACCACAATAGTAGGGCGGAGCCGACCAGTTTGCTCGACAGAGCACGTGGACGGGCCCCTTGGTTGACTATTGTCACGAGTAGCTTCCGGACAGGCGAAGTGTCAACAGCTTCTGTTCCGGCGCGTCGGATTCGAAGTTCTGCACACTGTCGCGGGCGACGGTGATCGACCCGGTGTGAAACAGCGGAATGCCGGCGCGCTGCTCAGCGAGGATCCGTGCTGCGGATGAAAGAACAGCCTGCCGTACGCCTACATCGGGGGTGTTTGCAAGCTCCGCGAGCAGTGCGTCGAAGTGCCCATTGCAGAAGTTGTTTAGGTTGAAAGATCCATCGCACGAGTAGTCCGTCGACAGATATCCTGCCGCATCAGCGAAATCAGACAGATAGCTGCGCGAGAGAATCAACAGATCGAGGTCGCCGTCGAGAATCGACGGCTCCAAGCTCCCGTAATCAGCCAGGCGGACATCGGTATGCACCCCTACCGCCGTCAGTTGGTCTTGTATCGCAGCAGCGACATCGGGCTGCTCGGGCCGTTCCCGTAGGTCCACAGACGCAGCTCGAGCGGATTCGACTCAGTGAAACCTGCTTCTGAGAGAAGCGCTTTGGCGTAGTCAGGCGACGGTGCCTCCGGGGTTTCGTTCGATCCCCACGCAACAGCGGGCCCGAATACCTCGGTTGCAGGTTCGCCGGCCCCTTCGAGAATGGAATCCACGATCATTTGTTTGTCGACTGCTCGCTCGAGTGCTTCACGCACGCGCGGATCCGCCAGCGCAGGGTTGTTGAAGTTGGTGAACATACTTATCGTGCGGGGCGCGGCGTAGCTGAAAACGTTCAGATCGTCGCGCGCTTCGAGATCGTTCATCGAGGACGGGGGCAAGTTCTCGGCGATGTCGACATCGCCTGCGAGGAGCGCCGAGCTTCTCGAGGATGCGTCGGAAATGAATTCTACGGTGACCGAATTCAGCGCCGGGCGCGAATCCCAATAGGAATCGTTCGCGGTCAGTTGCGCTCGGGTGCCCGAGACGTTTCCGGTCAGCACGAACGGACCCGTTCCCGTGCCCATCGGGTTCGGAGGCGTCGAGGTATAAGCCGCGGGCGAGAGGATCGCGGCGTTCGGGCTTGACAACCGTAGTGGCAGTATCGGATCCGGTTCTCTGGTAGTCACACGCACCGTGTCGTCGCCCTGCGCAGTTGCAACGATTCCGACGCCCTCGACCGCGCGGGGCGGGCTCACAACCGAGGTGACATAGTCCAGGGCCGTCACCACCGCTGCAGCATCCAACGGGCTACCGTCCTGAAACGTCACTCCGGGCCGAAGCCTGAACTCCCACGTCGTGTTGTCTACGCGCGACCATTCGGTCGCCAGGGCAGCAGTCGGGATTCCGTCGATTCCCGCCCGCACCGACGGCTCGGCAACACCGATCTTCGAAAGCAGGAACGCGTCGTCGGTATCGATGGCCAATCCGGTGCGAGGTTGGAAAGATGTCGCGATCGCCAGCGTTCCCGGTTCCGACGAAGAACTGCGGGAGCTGAGGCATGCAGTGGCCACAAGTGCCGATACGCATGCGCACGCGACCAGGATGCGTCGGCGCATGGACGATGAAGGCAAGAGGGCTCCGTTAGGTCGACTCGAAAACTACGTTTGAAAACTTGATCAAATGAGCCGATCGCGCAACTCGAGAAGTGCAAATCCAGATATGTCAAGGGTCACAATGGATGCCGCTCCGCTGCGGTTTCTTCCGAATTGCCCCGCAACGGTCTGCCCTCAGCCCGTCAGATGCCTGCCGATTCTTTGCAATCTGAAATAGGCGGCCCAAGAGAGCAATTCGACAGATACAGCCACAACGCCCGATCCCATTGGACGAGGGCGGATCCTTATTCCGCCCTGCCACTGTACAGTTACCGGTAGCCGCGCGGCGAAAGTTTCTACGACCGGATCGCATCGCGCGCCACCACAAGTAAACATCGACAATTCCAGTCGGAGTAGCTGCCGGCATGCACAAGGAGGACATCCCTTTGAAACGCAGCATCCTTCACCTCGAGAGCCTGGTGACACCTCGCCAAGCAGTGGAGGCTATTGAAGCTGCGGTGCTTTCAGGAATCCGCGTTTCTCATGATCCGCCCCGTCAAGTCGTGCAGGTGGCGCACGGTCAGCTTTTGCTCATGCCGTCCGAGGATGGATCGTACGCAGGAGTCAAGGTCGCTACCGTCGCCCCAGCCAACCCGCAATCCGGCCTACCACGCATTCAAGGCCAATATCTCCTGTTCGACGCGCAGACACTAACTTTGGTGGCAACGATGGACGGAGTCGCTCTTACCAACCTTCGTACCTCCGCGGTCTCTATTGCGGCAATCAAGCCGTTTTTGAGGTCCAAGACTCAGCAGTTGCGTGTCGTGTGTTTCGGATACGGTCCGCAAGGGCGAGCGCATATCGATGCGCTCACGGAAACTGTGGACACCACGCCTGAAACAACTTGGGTGGCAAGAGATTCGAGCCGCGCTCGAGCTTCCCTGGGGCCCGATGCATCCCTCGTCACGGCGGGATCGATGCATGCGAATCAAGTTGTGGCCGAAGCGGACATCGTCTTCTGCGCTACGAGTGCCCACCAACCACTATTCGACGGCGACCTACCTAGTGACGACGCAGTCGTCGTTGCCGTGGGTTCTCACGAACCCCACGTCCGTGAAATCGACGCCAGACTGATGCGGCGAGCCCATGTAGTGGTCGAAGACACCGCTACGGCTCTCCGCGAAGCCGGTGACGTCATCATGGCCATCGACGACGGAGAAATTTCAGCTTCGGACCTCATCGAAATGTCCGACGTCATCACCGGCAGGGTTCAACTCGAACCGAATCGCCCCACTGTTTTCAAGAGTTCCGGAATGGCCTGGCAAGACCTGGTCGTGGCCGCTGCAGCCGTCGACTCCGGCAGTCGCGACTAACAGACCTTCAAGGTCGCGACAAACTATTACGACGCTTCTGCCTCATCGGTTCGGATCCTGGACGCCACGATCGCGCCTGAGGCAATTGCTGCGAGTTCGCAGACCAGAACGCAAGCGAGAACGCAGATATCGCACGTGGCAATCGAGGTGCTATCCGCGTCTCCACCATGCGTCGTTAGAAAGCAAACACCGAGCACCGCTCCAGTAGCGGTCAGTGTTGCCGTGAGTGCAACAGCACCGTGGAACGCATGAGGCTTGCGCTTCGACCGAAACTGTCGGGCGCCATTGCCGATTCTTTGAAGCGACTCGCCGTCCATAACCTCCCGCGAAGAACAGCTAGTTGCCCCCACTGCTTTCGTCGCTGCAAATCCTCCAGCCAACACCACCTGCGCAATACCGACTAGTGTCACGCTCGTGCCTATCCGTTACGACCAACCCAGCAACGGATCGCCACCCAATAGGCGAGTCCTGCTGATGATTCGAAACTAGTCAATAAATCGCAGCAATCGGCCAATTGTGCTCCAGCGCGAAATCGACGGCCTCGTCCGCAAACATCATTTCATGCGGGTTGGAGACCGAAACCAGTTCGCCGAGAACGGCTATTGGGCGGTATCCCGACAGTGCCAGCATTCGCAGCATGGCCAAGTCCGGGCTCCCGGCACCCTGGGGGTCGACAACCTTGGTTACCATATGCCCTGGGCGCGAGAAGTCTTCAGGCTGTGCACCGGCCGCAGCTAGCTGCCGCGCCGTGATTGCACGGTCGTGTGCTGAGATCCCTGTGGTCGTGCCATCTAGGGCATCGACGGTCACCGTAGTGGGCACGCAACTGGAGAGTCCTGCGTCGAGACCCGACATAGTCGGAATGTACAGTTGATGCGCGATATGCAGTGGAAACGAAGTCCGCACCAACCCAGACGAATACTTCACCAATTGTGCCATCGAATGTGCGGTCACATTCGCGGCAGGAACAGACATACATACGCCGCTTGTCGATTTGCCAACCAGAACGATGGGCTCACCAGTTGCGAACGACTGGCGTACCGCGGAGAACACGTCCGAATCGACCGAGTAGCTCATGCGTGACAACGTCGGCGAAGCTGTCACGCCGACTGCACCTGGCGGCGAAGAACGAAGCTGGCCAGTTGATCGACCATCTTCGACATCGACTCCAACACAGAGGTATTGACGACGCGACCATCTTCGATCAAGGTCTTGTCCGATGTGTTCAACGCGATACCCAGAGGTGTCGGCCAGCCCCGGAGTGCATGTGTGATCTGCCGGAGTGTCGACAACGTATTGACCGCGCCCTGCCATCCGAACGCAGTCGCGACGCATCCGACTGGGACTCCGTCGAAGTAGACACGATCATCGGTACGGAGCGCTTCGGTGTAGTCCAGAGCGTTTTTGATCAGACCCGAAATCGATCCGTGGTATCCGGGCGACCCGATCACGACCGCATCGGCTCGGCGAAACGCGTCGACGAGCGCCGAAGCCGACGCATCCAACTCCGTCCCCGGATCGTACGGCGGCAGCATCAGATCGGGTCCGGCGAACATCTGCGTCTCGCAGCCTAATTCTTCTGCCCGGGCGAGAATTCCCCGAACAACCACCTCGGTGGAGGAGCCGATCCGAGTCGATCCACCCAAGCCCAAAATGTATGGCGTACTCATGTTTTCGTTTCTCCAATTATGTAGCTTCGGCGGCGATGCAGTAGATCAAAGCGCCGCTTTGTGAGTTTCTTTCATCGGTATGACGATCGCGAGGCACAGTACGGCCGCGAAGACTCCGAGGAATGCTGGTGCAAAGTGGATGCCCGTTGCTGTGATGAGGAATGTCGCCAACAGAGGGGCCGTGCCGCCGAACAGCGTATTCGAGAAGTTCCAGCCGATGGACATTGCTGAGAACCGCACGTTCGTCGGGAACATTTCGGCGAGTGTGGCTGGCATGACACCGGCCACGGCGGCGAGGAGCACGGCAATCACGATCTGACCTCCGTACACGGCCGGGAGCGCGCCGGTTGCCAGTATCGCGATCAGCGGGACCGAACCGACGAGGAATCCGATCGCCCCGATCATCAAGACCGGCTTACGACCGATGCGGTCGGAGAGTCTACCGAAGAACGGGATGCACACCACGAAGACGCCGAGACAGATCAGGTTCGACAGCTGTGCGTGGATGGTAGCGACGCCGACGACTTTCCGAAGGAAGGTGGGAACGTAAGTGAGGAACATGTAGTATCCCATCACCAGCAAGCTGATGATGAACATCGACTTGACGGTGGCGAGCAGCGATGTGGACGCGAGCACCTTCAGAGGATTCGGACGATCAGCGACCGCGGTTTTGTCTCGGGCAAATTCGGGGGTTTCCGGGACGCCGATTCGGATGTACAGCGCGACGATTCCCGTGACGGCGCCGAAGAGGAAGGGCAGACGCCAAGCCCACGATTCGATTTGGGAGTCGGTGAACGACAGCGACAGTCCGATGCTCACGAGGCTTGCCAATAGGAATCCGAGTCCGGAACTGACTTGCTGGAAACTCCCCAACAGACCACGCTTGTCGTTCGGTGCATGCTCGACGATGAATGTCGCCGATCCGGCAGTTTCCCCTGCGGTCGACATGCCTTGGCCGATCCTGATCAGCGTCAGAATCAGTGGTGCCGCTACCCCTATATCGTGGTAAGTGGGCAGCAATCCGATCAGGACAGTGCACACAGCCATCAGAACGATCGACCAGACTAGTACGGTTCTGCGACCGTACTTGTCGCCGAAGTAGCCGAAGACGACTGCGCCGAACGGTCGAGCGAGAAACCCGACTGCGAACACTCCGAATGTCAGCATCAAGCCGCTGGTGGATCCCGAGTCGGGAAAGAACAGCTTGGCCATCGTGATCGCGGAGAAGGCGTAGATCACGCTGTCGTACTGCTCGAGGACGTTGCCGATCGCGCCTGCCGCGGTGGCACGTGTGGAGTGCGTCGACTTCGATGTAGAGATCGGAGCATCTGTGGTCATGTCTTGTCGCTTCTGTGGGGAGGAATAAATCAGGTGGTGATCATCTGCGCTGATGCGTGGGTGAGAATCGCCCGCAATGCGGGCAAATCCGAGACAGTGATGTTGTGCGCGAGCGAGTGCACAGCCAATTGGACGAGGGGTTCGGAACCGCGGTCGGGCACCGGGACACAGAACATCCGAACCGATGCCGCTTCCAACAGTTCTTCGTCGGGCGGATCGTAGAAAGACCCGAGTGATGCTATGCCAGAACGCAGTCGGCGGTCGAGCATCGAGGTGACGGGCCCGCGGGTGTACGCTTCGATCATCCGATCTACCGCCGAGTGCGCCGGGCCCGACAGGGCCACAGACCACCCTCGCTCGTCCGCCCTCGATACGCGGGCGAGCATCTCGTTGCGTTCGTCATCCGACGGCGGCTCAGCGAGTTCGTCGAACCATGCATTGCGGGTCTGCTCGTCGGATCCGGCAAGGAACAGGGTGCCGTAGGGCGGCACGAAGGGAAAGCGCCGCCCTACCAGTGTCGTTGCTTCGGCTCCCCTGGGTGCGGCACTGGCGATGATGCTCATCGAATTCCCATGGCGCGCCATTGCGATCACTTCGACGCCGGCTTCGTCGGCGGCAATTTCCATGGCCGCTATTCCACGCTCGACGAGCTCGATCTGACGGGTCAGACCAGGAAGGGACGGCAAGATCGACACTCGCGGGTCGAATCCTCCGCGGCCTCCGCGGAAGAAAAGAAGTGGGAGTCCTCTGGCATTCGTTTCGACTTCGAGAACTCGACACACGAGGAGTTTTCGATTGCCGGTGTCGTGGATCTCGTTCACGCGGCAGTCGATCCACCCCGAGCTCCCCGAAATGATCGGCGATCCGGAAACCGAGGGAACCCAATCGATCGAGTCCAGGTCATCGGAATTCTCTGTACGAAAAACTTGCGACGCTGCACTGTTACCACTGGCGATGATGTTGACACAGAATCGGTCGTTGTCGGTCAACCGCAGGTAGTCGGGGCCGGCAGGGTCGAGCTGTATGCCGATCAACGGAGGAACGGTCGACAGCACCGCAAGCACAGGGGTCACGGCACCGATCGGCCTACCCAGGGCATCACGGCTGGTGACGACCGCGACACCGGTAGGATAATGCGCCATCACCTCCTCGAACCTGATGCGATCGACCTCTGGAATTCGGTCGTCGGCCGCACCGAGCGTGATCATGGAATCCACACCGCTTCGTACAAACGGATCCAGTTCTCCCCCATTATCTTCCGCACTTCATGGTCCGCAAAACCTCGTGCGCGGAGCCCTTCGGCAACGGCAGGCATGTCACTGGCAGTGTCCAAGCCGCTCACGGCTGGATCGGGCCGAGGCACTGCCGGTGGGTCTCCGGGGATCTTTCCGTGCAGTCGACGCAGATAGTGCCAGTACTCCATGTCGTGGCCCTCGCAGAAATCGCTTGCGATACCCACGTGATCGATACCCGCCAGCTCGACCAGGTTCTCGATCGCATCGAGGAAGTCCTCGATTGTCGAGTCGAACTCCCGTGGCAAGAAACGAGGGAACGCGTTCGCACCGATGACTCCGCCGTTGTCGACCAGCGCGCGAATGAGATCGTCCGGTTTGTTTCGCGCGCCGTCCTTGAACGAGCGCCGGTTCGAATGTGTCACGGCTACGGGAGATGTCGAGAGTTCGATCGTTTCCATCGAACTTCGGTCGCCCACATGTGAGAGGTCGATCAGCATGCCCAGCTCGTTGAGCTTGTGTACCGTTCCTACGCCGAATCTACTGAGCCCGTCGTCAGCCCGCTCGTAGCATCCGTTGGCAACGAGGTTGCGTAGGTTGTATGCGAGTTGCACGATTCGGACGCCGACCTCGGCGAATATCTCGAGCCGTTCGTAGTCGTTCTCGATCGGCGCCAGGTTCTGCCACCCGAGGATGATGCCGGCCCGGCCGGATCTGTGGGCCTCGGCAATGTCCTCGACTGTTCGAATCTGGACGATCTCGTCGCTTCTCTGCCGAAATCTCTTGAGCCACTTCGACACTTCGTCGGCAGAGTCTTCGAAGCCTTCCCAGATCGCCACCGTTGCGTTTGTTGCGGTGACGCCGCCCTTGCGTAGGTTGGTGAAGATATCCGGGTCGTCCCAGTTGCTGGGGTTGCATCCGTCTACGACGAGGTGGGGCAGATCGACCGTTGGGGAGCTCATGCGCCGACCCCAACTGCGGCAGGTACGGAAGTGAAGTGCGGCAACACGTCTCGGCCGATGCGTTCGACTTGTTCGCGGTTCTCGCGATGCGACGCAGGGATGTGCAGGTTGATCAAGACGTGCTCGAGTCCGGGTAGTTCGTCCTGGAGTGCGCCCACGCGGTCGATGAACTGTTCGGCCGTCCCAGCGAACCAGGCGCCGGACTCGAGGACCTCGTCGAACGACATGATTCGCGCGTCGCTCGGGACTGCGTCTCCGTTGCTTTCGTGAAGGGCGATGAGTTCCTTGCTGAACGGGTTGACTCCCAGCGGCGCCCCGAACTTGCTGTACTCGTCGTAGATCGGTCGAAGAGCCTCTCGCGCTTGCTTTTCGGTGTCTGCGAGGTAGCAGCGGAATCCTACCGCGAGGTTCTCCCCCAGTTCCAGGTCACGCCCGAACTTGCGGTTCGCTTCCTGGTAGAGCGCGGCGAACTTACCCGCGAATGGTGTGGGCATTCCGGCGATCATTCCGTTTATTCCGTTGCGGGCCATGAACTCGACGCCTCGCGGATTGCCGCTGGTGGTGGGCTGCCAGATATCGACCGGATGATTCGGGCGCGGGACCAATGTCAGTTCGTCGACCGGACGGAAACGGTGGGTTGCACCGGCTGGTGGTAGATCGTAGAAGCGGCCGTGATGGCTCCACGACTCCTCTGCGAAGGCTTTGACGAGAATCTCGACTTGCTCTTCGAACAATGCTCGTCGATCGTCGTCCGCGAGACCGACGGTCTGAGCGTTCATGCCAACCAGTTCGCGTTCGTGGTAGCCACGTCCGACACCGAAGATGAGGCGCCCGTTCGTGAGCTTGTCGACGACGGCGTAGTCCTCGGCCAGTCGAATGGGGTGCCATGTCGGAAGTACGTTGAACCCGCATCCGAACTTGATTTCCGTCGTGTGCTGAGCGAGCCACAGGCTGAGCAAGGGGATGTTCGGGATGCACTCGAAACCCTCGTGCTGGTAGTGGTGCTCGGCCATCCAGAACGTCGAGAAGCCGAGGCGTTCACTGAGTTGCGCCAAAGTCAGCGCCTCGTCGAACGCCGATGTCAGACGCTCTGAAGGATACCGCCGCTCGAACGGCATCGGACCGTCGAACCCGATGTCGTCTCCATCGATGACGTTGCCTACGTACAGAACTCCGAAGTTCTTGATCATGATTGGTTACCTTTCGACTCACGCTCGTCAGCTGACGCAGACAGAAAATTCAGTAGGGCATCGGAAAAGAGTTCGGGCTGTTCGATGTGCGGAAAATGGCCGGCTTCCGGAATCTCGACGAATGACGCACCAGCGATGTCGGCACTGAGTCTTTTCATCGATTCGACCGTTGTCCGGGTGTCCTCGGTCGCTCCGAGAACCAGGGTCGGAACCGCGAGCTCGGTCAGCCGAGCCTGCAGCCGGTATCCGTACAGCACCTCCATCAGTTCGAAGAATGCAGCAGCTCCGAGTGACTCGAAGGCATCGATCAACTCGGCCCTCCTGGTCGGAGTCGGTGCCCTGTGCAGCATCCCGTCGACGACGGTCGCTGCTAGTCCGGCCATTCCGCCCTGTTCGTACAGGGAATTCATCCCGCGCATCCGCGATTCGGCCACGTCGGTGGGAAGTTCGGCGAACGTGTCCGCGAGAATGAGCGACCGTACGCGGTGCGGGTGGTCCAATGCCAAGGACATCGCTTCGGTGCCGCCCAACGACAGTCCGCAGACGTCCGCCTCTTCGATGTCCAGTCGGTCCATGACAGCGACTGCGTCGGTTACCAACTCGTCGAATTCGGCTACCGGACGGTACGGCGACTCGCCGTGCCCCCGCCGGTCCACCGACACGACGCGATGCCCATTCTGTGCCAATGCCGTGATCTGAGCGAGCCAATCGATTCCGCTCAGCCCAAGACCGTTGAGCAACAGCACTGCAGGGTCGGCAGCATCGCCTGCCACGATCGCTGCTGTCCGCCCGGCCCACACCCGTTCGACGTCGACCACCTGTGACCGATTCACATTGCACTCCCATCAGACCTCTGACACTCGATGTCGACAGAAGCCCGCAGTCCTTTTGTCGACTTGTGTAAGAAGCTATGGCGGCGGGCAGCATACCTACAATCGACATGCTGTCGACATCAAGGCAACCGAGGAAACACTCTGGCGAACCGACTCGACAGTCACCGCATTGACCAGGTCATTCGTCCGTGACGCAAAACTCGATTGAACGTGACCGAAACGAGGTATTAACACGCCGGATCAGCTTCACCACCTTCGATAACGACGAGAACGGACATATCTGCAAGAAGCCGGTTGGTCGATTTGATCCACACGTTCTAGCCTGTTCGCCACCCATTCGACGGTATGTCAGTATTGGGATCGTTCTCTCGCCACAGTGCACAGAAGGGCGTTGCCTTGGAATTCGTCACCCTTCGAGTACTGATGGATCGGACCGAACTTCACCTCGATCTCGTATCGGCCGACGCGGACCTGACGGTTCCGGTCCGCTGGATCGCCTTCACCGAACTACTGGATCCCACGCCGTATCTGAACGGAGGTGAACTGGTACTTACGTCCGGCAAGGCAATCCCAGTCCACGATCCGCACGAAACAGACATGTATATCGACCGACTGATTGCCGCAGGGGCGATCGCGCTCGGCTTCGGCGTCGATCGTGTCCACGACGAAGTCCCACGCGCGATAACCGCCGCGTGTCACCGTGTGCGCCTACCCTTGATCTCGATCCCGAGCTCGACCTCGTTCGCCACTATCGGTCGAGCCGTCACAGAGATGGTCGCGGCAGCGGAACGCACCGCAGTTCAACGGCCGTACGACGCACAACGTCGACTACTCGCCTGCGCACGCCGTCCCGACGGCACGACCGCGGTCGTCGACGAATTGGCTGTCCTCCTCAAAGGTTCCGCCGCCCTTCTCGATCCAACGGGCAACATCGTCCACTCCACTCCGGCGGTCGACGACCGTTTCATCGCTTCGGCACGAAAACACGTGGCAGCGCTCCGACCGAAGGGTCTCGCGGCGTCGGCCACCTTCGACGTCGACGAACTGCAGGCGGCACTTCATCCCGTAGGTATGAACGGAGCGCCGCGGTCGTATCTGGCGACAGGATGGCCAGAGAAGACACGGATACTGTCGCGAACCGTTGTCCCCACCGCGCTGACCCTCACAACCCTGCTTGCCGAACAGGAGAACGTCGCTCGCTCGATATCGACCAAGGTTCACGATCACGTGGCCCGACTCGTTCTCCAGTCGAAAACCGACGCTGCTTCTGCTGTGGCCGATGTCGCGGAACTTCTCACCGGATCACCGATCGACCGCACTCGTATTCGGGTGGTACTTGCGAAGAGCGAGATGCTCGACCGCGTCAGCGAAGATCTGGACCTCAGCGGTTGCTACAGCACGTCGACCGAGTCCGAGTTCATCGTCCTGATGCCAGTTTCCACGAGCTACCAGCTACTGTCCGACACTTTGGCAGCGACGGGAGCAGCTGTCGGAATCAGCAGAGACCTTCGATTCGAGGATGCTGCGGTCGGCGTCGAACAAGCCCGGCGTGCAGCAGGTCCGCTCGGACAAGTTCGGACATATGACGAACTCATGCGCAAGGACGTCAGCGCACTCGTCGACGGTGAGCTCATTCGCGCGTGGTCCCGCGAGCTTCTCGCGCCCCTGGTGGCTGACAGCGGAGAGCTGGTGGAAACACTGCGCGCATACTTGTCCAACCACGGACTTGCACAACCCACGGCAACCCAATTGGGAACGCACCGTCACACAGTGCGTTCCCGCATCACGAAAGTCGAGACCCTCCTCGGACTCAGCCTCGGCTCACCCGAAGACCGATCGAATGTATTGATCGCCCTCAACCATCTGAACAAGTAGACATCTCCTGCCATCGAACAGCCGTCACATGACCTACACCGTTTTCCAAGATGCGCCTCGGCGACCGCTGACAAAGGTTGCCGGCGAGGATGACCGGGTCCACTGACAATGCGGCACCCTGCCTCACAAGACCATTTAGTCGCGTAGACGATCCAGGTGGCTACTATCGGAGGGACTGCCCCAGGTTTGGTTGACATCCGATCTGTGAGGATCGCTCCTCACGGTGGAAGGGTGTTCCCATGCCGAAAGCGTTCCCCGAGGAGTTCCGCCGCGACGTTATCGCCGTTGCACGCAAGGGCGAGGCACCGCTGCGCCAGATCGCGAAAGACTTCGGAATCTCCGAGGGCTGCCTGCACCGCTGGCTCAAGATCGCCGACCGCGACGACGGTATCGAACGCAGCGGGGCCATGACGACGGGCTCGGACGAGTCTGCCGAGCTGCGCGAGGCCCGCAAACGGATCAAACTGCTCGAGCAAGAAGCCGAGGTCATGCGCCGCGCGGTCGCCTACCTGTCCCGGGACGTCAACCCAAAATGCTCTTCCCCCGCAAGCGGGAGGTACCCCCACCGCTGGTCCTCGACCTTGCTGCCGACGGAGTTCCCGTCACAGTGACCTGCCGGGTTCTCGGATTCTCCACCCAAGCCTTCTAAAAATGAAAGAAACAGCCAGTCACACAACGGGATTGGGATGATGCGCACCTGATCAACATGGCCCGCGAGATCCACGCCGACGACCCCGCATTCGGCTACCGATTCATCGCCGACGAACTACCCGACCGCGGCATCGCCGCGTGCGAGAACAGAGTCGCGCGATTGTGCTCACAAGAACGACTTTGGTCCGTGTTCTGGTCGACCCGGGATCAATTACGGCTGGCGATCGTCACCTGGATCGAGAGGACCTACCACCGCAAGCGTCGCCAACGCAGGCTCGGCAAGCTCACCCCAGTCGAGTTTGAGACAATCAATCGGTCCGCACACGCGGCTTGATCCACTCAACCCCACGAGTCAACTGAACTCGGGGCAGTCCCCTGCTCAGCAGGGGTTTTTGGTGGAGCCTCCTAACGGGATTGAACCGTTGACCGCTCGCTTACAAGTATGTTGGGAGACAACCGAATACGTCCACCTGGACCCACCACAGACACCCTGACCATTGTCAATCGTTCAGGCGGTACCACCCAGGTTCATGCGTTCGTACCGACATGTGACACGCTCGTGACACCGAGATCCGCTCCGAAAGTCCCTCGGGACCGTGGTGAATCCACCTGAACGCGAGACGATTCGGAGCGGCTTGAATGCTCTGAAATGAGGCTTGCGTTCGATGAGATGCTCACGGTTCCAGTGTAGAGAAGTCCGATTCAAGAAGCTCAAGAGTGACTCATCTACAGAGGCCAGGGCCTGGCGCAGTTTTCGGATGACATTGGCTCGACCGCGAACGAGGGGCGGCCGCCACCGTCCGTAGCCATTCACCGGTCAGACAAGGAAATGTGTACACCGATGTCTTCAACGTCGGATCCAACCCGGAGAGCCCCCGCCGTCAGCAACGAACCCGCACGGATTTCAAAACACCAAGATGGCCTCAGCCGCTGGGCCGAGTCTCATCGGGCGGTCTAGGGTCGTCCTGCATGATGTCCGAATGACGAACTCGTTCTATCTAGGACCGCTCAAACCCAGGTTTTCTCCGTCTGATTGGAGAGACATCGTTTCGGCAGCTGCTGACGGCATCTTGGACGAGAGTCACTGGGTTGAACTCAAGAAGGCCCTTCCGCCTAAAAGTGCCGGCGCAAATACCGAGGTAGCACGAGATCTCGCATCTCTCAGTGTCGATGGTGGCGTGCTCGTTGTCGGGATCGAAGACGACAGGGGAAAGACCGGTGCGGTCACCGGCACCGACATAGCGGGTCTTGTGTCACGGCTTGACGCCGTTGCTCGAGCTACCGTCGCGCCACCGCTGACCATCACAAGTCAGGTTTTCCAGCACCCGGCCGAGCCTGATCTCGCCGTCCTGGTCGTAACAGTCCCTGCCTCCGCCGCTGCGCCGCACATGGTCGACGGCAGATACTGGGGTCGCGGCGACGAGGGCAAAAGAGCGCTCTCGGACCTAGAGGTTCGGCGACTCCTGGCTTTCCGACAAGATCGGTCTGACGGGTTCGAGACTCGACTGCAGTCGATTGAGGATGCAATCGGCGCAGAACCACAACGCAGCGACGCATCGTACTTTCGGATCCTCGCCGAGCCGTCTATCCCGCCGTCCGGGACTGACGTGAGTACGGCCCTGAACGGAACTCATCCACTGTCGTTCTTCACTGAGGCGGTCAGCGAGCACCTGCAGTTCACACCGAGCCTCCACAGTCTGAATTACGTTGTCCCCCACCCTGACGGTGTCGCGGCAAAATCATTCGGCAACGAAGACATCGAGGACGGTGATCGGCTATCCGTTTTGATCGGCGATGATGGAGCTTGGCGCGTAATCAGCGGATCGCCGGTCCAGCCATTGGGTGCATCAGGCGATCCCATTAGCGGAAGCCCGGTGTTCAGAGCAGTTGCATTCCTGGAGCTCACACACGCACTGCTGACGTCCATAGCTCATTTGTCTACGAAGTACGTGCCCCTCAACGTAGAGTGGCACATCGGGATTCACCTCACCGGACTCCGTGGCGTGTATCCAGTCGAGCAGCATATTCCAAGGTACTTTGCCGACTTCTCCCCTTATCCGCGGGACGCCTATCTGAGGACCACAACGACAACCACCGAGGAAATCTCCAACGCCGCATCCACTGTAGTGGACAGATTGACACGACCTCTTCTCAGAAGCATGAGTATCGATTCGTTCTATCTCCCGTACAAGAATTTGGCGGATATCCACCGGCGCTGATGGTTCCTCAGAGGATGATCGGACCAGCTTGAAGTCAAGGGGAGAACCATGGCCCGGTCCTCGCCGATGAGCCAAGTCGGGTCAACAGGTGTGACGGCCACCGAAGTATCTCGAGAGACGTCCCAATAGCCTCTCTGGGCGTTGTGCTCCACAATGGACAAATGTTGTGGGATGCGTGCCGCCACTGACGAACTTACGATGAGATGACGAAAGAGCATGTCCCACCGCGTCATGCTGGAAATAGTAGCTCGACGTCGATGTACCACGACCAGGGCGGCGTCGCTAGGCTTCTTGCGAGCTTCGAGAGGGGCCACACCGTCGAGTCGCTATGCTGCGACTGCAACAACGGTGCGAGCGTACGAAAGTTGCCGCAAGCATATGGGCAGTGGAGAACGAACGTGATCGGCCATCTCGAGACTGCTGGCGTTGCACTGAATGACACAACAGGAGCATCGGCCGAGGACCTGTGGGGCCTGTCCAATGAAGACGGAGCCCTGCACTTGCCGCTCGAGCACGGCAGCGGGCAACCCGGCAAGTTCGCCAATCTTCACCCAGGACGAGCCGCCCGCCAACTGTTGGGCATGGTGCTAGCCGTCCAGGAAAACCTCACGTTACTCGACGTGAGTCCAGAGCTAGCTGCAGCCTACTTCAGCGAGGACCCGACAGCGATCGAGCCTTACACTCTGCACGTCGCTCTCGCGAACGCCGGTCTGGCTTACTTCACAGGAGCCCTCGCTGCATTGTCGATTGATCCAACATCGATAAATCCTACGGAGGTCGCGAATTGCGTTGGGATACTGAGCCTGCCGCCGTTTCTCATCATGTTGGTGAACGGAAACACAGCCCCCCACAGCAGCGACTCGCATTGATCACTGGTTTAACTTCTCGACGGCCCAGACCTTCCCGAAGAGCGAGCGCAACGTGTCTTTCCCGATCGCAGATCAGCGAGATTTGCTGGTGGACCTGCTGTATACGAGCGTCGACGGCCTACCCGTCGATAAGGCCTAGAGTCCACTCTGCGCACCTGGGTACACAAAATTAGCGGCACACCTGAATTCGGCCGCTGGCGGACAGACTTTGGCACCAGGACAGGAACACCGACGTGCACCCGTCCGACCTGAAGCCCAAAAGTCACACCCGTGTGTGGTGGCAATGTCCCGACTGCCGGTTAAATGGCAAGCCGCGCCTAGCGGCAACCCAGGGTGTGATCCCTCGGCGTGAAACGCGTCGGCGCCCAACCACGCACCGAGACGCCTGGCAACTTGCTCGCAGAAGAATCTCTAAAATTGCCGCGCAGTGGCATTCTG
The DNA here is from genome assembly GCF_900188125.1 of Rhodococcoides kyotonense. Classification (GTDB taxonomy): domain Bacteria; phylum Actinomycetota; class Actinomycetes; order Mycobacteriales; family Mycobacteriaceae; genus Rhodococcoides; species Rhodococcoides kyotonense. Next base: position 48,750 of record NZ_FZOW01000025.1, on the reverse strand, counting down.
CCGAAACGGAGGTGTCAAACCCGACTGAATCGATGCGGGCACATCCGACGACTATTGGTGGCGGTGCAAGTTCTGACAGCACGAGTGAAAAGCCAAACCTGCTCGAACGGGGACAAGATTCGGGTACGTCGTGCTGAGTAGGCTGGTAGCGCATTCTTCGAACACGTCGGCGCTGAGACGATGTTCGGGATCTGCCAATGCTGCTGAGATGCGTTCGTAGAGATTCAAGATCTACCTCTCGATTCCTCTTCTGATTCGCGTGTTTGACGGACCGTTAGAAGCAATACAACCAGGGACGTCGTTTACGCAGCGTCTAATTTAAGCGCTAATAGCTCTCCGGCGACAACATAGGTGTGGATCGCACAAAGCTCGGCCTCATACAAACCAATCGTCGCGTGAAGCCCCTTATTTGCTAGTTGATCGAGCGCAACGAAGCGCGTGTACGCAGTGTCGACAGTGGCTTTGAGGGCGTCAGACACCGAACCACTGGAAACCTCTTGCTTGATGTACTCGAACATTCGGTTGCGGTACGCTTCGTCACCCAACGACTGACCCGAATCACTCCTCGCCCCGGCGGTCCCTGGCAGGAGATGGTCTGCAACGGATTTCAAGATTCGACGACAGGTCACGGCGGCTTGAGCGAGATCCTCGTCGGATGATCGACCGTTCGGATCAGCAGTAGCGGCTTCCTTTAGACGCCGATGGACCGCAGAGAACTGCGCGATCACGTCTGGGGCTCTCTGGGCGAGAATTGAGTCTACTCTGGACCGAAATCTCTCGAAGATCTGTTCATTTACGTCCGCGAACGCGAGCTGGCGCTCCATGCGGCACAAATTTGAGAATAGGGTGTGACGTACTCTTTCCTTCACCCCACGCGCGAATTGCAAATGTTGCGATTCGTCTGCATTGCGGTCGGCACCATTTAGCCGGGCAATGAGATTGTCCAACTCGTTCAGCCCTACAGCGAGCACCTTTCCCGTGCTCAATCCTTCTTGGATCTGACGATTGCCGATGTACCTATCGTGCGCAGTCTCGTGTGCCCCCTGCTTCAATCCCCACTCCTCGGGGGCGACCATCAAATTGCGAATGTTTTCGGCGTTGGTCGCAGGTAGGCCGCCAAGCGGAGACAGCTCAAGACCGAGATACACCGAGAGCTCGCTTTCGCCGAGCAGTGAGGCTAGGCGACTTACTCTCCGAGCAGTTACGTCGACCGGTTGGTCGTCGATCTCATTTAGAGCCCGGCGGACAAGGCCCAGCAAACCATCAGTTCCAAGCTCGCTTGAGCGTCCACCTGAGTTCACCGCGACGATGCTACTCGAGACGTCCGACAGGACGGGGGCGATAACGCCGGAAGCGCGCTCAGAGGCGCGTCGAGTGACGTATCGCGTCGCTATTCGGCATTCCACCATGGGTCGGTCCCCGCCATTGATGGAGTGTGTCCGCCCGTCCCGAGCGGCGTGAAGTCTTGAGAACCTGCTGAACGCACGCGGACGCGGACGAACGCCCAGCTCTACGGACGACCAAGATTCCCCAGAACTACGGTCAGCAGCCACGTCTTCTGCAAGAATCTCATCCGTGCTGAGCCCCGATGATAGTGACCTCGCAGCGCCGCTGCACCCGCCTACACCGGGCGCATCGGACGACCCGGCCACCGGATCCGCACATGAAGTCAACGAACGCGGCCTCACCGACATCGGCCCCGGAAGCCTTGGGCGCGCCGTCGCGACACCTTGGGCCTCGAATTCGGAGGTAGACCCAGTCGACCGTCGTCTCGCCCTCGCCCGCTCGTGGGACGATCTGCTCGCAGAGGTCCGAGCGCTCCCCGGATTCGAGACTTTTCTGCGACCACCGACTTACAAGGACCTCCTCCGTGCCGCAGCGCATGGTCCGGTCGTGACCATCAACGTCAGCGAGTGGCGTTGCGACGCGCTGTTCCTCACCTCTGACGGTGTCGAGGCAGTATCGCTACCTGACCTCTCGCTGCGCGACGCCGAGCGACACCTCGAACGGCATCTCGCCGCGCTCGCGTGGTTCGACCAGTCCGTTGCCGAGTTCGAGGCGGCCGTCGCCGCCCTACAACGGGACCACTCCGACCGCGACGCTATACGGCTGCGCCAAGAAGCAGGTGCTCGTCGCCGCCAAGCGACACTCGACCTGGATGAGGAACTAACCGAGCTCGCCGGATGGCTGTGGGACGTCGTCATGGTCCCGCTTCTCGATAGGCTCCCTGCGCCAGGCACCGGCGATCTCCGTCCACGCGTGTGGTGGTGCCCCACCGGCCCACTCGCGTTCCTCCCACTGCATGCAGCCGGACGCGGCACCCAGTGGCTGCATGACATGGTTGTGTCGTCGACGACCCCGACCGTCAGGTCTCTCCTCGACGCACGGACCGACAGCAGCACACCGTCTCGCGACACCGGGACCCCCACTCGGCCCCGTCGACGGTTCCTGGTCGCCTCGACCTTCGCCTCGACCGGCGAGCTACTCACCGGCTCGCTCAGCCGACTGACCGCGACCGACATCGTCGAATGCTCGGACGTCGCAGGAGTACGACGACAACTAGAGACCTGCGACTTCGTCCACTTTGACTGCCATGGCGACCAGGTCCTCGCCGATCCTTCCCAGGGCGGGGTCAGGCTCAGCGACGGAGTACTGAGAGTTTTCGACGTCTCTTCCATCTCTGCGACAGGCGAGTTCGCCGCCCTTGCAGCCTGCAAGACCGCCGTTGGCGGCGTAGACCTCCTCGATGAGGCCATCACCCTTTCCGCAGCACTTCACTACGCCGGGTTCCGTCACGTCGTTGGGACCCTGTGGAACCTCGCCGAATCCGTCGCCCAATCAGCTTTCGCCGCAATCTACGACCAGCTTGTCACCGACGACGGCAGCTTCGACCCGATCAACTCAGCCCGAGCCCTCGCATCCTCCGTCGACCAGCTCCGCGCCGACGGCGAAAGCCTCCACTCGTGGGCCTCTCTAATTCATATTGGGCCCTAATCTCACGCGCGCGAGACCTCCGCCGCGCGGGACCGATTCTCACAACGCCGAGCTGACGACGACACCAGCCAGCTACATCCGGCTCCAAGTACGTCGACATGCGAGACGACGACCAGATCTAGACACCCTTTGAGCAGAGGCAAGGAAAAATGACGACACACAAGGACGACGTGCCCTTCGTGGAGCGCACAGGTAGCGACCTCAATGAAGCAGCCACAAAATCCCTCATCAAGGACACCTCACGCAATAGAGAAGTCGACTACGAAGTCTCCTGTCCGACCTGCCTCGGCAAGGTCCAGGTCACCGAGTTCGCCGGTGGGACCTTCCGCACTACCGCTGTTTCCGACTCAGAGATCGACATCTCGAACCCTCAAGCCCCGTGGCCAGGCGCGCAGCACGTCTTGGTGGTCGCTATGCAATGTGGATGCGGCATTCGTCACCCGGGCGCGCCCCAAGGAGTCACCGGATGCGGCTCACTATGGGTAGTGCCGGAATGAGCAACCTTCCGAACTACTCCGCAGACGAGATCAAGGGGATCATCGCCCAGCGCGACCGACTCCAGTCCGCCGAGCTCGCGCTCACCCGCGAGCGCGCGGCGAACTGGTCCAAGGGCATCGGCGCACTCCTCGTAGCCGCGCTAGCATTCAGTCTGATCAAGGGACGAGACGACCTCACCGGACTCGACCCCAAGTGGGCCATAGGTGTCGGGGGATGTCTTGCCACCGCGACCGTGCTTGCCACTTTCGCCGCGTATAAGCTGTTCAGGGCCTCGTACGGGCCGTTGAAACCACTCAAGTCCGAGGTGACTGACCATCAGGAGGCGACCTCGACCATGCACGCGCTCATGTGCGGGCTGGTCGCGACCGTGTTCGCGTTTATCGCCCTCCTCGCTGCCGTCGCGCTGACTTGGTACGGCCCCGACGCAGAAGGGCCCAAGATGGCCGTGACAGACGACGGCGGAATTGTGTGGTGTGGAGAGCCGACCAAGACCGGCAGCGGCGACCTGACACTGCAGGTGAAGGGTCAGCAGATGAAGTTCGATCTCGACACAATCAGTAGGCTCGACGTCGCCGACTCTTGTCCGCAGTAGCTACGCACCTTGCGAACACCGCTGGCTGGACAGACAAAAAGCCCCGACGCACACAGTAGTTCTCTCACCTTCGACATCGGCAAAGTCGCTCGCGCGATGACGGCGTCAATGGCGAGACCTCTTCCGGCAAGATGCGGCTACTCTGAAACAGGACTCGGAGCGCCTCAGATGGCGAGGTTCACGCCGATCGGCTCGACCTCTATAACACTTTAAGGGCCGGTCATCGTGAGCGCACGACGGGTTGCATCTACCCGGTCAGCGAGTGCCGGGGCCACTCGACGGAGCCGATCGACCTCGGATGCGGCAGGGGTGGCCCGGAACCAGAGTTGCGACAGGCCGCCGTCGAGAACCGCCATGGCTGCAGCGGGGCTCTCGGCGTTAAGGACCATCGCGCCCGCGTCGCGAGCAAGGCCCTGCCAGACTGCAAGCCGACGGGTGCGGCTGACCGGGTCGATCCCGTGCCACGCCGCGGCCGGGAGCAGGTCGACGGCAGCCCGGTACAAACCGGCCGACCTGACCGGGTGTGCGACATTCGCGCGAGCCACAGTGACGAGCCCTTCAAGGCGTAAGGGGACGGGTGCAGTCGTGCTCGAGGCGACTTCCTCCCACAGTCGCATAACCCGAGGATCGCGTCGCCCGCCCGGTTGCTCGACGAGCATCCTGGCGGCGTTGGCCGCGTAGGCGACCCCGGACGCCGTTCCGATGGACGCGGGATGCTCGTAGGCGGCAAGGGTGGCCTCGACGGCCTCCTTGGTCTGGCCATCGCGGTAAAGGCAGAGCCCGAGGTTGCTCAGGAACGCGCCGCGGTCCGGATGGTCCTCCGGGCATCTCTTGACTGCCTTTCGGGCTGTGTCCAGCGCCACGTCGAGGTGAGGTCGGCTGCCAGTCTCCTCGAATAGCGTTCGCGCGGCCAGGGACAGGTTTGACAGGGCGACAGCGCTGACGCGTTCACCCGCGAGACGGATACCGATGCCGGCCTCTCGGTATGCCAGGTGGACAAATTCGATGTCCCCGGCTGCCTCGAACGCAGTGAGCAGGTGGACAGAGAGATTCGAATGGACCGAGGCGTTGCGGATGCTGTCAGTTGCCTCGGCTGCGGCGGTCCGGCCGAGGCCGATGGAGGTCAGGACGGCAGTCCGGTCGCCGGTCCAGTCGAACCAGGACATCGCTGTACCGGCTGCGTTGATAAGCAAGTCGACTCGGTCAGAGTGTCCTACTGGCATGGCTTGCGCAGCCGTCCTGGCCATCCGAAGCGCATCTTGGAGGTCTTGGAGCTGTCCGTAGAAGGTGCCACGAGCATGAAGGGCCGAGGCGAGGTTCCCGACCCGTCCGCTGTGGCCAGTAGCGGGGCCGGAAGCGACGGCTCGGCGTCCTAGATCGATGGACTCGTCGATGTCGGATCGGTGTCGGTGCCTCTCGAAGCGTGTGCTCAACGACGCCGCAAGGTTCGTGAGTCGCCGGACGATGTCGAGGTCCTCCGGGTCACTGAGGCGGACTGCTTTGCGTCCGACGTCGACCGCCTCATCAAGGATCTCCTCGTCGCTGTGTCGGTCGAACAGGGTCCGCAGCGCAGATCCGAGGTTGGACAGTCGTGACGGGAGGAACGGATCTCCGGCGACGGTAAGGCGTGCGCCCGCGCGTGCTGCCACAACGGCTTGGTCGAGGTCAAGGTCGCGGGCGAGCATCTCGAAGCGGAAAAGAAGGACGACTGCCAGGTTGGACTGGTCGGCAGCTGTGCCTCGCTCGCCTGCCAGTGCGTCGAAAAGGTCGACGGCCTCGTTGAGCGCGTCGAGGTCAGAGGTCGCCTCGGCCAAATTCATCAAGGCACCGGCGAGGTTCGCGGTCGCAGCCAGCCTCGGCTGCCCGCTGATTCGACCTGGAACCAAGACCCACCGTCCGAGGCCGATCGCTCGGTCAAGGTCTGGGCGGCGGTCGAGTTGCTCAAACCGAGTCGTCAGGTAACCGACCAGTGTGGCAGCGTGACGTACGGCGTCAGAGACCTCGCCCGGTCCCTCCGCATCACTCCGCCCTGACCCACGCGGGACCGTCGGGTCAATTGCGCCGTCGGGCTCCGGCGCAGCCGTTTCAACCTGGCCTCCCAGAGGGCGTCGCTTACTGTCGGGCCATGCCTCGGCAGCCTCCTCGAACAGTTCCTCGAGTCGGGTTATAGCAGCGTCGAGGAGGTCGCCTGAGAGCCACTCGGGGTCTCCGAACTCTTCCCAGTCCTCATCGTAGATCGAATCGTCGAGCGCCGCGCGCACGGACTCAGGGACACGGCTGGGGTTGGTACGTCGTACCCGGGCGAACCACTTCAGGCCCGCCTTCAAATCGTCGCGGTCCCGCCCGGCGGGAAGACTCTGAAACCTGCCAAGCCTGACCCGCGCTAGCAAGTCCGCCATGTCCTCCGACGCAAACAACTCCCGGCCCTTGAGGGACAGTTCGACGGTCTCGAGCGCGTGGGCTCCCTGTTCGTCCAACAGGCCAGTCGCATCATCGCGACTCGCGTAATCACTCAGTGCCTGCAGCAGCAGACGGATCTGAGGCTCCAGCGACTGCCCGGAGAACAAGAACTGGTCACTCATACCGAGACCGTTGGCGGGGCGATCCCGCGAACCTGCCTGGCGTACGCGTCAGCTGCTCGAGCAGAGCCGCGAGGCACAACGCGGCGGGCGTCGCTCATCTCGTTGCCTTAGTGATCATGAACACATTCTGCAGCAGACTGTATGACAACTCCACTGTCCGGCGACCAGGACACTTACTCGCATGGACGCCGTAGGCAATCACGCTCCGCATCATTCCCGAGCATGACTTCGACATGCTCGGTGCATGACAGGTTGCTTGTACCGCCTGCCAGGAGACAGTTTCACCGCTATCGCGTTCAGCGCTGACCCGCCCCCGGACCCGCAGGGACCCGCCACAGGTGGCGCGGTTGCGCTACGCGCGACCTAGGCGACCACATCGAGACACGCCGCTGGAGTCACCGCAGCCGCCAGGAGGTCGAGACCGCCGCCGGCCTCGTCTGATCCCCGGCGAGATCGGCACCCAGTCCTCCGTCCCATCACAAGACCTGCTCAGCACGAGCGTCGGCGCGAGACGGCTCGCCCGGGCCAGACCGAATCCGGGCCGCGCGACATCACAGACTTCGATGGCTTGCCGAACCAGGGGAACCATGGAGCGGGCCGCCGCCTACAACATCACCGTCGGACGCCAAGGGGCGAAGACGCCGCATTTCCGGCGACCAGACCCAGCCCTAGCGAGGGGGCGACCCAGGACGAGCAGTGACGTAGACGTCATCGCTCGGAGGTAGCGGGCACTTGCCCGCCTGACTATCCGCGCCCCGACTGTCGGGGCTGATCGCTTTAAGGAGCGGGACCTGCACCGTCACTGATCCTTTCATGTACGACTCTCGCGCTGCGAGGGCGACCTGCAGCGCCGTCCTGGCGTCGTGAACACCCGGGCTCGGCAGTCGCTCTTCGCGGACGGCTGCCGCGAACTCGTCGATGGACGAACGGAACGCTTGACCGAAGCGGCCCAGGACCGACCCGGCCGCCTCGCTTCGGCGCCGTATAGCGAGCCCCTCGGCCCGTGCGCCGCCCAGCTGCAGTGCGCCGTCGGTGCCGATAACCTCAGCCGCGACGTCGTACCCGTAAGAGGCGAAACGAGTCCACTCAGTCACGGCTATGGCCCCACCCGACAGCGCCAGGGTCGTCGAGCACGTATCGATGTCTCCGACCTCGGCGAGTCCGTGGTAGACGGCGACGGCGCCGGTGGCACTCACGGTCTGGATCTCCTGACCAAACAGGAACCGGGCGAGGTCGTAGTCGTGGATGGCACAGTTTACGAACAGCCCGCCGTTCTTCTCGAATCCCCAGTTCGCCGGCGACGAGGCGTCTGGGTCACGGCCATACGACTTGAGGTAGACGGGTCGACCGATTTCGCCAGCGTCGATGAGCCGTTTCATCTCCAGATAGCCGGCGTCCCACCGGCGCTGGTAACCGATCTGGAATGGGACGCGGGCACGTTCGACCGCTGCAAGAACACGGTCGGACTCTTCTGACGTCAGGCCGACCGGCTTCTCGGTAAAGATAGCGACGCCGGCGTCGGCGCATGCCGCGATGTGGCGGGCATGGTACTGCGTATTCGACGCGATAATTACTGCGTCGAGACTTTGGCCCAGAAAGTGGGCGAGGTCGTCGAAGACGGGGACACGATGGAGTCGTGCCGCCCGGTCTCGCGCGGCAACGCTCGTATCGCACACTGCGACGAGCCTCGCGGCTGGGGACGCCACGACCGCCTCAGCGTGTATCGCGCCCATTCTTCCGAAACCGAGGACGCCGACTCTTATAGTCGGAGCAGTCCTGAGATTCATGGGCGGGATTCTAAGTGATTCGCGCCGACTCCGAGACGCAGGATGGCGATTTTGCACAGCGAATCCCGACGTGGATTACGGGCCATTGCCGACGTCACACTCGCTGGGGTGCGCGAGAGCCACGAGGCCCACGCGTGGGTCAGCACGGCCGTCTAGCCCACCAACGCCCGGCAGACGTGAGCGAAGTCCGCGAAGCCCAGCCCAGAGTGTGGCGCGGCCCCGGTCGACCTCGAACAGTGCCTTCTCCGGGTCGCCTGATGCGACCGAGGCTGCCGCCGCGTCAGTGGCAAGGCCAGACAGACGCGCTGTCTCAAATTCCGCGCTGCGTCGGTCGAGGCCGATCAAGCCTAGGACGGTAGCCAGGTCGAGCGCCAGGCTGTACGCGGCGACAGCAGACTCATGTCGCCCAAGCCTAGTCGCGCAGTCACCAGCGACTCGTGCCGAGTCGAGCCGGTCGCCTGGGGCCGCCGAGCCATTAGAGGCGACCTTCGCCCGCCATTCGATAGACTCCTCGGCGTCAGCGATGACCGTCGTGACCTCCCATCTCGCCCACAGCGCCCGCGCGAGGCCTGCAGCGGACTGCACCCGATCCTGCACTTGCGAAGCCTTGCTGAGCGCCTCGCGAGCGAGATCGACCGCCGCATCCAGGTCGCCGAGATCGGCGCTCGCAGTGAAGGCCAGACGACGTGCCTTGGACAGGTTCCCCAGCCGGGCGCTGAGCTCAACGGCAGGCGTGTACTCGTCGACCGCGGCCGCAAGCATCGAGACGGCACGGCGCACCTGTCGTGACTCATTGGTAAGCCGATAGAGCTCAAGCGCGGCGAGTCCTGCGTTCGTCAGCAGACCCCCGCGCTCGTACGGTTGATGCTCGAAGAGCGTCTGCTCCGAAAGGTGGACCGCTTCGGTCAGGTCCGCCACACGCTGGAACCGGTAGCCGCGCACCGCGAGAGTGTCGGCGAGGTTACTCACGATGAGGTGGCGGATTTGCGGACGAGCCGCAGGAACGGCCTGTCGCAGCAGGTCGACGGCCTCTTTGATGTCGCCAAAGGCACCGAAGCGGACGAAGCGAGCACGTAGCAAGAGCGCGAGGTTCGAGGTGCGTTCAGACATTTCGGCTGCGGGATCGTCGCAACCGAGACTTCGTCGCGCAGCAGCGACACCGTCCAGGACCGACTGCGCGTCAGTAGTGGCGTCATGTTTGGCACGCAACGCGTTCGCGAGATTCGCGAACTGACGGCGCTGTTGTCTGCCTTCGGGCAGATCCTCGATCAGGTCTCGAGTGTTGGCGATCGCTTCGTCCAGGTAGCCGACGGCAACTTCGACGCTGTCGCCCTCTATCTCATACATGATCTGGAGCGCCGCGCCTAGATCGGCCCGAGACGCGGCCCGTGTGTCCGGGTCGGCGGCGGTCGAGACCGACTCACGCAGGACGTCGACTGCCGCACGCAGATCCTCGACGCGTCGCTCCGCCTGCCATTGAAAAATGAGGCGCTTCGCTAGCGTCCTCGCATCCGCCATGCCGGCCGGGTCGCTCACCTTCACCCATCGGTCCTCTCAAACGTCGCGAGCCGCCGCGAGCGCACTTGCGCGAGAGCGTCTTGTTCACGCGAGGACGCCCGCTATGTCCGACCGGGTGACCGCCGCCCCGCTTGAACACGTATATTCCGCGTCACCCGGGCCAATCATGCCCCTCGACCCGCAGCACGGCTATCGTGACTTCGGACAACAATCCGTCAGCGCACAGTCCGCACCACACAATGGGGCGCGACCGAGATGGAGTGCAGTGCCTGGACCCAAAGGACGTGCGGACGGTTTTTACCTGTCCGAGACAGACCTCTCACACTTCTCCAAGCACGGGTGGGTCGTAGCCGTCGGCGTCGTCCCGTTACCGCTGTGCGAGCGCCTACGCGGCGAGATGGACGAGACGTTCTCACACGTCACTCCCTGGCAGTCCGACAACGGTCTGCAGGGGCTCAGCGAGCCTCATCTGCGTTCGGCCGCTTTCCTCGACCTGTTCCGCGTCCCGGGGCTGGTCGCGGCGTGCCGACAGCTCGTCGGACACAGGCCCCGCCTCCGTCACTGCATTGCCCTAAGGACCACCATCCATCCCCATACAGCGCTGCACCCCGACCGGCTCGCCGACCCGTCTACCTGGGACTGGCACCGCGACTTTGCACCAGACTCGATCATCCGACATCCCGGGACATCAGGCACCCATTTGACATCTCAGGCAGTCGTCGTTGCGGCCTACCTCACCACGTCGGGGGCCGAGCTCGGTGCCACTGCGTTCCTCGACGGCACCCACCTCCGGCCAGGCACGTATGCCGAATTGGCACCGACCGCGATTGTCGTCCAGCCCTCGGTAAGCGCCGGGAGCATCCTGTTCTTCTCTGAAGCCCTGATGCACGCCGCCACTCCAGTCACGGCCGCCCGAACGCGCGACGTCGTCCTGACCTGGATGACCGCGCCGTGGTTCGGCGGCGAGGCACCGGCCCCGTTCGACATCGACCGTTGCAATGAACCAGAGCTCAAAAGCGTATTCGCCGCCCCGCACTTCGGCGACGCCGGGCCCTGAGCCCTCGACTTGCACGAGCCGACCCGAAGCGAGCAGTCTCCTCTAGAATCGTGCCGCCCGGGGCCCTTCCAGCTTTGGGTCCCGCGAGGCTGAGTCTTGACTGATAGGGAGCCCAAACTGGACGTCTACCTCGTCCGCCACGGTCGGTCTGAGTCGAATGCGACCAGTAACACGATCCTCGGACGCTGCGAGAGCAGCCCCCTCGTCAGTTCCGGAGTCGACCAGGCGAGGCGGGTTGGTGTCTCGTTAAGTAAGGCAGGTCTCCTCCCTGCAGCCGTGTACTCATCGCCAACGGTCCGGGCGCGGTCAACCGCCGACCTCGCGCTCCAGGCAGCTGGGCTGACCGGGTCCGGTGCCGAGGTGGTCGAGGAAGCTGCCCTCCACGAGCAGGACGTTGGCGCGTGGTTTGGACGCGTCGCGAGCCTGACCTTCGACGACGAGGTACTTGCTCAGATCGCTCGGTCGGGCAAAGACTTCCGACCGCCGGGCGGCGAGTCCATGAACGACGTCGCGACACGGATGCTCGAATGGCTCGACAGCCTCACTGTTCCGTTTCCGCCGCCTGGGCCCGGCCCTGTCCTGGCGTTCACCCACGGCGGTGCCGTCCGGGCGCTTGTCTCCAGACTTCGCGGCTGGACACACGCGCAAACCTACGCAACCAAGCCCTCAAACTGCTCCGTCACACTGGTCAGCAGTGGCGCTGACCGGATGTGGCGGTGCGAATTCCTCGCACTCACTGCCGACGAGGCGTTCACCCGTCGCACCGCCGAGAGGAGCATCCCGTGAGCGCCGAGGCAACGGTCGCGAGCCTCGCCGCAGCCATCGCGTCCGACTCGGACATCGCTGCCCGGCTCGTGTCGGTTATCTGGATCGGGTCGCACAGCCACGGCCTGGACCTCCACTCGGGATCGGACCTGGACATCCAGGTGATCTTGGACGAGCCTGACGTACTCGCCACGATGGCCCTTGCTCATGTGCTGGCCGGCTTCTCAGGACTCGACCTGAGCATTCTGTATCTGAAGGACATCTGGGACGATTCCGGCGACCTAGATTTTCAGGACGGCACCAAAGGTCCGTTTTTCGTCCCAGTGCTCGCGAGCGGGCGCGTGTTGCACGGCAGCGATGTATACGCATCGCTGCGCGGAAATCTGCCGCCGGACGCTGTGCGGTCTTCACTTCGGTTCACCATCCGGGAGTACCTGGGACGTTTGCGCGTGATGGCCTTGGGTCAGGGAAATCCGGGCGACGCGCAGTTCAACAAGTACGTGATGAAGCTGGCGAAGGACCTCCTTGTCCATGCCGGTCTATTGGACCTGGCCGAAATGGCACAGACACCGAACAGGGACCTAGTCGCCCTTGCCAACCAGATCCTCCCTCCTCAGGCGTGCGCGGTCCTGCAGCGCGCGAGCGACTACACCGACCGGATCGACATCGCCGATCGTGCGCTCGTCGTCGTCGAGCTTGACCGCATCTTCGACACGATTGACGGCCAGGCGACAGGAACCTTGTCGGAGACCTGGCCGTGACGGTCCACTCGAAGCTAGACACCTATAGGCCAACGCACACTTTCGAGGCAGGCGAGTTCTCCGGTCGACGGCGGGCGATAGCGCACCGCTTGTTCACCGAACCGACCTACCCAGCTACCACCGCCATGGACGACATGGGTGCCCTGACTGACTCCTACCTCCGCGCCCTCGTGCCAGCACGCCCGGAATACGCCGTGTGGGCGGGCGGGTCGCTCGGCCGGCGCGAGATGCTCCCCAACTCCGATCTTGATCTTTTCGCCGTCGGCGCAGAACCGACACGACGAGACCAGACCCTCCCCACAATCCCCGCCATAGCTGGCTTCGACCAGGTCGAGACAGGGTCGATCTCATGCCAGCGGCTGTTACTTCTCGCGGACCGGACACTGATCGACCTCAACCAGTTCATCGACGGCCGCGCCCTATGTCAGTCATCCGTCGGTGACGAAGTCACCAGAATCCTCGCCTTGACAAACACCTACGACCGGCAGCACGCGAACATGATCGCCGAGCACTTTTATTACCGCCACTTCGATTTTCTCGACAAGCGAACCGTGCATGGGCCGAACGTCAAATACAGCAGTGGTTCGTCCCGTACAACCCTGTTCTTCAACTTCTACAACCGCATCAGAACCGGCTTGATGCCTGCATCCCGAGAAGCCGGACCCGAGTTCATAGACGGCGTCGCGTCAGCCGAGGAGCAGCTCGGGCTAATTGGACCGTACCGTTCGCTCGACCTGATCCAGGTCGTGAAGAATGCCGCCATCTCCACGTTTGACGCGACGGGCGACGTACGGCAGCGATACGTCTCCCCGCGCAGCTTGGATACGATCTTCGCCCTGTGCGAACAGCGTCTCCGTCCCCTTGGCCATTCGGATGCCAAAATATTCACTGGTGCCTACTTGCATGCGCGACGCGAGGTGGAGGCAGCAGTCGACCTGGTGATCGAGCAGACCGTCCGACGGCACCGGTCCGCGTCCGCCCTAGCCGAGCTCGTTGCATCGCCGTCCCGTAACGTCCCCGCTGCTCTTGAGTGTGCGGTCGAGGCATGCCCAGACGACGCATCGACTGTCCTAGCGCTCGGAGCATGGAGTTTAGTTACCCGTCCCGATGTTACGTGCGGTGACGTCGGGATCCTCACAAAAGCGTTGACCGCACGCGACGCGTCGGAGACCGGCGGCGCGCTGATGGCCGTGGCATGTTGTCCCGTTGCGGACAGCCAGACGCTGAGGTCGGTCGTCAGCTACCTGCGTCATGGCGGAGCAGGATCGTACGTTCTTAAGCTGGTCTCTCGGAACAGAAGTGCGCGGCAGGCGATCCGGTCCGAGGCGATGGCGGCCTACGACGAAGCTGAGTTCGTCCGGGTCACGGGATGACTTCGGATGCCGTATGTGGTGGCCAGCCGCCTGTTCAAGTACTCGGCCGCCGTCTGAGTCCCGTCGATGACCACGCCGGGCGCCGGGTGGAGAAAAAGTGGCATCGACATCCGCGGCGTCATCCCTGCCTTACCGGTTGGCGCTGCTACACGGTGGGCGATCGCCGGGTAGAAGCCGCCGCTGAGTAGCTCAAGCATGACGCCGCCGTTTACCACGAGGCTGGAAGGGTCCCACGGAACCTCGTGCCACGTCGTACCGACCCGCACCTGCAGGCCCGGTGCGCTGCCACAGGCAAGGATGGTGAGCAGATTGGTGTCCTTGTGTGCGCCGGCACGCATCGCGCTCGGAGTCCGGTCATCGCCCAATGGCGGATAGCGCAGTATCCGCAGGAGAGTCTGCTCGTTGCCGCCAACAAGCGTCTGGGCCAACGGCATCGGGAATTTCGCCGCTACAGACTTCGGGGCCCCGTCGCCGAGCAATTGCAGAAGGCTGGCACCCAAGCTCATCGCGAGCTTGCGGTATTCAATTGCTCGACCGCTCACCTCGACCGGGAACCGGCCCCAGGGGAAGACGTGGAAGAACTCTTTGTCGTCGCGGCCATTTACCATCGCGCCCTCCGAGGGCTGGTCGCCGGGCACCGGTCTCGCGAAGTAGCCGTCCTGCTTGTCCTGGGAGAACCGGTATCCGAACTTTGCCTCACCCCGAAAGAAGTCTTCCCACTCGCGGTAGATTGCCTCGACCAGATCCGACGGAATCGGGGAGTTCTTGAGGACAGCGAACCCTGTCTCGTGGACACTGGTCACGAGCTCCGACGGCGCGTTCGGGGACAGAAGATCGACCACACCGATGTCCATGACGCGATAGTGTCACGTGCCCGGTGGTCTCCGCGTCGATCGCGGCGAGTCGACTTAGGGCGGGAGGCAGTTCGATGGTCGGACCAGGAGCCGCCAGCTTCGGTGACGAAGAACGCGCGCAGATACTCGACGTGCTCCAGAGCGGGCATCTATCACGGTTCGGAGACCTGAGCGACCCCCGTTTCAAGCACAAGGTGTTCGACCTCGAACGCGAGTTCGCAGCCTTCTGCGGGGCCCCGCACGCTGTGGCGACGAACTCCGGCACCTCCGCTCTGCTGGTGTCGCTTCAGGCGCTCGGGATCGGGGAGGGTGACGAGGTCCTGGTCCCGGGGTTCACCTACGTCGCCACTTACGCCGCGATCGTCCACGCGCGCGCGGTACCAGTACTCGTCGAGATCGACGAGTCACTGACGATCGATCCGAAGGACCTCGAACGGAAGGTGACCGACAAGACCAAGGCAGTCATCGCGGTCCACATGCTCGGCAACCCGTGTGACATGGATGCCGTCACGGCCGCGGCCAACCGACATGGGCTACACGTGATCGAGGATGCCTGCCAGGCTGCGGGCGCTTCATTCCGGGGTCGTCGCGTGGGGTCTCTTGGCACCTTGGCAGCGTTCTCGTTCAACCGTTACAAGGTGATGTCTGCCGGCGAAGGCGGGATGGTCACGACATCGGACCCCAATCTGTACGAGCGTGCATTTGCCATACACGACCAAGGGCACACACCGCTGCGATCCGGGAAGACCCAGACGAACCCGAGTCTTATTGGACAGAACCTGAAGATGAACGAGCTGACCGGAGCGGTCGCCCTCGCACAGCTTCGCAAGCTCGACGGCATACTCGTCGCCCTTCGCGAACGGAAGAAACTACTGAGATCCCTCATCGATGACGTCGAAGGCGTCAACCCTAGACGTCTCAACGATGACGGCGAGTGCGCGACATTCCTTACCAGCGTTTTTGACGACCGGGCTCATGCAGCCTCGACTGCTGCCTTGCTGGGCGTCGAACCTCTGAGCAAGACTGGTTGGCATAATTACCGCAACATGGACCATATTCGAGACCATCGCACCTACCGGCCCGGATGGTCTGCACGGTCGCGGTTTGCACAGCCCGGGGACCTCCCACGCACCGATGACCTACTGAGCCGGTCCGTCAATGTCGCAGTGGGAGTAACCGACAACGGACTCGGCTCAGGGTTCGGCATCACGGTTCGCTCCACTCCCGAAGAGATCGCAAACGTGGCTCGCCGCTTCTCAGAGGCGATTCGCTCGGGCAGATGACCGCAGCCCGGAGACGTGTCTGCAGTCATAACGGGCGCAGCACAGGCGTCTCGACTTTGGCGTGGGTACGTTCGTCGTTGGACGAGCGAGTCAGCGCAGTACATCAGAGGGAGTTGTTCACTGGACGATTTCTACCGCATTTGAGCCTGTGGGGTGGTGCGAACCTGATGATGCAGCATTCAGCGAGACGTTGCACAGGGTGGCGAAGGATGCTTCGCTGTGGACTCCTTCGGGAATTTCGCGCGGTGAAGAACAGTGTCGAAGCGCTTTCGGCGCCGACGCCGGGGCTGCAGCAACGTGGGTTGACCCGACGCACCCGCTCGACCTGTTCGCGCGACGCCGAATTTCGTTGCCACCGTCTCCAGCTCGTCGGGATTCACTACTCCTCCCCCAACCGAGCCTGCAGCCGCAACAGAGTCGTTCTCATCTTCTGAGCCCCAGCCATCTCCGCCAACTCGCCTCGGTCGCACCGCCGATACAACTGCTCCACCGCCGCCCACACCTCGTCCTCGGCGTCACCGAGACCAGGACGCTTCATCAGATCCAACACTGTCTGCTCGACCGTCGTCACCAGCACCGGACCCAACTCGGTATCGATCCGCTCTGCATCCAAACGCGCGGTATCGCGTACCACGAACCGAACCACCGCCGGCCGATCCGCCAACCGGATCGGGTCGTGCCGCGTCGGAACAGCAATCACCGCCGTCGCCAACGCCCGCGGGATCACGCCATGCATCCGAGCCGCACTGACGCCCATCACCACCGCGTCATCGGGCCCGTAGGCCGCAACCGCGACACCGGCCGCAGCTGCCTCCACGCCGGGCATCCACCCAGTCCCGACGCGATCGTCAGGCACCGCAACATAGAAACCCGTCGCCACCCGATGCAACAGACCCAAGTCCGTCAGCCGCACGAGCTCGGCCCTCGGGTGCGCATACACCTGCGCAGCCGTCGCGGCCCGCACCATCCGCATCGGAAGGCGTGCAAACTCGGGAGGCAACCCGGTCTGACGGCGTCGAACAGCGCTCTTTGTCACGTCGCCTCCCGTGAGTATCGGATACGTAGGCTCCAAGCCTACACATCTGACACCGATTACAAAACCCCTGAACAGCCCGAAACGCAGACTCGAAGTCATCGGAATCCAAGTGCGTCCACAGAGATGCCCAGAAGTGAGTTAGCAACGAGTTGTGACATTCTGTGACACCGAGCCCCTAATCCGACCGATCACCCCGCAAATCCCCAGGTCGCGTTCGTCACAAACCCCAGGTGAACGGCCATGGACGAATCCGGACCATTCCTGAAACGAGCGGTCCCTACCAGGGCAAATAAGAAAGCCCCTGACCATTTTTCCTGGTCAGGGGCTTTCGATGAGCCTCCTAACGGGATTGAACCGTTGACCGCTCGCTTACAAGTATGTTGCGAGACAACCGAATACGTCCACCTGGACCCCCACAGCCGCTCTGACCATTGTCAATCGTTCAGGCGGTACCACCCAGGTTCACGCTCGTTCATACCGACTTGTGACACGCTTGTGACACCGAGATCTGCATCGAAAGTCCATGCGGACCGTGGTGAATCCGCACGGACGCGGTGCGATTCGGGGCGCGCAGAGCGCTCCAAACCACCGCTCGCGATCCACGAAATTCCCATGATTCCAGTGTAGAACTTCACTTCAAGAATCACGTCTGTGGCAGTCAGATCAGACGCGGACAGATCGACGCTCGATACATCCAAGGGATGGAAATCGTAGGCTCTGCAGATATCGACGAGCCAATGGCCTGAACTCGCCGGAGGCGGGTGACCGACAGGCGTCGAGCGCCGACATCGCACCCCGGCACCTGTTGACGCGCCGATATTTTATGTTATGTCAAGTCGTAGTTCAGTCATTCGCATATTCTGCGAACAGCTTCTGCTTGTAAAGGGCACTTGTGCATTTGTGTCTTCGACAGCTGCTGTCACCTGCATGGAGCTTCCTGAGTGCCGCATGAACCAATGTCATAATCCGGCGTTCTCGCGGCTCGCTGTCGAATCTTCTCGGGCCGAAGCAAGCCGTATTTCTTCGACGCGACGCCTCGCCTTGCTGAGATGATCGCGGAACGCCTGTTCGGCGACATTCGGGTCCCCAGTCTCGAGCGCGTCCAACAACTCTTGGTGCGTCTCCACGACTGTCGAGAAATCGTCACGCTGTCGGCGTTCATTGGTCAGCCGTGTGCCGCGTTGACGTTTGACGATAGTGTTCCACATCTCCAAAGTGAGTGCACTGCCTGCAGCCTCGCACACGGATCGATGAAATTCGAGATCGGCATCGATGACCCAGACTGGATCTCCAGCGCGCACGGCCCGTTGCAAATCGCGCAACGCCGCCTTTATCGATTGCAGTTTGACTGAACGCTGTTCGAACATCCGACGGACTGCGAATGCCTCCAACTGTTCCCTCAGCAGGTACAAATCCTCGATTTCGGCCCAGGTGGGTTCCTTGAGCACGGTGCCCGAATAGGGCGTCGTGTCGGCCAACCCCTCCTCGGTAAGGCGACGTAAGGCCTCGCGCACGGGAGCTTGAGAGGTACCGAATCGCGCGGCAAGATGGGCTACGAGCAGGCGTGAGCCTGGCTCTAGTTCTCCCGAGAGAATCTCTTGGAGCAGGCGCGTATAGATCTTGTCCTGCAGGGTCACGCGCTTCCGCCGGTCCTCGGTCATGCGCTCAAGCATTCCATCTCAACCTCCTCACGATGTCTCAAGGGCGTGCGTTTCGCGCTTTGCCCACTGCCTGCTGGCAGCTGCTACTGACAGTGTTCCTCGAACTCCACCCTTGCATTCCTGTTAGATTATCGATAATAATTCTACGGTGGTTGTGGCGCAACTCTCGAACGCCCAGCACGATGTGACCCCGAGCAAAGGAACGAAAAGTGTCGCTTACCAGGAATGATGTCGTCGGAATCTTCCCCCCACTGTTCAGCCCGTTCACTGCGGACGGTGACTTGGATCGTGCGGCGTTTATCGAAGATATCGAGTACCAGCTGCAGCACCCGGTGACCGGTCTGGTCGTCGGCGGCAGCACCGGTGAAGGCCATGCTTTGACCGGTGAGGAGCTGACCGAGCTGACCAAGATCGCGGTCGAGCACGTCAAGGGGCGCATCCCGATCGTCACCGGCATCATCACCACCACCACCCGTGACGCGGTGGCCCGTGGCCGGGCGGCTCGTGAAGTGGGTGCGGCCGGTGTGATGGTGACACCGCCGATCTACCAGTCCCCCAGCTTCGACGGCATGATCGACTTCTACGACCGCATCCACAAGGACACCGAGCTGCCGGTCATCATCTACAACGTTCTCAGCCACGCCCCCGTCACTCCGGCCATCACTCAGAAGCTCGCCGAGATCGGTGCGATCATCGCCACCAAGGAGAGCGTCGGCGGATCCTTCGCAACACTGTCGGAGCTGCTCGACACCGTCGCCGACCAGATCTCGGTGACGTGGGCGCAGGACCACCTGCTTTACCCGGGTCTGGCTCTCGGTGCCACCGGCTCCATTTCCGGTACCGGAGCTATGTTCCCGGGCGAGAGCATCGCGATGCTCGAGGCGATCAAGCGCAATGACTACGACGAGGCCAAGCGGATCCACTTCGCGCTCGCTCCGCTCACTCGCGCGGTGATGAACGGAAAGAACTGGCCGGCTTGGATCAAGGCTGTCGCCACCGAGCAGGGTCGCCAGGTCGGGCCCGCACGTCTGCCGTTCGTACCGCTCAACGACGAGGAACTGCAGGCGGTCAAGTCCGGCCTCGAAATCGTCAAGACAGCACTCGCTCCCGCAACAGTCTGAGGAAAACCGGACAGTACGAAATAGTTTCTCCCGCCAAAGGCCGTGGGCAACATGCGACTCCCGAGATATTCGGTGCTGTCGCAGGCCCACGGCCTTAGGCGTTGTGTTCCGATAGTTCAGACTGCCCCACAGCCGCTCTCGCGCTGGATGGCGACATTCGGATCGGTAAGAACGGAGACCTTTGCAGCCGGAAAGCGCGATCAAGGAGCGATCAGATGACTGACCCATATCTGGCAGAGGACACGGCGAAGACGCCTGAAGGTACGGTCAAGACCCGCAGGCAGGTGCCTCGGCCCGCGGAAGTCCGCGACCTTCTGCAGTTCCGAAAGCCAGAGTTCAATCGGGTCGAGCGGCGACTTGGTGCGGCGTTGACCATCGAAGATCTGCGTCAGGTCAGTCGTCGGACCACACCCCGCGCGGTATTCGACTACGTAGACGGGGCTGCAGACTGCGAGGTCACCGTCGCCGAGAACGCGTCGGCCTTTCGACGGGCGACGTTCGTACCAGAACTGCTCGGTTCCGTTGCCGATGCGGATCCCTCCGTCGACCTGTTGGGTGAACACCTCGATTTTCCGCTCGTGCTGGCACCCACTGGATTCACTCGAATGATGCAGCAAGAGGGCGAGAGTGCTGTTGCACGGGTGGCGCAGCGAAATCGGATCCCCTACGCACTATCGACGCTCGGTACTACCGACATCGAAGACCTCTACAGAGCAGCGCCGCAGGGCAACAACTGGTTTCAGCTCTACTTCACCAACGACCCTGCAATCAACGGTAATTTGCTGGAGCGGGCTCTGGCCCAAGGGTGCACGACGTTGATCGTCACGCTCGACTGCGCAGTCGGAGGGCGTCGACTCAAAGATGTCCGCAACGGGCTCACCATTCCTCCCTCACTGACCGTGCGGACCTTCTTCGACATGGCACGCTATCCGGGGTGGTGCTTCGACAAACTGACAACACCCCCCATCGAATTTGCCTCGGTCCGCAATTTCCCAGGTACCAACGCCGAAGTTGCAGCCAAATTATTCGATCCCAGTTTCGATAGCGACGATCTCGCATGGCTCCGGCGCGCTTGGCCACACACATTGTTGGTCAAGGGCGTCCTCAGTGGCGCTGAAGCTCGAAAGATTGTGGACCTCGGTGCCGATGGCGTCATCGTCTCCAATCATGGCGGCCGTCAACTTGACCGCACACCTGCAACATTGGATGTTCTGCCGGAGATCAGAGCTGCAGTCGGCCCGAACGTCACCGTTCTACTCGACGGTGGCGTTCTGCATGGACAGGACATTGCCGCGGCGGTCGCGCATGGTGCGGACGCGGTGATGGTTGGACGGGCCTATCTCTACGGCCTCATGGCCGGTGGCGAACGCGGTGTACAACGTGCAGTCGAGATTCTCCGCGAGCAATATCTACGAACCCTCCAGCTGGTCGGTGTCCGTTCAACCGCTGAACTGACCCCAAGTCATGTTCGCCTGAATCCAACGCATTCCACCTACTGACGAACTGCGCTGGGTGAGCAGCGCGGCCCTATAGGTTCCTTATTGGTCGATCGAGACACATTCGGCGGTCGGCACTCGCACCGTGCGCAGCAGCGCCATCAGCGATCGCGTGTCGACAATACCGAAACCGGCTCAGGTGTTGCTCGAACTAACACCAGCGCACGGTGCACGGCCACCGTGCGCTCGGTGCTGCCCGCCGAATCGGATGGCCAAGAGCACTGTCTCAACGGAGTAGTGCCGACGCGGGGTCGCAACTACTTCCGACCCGAGTACCTGGCAACTGCCCCTGCCCTGTTGTCGGACCTTCGAACACGAATCGGACCCGTTCTTCCCTGCTGTGGCACCCCCGCTGTTCGTACCTCGTAGAAACTTTCTGGCTCAACGCCTTGCATCTTCGAATCATTATCGATAATAATGCATTCAGCAGGCTGTGGCTCACGTCACCAAGCCCAGCACGATGTGACCCCGAGCAAAGGAACGAAAAGTGTCGCTTACCAGGAATGATGTCGTCGGAATCTTCCCCCCACTGTTCAGCCCGTTCACTGCGGACGGTGACTTGGATCGTGCGGCGTTTATCGAAGATATCGAGTACCAGCTGCAGCACCCGGTGACCGGTCTGGTCGTCGGCGGCAGCACCGGTGAAGGCCATGCTTTGACCGGTGAGGAGCTGACCGAGCTGACCAAGATCGCGGTCGAGCACGTCAAGGGGCGCATCCCGATCGTCACCGGCATCATCACCACCACCACCCGTGACGCGGTGGCCCGTGGCCGGGCGGCTCGTGAAGTGGGTGCGGCCGGTGTGATGGTGACACCGCCGATCTACCAGTCCCCCAGCTTCGACGGCATGATCGACTTCTACGACCGCATCCACAAGGACACCGAGCTGCCGGTCATCATCTACAACGTTCTCAGCCACGCCCCCGTCACTCCGGCCATCACTCAGAAGCTCGCCGAGATCGGTGCGATCATCGCCACCAAGGAGAGCGTCGGCGGATCCTTCGCAACACTGTCGGAGCTGCTCGACACCGTCGCCGACCAGATCTCGGTGACGTGGGCGCAGGACCACCTGCTTTACCCGGGTCTGGCTCTCGGTGCCACCGGCTCCATTTCCGGTACCGGAGCTATGTTCCCGGGCGAGAGCATCGCGATGCTCGAGGCGATCAAGCGCAATGACTACGACGAGGCCAAGCGGATCCACTTCGCGCTCGCTCCGCTCACTCGCGCGGTGATGAACGGAAAGAACTGGCCGGCTTGGATCAAGGCTGTCGCCACCGAGCAGGGTCGCCAGGTCGGGCCCGCACGTCTGCCGTTCGTACCGCTCAACGACGAGGAACTGCAGGCGGTCAAGTCCGGCCTCGAAATCGTCAAGACAGCACTCGCTCCCGCAACAGTCTGAGGAAAACCGATGCAAAAGCTCATCAACGACCCTCAGGATCTGGTCTCCGAGATGCTCGACGGGATCCTGCTCGCACACGGTGATCAGTTACGTGCCGTCGACGACCCGCACTCCATCGTGCGCGTAAGCGCCCCTGTGCAGGGCAAAGTCGGTATCGTCACCGGCGGAGGGTCCGGTCACCTCCCACTGTTCCTCGGATATGTGGGAGAAGGCCTGCTCGATGGGGTCGCAGTAGGCGACATATTCGCTTCGCCTACCCCCGATCAGATTCTGGAAGTCACCAAGGAAGTCGACTCCGGTGCCGGGGTTCTCTATCTTTACGGGAACTACGGCGGAGATCTGATGAACTTCGACCTGGGAGGAGAGCTTGCAGAACTCGACGGACACACCGTGCGCACGGTTGTGGGCCGGGACGATGTCGCATCTGCCCCCAAGGGCGAAGAGCAGTTTCGCCGCGGCATCGCCGGACTGTTCCTTCTCTACAAGGTCGCCGGCGCCAAAGCTGCAGCCGGCGCGCCGCTAGACGACGTCGTTGCCTTTACCGAACGTGCCGCTAAAAACCTGCGCTCGTTCGGAGTCGCGCTCTCGCCGATGGTGCTCCCCGCAGTGGGGAAAGCGACCTTCGATCTACCCGTCGGGCAGATGGAGATCGGAATGGGCATTCACGGAGAGCAGGGCATCGCGCGCCGAGCGCTACAGAGCGCCGACGAGATTGCCGACGAACTCCTCGGTGGCATCTTGGCCGACATCGACATTCCCTCGGGCAGTCGAGTTGCCGTTCTGGTGAACGGACTGGGAGCGACACCAGCGGAGGAGCTCTACGTGATCTACCGCCGTGTGCACAGGGTTCTCGCCGATCGTGGAATCAGCATCTACCGTCGTTGGGTGGGAGAATTCGTCACCTCGCTCGAGATGGCAGGTGCGTCGTTGAGCATCCTGGTACTCGACGACGAACTCGCCCACGCCGTCGATGCTCCCGTTCGCACACCCTTCTTCGAGCAGTCATGACGATCGCGAACTCGCTCACCGCAGCTGCGGAGGCGCTCGAGAACAACGTCGATGAACTGACACGATTGGATTCGATCGTCGGTGATGGCGATCTCGGATTGACTGCAGGCAAAGTCGCTGCCGCGATCCGCGAAGCAGTCGCAGCCAACACGGGCGACACGTCGACGTTGCTACAGCAATGTGGACGCCGCATCGCAGGCACCGCAGCATCGAGCTGTGGAACGTTGATTGCGACGGCCTTTCTGTCTGCGTCCAAGCTCGACAACAGCGGATCGCCACGCGAACAGTTGGCGGCGGCCCTGACCGCTGCACAAGAAGGCATACAGAAACGAGGCAAGGCCGCGCCGGGGGACAGAACCCTTCTCGACGCACTGGCACCGGCCGCCGACACCGCGCGAAAGGCGTCCGCCGATCTGCCGTGGGACGACATCCGATTCGCTGTTGCGGCCTCGGCCCAGAAGGGGATGGAAGCAACGAAAACGATGACCCCTCGTATCGGCAGAGCTCGTAGTCAGCCCGAACGTGCCCTCGGAAACCCCGACGCGGGCGCGGTTCTCGTCGCAGTTGCTTTCAATGCGGCTCTCACCGAGGTGTCCTAGACCGTCAGCAGCTACCGGCGCGACGTCACACCAGCTGCGATCGGTACGTACAAGGAAGTACGGAAAACAGGAAGCACTATGACAATTCACCTGAGTCCAGCGCAGACGGCTGAAACCTCCTGTCTGCAAACGATTATGGATTCGCGATGACTCGCCTCATCGTCAACCGGGTACTGTTCGCCATCCCCGTGTTGCTGCTCATGTCCATCATCACCTACTTTCTGGTGTCCCTGATTCCCGGTGACGCCGCCACTGTCGTGCTCGGTGAGGACGCCACACCCGAACGTATCGCCGCCCTCAACGCGCAGCTCAATCTCGATAAACCGTTCTATGTTCAATGGTGGTACTGGCTGACCGGTGCTGTGCACGGCGATCTGGGAACATCCCTGTACACCGGTGAAGACGTGTCCAGGGTCATCACACAGCGTGTGTGGCCGACCGTCTATGTCGCAGGCCTTGCCACGATCGCAGCAACGGTCATCGGCGTAGTTCTGGGCACTTGGGCCGCGGTCAAGCGCGGCGTCTGGGCGAAGATCGTCGACGTCGTCGCCATGTGTGGCATCTCCTTGCCGAACTTCTGGATCGCACTGTTGCTCGTCGTACTGATCGCCGGGCGACTCGAACTCCTACCGCCACTGGGATACGTTCCACCACAAGAAGATACGTCGGAATTCATCCGCCACATCATCTTGCCTGTGTCCGCACTCGCGGTGGCCGGAATCGCCATCATCGCCAAACAGACACGCGATTCGATGGCTCAGGCACTCAGCCGTGACTTCATGAAATTCATGCAAGCCAACGGCATTTCCACTCGTTCTCTGATTTTCCGACACGGACTGCGGCATGCCGCAGTTGCGATTCTTACCGCAATGGTGGCGTGCTTCGTCAATTTGTTCGGCGGCACGGTGGCACTCGAGGCCATTTTCGCCCTACCGGGCCTCGGTTCGCTCGTCGTCATCACCACCACTCAGCACGACCTGGTCACCATTCAGGGTGCAGTGCTGGCGTACACCGTCGTTGTACTCGCCGCAACCCTCTTCGGCGATATCGCCCATGCCCTGCTCAATCCGAAGGCGAGGACCCAGTGAGTACTCTCCTGACCCCAGACTCCCCCAGCGCGGTCGCCGCGCAAACACAAGTTCGTCGGCGCCGACCGAAGTTGTCGGCGTTCACTGCGGTTGCCGGCACGTGGCTGGCCGTGGTGATCATCGCGTGCGTGTTGGCATCTGTTCTCGCGCCCTATGACTCGATGGATCAGGATCTGACTCGAATCCTGCAGGGCCCCAGCAGTGCGCATTGGCTAGGGACCGACAGTCTCGGACGCGATCTGTTGTCGCGATTGATGTTCGGAGGCCAGTCGACGCTGGCCGCCGTGGTGATTGCGCTGGTGACCTACCTTGTGGTGGGTAGTACTCTCGGCTTGCTGGCGGGGTATCTCAGCGGATGGACCGATCGCGGAATTTCCGGACTCAACGCCATTTTCATCGCCATGCCGCACATCATCATCTTGTTCGTGGTGCTCTCGATCTACCGTGGCAATCTGTACCTGGCCATGTTCGTATTCGGGCTGTTGTGCGCTCCGGTGCTCGCCCTCATGGTCCGCTCAGCAGCGGCGGCGGCTCGAAACGAGTTGTTCGTCGACGCCGCGCGCGTCTCGGGACTGTCTCCCTTGCGCATCATCTTCCGGCACATCCTGCCGCGCACGATCGGTCTGATCGTGGTGCAGGGCACCGTATTCGGGGCCAACGTCATCGTCCTCGAAAGCGCGTTGAGCTTCCTGGGATTCGGCACACAACCGCCGGATCCGAGCTGGGGCAACATGGTGGCCGAAGCAGCCGCCAACATCTCCCTCAACGCGTGGATGCTCTATCCCACCGGTGCCATCATCGCTTTGACAGCGCTGTCGGTCGGACTCTTGGGTGACTCGCTGCGTAACAGACTCACCGGAGGCTGGACCGAACCCAAACTGACCCTCAACAGTGGAGCACTCGCGCCAGCCTCGGTGTTTCCGCAGGTACCGGCAGAGGTGCTGCTCGCCGTTGATGATCTCAGTGTCGGCTACCGAGTCGGTGAGGACGTCAAACCAGTCGTTCGCGGAGTCGGATTCCAGGTCAGACGCGGAGAAACCGTCGGTATCGTCGGTGAGTCCGGATCAGGGAAGTCCACGGTTGCTTCGGCGATCCTCGGCGTCGTCGGCAACTCTGCGGTCGTCACTTCTGGCACCGCCGTCTACGACGGAACCAATCTTCTGTCACTGAGCAGCAAAGAGCTCAGTGCATACCGAGGTAGTCGCATCGCCTACGTGGCACAGGAACCGATGGTCGCTCTCGACCCCAACTTCACAACCGGCAAACAGCTGGTCGAGGCCATCAGATCCAATACTGCACTGACCAAGGACGAGGCCAAAGCCCGCGCCATCGAACTGCTCGAATTGGTGGAGATCCGCGATCCGCAGACGTGCTATCGGAGTTATCCTCATCAACTCTCGGGCGGCATGGCCCAACGAGTGTCCATCGCGTTCGCGCTGTCCGGTGAGCCCGAGCTACTGGTCGCCGACGAACCGACCACTGCTCTGGATGTGACGGTGCAAGCCGGGATCCTGGGTCTGCTCATCCGGTTGCGCGAGACCGCCGGCCTGTCCATCGTCATCATCACCCACGACTGGGGTGTTGTGGCAGACGTCTGCGATCGCGTCGTCGTGATGTACAAGGGCGAAGTAGTCGAAGAAAGCACCGCAGAACTCATATACAACGACCCACAACACCCATACACCCAGGCACTGCTGGCATCGAATCCGCACGGTGCGACAGCGCTGACAGACCTCCCCGTGATCACCGGAACATTCGAAACACCCAGCACCAAGCCTGAATCCGCATCCTTCGCCCAGGCCGAAAGGTGAGCTCATGACCACCCCATTGCTCGAGCTCGAACACCTAGACGTTGCCTACGGATCAGGTCAGCGTGCGGTATGCGTGGTGCATGACATCAGTCTCGGGATCAACGCTGGAGAAGCACTCGGCATCGTCGGCGAATCAGGGTCCGGAAAGTCCACGATCGGGCGAGCAATCCTCGGCCTGTCGCGGCCCGTAGCCGGACGAATCCTGTTCGAGGGACGAGACATAACGAACGTCAACCGGAAAGAGCGCCAAAAGCTCTCGACCGACATCCAAGTGGTGTTCCAGGACCCACGGAGCTCACTGAACGAAGCCAAGAAGATTCGCGACATCCTCACCGAACCGGTCGTCGCGAACAAGACGATGAGCAAACGAGCTTCACTCGAACGCGCGGCCGAATTGCTCGACAATGTCGGATTGAACTCCGATGCCATGGACAAGTTGCCCGGGTCGTTCTCAGGTGGCCAACGTCAACGAATCGCCATCGCACGGGCCTTCATGCCCTCCCCCAGGCTGGTCGTCTGCGATGAACCAGTGTCGGCACTGGACCTCTCGGTTCAGGCGCACATCATGAACCTGTTCCGTAAACAGCAGAGCGAGACCGGAGTTGCGTATCTGTTCATTGCACATGACCTGGCCGTGGTTCGAGTGCTGTGCGACCGCGTGATGGTCATGAGCGCCGGCCACGCGGTCGAGACTGGCCCCACCGACGAGGTGTACTCGAATCCCAGCCACGACTACACAAAACGCCTACTGGCAGCCGAACCACACCCCGACCCGGCCATTCAACGTGAACGGCGCAAGAAGTGGGAGTCCCTCGCAATGGCATCGACTCAGGTGAACGCTCGTGCCTGACCGCCCCCATAGCCCCAGCGGCACCGACACACGCCCGCACCCAACGGAGAGATCAATGAGGTTTCGATCATTCGTCCGACCCGGCATCAGGCTCACCACAGCCGCCGCCGCGACGATACTTGTGCTCGCAGCCGGATTGACGGGATGTTCGAGCGCCACCGACGCCGATGCCAAAGTCCTCACAGTGGCCGCGAGCGTGGGCCCGACGAGCCTCGACCCGATGCTTCAGGCCGTGGACCAGATCAACAACATGTACATCAACCTGGCCTACGACTCGTTGACTCGAATCGACGGAAACGGGGAAGTCGTGCCCGATCTGGCAACCCGATGGGAGTACACCGACGACACGCAGACCGTCTTGGCCGTCACGCTTCGCGACGGGGTCAGATTCTCCGACGGCTTCCCCATGACCGCCGAATCGGTTGCCAAGTCCTTGGATTACGGCCGAACCAAGGGCGTCAACGGTCCCAACTGGCTCGGCTCGGTCACCTCCGTCACGCCGGCGAACGATAATACTGTCCTGATCACCAGCAGTGAGCCCAACGACGCGTTGCCGTTCCTGCTCTCACAGCGCATGCTGCTCGGCTCGGTCGTCTCCGAGGACGGCCTGGGCGACCCGCAATCGTTGAAGCGAGGCACATACGGGGCAGGCCCATACATGCTCGACTACGAACAGACGATCTCCAACGACACCTACGTCTACGTCCCGAACCCCCACTACTGGGACGACAGCCGCATCAAATGGGACAAGGTCGTCATCAAAGTGGTCGGAAACTATTCCGCCGCACTACAAGCAGTGCAAAGCGGTGCAGCCGATCTGTTCAGCGCCGACCGCCCCACCGCCGCCGCTGCACGGGAACGAGGTCTCTCGGTAGCCACAGCGCCGTTCGGCCTCACCGGAATCGGATACCTCGATCGAGCCGGCGAGACCGTACCAGCTCTCGGTGATCCTCGCGTCCGCCAGGCATTGAACTACGCCATCGACCGCCCATCGATCTCCGATGCGGTGTTCAAGGACTTCTCCGTCCCCAACGCGTCGCTGGTGCTGAATGGATTCCCCGGCTACGACCCCCAGGACGTCGACGCATTCGCATTCGATCTGGACAAGGCAAAGCAACTACTCGTAGAAGCCGGCTACCCCGACGGCTTCACCTTCGAGATGTCGGCGCCCACGTCGAACAACACGAACCTCGTTGCTCAGGCGGTGATCGAGAATTGGGCCAAGATCGGCGTCAATGCGAACCTGACAACCTATACAGATCTCGGTCAGCTTCGCGCCGACGTCATCGCCAAGAAATTTCCCGTCGTCGCATTCAATTATGGCGCCCTGCCCACGTACGTCCAAGCCAAGAGCTTCTTCACCGGCGGTGCCAATCAGTACAACCCGTGGAAGGTCAGCAACCCACAAGTCGATGCCGCGTTGCACAGCGGCGCTGTCGCACTCGACGACGATTCACGCAACGCGGCTTATGCCGATGCCTGGCGTACAGCGTTGGTCGATCAGGCATGGTTCTCCAACGTCTACGTCCGCGACCAGGTCACCGTCTACGACCCGACACGCGTCTCGGGAGTCGACATCACCACGCAGAACCCTGTGGTCGACCTCGCTTGGACAGTAAACCCGACGCAACCCTGAGTCCCGGTGCGTGCAGCAGGTGTCCGGCTGCACGCACCGGATTTCACAGTCGCAATCGACCACTAACACCGTGCAGAGAATCCGATGATTGGTAGAACTCGATGAAACCCACCGTAGGTGTCGCTGGAACCGGGGTATGGGCCCAACGCGTTCATCTGCCAGCGCTGGCAGCCCACCCGGAGGTGATCTTGGCCGGAGTGTGGGGTCGCGACCGGGCAAAAACAGCGGCGATCGCCGAACAGTACGGGGTCCGAGCATTCGACGACTACGAAGCCATGGTCGCCGACGTCGATATCGTCGATCTGGCGTTGGTTCCCAGCCACCAGCCGACATACGCGCTCCACGCAGCGGGTGCCGGCCGAAGCCTGCTCCTGGAGAAGCCGGTCGGCATGAACAGCTCCGTTGCAGCGGATTTGGCCGATACTGTGCGAGAGAACGGTGTGGCCGCACGTGTCTTTCTCCCACGCTTCTACAGCCCCACCCGGCTGGCCTGGCTGCAAGAGCAAGCCGAACGGCACTGGGACAGTGCACACCTGGAATGGATCGCTTCGGCATTCCTGCCACATAATCCATTCTCGGGACAATGGCGCGATCGAAGCGGAGCGCTATTCGACGTCGGCCCGCACGTGCTCTCCCAATTGGAGTACATCCTCGGCGGCGTAATCGGCTTCACCGTCGACCAATTCGACGCCGAAGGCGACATCCGGCTGCAGCTGCGGCACGATTCGGGAACGACCAGCACGGTCATGATCAACGTGCACACCGATACACCGGCCCTGCACGAGACGCTGCAGCTGATCGGAGACGACCACAGCAGCACCCTGCCGCCGCAGCCCGTCGACCAAGTCGAAGCATTCACGTGCATGGTCGATCAGCTCCTCGCCGAAACCCAACAGAGACCGATTCCTGTCGGCGCAGCGGAGATCACCACAGTCGATGCAGCAGTACACCACGTACAGCTGATCGAAATGATTTCCGCACGTGCACAGCAACTTTCGCACACCGATCGCACATAACACTGCAACCTGAGGACATATCCAATGCAACACGACGACAGCGCAGACATCCGCGGATTCCACATGGTCGGCCCAGCAGACATGGCCGCGATAGAGACCCCCAGACCAGGCGTTGCTGGACCTGGAGACGTGACCGTCAGATTGGAACTGGCAGGACTGTGCGGTAGCGACCGACCCGGCTTCGTCACCGGGCGCAACCCCCTCGGTGGATCGCCGGTTGGCTTTCCTCTCCACGAATGTGTCGGCACAGTCATCGAATCCACCACCGAACCAGCGTTGGTCGGCAAAAAAGTCATCGCGATTCCGCGAGCCGACTCCGGCCTCACCGAACTCTTTCACGCCGAGATCGCCAAGACCTACGTGCTGCGTCATTCACTCGATGATGAAACCGCCATCCTCGCTCAACCACTGGCCACCGTACTGGCGGCGGTAGATCGGCTCCCCGATATCACCGGATCGCGTGCTCTGGTGATCGGAGCTGGGTCCATCGGCCTGATGTTCGGGTACGTCCTCAGACAACTCGGTGTCGACGTACTTCACGGGGTCGACCCGCAGAATCGCTCGGGCGCCCCCCTGGTCGACCACTTCGACTCCCTGACCACGTCGATCGACTCGAACATCAAGTACGACCTGGTTGTCGATGCCGCCGGTCACAATCCTGAATTGGCCAACATCGCTGTGGATGCTGCAGCCCACCGCGGTACGATTCTCGCTTTCGGTGTGCCCGACGACGATGTCTACGCTTTCCACTACAAAGCATTTTTCCGTAAATGCCTGACACTGGTGGCAAATGTCCAGCCGAATTGGAGTACCTACCTGCCGCTCGCCGAGGACTACCTGGTCGCTCACCCCGGGATGGCCGAGTTGGTCAGCCACGTCGTCGATATCGACAAAGCGCCATCGGCATACGAGGCAGCGTTCCTGCAGGAGAATCCGTCCCGAGGCAAGGTGCTCATCTCGGCCTCTTCCTGGCTGGGTGACCGAGCATGACTTCTCGACGCTGATTCCCCGGAGCGGGCATCCATCGGCCCACACCCCCTTGTTCGTTCGACAGGAAGATGACATGACACTGCACGGAAAATCCCTCATCAACGGCAAATCCGTCGCCGGCACCGACGGTGAGACCGCCGGCGTCGATCCAACGTCCAATGAAACTCTCGAACCGCCCTACACACTGATCAGCAGTGAACAACTTCGCGAGGCCACTACCGCCGCCGCCGACGCCTACCCCTCGTTCAGCGCATTGTCCCCGAGCGCACGGGCTGCGTTCTTGAACACGATCGCCGACAACATCGAGGCGATCGGTGACGAACTCATCGCTCGTGCGGGGGCGGAGACAGGACTCCCCGCCGCCCGTTTGACCGGTGAACGTGCCCGAACGTGCAACCAATTACGCCTGTTCGCCGACGTCGTCATTCGAGGCGACTTCTATGGCGTGCGAATCGACCCAGCGCTGCCGGATCGTAAACCCCTGCCCCGAGCGGACATTCGGCACTATCAGAGGCCGCTCGGCCCAGTTGCGGTCTTCGGTGCAAGCAACTTTCCATTGGCGTTCTCGACAGCCGGAGGCGACACAGCGTCGGCGTTGGCCGCGGGATCGCCAGTGGTCTTCAAAGCGCACAATGCACATCCCGGAACCAGCGAACTGGTAGGACACGCAATAGCGTCTGCGGTCGCGCAGCACAACTTGCACCCCGGAGTTTTCTCCCTGGTGTTCGGACGTGGCGCCGATATCGGGCAGGCCTTGGTCGCGGACCCAGTCATCAAGGCTGTCGGATTCACCGGTTCACGGTCGGCAGGAATCGCCCTGATGCGTACCGCCGCAGCGCGGCCGGTACCGATTCCGGTCTATGCCGAGATGTCTTCGATCAATCCGGTCTTCGTCTTTCCGGGTGCACTCGAAGGCGACATCGACTCGCTCGCACAGCAATACATCACCTCAGTCACCGGTAGTTCCGGTCAATTGTGCACGTCACCTGGCCTGCTGTTCGCACCCACCGGCAACGCTGGAGACCGCTTGGTTGCCGCTGTTGCCGACGCGGTGCAGAAATGCACCGGGCAGACGATGCTCACCCCCCATATCGCGGCGGCGTGGCAACGCGGTACCAACGATCTCGAGTCGGTCGAGACTGTCGAGGTCGTTGCGCGAGGCGAGGACGGGCCTACGCTGAACGCTCCTGCCCCCACGATCTTCGGAGCTGGACTGACCGAATTCGTGGACAACGCTGCGCTTCATGCGGAGATTTTCGGAGCTGCGAGCCTGGTCATCCGATACGACGCGGCTTCCGATCTCGTCACCGCGATCAACGCACTCGAAGGCCAGCTGACTGCGACGTTGCATCTCACCGACGACGACCACGTCGATGTGGCTCCGCTACTACCGTTGCTGGAGGAGACGGTCGGACGAATCATCGTCAACGGCTGGCCCACGGGCGTGGAAGTCGGTCATGCGGTCGTGCACGGTGGGCCCTTTCCCGCCACATCGGATTCTCGGACGACGAGCGTGGGCAGTCTGGCAATCGAACGATTCCTCCGCCCCGTGGCGTATCAGGACACCCCTCAACCGCTGTTGCCCCCACCGCTACAGGACTCCAATCCCTGGGGTCTGTCTCGCCGTATAGACGGCGTAGTGGTTTCTGCCCGCTAGCGTGACCCCAGTTACCCGAACGGTCATCACTAACCGTTGCTCGCCAGTGCGAACCAGTGCCGACACGACGCAGTACACGGGCCGCGTGCCTTGTGCTGCGTCGTTTGCTGCGGAGCCGCTGTCACTGTGTGCTGTGTCCTGCCGATCGCCAATTGAGTCACGGCCCAGAGCTCATTTATGGCGTGTGCGGATTGTTGGTATCGGCGTCGATCACCGCCCGCGCTAGCGCGTCGTTGGCGTGAAGTGGGTGGGCCGTGCCGGGGTGATCCGCAGAAAGATCGATTACTGCGGATGGCTGAATCCACACGGTTTTCATTCCGGTACCGGGCAGCAGTGAATCAAGACGAAAGGATGCGCAATGCGGATACGAGACGCCCCTACGAGGGTTGTGTGGCTGCCTCTGCCCCGCGCGGAAGAGTGGGAATGGCAACTCAGGGGTTCATGTCGAGAGAAGGGCTCGTCCGCCTTCTTTCACCCGTGGAACGAACGCGGGACCGAGAGGGTACGGCGCGACGAGGAGGCCAAACAGATCTGCAGTGGATGCGACGTCCTCACCGAGTGTCGACGCTACGCGTTGGAGGCACGCGAGCCCTTCGGGGTGTGGGGTGGAATGTCCGAGTCCGACAGGGCACAGGTGTACCGCTCCATGGGATCCGAGTTCGAACGAACATCACGCTACGGGGACTGAATGTCAACATCGACCGCCGGAACGTGCACTCACTCTTGCACTGAGTGAAACCAGATAGCGTCGACGTCGAGTCCCTCGAGGTCTTGATTGCATGCTGCCTGGGCCACCAACAATCGACCGGTCGTCACGAGGTGCGTGCGCATCGCCGCCTCGGCGGCGTCGGCGTCGTTCTCCGCGATCGCGGAGACAATCGGAATATGTTCTTGATCGATGTCGGCAAGCGTGCGAGTGCGATCCGCAGTCGAAACGCCGAGCAGCCGGGTCGATTCACGAAGTCCCGCAACGATTCTTTGCGCCCGAACGTTACCGGCCGCCTGCAACACGTGATCGTGCAACAACTGGTCATGCGCAGAGAACTGAACTTCGTCCGACTTACGGACAGCCTGGCGCATCGCAGCCATCCGCTTGCTCAGCATCTTCTTCGTCGACGCAGTCGCGATCTGTGCGGCTCGCCTGACCGCCGGCACCTCCAGTGCGAGGCGGACTGCGAAGATGTCGGCGATCTCCTGCGGATGCGGCAACATGATGTAAAACCCCTGGCGGGCCTCGAACCTGATCAATCCAGCTTCCTCTAGCCGTAACAAGGCTTCCCGCACCGGAGTTCGTGACACACCGAGCTGGTCGGCAAGCTGATAGACGGAGTACTTCACACCCGGGCTCATGCGTCCTGAATCGATGGCAGCCTGAATCGCAGAGACAACCTGATCCATGCGCCGACCTGCTGTCAGCGTCAATGGTTCGAGTGCGAGTTCAGTGTCGGTCACCGCCGGAACACTACTCGCCGGAGCGCTCACGTGGAATGTTACAGATCCCGCCGCTACAGCATTCGTAGCATGCTACGAATGCTGTAGCATGCTACGAATGGTCTCAGCTGACGCTTTCGCAGCACTGCTCCGCAACAACGGCGTGAGCGACATTTACTCCGATGGAGCGCACCGCGCTGCCTACTCATCGGACGCCTCGCTCTACCGAGTGACCCCTACTGTCGTGGCGTGCCCGCAGAGCAGCGACGACGTCGCCGCGATACTTGATGTATGCCGCACGGAAGGCGTGCCCGTCACTGCTCGTGGCGCCGGCACATCGGTGGCAGGCAACGCGGTCGGAACCGGGGTGATCGTCGACTTCAGCCGACACATGAACAGAGTCCTCGAAGTCGATTCCTCGTCACGAACTGCTGTGGTCCAGCCAGGAACTGTGCAGGCGGTCCTGCAGGCTGCAGTGGCTCCACACAATCTGAGGTTCGGGCCGGATCCATCGACGCACACTCGGTGCACGATCGGCGGCATGATCGGCAACAATGCATGCGGCTCTCGCACACTCGGATACGGCCGAACATCCGACAACGTCAGCAGGATGGAGCTGATGACCGGTTCGGGCGAAGTTCTTCGATTGGCCTCCGCGGTGGAAGGGTCCACCGTCGCATTGCCGGACCATTCGCCACTGCTGGACCAATTACGGACAGTCACCTCGTCGGGTCTGGCGACCATCCGAACCCAGTTTGCACAGTTCGGTCGACAAGTCTCAGGCTATGCGCTCGAACACCTGTTGCCAGAGAACAAGTTCGACGTCGGCCGGATGGTCGTAGGGAGCGAGGGCACCCTCGGGTTATTGACCGAAGCTACCGTCCGCCTCGTCACCGAGCCGAAGGTCCGAATACTGGTCGTGCTCGGATACCCCGATATCGCATCGGCGGGCGATGCTGCGCCGACAGTTCTGGGCTTCGCGCCCACTGCATGCGAGGGCATCGATTCGCGGATCGTTGACGTTGTTCGTGAGCGGCGAGGTCACTCGGCAGTTCCACCACTTCCGCGCGGTGCGGCCTGGCTGTTCGTGGAGGTCGTCGGCGACACCTACCTCGATACTGTTGCGCTCGCAGAACAGGTGGGCCACGGATGCGGCGCAGTTGATTCACTCGTGGTCACCGATGCGGCGCGTGCAGCTGCGCTGTGGAGGATCCGCGCAGACGGTGCAGGACTCGCCGGACGCAGCCCAGCTGGACTACCAGCACACGCGGGGTGGGAGGACGCTGCGGTCCCTCCAGCTCGACTGGGAGAGTACCTCCGCGACTTCGACGCCTTGATGGATGATTTCGGCGTGACCGGACTACCCTACGGCCACTTCGGCGACGGATGCTTGCATGTTCGCATCGACTTACCGCTGGACAAGCCCGGCGGCCCACGGGTGTTTCGCGAATTTCTCAATGCAGCAGGAACTCTCGTCGCCAGCTATGGCGGATCTCTGTCGGGAGAACACGGCGACGGGCGCGCCCGAAGCGAACTGCTGCCTTTGATGTATTCCAACGAAGCGCTCGACCTGTTTGCGGCAGTCAAGCATGCCTTCGATCCCGACAACATACTGAACCCGGGCGTTGTGGTGGATCCGCGCCCGCTCGATGCAGACCTTCGAGTTCCAGCCGCGCCGTTGATTCGTCGCGACCTCGCCCTCGCTTATCACGGCGACGGAGGCGATTTCACCCAAGCCGTACACCGTTGCACCGGAGTCGGAAAGTGCCGAGCCGACAACACCACCTCGGGTGAAGTCATGTGCCCGTCGTACCAGGCGACTCGGGACGAGAAGGACTCCACTCGCGGACGAGCCCGCGTGCTGCAAGAGATGATCAACGGCACCGAGATCACCGGCGGATGGCGCGCCCCAGAAGTGCACGACGCGCTCGATCTTTGCCTGTCCTGCAAGGGATGCGCATCGGACTGCCCCACCGGCGTGGACATGGCAGCATTCAAGTCCGAAGTTCTCCATCAGAGCTATAAAGGCAGATTGCGACCTCCCTCGCACTACTCACTCGGCTGGCTACCTCGGTGGGCGAAGATCGCCAGTAAAAGCCCCCGGCTGGTCAACAAGGCAACGAAGCTACCGGGCATCGGGCCGTTGGCGCTGTCGGCCGCAGGTGTCGATTCTCGCCGCAACATCCCGCCGTTCGCGCCGCGAACATTCCGATCCTGGTTCGAGTCGACGGCACACGAGAGGTCGACAAGCGGTGACCCGGTCATCTTGTTCGTGGACTCGTTCACCAACTACTTCACCCCCGAAATCGGGATAGCGACTGTTCGGGTGCTCGAACACGCCGGATACAGCCCTCGAATCACCGACAAGCAACAGTGTTGCGGACTGACGTGGATCTCCACCGGCCAATTGGCAGGAGCGAAGAAAAAGCTCGGAGCCACGGTCGACGCATTGTCCGCATCAGCGAACAACGGTGTC
Organism: Rhodococcoides kyotonense; assembly: GCF_900188125.1. Classification (GTDB taxonomy): domain Bacteria; phylum Actinomycetota; class Actinomycetes; order Mycobacteriales; family Mycobacteriaceae; genus Rhodococcoides; species Rhodococcoides kyotonense. The sequence continues at coordinate 11,411 of NZ_FZOW01000025.1, read as the reverse complement.
CCCATTGTTGGTATGGAACCCTCATGCACCGGCGTACTCCGCTCGGACGCCGTCGAACTGGTGAACAACGACGCTTCCCGTCGTGTCGCGGGCGCAACACGTACCCTCGCGGAATTGCTCAAAGAGCGTGGCTGGGAGCCTCCATCCCTGTCTGGGATGAAAGTAGTTGCGCAACCTCATTGCCATCATCACGCGGTCATGGGGTGGAGCCCGGATGCTGAACTGTTGCAGACTGCGGGAGCAGAGGTAAAGCGTCTGGGTGGATGTTGCGGACTCGCAGGAAACTTCGGAGTCGAGAAGGGACACTACGAAGTATCAGTCGCTGTCGCGGAACAACAACTACTGCCAGCGATCGCCTCGGCGGATGAGAGCACTTCGATCTTGGCAGACGGATACTCCTGCAGAACACAACTGTCCGATCTGACCTCCAGACACGGCCAGCATTTGGCAGAGCTGCTGGCGTCGAAGCTTCCTTGATGTAGAGCATTCTCAACCCGTTCACGTCAAGCGGCGGCGCATGGAGTCGGCTGCGTGTCAGTCGTCCATGACCACCTTCTCCGTGAAGTCGGTACTCCTTCGCCCCAGAACAGGCGACACTTGCGACGATACGGCGGCAGCGAGGGGTGGCTGGTGAGATGTGCAAGGACGACAGCGATTGTGGCTCGGAGTCGGACGTCCCCGGCACGGGTTGTTTCTGCGGAGCGACCCTCAGTGCAGTGCCGGACGTGTCAGCCAGTATCGGTTGCACCGGAAATGCGGTGCGATGGCAGGTGGAGGCTGATTTAGAACCGACCGTGCCGATGATCCCGCCTTTGCCGAAGTCTGAAAAGGTACCTCAGAGGTCGACTATGCCGGCGAATATTCTTCGCGCGGTGAGTGTTACGGCGACCCATGCAACCTCGCCGCATGCCGTTGCATCTACCTGGATATCCATCACACCGCTGGGGTGTTGGAGTGCGATCGTTGCCGGACCCTCCTTTATGGCACCGTCTCGGAGCTGTCGGATGCGAGCCAACGACGCAGTCGCGAGGCCGGCGCCGATCCGGCCTTCCTCGGTGACGGACATACGGCCTTCGCCGATCGCGATGCTCAGGCCTCCTGCGGTGAGCGTTCCGCAGAAGATGAGGTGGCGTGCTCCGTGTGCGATGTTGACGAAGCCGCCACAGCCGGGCATCAGTTTGCCGAACCTGCTGACGTTGACGTCGCCGTGTCTGCTGATCTCGCCGAACGACAGGATGCTGACATCTGGGCCGCCGCCTTCGTAGAAGTCGAAGACCTCGGACTGGGAGAGCACACACTCCGGGTTTCGAGCGACGCCGCCCACCGCCGGCCAGCCACCCATCGGGCCCTGCTCGACCGTGAAATACAGGTCTTGGCGGCCACTGCGGCGTGCCGCCTCCGGCACGTCGTACATCGGGATCCCGGCGCCGAGGTTGACAACCGCGTCTGTCCCGACCAGACGCAGCGCCAGTGCTGCAATGACATCGCGAGGACGACTCAAAGGTGCAGGTTCGGCTAGCTCGACCACTTTAGTGCCGAGCAGCACCGCGTCCTGCTCGTCCTCCCAGACATCCTGCGTGGACAGTACGACTATGTCGACCATGGCTCCGGGAACACGGGCCATGCGGGCGGGGAGTTCGCCCTGCGGGATGATTCGATTCACCTCGGCTATGACGGTGCCGTTGCTACTGCGCGCCGCCATCCGCGCGACCGTAGGCCTACTCCCTGCGGTCACCGCGGCAGTAGCGGGGCTGGTCATGCTGTTCTATCCACTCACGGACAAGAGGTTCAACGAGTTGGTGATCGATATGAGGAAACAAAGAGACGACTCCCCCGAAGCTCCCCTCACCAGGCCGAGTGCTCAGGCTTGATGGTAGATCGAGGAAACGGCCCAGAAACTATTCAGTAGAATACGCTGCCGTATCGACCCTCCCGGTCACTCCTACATTCATCAGGCTCGGTTCGATCACGGCGTGATTACTACCGTCTTGCAACCGCAAATGCGTGATTGGAGTGCATCTCCGTAGCCAATGCCCAATCACTCGACCGGTACGTTGTAGAACGCTCACCAACAGACTGAAATCTCGCAGAACTAGTCGGGCTGGGTGTCGTAATCACGGGACCACTGTGAACTGACCCTCCCAGGGTGATGGGACCACCGGCCGCCGTGCCGGTGGTTCCCATTGTTTGCCCTCTCGATCGTTTGTCACAAGCCATTGCCCGCGCGCCCGACGATGATGCGCTGATGTTCGAACGAAACTTGGATTCCGCTGCAGCAGGTGAAGGTATTTACATCATTTCGATCTGCCCGCCTAATTGCCCTTGTGCGCATCACGATGTCGCACGCGAAGCATGAACACTGCAGCGAGTGCCGCCAAAATCGTGAGTGAGCCGGATACGATTAAGCAGATCTGCAATCCGTCGAGAAAGGCCTCACCGACCGCGGTCATTGTTGGACCGGTTAAGGATCCGAGGTCGAGGCCGCCCACAGCTCCAAGACCTGCCGTGTCGACAGCATCGACGACGGTCCTACGCGCTTGTTCGGGCACGTCGAGCTCGGCCAGTTTGTCGGGAAGCGAGTGGATTGCTCCGGCAGTGAGCAGTGCGCCCAGAACTGCCGGTCCAAGTGCACCACCTACCTGACGGAAGGCGTTGTTTCCTGCGGCCGCCATTCCTGCAAGGTGATACGGGACCGACGAGACAGCGGTCGCAGTCATCGGTGTCATGACTAATCCCATCCCCACACCGAGTAGGACGAGCCGCCACGCGATCGAGACGAACGAGGTGTCAATGCCGAGTGAGAGGAGCGAGAACTGAGCCGCCGCCAGCATCACAAGTCCAGTCGTAATGAGAGTGCGCGCTGAGATTCGGTGCATGAGACGGCCAGCAATGTTGCCGGCGACCATGGAGGCGCCGCTCATCAGAGCTAACCGCCATCCCGCTTCCAACACATCGAGTTGTTGGACCATCCCGAAGTAAAGGCTCAGCACGAAGAAGAAGCCGATCAGCGCCAGGAACGTGATCATTGCAATCAACGTCGTGCCGGTGAATGCCTTGCTGCGAAACAACGCCAGATCGAGCATTGGGCTGGACGAACGCCGTTCCAGCACCATGAAAGCACCTATTGCGAATGCTGCCAAAGCAAGTGCGCTCAGGACCATCGGTTCCGCGAAACCATTCGCACCGCCTTCGATGACGGCGAAAACGAGCGCGCTGATTGCCAGTGCGGCAGAGACCTGACCGCCCCAATCCAGACGCCGAGGGTGAGGGGACCGGGATTCGGGAAGTACTGCAATCGCGGTGGCGACACTCGCGAGAGCAACCGGTATCGGAAGCAGATATATCCACCGCCATTGGAAGTGAGCAAGGATCGTGCCTGCGATGATCGGCCCGACTGTCAGTGAGAACATGAGGGAAGTAGCCCAGAGCCCGATGAACTTTCCGCGCTCGCGGAAGTCCGGCACAGCTTCGTTGATGAACACCAACGTGGTCGGTAGTAGCGCCGCGGCGGCGAGACCAGACAGTGCCTGGCCGACCCACAACACCTGCACCGATTGTGCCGACAGCGCTACGAAAGAACCTGCCGCCGAGAGCAGTAGACCCGCGACGAAGACTTTCTTGCGTCCGTGCACGTCACTGAATACACCCGCGGTCAGGATAAAGGCCGCCATCGGCAGCACGAAAGCGTCCTGAACCCACGCTAGTTGCGCTGTGGTCGCGTTCAGCGCGCTCTGAATGGCTGGCAGGCTGACCGCCACAGTCGTTACGGGCAGATAGGCGACGAATACACCCAGGCAGGCCATATAGATCATCCTGTTCCGGTGCCTTATACCTGGAAGGGGTGTGGTGGTAGCGGTCGCGGACACGCGGCCTCACTTTCGCGATCGATCGAGTTGGGCTCTCCAGTGTCGACGGCGTCAGGCCTCAGGAGCGACACAGCGGCTGCAAACTTGCATATTCCGCCATTGTCCATGCTCAATAGCCTAAAATTGCTCTACAATGGACTACGTAAACGCAACAATCCTCCGCGCACTCCAGATCGATCCTCGGGCATCGTTTCGCCTACTCGGTGACATCAGCGGGGTATCCGAACAGACGGCCGCCCGGCGGTACCGGGCGCTGCGGCGGTCCGGGGCTATTCGCGCTGTCGGACTGGTCAATCCGGCTGTGCAGCGTCAAGTTCAATGGATCGCCAGGCTGCGGTGTCGACCTGATCGCGTCGAAACGCTGGCACGCTCGCTGGCACGTCGACCGGAAGTTGCCTACGCACACATTGCGTCCGGTGGCGCCGAAATCATCTGCATCGTCCACGCGCCGATAGAGGCAGCCGGTGACGACCTGCTGCTCAACGGACTGCCTCAATCAACTACCGTCCTCGACATCAGGATCGAACTTCTGATGCACTCGTTTGGGACCAGAGGCACTACGCACTGGACAGGCTTTGGAGGAACGCTGACCGCAGCGCAGTTTTCCATGCTCCGACCCCGTGACATGGTCGTCGCCGATCAGCCTCCTCCGCCATCACTTGATGATCAACCACTGATTTCAGCCCTGGCGGCGAACGGGCGCGCTTCGATCCGCGAACTCGCTCGCGCTGCAGACTTACCCGAAGCTAGCGTACGGAGCCGGATACAGAACCTCGAGAAAGTCGGCACCCTCCGTTTCGATCTCGAGTTCCTGCCTGAAAAGTTGGGCTTCCACCTTAACGCGACGCTCTGGTTGCGCATTGCGCCTTCCTCCCTCGAACACGTCGGTACGGCGCTTTCGGATCATGCCGAAGTTGCTGCAGCAGCGGCGATTTCAGGCGAGTACAATCTCATGGCAATCGTCGTGTGCAAAAATTCAGATCACCTCTATCGTTACATGAGCACTCAAGTGGCATCTATCTCGGGAATTCTCGGGTACGCAGTGAGCATTCGCGTGCGTCGCCTCAAACAGGCCGTCTCGCTTGTAGCCCACGGACGACTCATTCGACCTATGTAGAGGGCGCTTCGGGTTCGAACCAGGCGCATCGTGGTGCATGCTGTTGACTTGAGTACTCGGCCTGTAAATTTCGGAAGAAGCTAGTTGACGGAATAGGGCCGCGTAGGACAGTCGTGGTGGGGACGCCGACGACGTTCGGATTTCGAAGGAACCATTTCGGGCCGGAAGGAAGTCGCGTGGATGGTCGATCCGGAGTGCGCATGGACATGGTGTGCGACACCCGCCGGAATCCAGATCCCCAGAACAGGCGGCACCGCCCACAGGTCACCGGCAGCCTCGACCGTGACCGTCCCGCCACCGGTCCACAAAAGCTCGTGATCGAGGTGCAAGCACACTCGGCACGCTCGGGTGCGCGAAGCGCTGTTGCCGCACCATCAAGACACGCCTTGACGTTTCCAGGGCTGGACGCCGACAACCCGGTGTTACGTCAGCCAGGTAGCTACGTCCGGCCTCGCCGCTGCCTCCTACGATTCGGCGGCGTCCACGCTGCCCAGCAGGTCGAGAGTGCGTTGCAGCAGCGCTTCGATCCGGTCTTCGACGGCGTCGACCAGACCCGTTACGTCCGCCATACCCGTATGCGCGCGTCGACGCGCGGCGATCCCGCGTTCGTAGTAGCCGGGGTCGAGGTCGACCGAGATGGACTCGTGCACAACATCTTCAGCAGGTAGTTCGTTCGACTGCTCGTCGAACCTACGACGCGCCGGTCTCGGCGCGCGGCGGGGCGGAGCGCCCGTGAAGTGCGCCCGCACCACCACGGCGACTGAATCCGGAGTCATCGCAGTGGCGGGGAACGGCATGTGCCCCCACCGATCGATCGGCACCGCCACCGGGCCCGGACGGCGCGGCCACTCCCCCATATCCGGAAAACTATTGCGGTGCAGCTGTTCTGAGAGCAATGCCGTCGATGGGTAGCGGTCGGAGAACTGCAACACTTCCGCCCACCGGTCCCACAGCTGAGCCGGCGAGCTCGCGCCCCCGGACTGTGACGGGATTCGGATCCGGTGTCCGCCACCGATCCACACATCCGGCCCGTCGACGCTGACGTCGGTACGGTCCAGGCTTGCGATCGCGGTATAGGACAGACCGGCCCCGGCCAGCAGGAGCAGGACGGCGTCACGCCGCCCGAACAGCGCTTCGATCGAGCCGGTCGCGGGCAGTGCTGCTACAGCTGACCGTAGTCGTTCTTCGCGATGTCGAATCCGTGCTGCGCGAACGGAATCGAGAGCCAAACGCAGCGACGTCACACGCCCCGGTAGTGGAAGTCCCGCGTCTCGATGTGCTCGGTTGATCGCCGAGACCCGACGCAGCTGCACCGCATCGCTACCGGGGTTCTCGTCCAGGAACTCGGCCACCGTCACCGGTGACGCCGGCAACGAATCCTGCTCGGCTGCGGTGCACCAGTCGGTGAACAGCGACCACGCGTGGCTGTATCCAAACGTGGTCGTAATTGGCGGCACGACTGCGACGCTACCGCCAGGGACCGACGCCGGGCGACGAAGAGGCGGTGTGGGCCGCCGGTGCTGCGGCGTAAAGACTCACTCGCAACCCGCTGCGGCAGACTCGCCGGTCGCGTCCGCGCCAACTCCACCTCGACCAGAGCTGCATTCACCTGGGAATGTCCTTGCAGGGTTGCTTCGCCGAACCCCGGCGACAGGGTCTGCACCAGCACGAACTCGCCGTCACGCACGTCTCGGACAGCCACCTCGACGAGGTGGTCTCCGACAGGCATGATGCAGTGTTGGACACTGTTCACCCGGCTTCTATACCCCGCCGGCGGCCACTTCATACCCAATTCCTGTCCGACTCCGTTCGACGTCCATCGTGGACGTGACCGATCTGGGACAGAATGGGTGGACAGCGCATCGCCCGGATGGTGCCGTCGACCCGTCCATGGCCGCGGCTACCTCACCTTCCGGCCTGTCGTCGACCACGGGCGGTAGCCAGCCGTATGACTTCGCCGACGATCAACACCGGGACACCAACAGCCACAACGATTCCCGAGACCACCACTATGGGGATCAGAACCGAATACACCTAGCGGAGTTCGTTCTCTGCCGCGAACACCAGAGTCCCACCGTCGAGTGCAATCGCCCACCTGCGAGGCAGCGCCCAGTCGCGACCCCAGGACTTCTCCGATGCCGGCAGCTCCCCGAAGTCCTCGACCACCGTCCCCGCGACAGCGTTGCCACCCCGGGTCAGTTGTACTCGGTCACCAACGCGGCGGCCCGATCCGGCGACATCGTTGTTATCGGTCATGAACTGCATTGAAGCATGCGCCCACCGATCGATACCACGGCTCGACAGAGCGTTCCCTGTGACAGCGGCTGTAGCGGGCCGACATTCAACCCCGAGGTGTGTTCACCGACGCCACGATCGAGCGCCACAGGTTCGTTCGGTAAGCGCAGTTTCCGCACCGTCAACAAGTTGTTGACGATCCCGGGTCAGGGTGCCGCGCCATGATGCACCCACTACGTCAATCAGATGCCTCAGCCCAATTGGCGCGCGGTGGGACATCAATCAACAGTGGCGCTCATGTCCGTGGCCGCCTTCGATTGAGACTTACGTGCCCGGACACTGCGAGCTGAGGTTCTCGGCAGACACATCTTCACGACGAGTGCTCCGATTCCGCCGCCGACGATTGACACTGCGGCTGCGGCGCCGATCCAACCCACAGGTGGCCCTTGCACGCTGTCTGGATCGACGACACCTCGCTGAGTTGCCATCAAACCTACTAAGGACACTGTAATGAACAGTGACAGTGCCATTCCCAGACCTGCACTCGACACCGTCCCGACCCTCGAGCCGGTACGGATAGTTGCCACGCCAGAAAACACGGCGATCGTGAGACCCGAAACAGCTAGATAGAGAACGATCCCGGAAATCGACGTCGTCGACGTGACGGCCGAGTCCGTCCACTGCTCGGCGATCCGGTCGGGAAGATCAGAAGCCCACAACACAGCAGTGCCAATGCCGATCCCACTCACCAAAATGGGCACCGTGACCACGACGGCGGCGGCGCGAATATTCATTGGGTAACACCCTCTCTCTACACACCGCGATGAGCAGACCGTGCAACGTCTGCCGTCTCACACCACTCACAGCCCCGAGCATGGCGGCTCACCCCCAGGCATCCCGAATCGAAACCCTAGGATCGACGGGTTCGACGACCGTCGCCCCTCGACCCGAGCCGAATCTCGACGATTCCTTCATCTCAGCAACTGATACGCCGTAACACCTTGTGTGTGTTGACTTTCAGAGCTTCAGTAGTCGACCGACCACGCGGAAGTCGCAGCCGAATGGCAGGCAACTACGACTAGTTGCGTCCGTACTGGCAGGAGAAGAACGCGGCGACTTGCCGACCAGACAACGCGGACGGAGTACCTGCTGGCTTGAGCGGGTAGCTCCGTCGAACGCGTTTCGGTGGCCTTCGATGTGTTGGTTGCTCAGCAGACCCGAACGCATCTGTGACAAGCAGGTTCCGAACGCCCACAACAGGACAGGACAGCCCCACCGCACGAGGTCAAGACGCAGCCCACACATACCACGGTGCTCGAGCACGATATGCACAGTGCGCATCCCGCTGCACCGAGAATGCAACCCAGTTGCGATTCCACCTGACACGAACTTCGCAGCTGGTTTCCCGTGATTTGGCAGATTCCATTGCACCCTCCACACGGGTCCGCGGCTCGGGCGATGTCAGCGTCGTCCGGAATGAGGGTAGGAATGGCACCGTTGATGCTTTGCTCCAGGATCAGGAACGTGGCATCACTGGCTTGGCCTGTGGTGTCGCTGATCCTCACCAGGAAGGAGGCGGAGCCGACATCGCCGACCGGTGAGGTGAAGTCCTGTGTGTAGAGGGCGATCCCGTCTTCTCGAGAGTAGACGTAGGTCCAGGTGTGCCGAATTCCGTCGTCGAGGTCGACGACCTGCCCTCCTCGCTCCAGTTCGTCAGGGGAGTCGAGAGAAAAATTCTTCAGGCGTTCGGTCCCGGCTTGCAGCGTTGTCGGTGCTGATCCGAGTACGTTGAGAGCATCTGCTGATTCGAGCTGCCTTTTCGCTGCGTCAGCTAACTCCGTACCTGTCAGTGTTCGCGGAGTCGATCCACTCAGGTCACCTTGACCGGGAGCGGCGAATGCGGGTGCGGCTCGACCTGCAAGCATCCCTGCTCCCGCGATCGCCCCGACTGTGCCCGCGAGCACTTTGAAGAACACACGACGAGATTTGGTGTGTGTCAGCGCTGTACGGGCGCCAGTTCTTTCGGCACCGTTCGATCGGTCCAGTTGCTGGCTACCCAGACTGGCCAGGACCTGCCACGCCGTCTTGGGACCAAGGGCTCTACCGAGGACCGGTCCTATCTTCCACCCGGTCCAGCCTTCGACCTTGCCGCCCGACACTCGGATCAAGGTAGGGAGCCACGGCGCACTGTCGCCGAAAACATCCTCTCGCCAGCGGGCCATGTGCTGGTTCGTCAATGGCAGTACCTCGACGACCGAACCAGTGTCTCGCTGAACATTTCTGGCGATGGCGCTACACGTCGAACATGAACTGTCGAAACCTAGATAAAGTTGAGTTCGATTGTCCCCCAATGTTAGATCATGCGTCATCGGATCTTGCCTCGAATTGATGGTGCCCACCTTCCTGGTTGTCCGTTCGCGACCGCATCAGTACGGGCTCGGCCAGCAAGACCAGCCCTACGACGATCTGCACTCCTCCGAAGATCGTGTTGAGCTGCTCGTCGACGACCCACACCACTCCAGCAGCAATGATGACCACTCCTGCGATCAGCCGTATCACTGACCTGAGCGACCACGATCGACCGGGATTGCCCGTGTGTAGCCTCATCTCACCACCGATTCGGTAGTGAATCGGTCCACCGGCTCGCACCGTGTAGGTGCAATTCCGGATGCGCGGGCGAGTGAGGTCACGGAGTTACAGACCGCATTAAGGATGCCGAATTCCTCTCCAAAGCAATACATTTGACGTCAATGCCTGCGATACCGTAGTGACATCGACTTCACCCTCATGGGGCAAAACGGACGGTACGGGGTTTCCGGTCTGATTTCAACGAGCTCGATCCTGTCCGGGTTCGGGCGTCGACGGGCCGAGCACATCGTCAGCATTCGTCTCAGAACCGGGCAGTGCGACCTTTCTACCGTTTAGCTAGACGAAGAACTTGCGCGCCGATAGCCTTGACTCATCGATGACCCAGTGTTTACCCGAAAAGGATCTCCGTCTGTGTTGACTCTGTCGCACTCCTCCGCGTCATCCACTCCTGTTCGTCGCTTCACCCGGCTGGCCGTTCTACCGGTACTGACGGCGGTCGCACTGGTCACCGCGTTGGCTCCGGCGGTATCGGCTGCGCCAGGAGCAGCTGCATGGGAAGTGTCTTCGACCGTCGGCGTAGGTCCGGGCCCGAACCAGTTCGCGTTCAGTCCGGACGCAACACGCTTGTATGTCACCGCGGGCGACGGTGTCGACGTCATCGACACCGCGACCAACCAGGCCATCTCGCGGGTGTCCGTTCCGTCGTCGGTCGGCGGGATCGCCGTCACCCCCGCAGGAGATATCTATGTCGCCGGAAGTGCGGGAATCGTCTACGTCATCGACCCTGACACGTCCACTGTCGTTGCCGAGGTGGCGCTCGAGGTCGGCGCCATCGGCATGACGATCTCCGGCGACTCCGTCTACGTCACCAACGGCACCACCGGAGTGGTCCATGTCATCGACACAACAACCAACACAGTCGAATCCACTGTGTCCGTGGGAGCGAACCCGGTCCAGGCGACGGCGATCGACGGCACCGTCTACGTCACCAACGCAGGTTCCGGCTCTGTTTCTGCGATCGACGCCGCCACCGACACCGTCATTGCGACCATCCCTGTCGGGGGCTTTCCGATCGGGGTCACCTCGGCAGCGGGACGGGTCTATGCGGTCGAAGGCATCAGCCAATCCGTCACTGTCATCGACGCCGCCACCAACACCGTCGTCGACTCCCTTGCAGTCGGGGGCGGCTCGCTCACTGGCATCGCTGCCACCTCCGATGGCGGATCGATCTTCGTCAACCAGTCCGACACCGACACCGTCGCGATCATCGACACCGACGGCCACGAGCCGCCGCAGACCGTCTCAGTCGGTGCACGGCCGGGAGGGGCCATCGTTGCCCCCGGCAACACCACGGCCTACGTCACCAACGGTGAAAGTGCGTCGGTGAGCGTGCTGATCGCAGCCAGCGAGCAGTGCATCGGCATCGCGTGCCTGCCCACCGGCTCGTTCGGCGGATAGCAGGAAAGGTCGCCTCATGTCGCCGGGGGGCTTCGTGGTTCGAGGAGGTTGTGAACCGTCCTGGGACTGGTGGAGACCGTGATCTCACCAGGAGAATGCAGATATGGCTGCACCGAGGAAGTTCGACCAGGAGACCCGTGAGCGGG
>NZ_FZOW01000016.1 GCF_900188125.1 Rhodococcoides kyotonense | reverse complement strand
CAAGACACTCGGATGGAAGACTCCTCTGCAGATCTTCACCGATATCGTGGAGGAGTACAACGAGTCGCTCGTTGCGACCACCGATTGAACATGTCCATAGTCCACTATGTGTTTCCGTGCACATGGGTCAGCTTTCGGCGAGGCGCTTCTTCTCGTGTTCGACGTCGAAATCGGCCTTCGGCCAATCCAATTCGAGCTTCTGTAGAGCGTCGATCAGCAATTCCGTGACAGCCAATCTGCTGTACCACTTACGATCCGCCTGGATCACGTGCCACGGCGCGTAGTCGGTGTTCGTCCGATCGACGACGCGCTGATACGCAGTCCGGTACTGCGGTAGAAAGCCGCGCTCGGTGACGTCGCCCGGGTTGTACTTCCAGTGCTTGTCGGGCCGATCGAGGCGCTCCTGAAGGCGTCGACGCTGCTCTTCCGGCGAGACGAACAAGGCGACCTTGACGATGTGCGTGCCCTCGTCGGTCAGCTCCTTCTCGAACGCGTTGATTTCGTCGAACCGGGCTTCCCACACCTGCCGCGGCACCAGATCGTGCACGGCCACGACCAGCACGTCCTCGTAGTGCGACCGGTCGAAGACGCCGATCCGTCCGCCGCGAGGCAGCTCCTTCCGAATGCGCCACAGGTAATGGTGCTCGCGCTCCTGCTTCGTCGGCACCCCGAACGACGCGAGGTCGACGCCCTGCGGATCGACCATTCCGATGACGTGCCGGACCATCCCGCCCTTGCCGGCCGTATCCATTCCTTGGAGGACGAGCAGGATCGACCTCAGGTCTCCTGTCCGGCCGTTGGCATACAGCTTCTCCTGCAACGCCGACAGAACCGCACCGCGCTCGGCGAGCAACGCCTGACCGTCGACCTTCTTACCCTCGAAACCTGGTGTCAGCGAATAGTCGATGTCGTCGATTCGCGTCGTGTCGGTCGCACGCAGAACTTCCGGGGCGGGTGTCGACCAGAGGGACTCGTGCGCGTTCTTCGAATGCTTGGCCATCGGGCGAGCCTAACCCCAACTACTGTGGGATACATGGCTCCGAAACTCGCAACCGCCGAATCCGTCGAACGTGCTCGGCTCCTCGAATTCATTTCCACGCGTCACCATTCGACGCTCATCACACACAAGCGCGACGGCAGATTGCAGGTCTCGCCCGTGACGTCGGGCCTCGATTCCGAAGGGCGCATCGTGATCGCGACGTACCCCGAGCGCGCCAAGGTCGTGAACATCAGGCGCAACTCCGCGGTGACGGTATGCATCCACTCCGACGAGTGGAACGACGCGTACGTGCAGGTCGACGGTACCGCCGAGGTGATCGACCTGCCAGAGTCGGTGGAACCGCTCGTCGAATACTTCCGCAGTATCGCGGGCGAGCACTCGGATTGGGACGAGTACCGCCAGGCGATGGTCAAGCAGGGAAAGTCGTTGATCCGCATCACCATCGAGTCCTGGGGTCCCGTCGCCGAGGGTGGGTTTCCGCCGGGACGCGTGTGAACGCTGGTTGGTTCGAGGTGAGCGAGGGCGTCATTCGGTCACTCTGAGTGACCGAATGTGACATTCGGTCACCGGCGGGGGTGTGGGCGGAGGGGTGTGGCCGGCGGGGGGTGTGGCCGGCGGGGGTGTGGCTAGCGTCAGCAGTTGTCCGGGGCCGGACGCCCGGCGAACCGGTCGGCGATCCAGGTCTGCAGAAACGATCCCGGGGTGATGGTGTGCCCCTGCCCCTCGAGTCGGACGCGCAGAACGGAGTCGCCGAAGCCGCAGGCTCGCCCGAGGGCGACTTCGGTCCACGCGGGCAGGACGATGTCGTCGGAACCGCCGTACAGCGCGAGGATCGGTGCAGGAGAAGAACTCTTGGGCAGTGAGTACTCCTGCAGTCTCGATGTGAGTTGTTGTGCCGCTTCGGTATTCGACGCAACAGTGTCTCCTGGCTGCACCTGAGCTGCGGCCGCGGACCTGGCCGCAGCGCTGCCGGGGCCACACGAGATCAACGCCGACTTCTCGTCGCCGAGTATTCCGTGCAAGTGCTCGTCGGGATCGATCGTGGAATCCACTGCGGCAGCGCCTTCGACGATCATCGGATAGAGAGCGCGTTGGCCGTCGGACAGGGTCGACGTCTGGGCCCGCGCGACGACGGGCGAGATGTCGAGCGCGGGTGCGAGAACAGCGGAGCCGACGAGGTCCAGACCGTCGCCGTAGATGTCGCTGAATTCGTTTGCGGCCCAAGCGGCGTGGCCTCCCTGGGACGATCCGGCGGCAAGCCACCGCGTCGACAGGGTCGGGTCGAGGTTGCGGGCTGCCCGCACCGAATCGATGACGTCGAATCCCGCTGTGCGCGGTTCGAGGTACGGGTGCGGCGGTGAGGACGTTCGGCTGCTGAGCCCTTGATAATCGGTGTAGGTGACGGCGTAGCCCTGCTCGAGCAGAAGGGACACGGCGCCTGCGTCTCCGGCCAGGGCCGAAGTCTCGGTCGGGGCACATCCCGGCTCGATCCCGACGGTTCCGTGCGCATAGGCGACGACGGGCCGACCGCCTGCAGGAGCTTCGCCGGCAGGAACGAAGAGCGCACCGCTCACCTGCGTCGACTCGCCCGTGACGCCCGAGACCGACTTGTAGACGTAGGCGACGGCGGACGTGCCGACGGGGAATGCGTCGGCGTCGAATCCTGCCTCGGTCGTGCTCGAGATTATCGTCCCGCGAGCGGCGAGTGCCTCGTCCGTCGCGGTCGGAGCCGTCGTCGAATATGCCGGGGCCGCAGGGTCGGACTGGCCGCATCCCACGAGGAGCGCTCCGCACAGCGCGAGCGAGACCCACGCTGCGGCTCTGTCGGTCGATCGAGTTCCGCGCACGGTTCGATCAAATCATGGGGCGTCGAACGCCCGTGTGTGCGTAGTAGTGCCGGAGCGCTGCTACGCACACACAGGCGCTGCGGTGTCCTACTTCAGGGGAGCGGCGAACAGCGGAACCGCATTCTCGATCGCGTACTGAGTTCCGGCGACCGAGCCGGACGAGAATGCGTTGCTCAGGTTCAGGTCGTCGAGAACCACCAGTCGGCCGTCGCGAGTGGACTCGAGCCCCTGGATGCCGGGGTCGTTGGTGATGACGTCGGCGGTGGTGCCGATCGGGAACATGACGGTCAGGTCGGCGTTCAGCTGTCCGACGTTCTCGGCCGACAGATCGATGGCGAACTTGCCGTCCTCGGCCTGCGACTGGATGGCAGGGGAGTTGACGAAGCCGAGCTTCTTCATGAACTCGACACGGGCGTCGCCGTCGACGTAGGCGCCGAGCTGGCCGCTGTACAGCGTTCCCACCGCGACGGACTTGCCGTCGAACTCGGGGTTGGCCGAGACGGCCGCGTCGAAATCGGCGTTGGTGTCGTCGATGAGCTGCTTGCCCTCGTCGGACTTGCCGAGTGCGTCGGCGACGAGCTGCGTCTGCCCGTCCCACGTGGTGCCGTAGGCGATGTCGGTGCCGACGGGTGCGCCGACGGTGGGGGCGATGTTCGACAGCTGGTCGTAGACGGCCTGGTCGTTGGTGCTGCGGGTCCACAGAATCAGATCGGGATTCAGTGCCGCGACGGACTCGACGTCGACGTCGTAGGTGCCGAGGATCGTGGGCGGTGTGTCGTACGCTTCGTCGACCCACGGGCCGAGACCGTCGCCGCCGACGGCGAGCCAGTCGCTCGCACCGACCGGCTGGACACCGAGAGCGAGAGCGGTCTCCGCATCCGACCACCCGAGCGCGACGACGCGCTGCGGGTCGGCCGGGACGGTCACCTCGCCGAAGATGGTGTCGACGGTGGCACCGTCGGTCGACTCGGAGTTCGTGTCGCTGCTGCTACAGGCCGTCGCGGTGAAGAGGGACACCGTCGCGATCAGCGGAAGGACCGTTGAAAGTCGAAGTTTGCGCATAGGCAACGCTAACCTACGGACGCGCCTTTCGAGAACTGATCGACGATTGCCTCACAGAACGCAGGCAGGTCGTCGGGGTTGCGACTCGACACAAGGCCGTTGTCCACGACGACTTCCTGGTCGACGACGGTTCCGCCTGCATTGCGAATGTCGGTACGGATGCTCGGGTACGACGTCAGCGTGCGTCCGCGCACGACGTCCGCCTCGACGAGCGTCCACGGCCCGTGACAGATGACGCCGACGGGCTTGCCCGACTCGACGAACCGTCGCACGAAATCGACAGCGGCGGAATCGGTCCGCAGCTTGTCCGGGTTGGTGGTGCCGCCGGGGAGGATCAGGGCGTCGAAGTCGTCGGGAGAGACGTCGGCGACAACGCGATCGACACCGAACGTGTTGCCGGCCTCGACGTCGTTGTTCATCGCCTGTATGTCGCCGTGCGTCAGGGCCACGAGAGTTGTTGTGGCACCGGCCTTCTGCACGGCGTCACGAGGCTGAACGAGTTCGACTTCCTCGACTCCGTCGGTCGCGAGAATTGCTACGGTGATGCCGTCCAGCGGTGAGTTGCTCATGACCCGAGGGATGACCGAAGCGCGGCATGCGTAAACCGAAGGATGCGTACGCTGGCGTTCATGCCCGACGACTTCACCGATCCGACCACCGAACCACCCGAGGACGACGACTCACTCGCGGGTGAGATCCCGACGGAGGCCAATCCTGCCGACGTCGTCGAACAGTCCATCGAGGTGCCCATCGATCCTGACGAGGATCGCCCCAGCTGAGCCGTCAGTCCTCGTCGATGAGCGGATGCGGCTGCGACTTGAACTTGGCCGGCGAACCGTCGGACATCGCGACGCCGTGGATGCCGCCCCACGTCATCATGCAGAGGTAGTCGATCAAGTCCTCTGCGGACATCGACTTGTTCGAGATCCACCAGTGCGTCGCCAGCTGAACGGCGCCGACGATCGCGAATGCCCAGGGCACCGAGCCGCCGGAATCCATCTCGCGACTGCGTAGACGTTCTCCGAGCACGGTCGCGAGCAGTTCCGCGATCATCCGCTCGGAGTCGGCGACGACGTCTCGGTTGGGCCCGGCACTGTTGGCCATGACGTAGAGATAGACCTCGGGGTCGGTGGCGACCGTCTCGACGTACGCCGCGATGACTGCCCGCGTCAGGTTGTACTCGTCGAGTTCCTCGGAGATCGCGCTGTAGATGCGCGGAGCAAGCGTCGTTTCGACGTACCGGCTCATCGTCGCGTTGGTCAGGTCGTTCTTGTCCGTGAAGTACCGGTACAGAACAGTTTTCGAGATCCCGATCTCCGACGCGATCTCGTCCATACCGATGTCGCGGCCCCGGAGCCGGATCGCGGCGAGGGTGCCGTCGACCAATTCTTCTCGACGCGCGATCTTGTGCTCACGCCAGCGTCGTTTCCGCCCGTCGGACTTCTCCACCTTGGGTGCCTCGTCGGCTGCCGAGGTTGGGTCGTCCTTGGGCGCCGATGTCGCATTTCTCGCCACGTGTAACCGCCGTATCCCGATCGCCTGTACGTCGAAAACAGCTTAGGCGCCCTGCCTGCTGTCGCGCGCATCCGCCTCGTCGGCGCGCCTCGGTCGGGTTCGCGGGCACAATGGCAGGGGTGCAGCTGACGAATTTCGACGACGCGACCAAACGGCGCGACCTTCGCAAGATGAAGGCCGTCGCGACGGGTTTCCTCGTGTTCGCGACAGTGGTCTACCTGGTGTGCCGATGGCAGGAATCGCGCGGCGCAGGGGAGTGGGTCGGGTACGTGCGCGCGGCGTCGGAGGCCGGCATGGTGGGCGCGCTCGCGGACTGGTTCGCCGTGACGGCGCTGTTCAAGCATCCGCTGGGAATCCCGATTCCGCACACGGCGATCATCAGGAAGAAGAAGGACCAGCTCGGGTCGAGCCTCGGGTCGTTCGTCGGTAGCAACTTCCTGGCGCCCGACGTGGTGTCCGACAAGGTGCAGTCCGCGCAGATCCCACTTCGGCTCGGTACCTGGCTCGCCGAACCCGAGAACGCCGAACGCGTCGCCGCCGAATCCGCGACGATCCTGCACGGCGTCGTCGAGGTGCTCAACGACGAGGACATCACGCAGATCATCGACAACACGATCGTGCGCAGGCTCGCAGACCCCCAGTGGGGTCCACCGATCGGCCGGGTGCTCGAGGAATTGATCGCGGACAACCGACAGCTTCCCTTGATCGACATGCTCGCCGAACGCGCCCATCAGTGGGCCCTCGGCAGTCAGGAGACGATCGATCGCGTCGTGTCGCGGGATTCGCCCACGTGGTCGCCCAAGTTCGTCGACACGCTGCTCGGCGAGAAGATATACAAGGAACTCGTCGAGTTCACGTGGAAGATTCGCGCCAACCCGGACCACGAGATCCGGCTCGCTGCCAACAAGTTCCTCGTCGACTACGCCCACGACCTGCAGCACGATCCCGCGACCATCGACAAGGCCGAGTCGCTCAAAGCGCAGATCATGGGACGCGAGGAGATCACCGGACTCGCGTCGGCGACCTGGAACGTCGCCAAACGGCTCATCACCGAATCGGTCGACGACCCGTCGAGCACACTGCGTCGCAAGTTCAGCGAGAACATTCAGACGTGGGGCGCGCGCATCCGTGACGACCACGAACTGCGAGGCAAGGTCGACGGGTGGCTGCTCGCCGGGGCTCGCCACGTCGCGGCGAACTACGCCGACGAGATCACGACGATCATCACCGACACCGTCGCACGCTGGGATGCCGAAGAGGCCAGTCGGAAGATCGAACTCCAGGTCGGACGGGATCTGCAGTTCATCCGCATCAACGGCACTGTCGTCGGATCCATCGCGGGACTGGCGATCTATTCGCTGTCGAATTTGCTGTTCTGAGTGCGGCTTCGCCGCCCGTGCGTGGATGGTTGGTCCCTGTTGTCACTACGCGCGCACGGGTGCTAGCAGAAGTGCTTGCAATAGTTAGCACCCTTGGGTAGCCTCGGTCGAGTACCACCGAAACCACAAGTTTCGAGCCAGGAACGAGCGGTGAACATGACCCCCGATGACGAAGTTTCCGACGGCGCATCCCGCGTCGGGAATCAGGGCGTCGGCAACCATGGCGTCGACAATCAAGGCATTGTCGCCAAGGTGTCCGAGGCGACCGACGTCGTGGCCGAGGCAGGCGATCTCGTCGCCAGCGTCGTCACCACGGCCGCGTCGGACATCGGTAGTTACATCCGCTCGCAACGCGAGGCGGCGCAGGTGTCCCTGCGGCAACTCGCATCGAGGGCGGGGGTGAGCAACCCGTATCTGAGTCAGATCGAACGTGGGTTGCGGAAACCATCCGCCGAGGTGCTCGGGCAGATCGCCAAGGGTCTGCGCGTGTCATCGGAAGCGCTGTACGTACGGGCCGGGTTCTTGGAGGAACGTCCACACGGTCCAGTTCGAGATGCGTTGCTCGGAGATCCCGAGATCACCGAACGGCAGAAGCACGTGTTGATCGAGATCTACGACTCGTTTCGTCGCGAGAACGAGCAGACGCGCACGACGAACGACGCAGGCACCCAGACGCAGGCGTCGACCGAACCAGATCCGTAATTCGGAACCAGAATCACCCCTACAGGAGTTTCCCCATGACTGATGCAAGGAATCTAGACAACGTCAAGACGCCCCTGTTCGCTGCTGTCGGCGCAGGCGACGCGGTCGTTCAGGCCGTGGCCGACGTGGTGGCACAGGTGCGTTCGCGGGCAGAGGTCCGCGGCACCGAGGTGACCGACCGCGTCGACACGGCACGCGCACGTATCGCAGACTTCTCCGAGGACGTCACCGAGGGTGTCGAATCCCTTCGCGAGCGCCTGACGAACCTGCCGGCCGAGCTTCCCGACGAGATCGCCGAGCTGCGTGAGCGTTTCACCCCCGAAGAACTGCGCAAGGTCGCCGAGGCGTACCTCAAGGTTGCCTCCGATCTGTACACCTCGCTCGCAGAGCGTGGCGAGGAGACCGTCGAGCGCATCCGTCGCACCCCGGCCGTCGAAGAAGGTCTCGGTCGCGCGAACGCGGCAGCGAACGACGTTGTCGACCTGACCGAGCAGGCGTTGGGCACTGTCGCGTCGCAGACTCGCGCCGTCGGCGAGCGCGCTGCCGCACTCGCGGGCATCGCGTCGGACAAGGTTCGTGAGACCGCGGACGACCTGGCCGACGAGCTCGACGAGGCCGGCGACAACGCGAAGGAAGCGGCCACCGACGCGTCGCAGAAGGTCAGCGGCGTAGCAGGCAAGGTCGAGTCGAAGACTCGCTCGAGCAACGATGCGCCCCTGAAGAAGACCGAGCCGGCCAAGAAGGCGACCCCGGCCACTGCGGCGAAGAAGACGACGCCCGCAGCTCCCGCCAAGAAGGCGCCTGCCAAGAAGACCACCAGCTGACGCAGGTTCTCACCCGAATCGCCCCTCGCACCCAGCCGTGCGAGGGGCGATTTGCTGTGGGGGCGAGCGTGGCGACGGGCGTTTTGCGTAGTATGGGCGACGTGTCGTCCGCATACGCAGCTCAGTCCATGGCCATGCTGATTCTCCAGCTGATCTCGCTCGTGGGGGCTGCCATCGCCATTTTCCACGCCGTAAGGCAACGTTCGGACGCGTACCCGGCTGCAGGCAAGCTGACGAAGCCCGCATGGCTCGGCATTCTTGCCGTCGCAATGCTAATCATGATCGTCGGCCCGGGAATCATGATGCTGTGGATCATCGGTGTGGTGGCCGTCTGTGTCTATCTCGTCGACGTTCGGCCGAAGGTCGATGCCGTTCAGCGTGGTCCTCGCTGGTAGAGCCGTGCGCCCACGTTTTCGCGGGGCGACGCTTATCGTCTATGCATGATCGAGTATCGCGTCGACGACCTGGCACGTCGTGCCGGTGTCAGTGTGCGGAACGTGCGTGTCTACCAGGATCGAGGGTTGCTTCCGCCTCCGCGTAAGGAGGGGCGCACTGGCTGGTACAACGAGTCTCATCTCGCGCGGTTGGCCTTGATCTCGCGCATGCTGGACCGCGGGTACACGTTCGCGACGATCAGTGAGTTGTTGGCAGCTGCGCAGTACGGCATGCGCGTCGAGGACGTGCTGACCGGGGCGTCGTCGGCATCGGACATTCCGCATCACCTCACGCGCGCCGACATGGACGCGATGTTCGGTTCCCCTGTGTCCGACGCGGATGTGCGACGCGGTGTCGAACTCGGCGTTCTCTCCGAAGAAGGCGAGAGCATTCGCGTCGACAATCCGTTGCTGGTGGAAGCCGCCAGACTGCTGTCCGCGGCGGGGATTCCGCTGGCCCACACGCTCGACGAGACCGAGGGTGTCAGGCGCGACCTCGAGGACGTCGCCGATCGTTTTGTTGCGTTGATCACAGACAGATTCGTCTCCGGAGACCAAGATCCCTTCGACACCGATGCACGAACGGTCGCGGACGTCGCCGAACTGGTGAACCGACTGAGGCCTCTCGCACACCGGACGGTCACAGCTCTGTTCGCGGAAGCAATGGACCACCGGATCACGTTGACGATGGAAGAGATCGTCACCAAGTTCGGTGAGAACGCCGGGTCGGCGGACGACCAGGCGAGTTGAGGGGAAGGAGACAGTTCGTGGTCACACGGAAAGCTGCCCGAGGCGCACTCGTCGGAGCCGGCGTACTCGCGGCAGCGGCAGGTATCGGGGCTGTGCTGGTGGGTCGTCGTACCACGCGTGTTCCGACGCAGCCCGGATCGATCCTGAAGCCCGACGCACTTCTCCACGTGCCGACGTTCGAGTCGCGCGTCGTACCGGTCGTCACCGACGACGGTGCCGAGCTGCACGTTCGCGTCTATGGTGACCCCGACTCTCCTCCGATCGTCTTCAGTCACGGCTGGACGTGTTCCGCGGACTTCTGGACTCCTCAGATCAACGCGTTCGCCGAGAACTACCAGGTCATCGTTTACGACCAGCGCGGACATGGCCGCAGCGACGTCGGGACGCGGCTGCTCGGGCCGGACGTTCTCGCCGACGACCTCGCCGACGTGCTCGCCGCTACCGTGACCGAGGACAACAAGGCTGTGCTCGTCGGGCACAGCATGGGTGGCATGTCCGTCATGGCGTGGGCAGGCCGGTACCCGGAGCAGGTCGACACGCTCGTCAGCGCGATTCTGCTGGCCAGTACCGCGACCGACAGCCTCGTGCGCGAGACGACCGTCATTCCGCTGCCGAATCGGTTCCCGCGGGTTCCGGTGCCGGTCGGTCGCGTCGTGCTGAAGTCGGCGGTGCCGCTGCGGCCGTCGTCGGTGACGCGTCAGGCCATCAAGTACGTCTCGATGGCACCGAGCGCGACGCCGGCCGAGGTGGCGTTCTGCGAGAAGATCGTCCTCGAATGCGCGCCCCGAACCCGGGGCATCTGGGGTGCTGCGCTCAGCGACCTCGACATCTACGAGGCGCTGTCGAACATGAGCGTCCCGACGAGTGTGCTGGTGGGAACGGCCGACCGGCTGACGCCGCCCGTACATGCCCGAAGGCTCGCGGACGCGTTGGACTCGCACGACCACCTCAGCAAGCTCATCGAGTTGCCCGGGATCGGACACATGAGCTCGGTCGAGGCGATCGACGACGTCAACGCGGAGATTCTCCGGCTGCGCACGCTGTAAGGCGGCTTCGCCGCACGTGCACGGAAATGCATAGCCCGCTATGTATTTCCGCGCACATGGGATCAGCTGAAGACCACCGTCTTCTTCCCGTGCACGAGGACGCGGTCCTCCAGGTGCCAGCGCAGCCCACGGGACAGCACGAGCTTCTCGATGTCGCGGCCCTGCCGGACCATGTCGGCGACCTCGTCGGAGTGGTCGACGCGGATGACGTCCTGCTCGACGATCGGGCCTGCGTCGAGTTCTGCGGTCACGTAGTGGCACGTCGCACCGATCAGCTTGACGCCTCGCGCGAAGGCCTGGTGGTACGGACGCGCACCGACGAACGACGGCAGGAAGCTGTGGTGGATGTTGAGCGCTTTGCCCGCCCAGTGCTCGCACAGTTCCTCGGGCAGGACCTGCATGAAGCGGGCGAGTACGACGGCGTGCGGGTCGTAGGAGTCGACGAGTGAGCGCACCTCCTCGAACGCCGGTCCGCGCTCGGCCGGATCCTTCGGGAATTCGACGTGGTGGAAGCGGATACCGTGCGCCCGCGCGACCGGTTCGAGTGACTTGTGGTTACCGACGACCGCGGACACCTCGGCCGGGAGTTCGCCGCCCGCTGCGCGTCCGAGCAGGTCGTGCAGGCAGTGTGCTTCCTTGCTGACGAGGATGACCACGCGCTTGCGCTGGCCCGAATCCTCCAGTGCCCATTCGGTTTCCGGGCCGATCTCGGCGGCGACGGCTTCGAACCGGGTGCGCAGTTCCTCGATGCTCATGCCGACCGACGACGCACGAACAGCCTGGCGCGTGAAGAACCATCCGGTGTCCGGATCTGCGTGGTAGGCAGCTTCGACGATCCATCCGCCGACGTCGGCGAGGAACGTCGAGATCTTGGCGACGATGCCCGTGCGGTCGGGGCATCCGAGGGACAGAACGTAACGACGGTCGTCGGCGACACCTGCTGAACTCATGGCTCGATTCTCTCAGGCCGTCCGAACACCGGTTGCCACCAGTGTCGTCGCGTCGACCGAATCGATACCGCGGGCGGTGAGCAGTTCGAGGAACTCGGCGCGGATCGTGTCCCTCGTTGCGTCGTCGAACCCGCTCAATGCGCCGCGGAATCCGCTGCCGAGCACGAAGTTCCAGACGAATTCCTCGGTCGCGGGCACGTGATTGGACAGTTCGGTGACGCGAACTGACTCGCATCGTTGCGCTTCGAGCCACGCGGCGAGCGTCTCCGAGGTCTCGACTCGGCGTAGCGGGTTGGACTCGTAGCCTGTGCGCGACAGAGGACCGGTGTGCCCGCCCCCGGGGGAGTGCCGCTCGATGACCTCGAAATACGCGTCGCCGAACTCCTTGACCGCGCCCTTCCTCCATACCGTGACGCCCACGCGGCCACCGAGCTTCACGAGGCCGACGAGCCGCGAGAACGTGATGTCCATGTCCGGGAGAAAGAAGATCCCGTAACTGCAGGCCAACGCGTCGTACCCGGTGTCTATCGTGCTCGGGGCCTCCCATTCGGTGGCGTCGGCGCAGACGAAATCGATGTTGCGCAGCGCGGCCGACGTCGCTTTCAGTCGACCGACTTCGAGGAGGTCGTCGGCGAGATCGATCGCATGGACGATGCCGTCCGGTCCCACTGCCTGCGCTGCCGGGATCGCCGACGCTCCGGTGCCCGTACAGACGTCGAGCACGGAGTCACCGGCTGCCAGCTCCAGCGCGAACGCAAGCGATTGGCCGGCAGGACCCCACAGGAGTGGGGTGATGCGGTCGAACTCGCTGCTCGTGGAATTGAAGGTCTGCGCGAGAGGGGAATCGGACATAAGCATCGAGCTTAGGCTTCGCGCGGCTGTGGTTGGGTGGTCTCATGTCTGTCACTCGCGCATCCCTGGCCCGCATGGTCGATCACACGCTGCTCAAGCCCGAGGCGACGGCCGACGACGTCGCCGCGCTCATCGCGGAAGGCCTCGAACTCGGCGTTCTCGCGGTGTGCGTCTCGCCGTCGATGCTGCCCGTCCGTGCTGATGGCCTCGTCGTCGCTGCCGTCGCGGGATTCCCGTCGGGCAAGCATCATTCGCTCGTCAAAGGGTCCGAGGCACGTCTCGCCGTCGACCAGGGAGCGGTGGAGATCGACATGGTGATCGACGTCGGGGCAGCCGTGGCGGGCGACTACAACGCCGTGCTGTCCGACATCCTGACCGTCCGCGAAGCGATCGGACCGTCACCGGTGCTGAAGGTGATCATCGAATCGGCAGCGTTGTCCAACGAGGCGATCGTGGAGACATGTCGCGCCGCCGAACGTGCGGGCGCGAACTTCGTCAAGACGTCCACCGGCTTCCATCCGGCCGGGGGAGCGAGCGTAGAGGCGGTCCGCTTGATGGCGGACACCGTCGGAGGGCGATTGGGCGTCAAGGCCAGCGGCGGCATCCGAACAACGGACGCCGCCCTGGCGATGATCGACGCAGGCGCCACGCGCCTCGGATTGTCCGGGACGCGGGCGGTTCTCGACGGCGTGACCTAAGCGACGAGACTGCAGCCTTCCGGCTGTTCCGGCACGGCCTGGCCGGGCTGCGCGGCGGGCATCGTGTACGGACCGCCCTGCAACTGCAGCTGAATTGCGTTGTCGGTCACGGTGAGCGACGTCGGCTTCATGTCGAGCGGGTACTGCTGCAGGCTGTCGGTCAGCACGCCGACGATGCTGTCGACGAGGTCGGTCGGAATGCCGAGCCCGAGGATCGACGCGTTCACGGTCTGCACCTCGACCCGGTCACCGTTGATCTGAGGCTTCACGGTCAACTGTGCGAGGCCTGCAACCGCGAACGACAGCGTGCCCGCCGACTGATCCGCCGTCACACCGGACACGAGGGCGCCGATCCCCTGCGACTGCAGCGTCTTGGCGATGCCGTCGGTGGACCAGTCGATGTCGGCGCTGGAACTGCCGATCGTGCCATTGGAGTCGGCGCTCTGCTGCAGGTTCACGTCGTTGATCTCGGCGTGCACGACCATCCCCTCTGCAGGTCCGAAACGTGCGTCGTTGCTGTCGATGGTGACCGACGACACCTGCTTGTCGACGAGGGACAGCAGGACCGGCTTCCACCCGATCCCGACGTCGACCGAACTGCCGATCTCGCTTTCCAGCTGGCCGGCCAGGCACGACTTGATCTGCTGACGGAAATACAGTTCCCCGCCGAGCAGCGCGGCGACCAGTACGAGAACGACGAGCAGCGCAATCAGTGGAGCTTTGCTTCGTGTCATTCCGAGCAGTCTTCCCGAAAAGTCTGAAAGAGCTCTGTGAATCTCCGATGGCCGACGATTCGATCCGTTTTCTTGTGATGTGCAACACATCGTGTCGTATTCTTGGCTGCATGACCACACGTCCGAGCTCCCTCGAACTGCGTCGTCTGGCCGCGAGCCAGGATGGATACTTCACCACCGAACAGGCCGAGCGCCTCGGGTACGAGCACTCGTCGGTGCACGCCAATATCGTTGCGGGAGACTGGACGAAGGTCGAACGCAACCTCTGCAGGCTGTCGGATTGGCCCCACAACGATCTCGAGCACTTCGCGATGTGGTGCGCCTGGTTCGGCGGAGATGCGGTCATCTCACACCAAAGCGCGGCCGAGTTGCATGGGTTCGGGCACCTGCATCCGCAGTTCGTTCACGTGTCCGCGTACACCAATCTGCGGCTCGCGGACACGCGGCTCGCAGTGCACCGGCTGCAACTGACGCCACACGACATCGAGTCCACCGGCACCTTCCGGATGACGACGCCGGTGCGGACGGTTCTGGACCTCGCGGCGGGCGGAATCTCACAGATCACGCTCGACGAGGTCGTCGGTGACGCCGTGGCGATCGGACGCGTCGACCCGTCGGTGCTGTACGCCGAGGCGACGGGCGGAACCGACCGCGTCGCGGAACGCATCGAACTGGCGTTGTCGGCCTGCACCTAGCGTCCGGGGGCGACCGCATCCCACGGGACGGTCAGCACGTTGTCGCGCATACGTCGACGATGCGTCACGACGGGAATGCCCTCGCGCGACAGTCCGGCCACCGCAGCACGCCACCGCACACGCGGTCCGAACGGTGCAAGGGGAGCGGCTGTCGACCATGCTCGGTCGGCGCTCTGCAGCAGCGCATGAATCCGCTCGCCGGGCACGTTGCGGTGGATGAGCACCTTCGGGAGCCTCTCGGCGATGTCCGACGGCCGATCCACGGTGAAGGGATCCCACGCGAGCGTCAGCGACCGCGGTCCGTGGGCATCGAGAAGTACCCACGCGCAGCGTCGGCCCAGCTCGTCGCACGTGCCGTCGACGAGAAGACCGCCGGGTGCGAGCCCGGACAGGATGCGGCTCCAGGCGTCGGGCACTGCATTTTCGGGGTACTGCCGGAGAACGTTGAATGCCCGCACGAGATTCGGCCGTAGCCCGGCGAGCTCGAACCCGCCGCGAGCGAAGTGCACGTTCTCGACGGGGTCGACGACGCGTGCAGGGTCGATCTCGAGGCCGGTGACGCGCAGATCGGGCCGAATCGTGCGAAGGCGTCGGGCGAGTTCGAGTGTCGTGTCCGGGCGCGCGCCGTACCCGAGGTCGACGACGAGAGGATCCGGCGCATCCATCAGGACGCGCCGGACCGAGGGGCTGTGCGTCAGCCAGCGATCGCTGCGCCTGAGCCGGTTGATTCCGGTGGTGCCGCGGGTGATCGTGCCCTGCGGCTTCGGCGAGCTAGTTGTTCTTGGCAAGCCAGTCGGCCGTGACTTCGCCCTCGCCGCGCCACAGGTCGCGAAGGTTGACCAACATCAGCTGCTCGAGCTTGCCGCCGACGAACGGCAGAAAGACCTTCGCCTCCGACGACGTCCGTAGCGTCGATCCGGTCTCGGTGGCGAAGAGGGTCGTCGTGCCCTTCAGACTGCCGGGGCCCGCCGGGATGGACGCGTCGTAGTGGCCCTCGGTGGTGTCCTCCGCGAACGCATCGAAGTGCACGTTGCGGGTGATGACCATGTCCTTCTTCATCACCGTCTGCGCGATGTCCGGCAGCTCGGTCCTCGGAATGATGTGATGCATCACGACGTCGATGCCGTCGCCGGTCACCTCGAAACTCTTCAACTCGTTGTGGGAGTACTTCTTCATCTCCTCGATGCGAGCGTCCCAGTGATCACGGCTGGACAGAGCGGCGTACACCTGCTCGGGAGAGTAGGTGAACCGGGCTGAGTAGTTCATGCGGCGCGCCATAGCGGACCAGGGTACCGGCAGTTCCGAGTGCGGTCTGCTACAGGTTCTTGTCGATCCAGTTGCCGGTGTACTCGTGCTCGTTGTCGATGAGGGCGAGGACCTGCTCGCTGATCATCGATTCGATCTTGCTGCCGAACAACGGGATCTTGACCTCGGTGGTTCCGGACAGCGACAGCGTCGACGACGTCGCGTCGCCCTCGAGCAGCGTCGTCCCCGAGATCGACGCCGGGGCGCCCTCGACCGTCGCGCCGAACTTGCCCTCGGCGCGGTTCCCGCCGAACGGTCCCCACGACTCGCTGCGCTCGATGACGAGCGGGCCCTTCTTGAACGCGGTGACCGCGGCAGGCAGCTCGTCCTCGGGGATGGACTGCGAGATCACGACGCTGATGGTTCCGTTGATCGCGGTGATGCTGACCAGCTCGGCACCCGGTCCGCCGATGTCGGCGACGCGGTCCTTCCAGTACTGCTCGGAGACGAGCGCGGCATGCACCTTGTCGACAGATGCGGGAACGGACGCGCTGTGCGCGATGGGGCGAGGCATACGCGGGAGGGTACCCTGGGCTCCCGTGCCTACCGCAATTTCCGGTCTCACCACGATGCGCGTGGGTGGCCCGGCCCGTGAATTCGCCGTCGCGAGGACATCCGACGAGCTGGTCTCCCTCGTGCGTGACGCCGACGCGTCGGGAACCCCTGTTCTGCTGGTCGGCGGCGGTTCCAACCTGGTCGTCTCCGACGAGGGCTTCGACGGCCTCGTCGTGAAGGTCGAGACGTCGGGTGTGCGTGTGGACGGGGACTCGATGTGGGTCGCGGCAGGTGAGCGGTGGGACTCCGTCGTCGCACGGTCGTTGGACGACGGTCTTGCAGGTCTCGAGGCGCTGTCGGGAATTCCCGGCCTCGCCGGTGCGACGCCCGTGCAGAACGTCGGTGCCTACGGAACGGTGACGTCCGATGTGCTCGAATCGCTGACCGTGTACGACCGTGAGACGCGTGAGACGTCGGTCTGGGGTCCCGAGCGATGCGGTTTCGGGCTGCATCGGCAGTCCGTGTTCAAGCATTCGACGCGGTACGTCATCCTCGACACGACGATGCGCCTCCGGCGTTCCGGGGCGTCGGATCCGGTGCGGTACGCCGGGCTGGCGGATCGCCTCGCGGTGACGATCGGGGACACCGTGCCTGCCAAGGACGTGCGCGAGGCAGTGCTGGACCTGCGTGGGCAGAAGGGCATGGTGCTCGACGCCGAAGACCACGACACGTGGAGCGTCGGCTCGTTCTTCTTGAATCCTGTTCTGCCGGAGATCCCTGAAAGCGCGTCACGGGCGCCGCAGTACCCGGACCCGTCGGGCATCAAGATCCACGCCGCGTGGCTGATCCAGAACGCCGGGTTCGCGCACGGGTACGGCACCGAGTTCGGCAACGGCACCGTCGCGTTGTCGACGAAACATGTTCTGGCGATCACGAATAGGGGAGGTGCGACCACGGCCGACGTCATGGCATTGGCGTCGCACATCCGTGACGGGGTCGAAGCCGAGTTCGGGATCACACTTGTGCCGGAATGCGATCTGGTCGGCTGCTCGCTGGCCTGATTTCAGCGCTTACGATGGTTGGTCAACGTTGTGAGCGAAAATGTGTAGCCGGTCAGGAGCGGAGCCTGCGGAGCGACCACGGGCGCTACACATTTTCACTCACGAAGAAGGAGTGTTTTCAGTGCAGGTCACCAGTGTCGGGCACGCGGGTTTCCACATTCAGACCGATGCGGGCAGCATTCTGTGCGACCCGTGGGTGAACCCGGCGTACTTCACGTCGTGGTTCCCGTTCCCGGACAACACGCAGCTCGACTGGGACGCGCTCGGTGATTGCGACTACCTGTACGTCTCGCACCTGCACAAGGACCACTTCGACCCTAAGAACCTCGCCGAGCACGTCAACAAGGACACGACCGTCCTGTTGCCGGACTACCCGGTGCCGGATCTGAAGAACGAGCTGATCAAGCTCGGCTTCCACAAGTTCGTCGAGACGACCGACTCGGTCAAGCACCGCGTCTCCGGCCCCAAGGGCGACCTCGACATCATGATCATCGCGCTGCGCGCGCCCGCCGACGGCCCGATCGGCGACTCCGGTCTCGTCGTGTCCGACGGCAAGACCGTCGCGTTCAACATGAACGACGCCCGGCCTGTGGACCTGGACGTACTCACCGAGGAATTCGGCCACGTCGACGTGCACATGCTGCAGTACTCCGGGGCCATCTGGTACCCGATGGTGTACGACATGGTCGAGCGCGCGAAGAAGGCGTTCGGCGAGCAGAAGCGTCAGCGCCAGATGGACCGCGCACGTCAGTACATCGAGCAGATCGGTGCGACGTGGGTCATCCCGTCGGCAGGCCCGCCGTGTTTCCTCGACGACGAGCTTCGTTTCCTGAACGACGTGTACGACGACCCGTCGAACATCTTCCCCGACCAGATGGTCTTCCTGGACCAGATGCGTCGCAACGGACACGACAAGGGACTGCTGCAGATCCCCGGCACGACGTCGACGTTCTCCGGAAGTGAACTCGTCTCGCACGAGCATCCCATTCCGGTCGACGAGGTCGAGGCCATCTTCACCACCGGCAAAGCGCAGTACATCGAGGACTTCGCGCAGCGTCAGGCAGGCGTCATCGCCGCGGAGAAGGCGGCATGGGCACCGGCCGAGGGTGAGCCGTTGCTCGAACCGCTGCGAGAGTTGTTCGAGCCCATCATGATTCAGACCGACCAGATCTGCGACGGCATCGGCTACCCGGTCGCCCTGATGCTGGGGGCGGAAACCGTCGTACTCGATTTCCCGAAGCGGATCGTGCGTGAACCTCTGCTGAAGGAGCGCTTCCGCTACAGCTTCACCATCGCGCCGGAGCTCGTGCGAACCGCCGTACGCGACAAGGAACCGGACTGGGTCAACTCGATCTTCCTGTCGACGCGGTTCCGCGCGCGACGCGTCGGCGGCTACAACGAGTTCCTGTACACGTTCTTCAAGTGTCTGACCGACGAGCGCATCGCGTACGCCGACGGCTGGTTCGCCGAAGCGCACGACGACACCGCGACGATCGTCAAGGACGGCTACGAGATCCAGCGTCGCTGCCCGCACCTGAAGGCGGACCTGTCGAAGTTCGGCATCGTCGAGGGCAACAAGCTGACGTGCAACCTGCACGGGTGGGACTGGAACCTCGACACGGGCCGATGCCTGACGTCCAAGGGGCACGAGCTGCGGTCGACCAAGCTCTAGGGGCTGCGCCCATGTGCGCGGAAATACATAGCGGCAAGGAGTGGAGCCTGCGGAACGACCCGAAGGCACTATGTATTTCCGGACACATGGGTTTGTATGAAATGTCCGATTTCACTTGTGAATTCGGTGTGAATCCGACCGCAGCCCCTGTCTGGATTGTGGTCGCATGATTTCCCGCGAGTACGTTGGAAACCGTGCATGAGCAGGTAGAACGGACAAATCGGACGCGGTTGTTGTGGCTGGTCACAGCGATCGCGGCCATGGCGGCACTCGTCGCGGGGTGCACCATCGGCTCCGACAACGGATCGACCGGTAGCGCGGCCTCGACGACCGAGGCGCCGCCGGTAGCCCAGGTCACGCAGAACCCGATCGACGGTGCCGAGGACATCAGTCCCATCGCGCCGATCTCGGTGTCGGTGAAGGACGGAACACTCCAGAGCGTCACGCTGACCAACCCCGACGGCAAGGTCGTCCAGGGCGCGCTGACGCCGGACAAGCTGTCGTACTCGATCACCGAGCCGCTCGGCTACGGCTCGACGTACACGTGGGCGGGCGAGGCCATCGGGACCGACGGCAAGAGCGTCGACATCGAGGGAAGTTTCTCGACCGTCGAGCCGGACAGTCGGACGTCGGTCAGTACCAATATCGGCGACGGCCAGGAAGTCGGCATCGCTGCGCCGATCATCCTGCAGTTCGACCAGACGATCGAGGACAAGGCCGCTGTCGAGAAGGCATTGACGGTCACGACCAACCCGCCGACGCCCGGTGCGTGGGCATGGTTCCCCGACGACAACGGCTCCCGCGTGCACTGGCGTCCGACGAACTACTGGGCGCCGGGTACGACGGTGTCGGTGCAGGCGAATCTGTACGGCGTCGCGTACGGCGACGGTGCATACGGAGCCGACGACGTGACGCTGGACTTCACGATCGGCCGCAGCCAGATCGTCAAGGCCGAGGCCACCAGTCACCGCATGCAGGTGGTGCGCGACGGCCAGACCGTCATGGACATCCCCGTCAGCTACGGCGAGGGCAACGAGACTCGCAACGTCACGCGCAGCGGCATCCACGTGGTGACCGAGAAGCACGAGGACTTCCTGATGTCGAACCCGCCGTTCTACGAGAACGTCCGGGAACGATGGGCGGTCCGCATCTCCAACAACGGTGAATTCATCCACGCGAACCCGTTGACCACGGGCGTACAGGGGGCGTCGAACGTCACCAACGGATGTATCAACCTGTCGACCGAGGATGCTCAGCAGTACTTCGGCATCGCGATGTACGGCGATCCGGTCGAGGTGACGGGAACGTCGATCGACCTCTCGGCGGCCGACGGGGATCTGTACGACTGGGCGATCGACTGGCCGAGCTGGGAGTCCATGTCGGCTCTATAGGCCGTCGTGAGTGAAAATGTATAGGGACCTATACATTTTCACTCACGAGAGCCGAAGGCGCCTACGCCCGGTGAAAACGCCCCGGGCCGGCCTGATCCCGCGGCTTGATGATGATCTGGTCCAGATTGACGTGCGACGGGCGCGACGCCACGAAGCCGATGACCTCGGCGATGTCCTTCGCGACCAACGGCGTGATGCCCTTGTAGACCGCGTCGGCCTTGGACTCGTCCCCGTCGAAGCGCACGAGCGAGAACTCCGTCTCGACGGCTCCCGGCGCGATCTCGGTGAGTCGGACGGGCTTGCCCAGCAGTTCGCCGCGCAACGTGCGGTGCAGCACCGCCTGCGCGTGCTTGGCGGAGGTGTATCCCGAGCCGTTGTCGTACGCCTCGAACGCTGCGACCGACGTGATGGTCACCACAAGTCCGTCGCCCGATTCGATCAGCTTGGGCAGCAGAGCCTTCGTGACGCGCAACGTGCCGAGAACGTTGGTTTCCCACATCCAGCGCCAGTCGTCGAGGTCGGCGTCGATGACGGGCGCGAGTCCCTTCGCTCCACCCGCGTTGTTGATCAACACGTGAACGCGAGGGATGACGGAGGTGAACGCGGCGACCGAATCCTCGTCGGTGACGTCCAATTGCAGTGCGGTGCCGCCGATTTCGGAGGCGAGCTTCTCGAGTCGGTCGACGCGACGTGCCCCGACGACGACGTGGTAGCCCTGCTCGGCCAGTTGGCGTGCGGTGGCGGCACCGATGCCCGAGCTGGCTCCGGTGACAACGGCGATACGGGCGTCGGGAGAGATTTGTTCGGACAATGTCATGCCCAGAATTCTAGTATCAGACGTTTCCTACCGGAGGGGCCAGGATTGGTGATCGCTCGCGGAAGTGCTAACTTTGCGGTCATGTCCAGCCACTCGCCAGCATTGCGTGTCACCTACGTGACCGCTGCCCTGGGTTCTCGGCTGCCTCTTCCTCGTGAGCTGTGTTGTCCCGGTTTCGGAGCCTGTCGCTAGTTCGTTCGCGACGGCGTGCTCGCACTTCTTCTGTGCTGCTCTGACCGATTCATGCACCACCCGTCTTCTTTCGTACGGGTCTATTGCCGAGGACAAAACACGTGTCACTTGCAACTCTTCCGATCACGTCTCCCGCCAAGTCTCTGCGCGGGACCCGCTCGTCGTCCGTCACCGCGCGGCCGGCCGTGCGCAACCGGGTTCAGGTCGTCGCACCCGATCTGCGTATTGCGGACAACCCCGCTGCCTCCGTCCTTCGAGTCGCCTCGGTCGAAGGTCCTATATCCCGCGACATTGCCGCTCGTGCAACAGGTTTGAGTATCGCGACGGTCAACCGTCAGGTCGCCTCCTTGCTGGGGGCCGGTCTGCTGCGTGAGCGTGCGGACCTGACGACGTCCGGTGCCATCGGCCGTCCGCGCGTACCGTTCGAGGTCAACCACGAGCCGTATTCGACGGTCGGCATCCACATCGGTGCCATCGTCACCGGCATCGTGGTCAGCGACCTCCGCGGTCGCATTCTCGGCGCCGTCGAAATCCCGACGCCTAGCGGATCCGCCGAGGTCTCGCTCCACGCGATCACCCGCAGCGCTGCCGCGTTCGCAGCGCGGTGGCACCGTCGTACTCCGCTGTGGGTGGGCGTCGCGTTGGGTGGACGCGTCGACGCAGCCACCGGCTCGGTCGACCATCCTCGTCTCGGATGGGAAGGCGCCCAGGTCGGCGCGATCGTGGGCGGCGGACTCGGCCTGCCGGTCTCGGTGTCCGGTCACGTCGAGGCGATGGCCGCATCCGAGCTACTGCTCACCCCGGCACGCGCCGACGCACCGCCGACCGGGACGAGCCTGTTCTTCTACGCACGTGAGACTGCGGGCATCGCGCTGACGATCGACGGTCGCGTGCACACGCCGTCTACCGGACCCGGCTCGATCGCGCACCTGCCTACCGGTTCGAATGCGCTGTGCGCGTGCGGAAATCGCGGATGCCTCGAAGCATCCGTCAGCGATCGCGCGGTCCTCTCCGCCGCGATCGACAAGGGGGTGCTCCCCGAGGGCGCTCCCGTCGCCGCGCTCTACCAAGCGGCGCACGACGGTTCGGCCGGTGCCCGGGACATTCTCGTCGAGCGTGCCCAGATCCTCGGTCGCACAGTCGGATTGCTCCGTGACCTGTTCAACCCTGACCGCGTCGTCCTCGGCGGTCAGGCGTTCACCGAGTACTCTTCCGGGCTGCCGCACGTGGCGGAAGCATTCGGTCGCACATCGACGTTGCCGCGCAAGGATATTCGCATCACCGGCTTCGGCAACAAGGTGCAGGAGTACGCGGCGGCGGTCGTCTCGCTGAGCTCGGTGTACTCGGATCCGTTGGCGTCGATGCGTCGCGCAGCTGCTTGACCCGACCCCTCTCGCTGCTGTGATCGTGAGCTGTCATGATGTCGGTCATGGCAGCGAGAGGACCGGTGCGTCAGGCCACCGGAATCGACGGAACGAACATCGTCTACCGGGTGTCCGGCCCCGCGTCGGGCAGGCCGCTCGTTCTTCTGCACGGGTGGGCGCAGTCGTCGGCGTGCTGGGGTGAGGAGGTACTGGCCGATCTCGCCGAGGAGTACCGACTGATCGCCGTCGACCTCCGTGGCCACGGGTACTCGGACGCACCCACGTCCGGTTATGCGGATTCGAAGAACTGGGCGGGCGACGTCGACGCGGTGCTGACCGAAGAAGGCATCACGTCGGACGCCGTTCTGCTCGGGTGGTCCTACGGCGGACTCGTGATCTGCGACTATCTCGCCGAGCACGGAAGCGGCGCCGTCGCAGGAGTCGTCCTGGTCGGCGCGATCACGAGCATCGGCCGCGGCGAGCAGGGCGGCCGCGTCGGGACATCCATGCGGGCAGCGATTCCCGACGCCATGGCCGAGGAACCGCGTGTCGCGATCCGCGCCCTCGGCAGCTTCGGCAACGCACTGACCGGCCCGGTGGAGGGCAAGGGCGCGCAGGCGCAGGCCCTGTTCGGACTGACTCTCGCTACGCCGCCGCGCGTGCGGGCCGCGCTGTTCGACCGGACCGTCTCGCACGACGAGCTGCTGCGCACCCTGGACGTGCCTGCGCTGGTGGTGCACGGGACGGCAGACACCGTCGTCGACGTGTCCGCAGGCCGCCACGCCGCGTCGCTGATCCCGAAGGTGACCGCGTCGTACTGGGACGGAGTCGATCACGGTCCCTTCGTCGCCGACCCCGAACGGTTCGTCGCCGATGTTTCGAACTTCGTGGAAGGGCTCTGAAACGGGGTCTGTGAACGTCCGTACTGTGGAGGCGTGCAGACTGGAGCGGTGAGTGGACGCCAGCTGAACCGGGTCGCCGTGCTGTCGTTGCATACGTCTCCGCTGGCGCAGCCCGGTATGGGTGACGCAGGCGGCATGAACGTGTACGTGCTGCAGTCGGCGAAAGAGCTCGCCGAACGTGGCGTGCAGGTCGAGATCTTCACACGTGCGACGTCGTCGTCGGACGAGCCGGTACGCGAGGCCGCTCCCGGAGTGCTGGTGCGCAACATCGTCGCCGGGCCGTTCGAAGGACTCGACAAGCAGGACCTCCCGACCCAGCTATGCGCGTTCGCCGCGGGTGTTCTCCGCGAGGAAGCGCGGCACGACGCCGGGTACTACGACCTCGTTCACTCCCACTACTGGTTGTCCGGTCAGGTCGGGTGGTTGGCCCGCGACCGATGGGGCGTCCCGCTGGTCCACACCGCGCACACCCTGGCGGCCGTCAAGAACGCATCGCTCGCGGCGGGTGACGCGCCCGAGCCGCCCGCGCGGCAGATCGGGGAGCAACAGGTCGTCGCCGAGGCCGATCGGTTGATCGCCAACACGTCCGAGGAAGCCAAGCAGCTCATCGAGATCTACGGCGCATCTCCCGACGCGGTGGACGTCGTCGCGCCCGGCGCCGATCTGCACCAGTACAACCCGGGTGACATGCTCGCGGCGCGAGCACAATTGGGCATCGATCCACGTGAAACCGTCGTCGCATTCGTGGGTCGTATCCAACCGCTGAAGGCGCCCGATGTGCTGCTGAAGGCCGCGGCCGAAGTCGTCGCACTGAAACCCGAACTGCCACTGCGTATTCTGGTCGTCGGCGGACCGTCGGGCAGTGGGCTCGACCGTCCGGACAGCTTGATCGAACTTGCCCGCGAGCTCGGTATCTCGGCTCGCGTGACGTTCATGCAGCCGCAGCCGTCGAACGTGCTGGCGCAGGTGTACCGGGCTGCCGATGTCGTTGCCGTACCGAGCTACAACGAATCCTTCGGACTCGTCGCGATCGAGGCGCAGGCGTGCGGCACTCCGGTGATCGCGGCCGACGTCGGAGGTCTCGGGGTTGCCGTGCGGTCCGGTGAAACCGGCGTTCTCGTCCAGGGGCACCGCACGGACGACTGGGCGCGCGCACTGGGCCGGATGCTCGAGGATCGAGACGCGTTGGCGCGCATGGCTTCTGCTGCACCGCGACACGCCTCCGAATTCTCGTGGGAACACACCGCCGAAGGGCTGCTCGACAGCTATCGGGCGGCGCAGTTCCATTTCGACCGACACGTCGAACCCAGCGAATTCTCGCCGCGCCGAACGCGCGGGCTCTCGAAGCTACGACGAGGAGTGGTCAAAGCATGAGCAGCACAGTCACTCTCATCGATTCCGTGTTGGCCGAGCGCGAGCTCGACTACCAGCGCAAGGACGACAACGCGTTCGTCGTCGAACTCCCGGGTGAGCGCAAGCTGAAGACGACGGTGATGTTGACCGTCGGCAATCACGGTGTGCGTGTCGAGGCGTTCGTGTGCCGAAAGCCCGACGAGAACTTCGAAGGTGTGTACAAGTACCTGCTGCGGCGAAACCGCAGGCTCTACGGCGTGCACTACACGATCGACAAGATCGGCGACATCTACCTCGTCGGCCGCATCTCGACGCATGCGGTGACGGCCGACGAGATCGACCGTGTGCTCGGGCAGGTGCTCGAAGCCGCCGACGGTGACTTCAACGTCCTGCTCGAACTCGGATTCGCCGAGTCCATCAAACGCGAATGGGCGTGGCGTGTGTCGCGCGGCGAGTCCCTGGCGAACCTGAAGGCGTTCGAGCATCTGATCGAGTCGTAGGGGCTTCGCCCATGTGCACGAAAGTACACAGCCCGCTATGTATTTTCGTGCACGTGGGCCGAAGACCCCACAGCGGTTACGCGGCTGAAACGTCGAACTGCCGCGTCCGTAACGCGAGGTCCATACTCTTGCTGCCATGACGAGGCCGGAGGACACGAAGGTACCTGTCCTGCAGATGTTCGGGTACGGGATGCAGCACATCCTGTCGATGTTCGGCGGGGTCATCGCAGTGCCGATCATCGTGGGCGGAGCTGCCGGACTGTCCGCCGGAGATCAGGCGTTGCTGATCTCGTGCGCCCTGTTCGTCAGCGGGCTCGCGACGGTACTGCAGACCATCGGCGTTCCGTTCTTCGGGTCGCAACTGCCACTCGTGCAGGGCATTTCGTTCGCCTCCGTGTCGACGGTGCTGACCATCGTCGCAGGTGCAGAAAACGGCGAGATCGGCTTGCGCACGGTCCTCGGAGCAGTGATCGTCGCAGCGCTGATCGGACTGGTGATCGCGCCGTTCTTCTCCAAGGTCGTCCGGTTCTTCCCGCCGATCGTCACCGGTTCCATCATCACCGTGATCGGGTTGTCGCTGATGCCCGTCGCGGCGCGGTGGATCACCGGGCAAGAGATGGTCGGCGGACAGCCGAATCCCGACTACCTGGACGTCGGCAACATCGGGCTCGCGATGTTCACCCTGCTCGCCGTTCTGATCCTGACGAAGATTCCCAGGGTCTCGCGCCTGTCGATTCTGCTGGGACTGGTCGTCGGCACCGTCGTCGCGCTTCTGTTCGGCAAGGCCGATGTCGACGGAGTCGGCGACGCGGCGATCGTGGCCGCGCCGACGCCGTTCGCGTTCGGAGCGCCGATCTTCGCGGTCGGTGCGATCCTGTCGATGACGATCGTGATCCTCGTGATCATGGTGGAGACGACTGCGGACATTCTCGCAGTGGGTGAGGTAGTCGGAACGAAGGTCGACACGAAGCGCGTGGGCGACGGACTGCGTGCCGACATGATCTCCTCGGCAGTTGCCCCGATTTTCAACACCTTTCCCGCCACTGCGTTCGCGCAGAACGTCGGTCTGGTCGCGATGACGGGTATCAAGTCT
Organism: Rhodococcoides kyotonense; assembly: GCF_900188125.1. Classification (GTDB taxonomy): domain Bacteria; phylum Actinomycetota; class Actinomycetes; order Mycobacteriales; family Mycobacteriaceae; genus Rhodococcoides; species Rhodococcoides kyotonense. The sequence goes on along the minus strand of NZ_FZOW01000016.1, from coordinate 94,513 downwards.
CGATTCGTCGTTGCGGTAGGCGGCGGAGTCCTTGCGCTGCTGGGGCTTTCACCGCTGCTCGCGTCGATCGTCGGAGTCATCCCGTTGCCGGTTCTCGGCGGCGCGGGTATCGCGCTGTTCGGCACCGTCGCCGCCAGCGGAATTCGAACACTGGGCAAGGTGAACTACGACAACAACAACAATCTCGTCATCGTCGCGGTGACGCTGGCATTCGGGCTCATTCCCGTTGTGGCGAGCGACTTCTGGGACGAGTTCCCCGAATGGTTCGTCACGATCTTCCACTCCGGCATCAGCGCGGCCAGCATCGTCGCCGTCGTTCTCAACGTGTTCTTCAACATCGTCCGCCCCGGCACACCGCCCGATCCGTCGATCGTCGCCGCAGGTCCGGCCGTGATGGTTCGGGAGGACGAAGCCGAGGTACTCGGTGACGGTGGACACTACGAAGGCGGGGAGCCGAAGACAGGGCGGACGAACGGAAACCCTGCAGACGTCACGGGCGACGAGTAGCGTCCCGAATCAGACATACGATCGACCATCGGATAGCCTGATCCGCCACGAGCGGACCGGCTGGTCTGCACGAAACATGGAGGAAGTCTTGACCGTCGTCACCCGTTCACGTACTCGGAGACTGGCATTCGGCGGCGTCGCGTCGCTCGGTGCGGTCGCTCTCGTCGCAGGATGTGGCTCCGCACCGGAAGACAGCGGATCCGATTCCGGCGGAAGCGCCTCCGGCGACTTCAAGCCCTGCATGGTGTCCGACGCAGGCGGCTTCGACGACAAGTCGTTCAACCAGCTCGGATTCGAGGGGCTGACCGAGGCGTCGGACACGCTCGGCGTCGAGCCGATCACCGTCGAATCGGCGTCGCCGACGGACTACAACCCCAACATCTCCAACCTCATCGACCAGGGCTGCAACCTGATCGTCACCGTCGGATTCGATCTCGCCGACGCCACCAAGGCTGCCGCCGAGGCGAACACCGACATCGACTTCGCGATCATCGACGACTCGACGATCGACCTGCCGAACGTGAAGCCGCTGACGTACGACGCCGCCCAGTCCGCGTTCCTCGCCGGCTACGCTGCCGCGAGCTTCTCGAAGACCGGCATCGTCGGCACGTTCGGTGGATCCCAGCTGCCGACCGTCACCATCTTCATGGACGGATTCGCCGACGGCGTCAACTACTTCAACGAGCAGAAGAACCGCGACGTGCGTGTCATCGGCTGGGACGTTCCGTCCCAGAACGGCTCGTTCACAGGCGGATTCGAGGCCAACGCCGTCGCGAAGAACACCGCGCAGGGCCTCATCGACCAGAACGCGGACGTCATCTTCCCGGTCGGTGGCCCCATCTACCAGTCTGCAGCGCAGGCCATTCGCGACTCGTCGCGTCCCGTCGCGCTGATCGGTGCCGACGCCGACGTGTTCGAGTCGGACCCGTCGGTCGGTGACCTGCTGCTGACGTCGGTCACGAAGGGCCTGAAGGAGAGCGTCGACGAGGTCGTCGCGAATTCCGGTGAGGGATCGTTCGACAACACGCCGTACGTCGGAACCCTCGAGAACGAAGGCGTCGGAATCGCGCCGTTCCACGACTACGAGTCGCAGGTCGATCCGGCTCTGCAGGGTGAACTGGACGCAATCCAGGCGGGCATCGTCGACGGGTCCATCACCGTCGAGTCGCCCTCGTCGCCCAAGTAAGTCTCAAGTAAGTAATGAAGCTCGAATTACGCGGCATCACCAAGCGTTTCGGATCTCTCGTCGCCAACGATTCCATCGACCTCGTCGTGGAATCGGGCGAGATCCACTGCTTGCTCGGGGAGAACGGTGCAGGCAAGTCGACTCTGATGAACGTGCTCAGCGGCCTCTATCGGGCCGAGGAGGGCGACATCCTGCTCGACGGCGTCGAACAGCATTTCGCGGGACCGGGTGAGGCGATGAGCGCCGGGATCGGCATGGTGCACCAGCACTTCATGCTGATCCCGGTGTTCACCGTCGCCGAGAACATCATCCTCGGGCACGAGACCACCAAGAGCGGCGGCCGCCTCGACCTCGATGCGGCGCGTGCTTTGGTCCGGGAGATCTCCGGAAGATTCGGATTCGACCTCGACCCCGATGCACGCGTCGACGACTTGCCCGTCGGTGTGCAGCAACGCGTCGAGATCATCAAGGCACTCAGTCGCGACGCGAAAGTGCTGGTGTTCGACGAGCCCACGGCCGTCCTCACCCCGCAGGAGACCGACGACCTCATGCGCATCATGCGTGAGCTCGCCGCGTCGGGAACCACGATCGTGTTCATCACGCACAAGCTGCGCGAGGTTCGCGAGGTCGCGGATCGGATCACCGTCATCCGGCTCGGCAAGGTCGTCGGCGAAGCGGAGCCGACGGCGTCCAACTCCGAGCTGGCCGCGCTGATGGTCGGCCGCGACGTGCAGCTGACCGTGTCGAAGGAACCGGCACAGCCTGGCGACGCGGCCCTGGTGGTGAGGAACCTGACGGTCTTCGACGCCGGTGGACACAAGGTGGTCGACGACGTCAGCCTCGACGTCCATGCCGGGGAGATCCTCGCGATCGCCGGCGTGCAGGGCAACGGCCAGGGCGAGTTCGTCGAGGCACTGCTCGGTGCGATCGAGCGGGTCACCGGGCGGATCGAGCTCGACGGCACGTCGCTCGTCGGCTCGTCGGTGCACGACGTGCTCGGCGCCGGAGTAGGTTTCGTTCCCGAGGACCGCACCGTCCACGGCCTCGTCGGTGAATTCACGATCGCCGAGAATCTCATGCTCGACCGATCCACCGGGGAACCGTTCGTGCGCCGCGGCGCGATCCGACGCGACTATCTGGACGCGTTCGCAGCGGAGAAGGTCGCCGAGTTCGACGTGCGAACCCCGAGCGTCGGCACCGCCGTCGGGCGACTGTCCGGCGGTAACCAGCAGAAAGTGGTGCTGGCCCGCGAGTTGAGCCGCGAGCTACGGCTTTTCGTCGCGTCGCAGCCGACGCGCGGTATCGACGTGGGTTCGATCGAGTTCGTACACAAGCGAATCGTCGCCACGCGCGACGCAGGTGTCCCGGTGATCGTCGTGTCCAGTGAGCTCGACGAGGTCGCAGCTCTCGCGGATCGCATCGCCGTCATGTACCGCGGGACGATCGTCGGCATCGTGCCCGCCGACACGTCTCGCGAAGTTCTGGGATTGATGATGGGTGGAGAACATGGCTGAGGCGCACCACGAACCCTCGCGTGCACATGTGGTTCTGCGGCAGATATTCACCGGCAGCGCAATCATTTCGGTGCTCGCGGTTCTGCTCGCGATTCTCGTCGGCGCGGTACTGATCGCCGTCACCGACGAGCAGGTCCAGGATGCCGCGGGGTACTTCTTCGCGCGGCCGATGGACATGATCTCCGCAGTGTGGGACGCGGTGTCCGGTGCATATTCGTCGTTGTTCCAGGGCGCGGTCTACAACTTCCGACGCCCCGGTTTCGAGAACGGCATCAGACCGCTGACGGAGACGCTGACGTTCGCGACGCCGTTGATCGTCGCCGGTCTCGGTGTGGCTCTTGCGTTCCGCGTCGGCATGTTCAACATCGGCGGCCGCGGACAGATGCTGATCGCTGCCGCATGCGCGGGGTGGGTCGGGTTCTCGCTGCAGCTGCCGGCCGGGCTTCACCTCGTTCTGGCGATCGTCGCAGGCGTCGTCGGCGGTGCCGTATGGGGTGGCATCGCGGGAGTTCTCAAGGCACGCACCGGAGCTCACGAAGTGATCGTGACGATCATGCTGAACTACGTCGCGTTCTACCTCGTCGCGTATCTTCTGCGGACGCCGGGCGCGCTGCAGGCTCCTGGACAGAACAACCCGAAGACGGCCGCGATGGAGTCGACGGCGGTGTTCCCCAAACTCTTCGGTGACCGGTACTCGCTGCACCTTGGATTCGTGCTCGTCGTGGTCGTGACCGTCGGCGTCTGGTGGCTGCTCGAGCGCTCGTCGCTCGGGTTCCGCTTCCGGGCCGTCGGCGAGAATCCGCATGCGTCGTCCATCGCGGGTATCAACGTGAATCGGATGTACCTTTACGCGATGGTGTTGTCGGGTGCGCTCGTCGGACTCGCGGGCGTCGCGCAGGTACTGGGTACGGTCACCACCGGTTTCGGCGCCGACATCGACGCCGGAATCGGTTTCGACGCGATCACCGTCGCCCTGCTCGGCAGATCGAAACCGTGGGGTGTCTTCTTCGCAGGCATTCTGTTCGGCGCCTTCAAGGCTGGAGGCTTCGCGATGCAGGCCGCCGAGGGAATCCCCATCGACATCGTGCTCGTCGTGCAGTCCGTCATCGTGCTGTTCATCGCTGCTCCGCCGCTGGTTCGAGCCGTCTTCCGGCTACCACCGCCGGGTGCCGAGGTCGCGGTGCGCGCGGACACCGCGAAGGTGGCGGCACTGTGACCGTCGCTGTGGACAAGTCCGACGTCCTGACACCCGCCAGGAGCTGGAAGGTTCCCGGGATACTCGGGGTCGTGACGCTTCTTGCGTTGATACTGTTCGTCTTTCGCGCAAAATCGGGTACGACGACGTTCGCGCTCGCGAGCGAGAACGACTTCTTCCAGCTCCCGGCCGTAGAGCTGCCGACATCGGGAACCGGCATCGCCGTGTTCGTCGTGCTCGCTCTGATCACCGCATACGCGACGTGGGATGCGCTGCAGCGCAACAAGACTCCACTGTGGCTGCTCGCGATCTACGCCGTGCTGTTCGTCGTCGGATTTCTGACGTGGGCCGCCGCAGGGGCAACCGTGCCCGTGCCGGGTCTGCTGATCGGTGCCGTCGCGCTGAGTACACCGTTGATCTTCGGTGCGATGGGCGGTGTCATCTCCGAACGCGTCGGCGTCATCAACATCGCGATCGAAGGCCAGCTGCTGTCCGGTGCGTTCGTCAGTGCCGTGGTCGCGTCGATCACCGGGTCGACGTACGTGGCGCTGCTGGCCGCGTTGGTCGCCGGTGCACTGACGGCAGCGCTGTTGGCGATGTTCTCGATCAAGTACTTCGTCAACCAGGTCATCGTCGGCGTCGTGCTGAACGTCCTGGTCGTCGGATTGACGAGTTTCCTGTACTCGGTGGTGCTGACCAAGAACACGGAAGCTCTGAACTCGCCACCTCGGTTCGCGCGCATCGAGATTCCCGTGCTGTCGCAGATCCCGGTGATCGGTCCGGTGCTGTTCCGCCAGACACTGATCGTCTATCTGATGTACATCGCCGTCGCCCTCGTGTGGTTCGGGCTGTTCCGGACCAAGTGGGGACTGCGGCTGCGTGCCGTCGGCGAACATCCGCAGGCAGCCGACACCGTCGGTATCAACGTGGCAGCTACCCGGTTCTGGAACGTCTGCCTCGCCGGCGCCATCGCGGGACTCGGCGGTGCGTACTTCACCCTCGGTTCCGTCGGCGCGTTCGGCAAGGAGATGACGGCGGGCGCCGGCTACATCGCGCTCGCGGCCGTCATCTTCGGACGATGGGATCCCGTGCGAGCGACGTTGGCGGCCTTGCTCTTCGGGTTCGCGTCGAACCTGCAGAACGTGCTCGGAATCATCGGCTCGCCGGTGCCCAGCGAGTTCATGCTGATGCTGCCGTACGTCGTGACCATCTTCGCCGTCGCCGGTCTCGTCGGGCACGTGCGTGGCCCTGCGGCAGCAGGAAAGCCGTATGTGAAGTCGTGAGGTGAAGTCGTGAGCCCCACTCTCTGGGGAAGAGCAGGGCTCACGACGATCAGGGGTGTCGATCAGCGTCCGAAACGGAACCAGGCGAACCAGTCCGGAATGTGCGGCGCCCACTGCTGGAACGGCTGCACGACATTGTTGTGGAAATCGTTGAACACTGGTTTCTCCTGTTTGTCGTTGATTGCTGACCAGAACGAAACTAGCTGCGCTGCTGCGGGTTTCAAGGGCTTCGACTGCTTCGTGAGCAACTTCGAAGTGGCCTGCCAGGAAGAGTGCGAAACCTGGCAGCCTGCCAGGAAGCCGATGCAGGCTGAGCTGCACTGCGAGTGGCTGCCACATCGCAGCCTCGTGCGCAATGGGCGACAGGAGATCCGAACCTGACTCACGAGTAGGGGTCATGTCCGTTGTGACGGCTTTCACTGTAGGGTTCTGTCAAGTTGCCGGTGCATGTTCGAAGGAGAGTCATGAGCTTCAAGAGCCCCTTTCCCGATGTCGAGATTCCGAATCTGAGCGTCTACGACTATCTGTTCGGGTCCATTTCGGAGACCGATCTCGAGAAGCCCGCATTGATCGACGGGTCGTCGGGAACCGTCACGACGTATCGGGCTCTCATCGGACAGATCGACGGCATCGCGGGTGCGCTCGCAGCGCGAGGCTTGGAGCTGGGCGACGTCGTCGGGCTGCATTCGCCGAACGTTCCTGCGTTCGCGTCCGTTCTGCACGGCATCCTCCGCGCAGGCGGAACCGCGACGACGATCAACGCGCTGTACACCGCCGAGGACATCGCGAAGCAGCTCACGGGCTCGGGCGCGAAATTTCTGTTCACCGTCTCCCCGCTCTACCCGCAGGCGAAGGCCGCAGCGGAGAAGGTCGGCATTCCCGACGACCACGTCATCGTGCTCGACGGCGCGGAGGGCCACCCCAACCTGCGTGACCTGCTCGCTCAGGGAGCGCCTGCACCCGACGTGTCGTTCGATCCGGCCACGCAGATCGCGGTGTTGCCGTATTCGTCCGGCACGACGGGCGTCCCGAAGGGCGTCATCCTGACGCACCGCAACCTCGTCGCCAATGTCGCGCAGATGGAGCCGCGCGTCGGCATCGACACGAACGACGCGATCCTGGCGCTGCTGCCGTTCTTCCACATCTACGGCCTGACCGTGCTGCTCAACATCGCGCTCAAGCTGCGGGCCCACCTCGTGACGATGCCGAAGTTCGACCTCGTCGAGTTCCTGCGGTTGATCCAGGAACACAAGCTCACGTACCTGTTCATCGCCCCGCCCGTCGCGGTCGCGCTCGCGAAGCACCCGCTGATCGACCAGTACGACCTCTCCAGCGTCCACACCATCTTCTCCGGCGCGGCGCCGCTCGACGAGGAGCTCGGCAAGGCCGTCGCCAAGCGCTTGGACACACGCGTGCGTCAGGGATACGGCATGAGCGAGCTCAGCCCGGTCAGTCACGCGATCCCGTTCGACCGCGACGACATGCCGCTCAGCTCGGTGGGTCTGCCGCTTGCGAACACCGTCAACAAGATCGTCGACCCGGAGAGCGGCGAGGAGATCGACCTGCCCTCCGACGGTCTGTCCAAGCCGGGCGAGCTGTGGGTGCACGGCCCGAACGTCATGGCCGGCTACCTGAACAACCCGACCGCGACCGCCGACACCCTCGACGCCGACGGTTACCTGCACACCGGCGACATCGCCGTCGTGGACTCCGAAGGTGTCGTCTACATCGTCGACCGCCTCAAGGAGCTCATCAAGTACAAGGGCTACCAGGTGCCCCCGGCCGAGCTCGAGGCGCTGTTGCTTACGCACCCCGAGATCGCCGACGCGGCCGTCATCGGCGTTCTCGACGACGAGGGCGAGGAGGTGCCCAAGGCGTTCGTCGTTCTTCAGGCGAACGCGACGGTCGACGAAGCCGCCGTCATCGCCTTCGTCGCCGAGCGGGTGTCGCCGCACAAGAAGGTGCGCAAGGTGGAGTTCATCGACGTCGTTCCCAAGTCGGCCGCAGGCAAGCTTCTGCGTAAGGACCTGCGCGCCGCGGAGGCTGCGAAGTAGAAGGTAAAGGGCTCGACGACGGCCACCTACCCGATCGGGTAGGTGGCCGTCCTGTCTTGTAGGCGCCTTCTCGAGACATACGGAACAGTCTCGCGACAAAGTGACTGACACCACCCCGTGTACGGATTTAGCGTTTGTTTCAGCACCGTGGCTCGACTGCGTTGCGCGATACCAACAGACGTTCCGTTTCGCGGAGAGGATGCTTCCATGCAGGTCGACGACCTACTCAAGCCGTTCCCCATCAAGGAGTTCCACCCGTTCCCTCGCGCCATGATGGGCCCGGGAGCACACGAGATGATCGGACCCGAGGCTCTCAAGCTCGGATTCAAGAAGACGCTCGTGATGACGTCGGGCCTTCGCGGCACCGACATCGTGCACAACATCGTCGAGTCCATGCGCTACCACGGGCTCGAGGTCGTCGTCTACGACAAGGTCGAGTCCAATCCCAAGGACTACAACGTCATGGACGCCGTGGCGATGTACACCGAGAACAAGTGCGACAGCTTCGTCTCCATCGGTGGAGGTTCCGCGCACGACGCGTGTAAGGGTGCTCGTATCTCGGTCGCGCACGACGGCCGCAGCGTCAACGAGTTCGAGGGCTTCAACAAGAGCGAGAACCCGAAGAACCCGCCGCACATCGCCGTATCCACCACGGCCGGAACGGGTTCCGAGACATCGTGGGCGTACGTGATCACCGATACGACGACCGATCCCGACAACCCGCACAAGTACGTCGCATTCGACGACGCATCCGTGACGTCGCTGGCGATCGACGACCCGGTTCTGTATTACAGCTGCCCGACCGACTACACCGCGCAGTGCGGCTTCGACGTTCTCGCACACGCCAGCGAGCCGTACGTATCGCGTCTGAACTTCGAACCGTCGAAGGGCAACGCGCTGCACGCCATCAAGATGACCGTCGAAAACCTCCGTGCCGCAACGTGGAACGGTGAGGACCTGCCCGGTCGCGAAGGAATGATGTACGCGCAGTACATCGCCGCTCAGGCCTTCAACTCCGGTGGACTCGGCATCATCCACTCGATCAGCCACGCGGTCAGTGCCTTCTACGACACGCACCACGGGCTGAACAACGCCATCGCGCTGCCGCGGGTGTGGGCGTTCAACATGACGGCCGACTACCGCAAGTTCGCCGACATCGCCGTCGCCATGGGCATTGACACCCACGGCATGTCCGATCAGCGTGCATCCCACGCCGCACTCGAAGCTGCGATCCAGCTGCTGCGCGACGTGGGCATCCCGGAGAAGTTCGCCGACGTCGACCAGAACAGCTACAGCAAGAACCGTCTGGGTCAGGGACCGACGAAGTACTACGAGAACTCGCCGAAGATCATCGGCGACGACAAGGACGTCGATCGCATCACTCACCACGTTCTCGGTGACGCCTGCACCCCCGGCAACCTGAAGGAATGCACGTTCGAAACGGTTCGCCCCGTCGTCGAGCACTCCGTCAACGGAGACCTCGACGACCTGATCGGCTGATCTTTTCGAACCTCACGCTCCCGCCCGCGACCCCTCGGCGGGCGGGAGCGTTCACCCTTTCGTGGAAGGAACGCCTCGTGTCAGTCCCGACGCCCATCAACGCCTCTGCTGGGCCAGATTTCGAATCAGTGGAAGACGTCGTCAGCCGTTTCGCCGACGCCGGATACATCGCCGACGAACGCCTCGCGACGACAGTGTATCTGCAGTCCAGACTGGACAAGCCTGTCCTGCTGGAGGGGCCGGCGGGCGTCGGAAAGACCGAGCTGGCAAAGACTCTCGCAGAAGTGACCGGGCGGAGGTTGTTGCGCCTGCAGTGCTACGAGGGCCAGGACGAGACGAAGGCGTTGTACGAGTGGGACTACGGCAAACAGCTGCTGTACACCCAGGTGCTGAAGGAGAAGATCGGGCAGCTCGTGGCCGACACCGAGACGCTCGGCGAGGCCGTCGACCGGATCGCATCGCAGGACAGTGTGTTCTTCTCCGAGCGGTTCCTCGCGCCCCGGCCGCTGCTCGAGGCGATCCGGTCCGAAGAGCCCGTCGTGCTGCTGATCGACGAGGTCGACCGCGCTGACGAGGCACTCGAAGCAGTGTTGCTGGAATTGCTTGCGGAGAACCAGATCTCGGTTCCCGAGCTCGGCACGTTCACCGCGACCGTTGCCCCGTACGTGATTCTGACGTCGAACAACACCCGCGACCTGTCGGCGGCGCTCAAGCGTCGGTGTCTGCACAGCTTCCTTGACTACCCGACGGCCGAGCGTGAGCTCGAGATCGTCAATTCCAAGGACACCGGTCTGTCCGAGGCACTCGCAGGCCAGCTCGTCGAGGTGGTGCGTGGCCTCCGCGATCTCGAACTGCGTAAGTCACCCAGCATCTCCGAAACCGTGGACTGGGCAAAGACTCTCGCTGTTCTCGGAGCCAGTGAATTGACGGCGAAGCTGCTGAACGACACGGTGTCCGTCGTCGTCAAGTACGACAAGGACGTGCGCAAGGCCATCGGCGCGATTCCTCGTCTCGTCGACCCCAACGCCGTCATCGACGAAGATCACGGGCATGGACACGGCCACGGACATGGGCACGGGCATGGCCACGAAGAGCCCTTGTCCGTTGTGGAAGAGGACGATTCGGGCCCCGACGGCCGTGCGATCCGCGCGGCCAAGGATCAACCCGGTCGGCACGGAAACTACTACGCCGGGTCGACGGCGTCGACACCGTCGCCGGTGAAGGACGTGCCCAAGACGCAGGGCAGCCGCTCGTTCGCAAACGGTTTCGGTAACAAGAAGAACCGAAAGGCCTGAGTCACAGTGGAGCAGAGCCTGCACCGATTCGTGCGGTTGCTACGGCTGCGCGGCATGAGGATCTCGGTACCCGAGATGCTCGACGCCATGGAGGCCGCCGCGCAGCCGGGATTGCTCGCCGATCGTCGACTTCTTCGTGAAGCACTGCGGGTCTCGCTGGTCAAGGATCGTGACGCCGATCCCGTCTTCGAAGAAGTCTTCGACCTGTTCTTCGCGCTCGTGAAGGTACAGAAGGACGACGGCGAGCGTGGACACGGGCACGGCCACGACGACCTGTCCGACGAAGGCCTGCTCGAATCCTTCACTCTCAGTGAAGAACCCGGAAACCTTCCCGAGCAGGGCCACGAACACGGAGCGCCCTCGGACATCCGGGAGTTCTTCGATCCGGACGACCTCGCAACGCAGTACAACCTGCATCAGGAAGCAAACAAGATCGACCTCGCCGCGATGACCGACGAGATCGTCTTCAGCAAGGACTCGACGAACAACCTCGGTCAGGGCGAACGCATCCAGATCGAGACCGACCACCTGAAGGGTGCAGGCGTACCAGGAAAGATCTCGACGTCCACCGGCACGAAGGTCGACGCCGATCTGTCCGTCGCCGAAGAGGAAGCGTTGTTCGGATGGCTCGACGACCTACCCGACGACGTGCAGGGCGACGTGCTCGACGAGGCAACCGCACTGCGCGAACGTCTCGCGGGAGTGTTCGCCAATCTACCTGCTGCTTTGAAGCACCACCTGGAATCGCTTCTGGCGCTGGAGAACACCGTCGTCGAGGGGCGCGAGGACCGTGTCGCGAAGGTCGATCACGTCGGTGAACACGAGCGGGCGGAGCTCGAGGAATCGTTGCGACGCCTGACCCAGAGTCTGCACGGGGCACTGACGCATCGGCGCAAAGCCGGCGCCCGCGGCCGCGTCGACTCGGGCCGGACGATGCGTCGGAACATGCGCTACGACGGCGTGCCGTTCCGGCCGGTGACCGTGCAGCGCAGCGAGGACAAGCCGCGACTGTTGCTGCTGACGGACGTCAGTCTGTCGGTGCGTGCGACGGCCAGGTTCACGCTGCACCTGGTGCACGGTCTGCAGGATCTGGTGAGCCAAGTACGCACGTTCGCCTTCGTGTCGGATCTGGTGGAGATCACCGATCTGTTCGCCGATCACAGCGTCGAACATGCGTTGGGGTTGGTGTTCGGCGGTGACGTTCTCGATGTCGACGGCAACTCCGATCACGGACATGCGTTCGGGCAGTTTCTCGAAGAGCACGGCAACGCGGTGAGCCGTCGTACGACGGTGGTGGTTCTGGCGGACGGTCGATCGAACGGTCTCGATCCGAACGTCGAAGCCTTCGCCGAGATCACGAGGCGCGCACGGGAAACGATCTGGCTGACGCCCGAACCCCGATACTCGTGGGGTCTGGGATCCTGTGACCTCCCGCTGTACGCCGAACATTGCCAACGGGTACGCGTCGTACGCGACCTGACCGGCCTGACCAGCACCGCCGACGCACTGGCAACCGAACAGGTGGGACGATGACGACGCTCGACCGACCCGGGGCGGCGTCGGACCGCCGCAGTCGCTTCACGCGCGACGAAATCCCGCGTCTGGTCGGGATGTTCGTGTTCATCGCGGGCCTGCACGTACTCGGGTGGGGCTTGTTCGCGCACTACAACGCAATTCCACGAATCCACGAATTGACCGGTGCGGACGGCACACTCGTCTATGCAGGTGCCGGAGTGCTCGCCTACACACTCGGAATGCGTCACGCGTTCGATGCCGACCACATCGCGGCGATCGACGACACAACCCGGTTCCTGCTGCAGAAAGGCAAGCGGCCGTTGGCCGTCGGGCTGTTCTTCTCGCTCGGGCATTCGACGGTGGTGTTCGTCTTCGTCGCGGCGATCGCGTTGGTGGCTGCGAAGGCCACCGCGTTCCAGGACGCGTTCTCGGGTGTCGGCGGCATCATCGGGACTCTGGTGTCGGGTGGTTTCCTGTATCTCATTGCGGCACTGAACTTTGCGGTACTCGCCGGCATCGTGCGTGTGTGGCGTCGGGCCAGGGCGGGGGAGTACTCCGAGGAACACCTCGACGACCTCCTCGCCAAGCGTGGGTTGATGAATCGCATCTTTCGTGGACGGTACGACCGGTTCATCAAGGACTCGTGGCAGATGTATCCGCTCGGCCTGCTGTTCGGGCTCGGTTTCGACACCGCCACGCAGGTGGGGTTGCTCGCCGTCGCCGGGACGACCGCGATGGCAGGTGGGCTGCCGCCGATGGCGATCATCGCACTGCCGATCCTGTTCGCCGCAGGCATGACCACGATGGACACCATCGACGGGATCTTCATGTCGAAGGCCTATGCGTGGGCATTCGTCACGCCGATCCGGAAGATCTACTACAACATCACCATGACGTCGCTGTCGATCTTCGTCGCCGTCGTCATCGGATCGGTGCAACTGCTCTCGCTGCTCGGCGACGAACTCGGGCTCACCGGGCAGCCCTGGGACCTCCTGGCGTCGATCGACCTCAACGTGGCCGGTCAGTTCGTCGTCGGCACGTTCTTCGTCGTGTGGATCGGGGCGTTGATCTATTACAAGGTCGCGAGGATCGACGAGCGGGTCTGATGCACCAGTTGTCCGCTGAATCCTGATGGCGGAGGGGCAAGTGGGACATCGGGCCCACAATTTCGGGTAGTAAAGAATCCATGGACGTCACACTCGACATTGCTCAGGGCCGGATTCGCGGACAGCGCGACGGTGCGGTCACCTCGTTCCTCGGAATTCCCTACGCGGAGGCGCCGTTCGGTCCGCTGCGGTTCGCGGCTCCGACGGCGCCGCCCCGGTGGGCCGGTACGCGCGACGCGGTCTCGTTCGGCGCCACCGCACCGAAGATCGGCTACCGACCTCCGACGAGCGACATCCTCGTCGAGCCGGTCGTGCCCGGCGAGGATTGCCTGAACCTGAACGTCTGGACACCCGACGACTCTGCCGAGGGACTGCCGGTGTTCGTGTGGATCCACGGCGGCGCCTTCGTCAACGGCAGCAACTCGGTACCGATCTACGACGGTTCGGCGTTCGCCCGGGACGGCATCGTCGCCGTCGCGATCAATTACCGCCTCGGCGCAGACGGATTCGCTCGGATCGAGGGCGCACCTGCCAATCGCGGCCTGCTCGACCAGGTCGCAGCCCTCGAATGGGTGCGCGACAACATCGCGTCGTTCGGCGGCGACCCTGCCCGGGTGACGGTCGCGGGGGAGTCGGCCGGAGCCATGAGCGTCGGGACGCTGTTGTCGATGCCGCGTGCGGAAGGGCTGTTCCAGCGCGCGATCCTGCAGAGCGGGGCCGGGCATCACGTGATTTCCGAGGCCACCGCTGAGAAGGTTGCCGAGGCGTTGGCGCAGGCCGTCGGGGCTTCTGCGACGGTCGAAGGCCTGGGTTCGGTGCCGGTGGACGCGTTCGTCGACGCCCAGCGTGAGCTCGGAGATCGCATCGCGGCCGAGGCTCCCACCGGGGCGTGGGGTGAACTCGCGCTCAACGTGATGCCGTTCGAGCCCTACATCGACGGCGACGTCGTGCCCGCCCTGCCGTACGCGCGCATCGCCGAAGGAGCAGGTTCGGGCGTCGAGATTCTGATCGGGACGACGAGCGAGGAGTTCGCGTTCTTCCTCGTCCCGGCAGGCGTGACCGGCTTCGTGAACGAGGATCGCGTGCGGCTGGTGCTCGGTGCCTACGGCGTCGACGTCGATGCTGCGATCGACGCGTACCGAGCGCAGCTGCCCGACGCGTCGGCCGGCGACGTGTTGATCGCGGTCATGACGGACTGGTTCTTCCGCATTCCGGCGTTGCGGATCGTGGAGTCGCGGGGCGGGCGGGCGTTCGTGTACGAGTTCACGTGGCGTTCCACGCTGTTCGACGGCAATCTCGGGGCGTGTCACGCACTCGAGATCCCGTTCGTCTTCGACGTGCTCGACAAGCCGGAGACCGCGCGCATCACGGGCCCGAATCCTCCCCAGAAGCTGGCGGACGAGATGCATCGGGCCTGGATCGACTTCGTACGCGACGGATCACCGGGATGGGTTCCGTACGGCAGCGACCGATCGGTGATGACGTTCGGCGAACAGTCGTCGGTGGTGGACGATCCGCGGCCGTCGACGCGCGAGGTGTGGTCGGGAGTGCGCTGACGCGCCCGTGCGCGCAGAGTTGGTCTCTGCACCAACTTTGCACGCACATGCGGCGAAGCCGCACACCGATTTCGTGAACACCGGCCGAGTGGCGGGAGTATGGTCACGGCATTTCTTGTGAATATACGGAGCCAGTGAGCTGGGGTGGCCGTGGACGCATTGGATCTCTCGAGGTGGCAATTCGGGATCACGACTGTCTATCACTTCATCCTGGTGCCGCTGACGATCGGTCTCGCTCCGATGATCGCGGTGATGCAGACCATGTGGGTCATCACCAAGAAGGATCACTGGTACCGACTGACCAAGTTCTTCGGCAAGCTGTTTCTCATCAACTTCGCGCTCGGGGTCGCGACCGGAATCGTGCAGGAATTCCAGTTCGGCATGAACTGGAGCGAGTACTCCCGCTTCGTCGGCGACGTGTTCGGCGCGCCGCTGGCGATGGAGGGGCTCGTCGCGTTCTTCCTCGAATCCACGTTCCTCGGGTTGTGGATATTCGGGTGGGACAGGCTTCCACGTCTGGTGCATCTTGCGACGATCTGGCTGGTCGCGATCGGCGTCAATGCGTCGGGATATTTCATCGTCGTCGCGAATTCGTTCATGCAGCATCCGGTCGGCGCCGAATACAACGCCGAGACCGGCCGTGCGCAGCTGACGTCCATCGGTGATCTGCTGTCCAACAACACAGCGATGGTGGCGTACCCCCACGTCATCGCCGGTGCATTCCTCACGGCCGGAACATTCGTCGCGGGCATCTCGGGCTGGTGGATGGTCCGCAACATGCGCAGAGCATGGACGGTCGACGCGGGCGAAGCGGCCCAGCTGACCGCCGACGCGCGCCAGTTGTTCCGTCCGGCAACACGATTCGCTCTGTTGGTGATGTTCGCGGCGGGTGTCGCAGTGGCGCTCACCGGTGACTCGCAGGGCAAGCTGATGTTCGTGCAGCAACCCATGAAGATGGCGTCGGCAGAGGCGTTGTGCAACACCGAAACCGATCCAGATTTCTCGGTGCTGACGATCGGAACGCACAACAACTGCGAGAGCGTCACGTCGATCATCGAGGTGCCGTACGTGCTGCCGTGGCTCGCCGAAGGGAAGTTCACCGGCGTCACGTTGCAGGGCGTCAACCAGCTGCAGGAGCAGTACGAGCAGGAATTCGGCCCGGGTAACTACACGCCGAATCTGTTCGTGACCTACTGGGCGTTCCGCGCGATGATCGGGTTGGCCGCCGGATCCGCAGCGCTCGCGCTGGCCGGGCTGTGGGTGACGCGTCGGGGTCGGGTGCCGGAGCAGCGGTGGTACTCGTGGCTCGCGTTGATCGCCATTCCGATGCCGTTCCTCGCGAACAGCGCGGGCTGGATCTTCACCGAGATGGGAAGGCAGCCGTGGATGGTTCATCCCAATCCCACTGGTGTGGACATGATTCGGTTGACGGTCGATCAGGGGGTGTCGAATCATTCCGCGGCGACGGTGTGGGTTTCGATCATCACGTTCACACTGCTGTACGGCGCGCTCGGCGTCGTGTGGTTGAAACTCATGGTCCGCTACGTCAGGGAAGGGCCCTTGGATCTGGACAAGAAACCGCCCGATCCTGCTGACGCCGAACAGCTTTCGTTCGAGTACTAGGGGATGACCATGCCGGAGCTGTGGTTCGTCATCGTCGCCGTGCTGTTCGTCGGTTACTTCCTGTTGGAGGGCTTCGACTTCGGCGTCGGAATGCTGATGCCCGTCGTCGGCCGCAGGACCGACATCCCACCCGATGTGCGACGACGCGTCGCGCTCAACACCATCGGCCCGGTGTGGGACGGCAACGAGGTCTGGCTGATCACCGCGGGTGGTGCGCTGTTCGCTGCATTCCCCGACTGGTACGCAACTCTGTTCTCGGGCTTCTATATTCCGCTGCTGATCATCCTGGTGGCGTTGATAATTCGGATCGTCGCGATCGAGTGGCGAGCGAAGATCGACGACGACCGGTGGCGTCAGCGCTGCGACTGGGGAATCGTGTTCGGGTCGTGGGTGCCTGCGATTCTGTGGGGAGTCGCGTTCGCCAACATCGTCCGAGGCGTCGCGATCGACTCCGAGAAGCAGGTGACGTCGAACTTCTTCGATCTGTTGAACCCGTATGCGCTGTTGGGCGGTGTCACAACAGCTTTGGTGTTCGCGCTGCACGGTGCGGTGTTCCTGGCGCTGAAATCCGCCGACGACATCCGCGAGGACGCAGTAGCGATTGCAGCGAAGCTCGCGATCCCCGCGGTTCCGGTGGCGGGAGCCTTCGTCCTGTGGACCCAGATCGCGTACGGGAAAGGGTGGACGTGGGTGCTGGTAGCAGTCGCTGCCGCGGCGCTCGTGTCGGTAGTTCTGCTCACTCGTGCGGAAAAGGAGGGGTGGGCATTCACGTTCACCTCGGTTGCGGTGGTCAGCACCGTGACGTTGTTGTTCGCCTCGCTCTACCCGAACGTCATGCCGTCCACACTGGACCCGTCCTACAGCCTGACCATCGAGAACGCGTCGTCGAGTCCGTACACGTTGACCGTAATGACCTGGGTCGCTGCCTTCATGACTCCCGTCGTCGTGCTGTACCAGGGGTGGACGTACTGGGTGTTCCGGCAGAGAATCTCCAGCTCGGCGATCGGCGGGTCACACGGGTTGACGTGGGCGAAGAAGTGAGGAGTTACTGATCGAGGGCGGATAGTCTGTCCGTCAGCTCCGCTTCGACTCTCGAGTAGGCCGTCCGCGTCGATTGCTCGGGTGAGCGTCGTCTGACCAAGATATTGCCGTCTGGGATCAGGAGTGTCGGTGCGACTTTCAACGCGAGGGCGAGTCGGTAGACCGTCGAAAGTTGCGGATCAGCGATGAACGGGTCCCGATTGCTTGTGTTGCGTTCGAGATTCGAGATCTGATTGCGGTGCATGCCGCACAGGGTCGCGACTTCCTCTTGGGAGAGCCCACGGTGTGTACGGATGAACCGGAGACGATGGCCGAACGAATCACCGTAGGTGCCCCATTCCAAGGGTCCTCGTTCGTTCGTCGGCACGTCCTCCAACCTGTCTGATGCACAACGTATTGTCTGCACAACTAGATGTGCGTCGATGGGGTATGGAATGAACATGCAGGAACTCGTCCCGGGCATTCGATTGCAGGGACGGTGGCCGACGCCCGTCGAGGTTCTTTCGGTGAATCGGCATGGTCAATCGGCCGCATCCGTCGTCGTTCGAGGATCCGACGGCTTCGTGGCCGAAGAGATGATTTTCGCCGACGACCTCGGCACGACGGTCACGGTCGTCGACGATGCAAGCGCGCCTTGGTCCTTGACAGCCGATCCAGTGCTGTTCAAGCTCGCGACCGAAGCACTCCGGATTCGTATGGCGGGCGTGAGCGATCCGATGCTTGCGGTCGCCACCAGCGATATCTCCCCGCTCCCGCATCAGATTCGCGCGGTGTACGGCGAGTTGCTGCCGCGGACGCCGCTACGGTTCCTGCTGGCCGACGACCCCGGTGCGGGAAAGACCGTCATGGCCGGGCTCTACGCGAAGGAACTGATCCTGCGAGGCGATCTGGCGCGCATGCTGATCGTTGCCCCAGGTGGTCTGGTCGACCAGTGGCAGGAAGAGCTCGACAGCAAATTCGGCATCACTACAACACTGCTGACTCGCGAACTCGTCGACGCTGCCGTGGACGGTGATCCGTTCGCAGCCCACCCGTTCCTCGTGGCTCGTATGGATCAGCTTGCACGTGCTGAAGATCTACTCGATCGCCTCGCGCACAGTGAGTGGGACCTGGTCATCGTCGACGAGGCACACCGGATGTCCGCGAATTGGTGGGGCGGTGAACTGCGCAAGACCCGTCGATTCGACCTCGGTCAGCTACTGGGGACCGTGACTCGACATCTACTACTGATGACCGCGACGCCGCACGCTGGCAGCGAGGACAATTTCCAGGCGTTTCTCTCACTTCTCGATCCGGACCGATTCGAAGGGCAGGCGGGCGGGACTGGTAAGACAGCCGATACCACTGGTCTGATGCGCCGGATGGTCAAAGAGGAACTGTTGACGTTCGAGGGGCGTCCGCTGTTTCCCGAGCGCATTGCGGAGACGGTTCCGTACGCCCTCTCTGCCGGTGAGCGAGAACTATACGAGGCCGTCACTCACTACGTCCGCGCGGAGATGAACCGTGCAGACCAACAATCCGACTCGCCCCAGCGTCGAACAGTCGGTTTTGCGCTGACGGTGTTGCAACGCAGGTTGGCCTCGAGCACCCACGCGATTCTGCGTAGCCTCGAGCGGAGGCGAACACGACTCGCGACGAAGCGGGCGGAGATGGCGTCGGGCAAGTTCTCGCAGGCCGAGGAGAGGCTGAGGCTTCCCAGTGTCGATCAGTTCGACGACCCCGACGAGTTCAGCGCCGAAGAGTTCGAGCACATCGAAGAGGAAATCGTCGATGCGGCAACGGCGGCCAGGACGGTGGCCGAGCTGGATGTCGAAATACGGCTGCTCGATGAGTTGGTCGCGCTTGCGAAGCGAGTCCGCGACAGCGGTATCGACCGAAAATGGTCTGAGCTGAGCTCGCTGTTGACGGACAAGTCCCTGCTGCGAGCCGCCGATGGGTCGCCGCGCAAGCTCATCGTGTTCACCGAGCACCGCGACACTCTTGACTACCTCACGCGTCAAATACGCAACGTACTCGGTGACGACGACGCGGTCTTGACTATCCATGGCGGTACCAGGCGGACGGATCGAAAGATCGTCCGAGAGTTGTTCACGCAGGAGCCTTCTCGACAGGTGCTGGTTGCAACCGATGCTGCAGGTGAAGGCCTGAATCTGCAGGCTGCGCATCTGATGATCAACTACGACCTGCCGTGGAATCCGAACCGCCTCGAACAACGCTTCGGGCGTATCCACCGGATCGGCCAGCAGAACGTGTGCCGCTTGTGGAACATCGTCGCCGACGAGACCCGCGAGGGTCAGGTTTTCGTGCGACTGCTCGAGAAGATGGAACAGCAACGAAAAGCGTATGGAGGCAAGCTTTTCGACGTTCTCGGTGACGCTTTCGCCGAGACGCCATTGCGGACGTTGCTGATGGACGCAATCCGTTACGGCGACGATCCCGCGCGTATCGCCGAGATCGAGCGCGTGGTGGACGCGCAAGTCTCCGAAGGATGCGAGGAGCTGGTTCATGACCGCGCGCTCGCGCGCGAGACCTTGAATCCCATCGAGTTGGATCGGCTGCGGCGTGAGATGGACGACGCCATGGCCAGGCGTCTTCAGCCGCACTACATCGAGGCGTTCTTCACCGACGCCTTCGGGCGGCTCGGCGGCCGCTTGTCGAAGCGCGAGCGCGGCCGCTTTCAAATCACCAACGTCCCGTCGGTGCTGCGAAACCGCCAGGTACGACGTGAGCACGCAGGTCGTCCTGTCGTTCGTGCATACGAGCGGGTGACCTTCGAGCCGGGGGAGATCAGTAGCCGCGAGGGTCGACAGGCCGAGTTGCTTGCTCCCGCGCATCCCCTGTTCGACGCGGTGCTCGACGCTACCGTCGAGCGGGCGTCGGGACTTCTCGAGATCGGTACGACGCTGTTCGATCCGATGGATGCCGGCACCGAGCCGTACGTGGTCATGGCGATGACGGGCGAGGTGCTGGATGGCCATCGACGCGTGGTCAGCAAGAGGTTCAGTTTCGTGTCGCTGCATGCCGACGGTTCCGTTGCCGACGCCGGCCCCGCGCCACATCTCGATCTCGCGCCCGTGCCGGAGTCGGCCCAGCGCGCGGTGTCCGACGCGTTGGGCGCTGACTGGATTCGTGCAGGGCTGGCCGACCGCGCGATGGGATGGGCGGCGAGCGTGGCTCAGCCGGGGCACCTGACCGACGTACGTTCTCGGCTGTTGCCGACCGTCGAGAAAACGACGGCCGCGGTGAAGTCGAGGCTGGTCGGCCAGGTCAACTTCCTGGATTCCGAGGCCGCCCGCATTCGTGAGGTGCTCGCGGCGGGTGGTCGAAAGCCGAGGCAGAGTCCTGATCGACTGGAGGCTAGGGCTCGTGAACTGGAGTTGCGGCTGGCGACGCGTCGGACCGACCTGGAGCGCGACGCCATGCTCGCGGCGCGGCCGCCGGTGCTGAGTGCCGTCATGCTTGTCATCCCAGCAGGGATGGTTGGTGGTTCGGTGGCCGACTACGCAAAAGACACGACCGTCACCGACCTGCGCGCGGTCACGGCGACTCTTGCGGCCGAACGTGCACTGGGCCGCGAGCCGGAGGAAATGCCGCACAACAACAAGGGCTACGACATCCGCTCGGTCCCTCCGCTCGACGACCAGGGCGAGCACGGCCCGACCGTGTTGATCGAGGTGAAGGGCCGCATCGAAGGGGCAAGCCACTTCTCGATCAGCTACAACCAGGTGTTGTACGCCCAGAACACGGGGGTCAATCACCGGTTGGCGCTGGTTCGCGTCTCGCAGCGTGGCCAGGAGTTCGACGAAATCCGGTACCTGACCGATTACTTCCGCAACTACAACATGGGTGAGACGGACACCGCGCACATCCAGATCGACTGGGACCGTGCCTGGTCCAGGGCGAAGGCGCCACACTGATCGGCGCGTCGGGCGTAACCTTTGCACGTAACCTTTGCACGGGAGGGCGATGAGCGAGCCGACGGTACGCGTCTCCGACTACCCCCAGCTGCGTGCGATCTCCTGGCACGTCGGTGGTGACGCGGTGGTTTCGGAGCTGTCTGCGCTCCAGTTGTACGAGCGGAACTGGCGGTTCGTCGGTGAGCTCGACGCGCGTGAGCAGGCTTTCATCCAGCATCTCGCCGACGTCTACAGCGGTGGGAAGCTTCTTGTTTGAGCACGAGCACCATCGCGCTATTGGTGCTGTGTTGAGTTATTTGGACTCCGACCTGTTGGCCCACGCGCACTGCTATTTCGGTGGCGGAACCGCAATGGTCATGCGCTTCGGGGAATGGCGGGTCTCGTCGGACATCGATTTCCTGATCTCAGACTGGGGTGCTTACCGCGACCTGCGGCAATTGATCACGTCAGAAGGGATCAGCGCAATCGGTGACGTCACTGCACTGCGCGAGGTTCGCGCGGACAGGTACGGGATCCGCACCTTGATCGAGTCGGAGGCCGGCCCGATCAAGCTCGAAATCATTCACGAGGGTCGAATTTCGCTGGACCTTCCGGGTGATGCCGATCGGGTCGAGGGTGTCGCCACGTTGGGTGTCTTCGACATGGTCGCGACCAAGCTGCTGGCCAACGACGACCGGTGGGCAGACCGGGGCCTCTTCTCCCGCGATCTGATCGACCTCGCGATGCTCCCGTTCGACGAGGTCCAGTGGGCTGAAGGTAAGGCGAAGGCCGTGAGTGCCTACGGCCGGAGCATCGACCGGACATTGGAACTTGCTGTGCGATCTGTCCTGGATGAACCAGGACGGCTCGAAACGTGTGCTGAGAGCATGCAGATGGGTTCGGTGTCCGAGGAGCTCCGTGAGGGCATCGGAGACCTGGTCGGCCGGTAGATTCAGGTCGCTTGGCTGCGACCCCCTGAATTCGCTCATGCACAACATGGTGTGAGATAGGGTCGAGAGTTCTGTTCCGATCGAGAGGCGGCTATGTCCGGCGCTGCACAACATGTTGGTAAGACGAAGCTGATCGAGGTCAGCCTGCCGCTGCAGAAGATCAACGAGGAGTCTGCGCGGGAGAAGTCGATCCGGCACGGGCATCCGTCGACGTTGCATCTGTGGTGGTCGCGGAAGCCGTTGGCGACGGCGCGTGCAGTTCTGTTCGCGCAGCTGGTCGATGACCCAATTTCTCGTCCGGACTTGTATCCGACAGAGGAAGACCAGGCACTCGAGCGTAAGAAGCTGCATGAGCTGATCGAACGCCTCGTGGTTTGGGAGAACTCAAACGATGAAGCGCTTCTCAAGGAGGCTCACCAAAAAATTCTCGAGTCGACCGATGGTAACCCGCCGCCCATCTTGGACCCGTTTGCTGGCGGCGGGTCTATCCCGCTCGAAGCGCAGCGTCTCGGGCTCGAAGCTCACGCTTCAGACCTGAATCCTGTTGCTGTGCTAATTAACAAGGCTCTGATCGAGATTCCGCCGAGGTTCTCCGGACAGTCACCAGTATTTCCTGGTGCAGCGGAGGAGAAGATTCAGGATTGGCCACGCGCGACCGGTCTTGCCGAAGATGTCCGGCGGTACGGGCAGTGGATGCGCGACGAAGCAGAGAAGCGCATCGGACATCTGTATCCGAAGGCAACCTTGTCGGACGGCTCCAAAGCTACTGTCATTGGATGGGTTTGGGCTCGAACCGTTGTCTGCCCGAACCCCGAGTGTCGCATAAAAATGCCCTTGTCTAGCAAGTGGTGGCTCGGTAAGAAAAAGGGTAAAGAAGCGTATCTGGTTCCGGTGGTCGAAGGAAAGTCGGTTCGGTTCCTGATTGGAAGCGATCCTCGGACTGCTCCCAGTGCCCAGAATGACGGCACAGTTGGACGTACCGGCGCAATATGTGTGCGCTGCGCGACTTCTGTGGGATTCGATTACATTCGCGAAGAGAGCCGTGCGGGGCGAATGGGGAGCCAACTAATGGCTACTGTCGCTGAAGGAAATCGCCGTCGAGTCTATCTCGAAGCAACCGATGATCAATTATCTGCTGCCGATCTACCCCGACCCGAAAATGCCCCTATCGGAAAACTTCCGGACCAAGCCTTGGGTTTTAGGGTCAAGGCTTATGGAATGGATGATTATTCTGACCTATTTACGGCGCGGCAGCTTATTGCACTGACGACCTTGAGTGACCTAGTCGCCGAAGTGCGGGCGGTGGTCTTACGGGACGCGCTCGCAGGTGGTTTGCCGGAGAGTGTCAGTCTGGACAAAGGTGGTGCGGGCGCGGATGCGTATGCGGATGCTGTTGCGACTTATTTGGGGCTGGCTGTTAGCAGGTACACAAATTTCCAAAATTCTTTGTGTCAGTGGCGCCCAGACGCTGGTAAGGAGCAGGTAGGTCATCTTTTCGCACGTCAGGCTATTCCCATGGTGTGGGACTATGCGGAGGCGTCAATCCTGAGTAACTCGGCAGGTGGGTGGAGTCCGACTTTGCGATTCCTGCCGAAAGCGCTTGACCACCTCCCTTGCGGTCCGCAGGGCCACGCTAAGCAGGCATCCGCTGATGCATTGAAAATACGCGGCCTCGTGTCGACGGATCCACCATACTATGACAACATCGGGTACTCGGATCTGTCTGACTTTTTCTACGTTTGGCTACGAAACTCGCTACGTCCAATCCACCCGGGCGAATTGACAACCTTGCTAGTTCCAAAGTCTGAAGAGCTTGTCGCAAACGCATTCAGGCATCAGGGTAGAGCTGGCGCGCAAAAATTTTTTGAAGACGGTTTTAAGAAGGTATTTCAGCGCGTGCGAAATGCAGCGGAAGACGATTTTCCGATTACTGTTTACTACGCTTTTAAGCAGCAAGATGCATCAATTGGAGGACAGTCATCGACAGGTTGGGAGACTTTGCTCGAAGGCATGATCGGTACAGGATGGCAGATCACTGCAACCTGGCCAATGCGGTCTGAGCTCGGTAATCGATTGCTGTCACAGGGCACCAACGCCCTCGCGTCTTCCATCGTCCTCGCCTGCCGTCCACGCCCAGAGGGCGCGCCACGGACCGACCGTCGGGGGTTCATTCAGGCCCTAAAAGCTGAACTCCCACAAAAACTTCACGAACTCCAGCAAGGCGCAATCGCTCCCGTTGACGTCCCGCAAGCAGTCATCGGACCAGGCATGGCGGTGTTCTCTCGCTTCAGTGCAGTTCTCGAGGACGACGGCTCCAAGATGACTGTTCGCACTGCGCTGCAACGCATCAACGCGATACTCGACGAGGTGCTCACCGAACTCGAGAACGACTTCGACAAGGAGACGCGCTTCGCTCTTACGTGGTTCCGTCAAACAGGTTTCGACACGGGTCGATTCGGCGATGCAGAAAGTGTCGCGAACGCTCGCGGCGTCAACTTGGACGCCTTGCAGCGAGCAGGCATTCTCACCACCGGTGGCGGCAAGGTCGCGCTGATTGCACCGTCGAACATGCCTGCTGATTACGACCCGTCGACGGACACGTCCATCAGTCAGTGGGAGGTCGTGATGCACCTGACTCGGGTGTTGGCGGACGGGGGAGTGCCGGCAGCGGCGACCTTGCTCGGCCGTGTTCCCGGAAGCGTGGACTGGGACCTGTGCAAGGAACTCGCGAGCCTCCTCTTCAAGCTGGCCGAGGACAAGAAGAAGACCAAGCTCGCGGTCGACTTCAACAACCTCGGTGCAGCGTGGAACGACATCGCACGGCAGGCGCCCGAATCGTCCTATCAGCCAACACTTCTCGGCTAACGGATCAATTCGACCTGAATGGGAAGGTCGAGGTCTGCCCACGCGCGGTCGGCTGTCAACACTACTGACGGCCGGCTGCGGGCAGCCAGCGCGATTGCACAACGATCTCCCAGCGACAGAGACTTTCCGCCGTCGACGGAACGGAGAGCGGCGACCACGGCGGCATCCTGTGCATCGAGGGGGACGATCTCGACTCCTGCGGCCCCGAGCGTGCTCGTCACGGCCGCGACATCGCCGACCACATCGACGACCTTGCCTAGTACCTCGGCAAGGTTGGCGGCGGACATGCTGGTGCCACCGGCGAGCATCGCTCGGACGACCACGTCTGCGCCGGGTTCGTCGTTGAGCACAGCCAGCACTGCTGAGGCGTCGAGGACGGTCACCTCTCGGTTCGTGTCTCGTCGATCCGCTCCGCCAGCAATTCCTCGACCAGTGATCGTCCGCGGCTGAGCTCCGACAACATTCCCTTCAATGTGTGCGTCGCGTCGGACGGCCGTTCGATGACCAGCTTGGACCCGACGCGCTGAACCGACAGAACCTCGCCTTCGCTGAGTCCCAACTCGGAACGCAAACCAGCAGGCACGACGAATCTTCCTTGCTTGCCCATGACCACGGTGGCACTCATGTGACCAGGATGCCACTTGGGCGGAATCTATGCCACATACGCGTCGGATGAGTTCATGTCACCTTCCCTGGCTACAGTCGTGATTACACAATGTGTTGTGCAGAACGAAGGGGTGCGGATTATGGCAGTGAACAATGTCGAGCGCGTACACAAGACCTTGGGGCTCTTGGGGCCGGCGCTCAACACGTTCATCGCGAATACGCTTGCTCCGGACCTCGGCGACAAGTCATGGATCGAGCTCCTCCGCGCGAAGGATGCGACGAAGGGCGCTTCGCCGGACAAGGCTTATAACGCCGACGATGTGCAGAACGGTCTGCGCATGCTCACCGACAACATCCCGAATGCCATCAAGAAGGGGTGGTATCCCTTCGACGCCAAGCTCTCTCGCGTCCAAAAGAGCTACGCCGAGGAGCTGAAAGACGTCCGCAACCGGGCGCAACATTTCGAACCCTTCACCAACGACGAGGCGCAACGAGCGCTCGACACTGCGGAACTGTTCCTCAAGGCCATCGGTGCCCCCGCAGAAGCCGAGCAGGTACGCAAGATTCGGCTCGATCTCCGCAGGGTTGCGTCGGACCGCGAAGACACCCGGGCGGCACGCACGCTTGGAACCGCTGATGTCCGGGCTGACAACCTGCCGCCGTGGCGCGAAGTCATCAGCCCGCACCCCGACGTCGCCAGCGACAACTTCAACGCGGCTGAGTTCGCAGCCGATCTCCACACCGTCGCGGAGGGCGGTGAGGCCGGGGAGTACTCGGACGCCGTTCAGTTCTTCGAACGCACCTACCTGACGGAAGGTCTGCGAGACCTCATCCAGCGCAACGTAGCCCGTTTGTCCGGCGACATGAACGCCTCACCCGTCGTCAACCTGCAGACCAACTTCGGCGGCGGCAAGACCCACTCGATGCTGGCGCTGTGGCACCTCGCGTCGGGGTTGAAGAGCGGGAACTTTCCCGACGACGTTGCGGCTTTGGCGCGACCACTGGACACGCTGCCCAGTGGCGTTCGGCGCGTTGCCCTCGTCGGCAATCAGATGGAACCCGCAACCGAGGACACGCGAGACGGGCGACCGAATATTCGCACGATGTGGGGCGAGCTTGCTTGGCAACTCGGTGGGCAGGATGCGTACGACGTCATCGCAGAATCCGATCGCGCATCGACGAATCCAGGGGCGTCGCTACGGGAGCTTTTCGACCTGTATTCGCCTGCAGTAATTCTCATCGACGAATGGGTCGCCTACGCGCGTCAGCTCATCACCCCGCAAGAACTTCCGTCCGGCAGCTTCGACACTCAGTTCACGTTTGCGCAGACGCTGACCGAGGCCGCAAAAGCGGTCAAGGGTATTCAGGTCGTCATCTCCATTCCTGCGTCGTACGACAACCGCGTCGACAGCGACGAGATCAACGACGAGGAGGTCGGCGGTGAGAACGGGCGCGAGGCACTTGCACGTCTTAAGTCCATCGTCGGCCGCACGGCCGACCACTGGCTCCCGGCCAACCCGCAGGAAAGCTTCGAGATCGTTCGACGTCGAATCTTCGTCGCACCAGACGGCGATACCCTCGCGAAGATCAGCTCGATCTCGAAAGCTCTGGTCGAGTACTACCGTAAGTACCACTCCGAGTTTCCCAGCCAGACAACTGATCTGGACTACGTGGACCGGATCAAGCAGTGCTACCCCATTCACCCCGAGCTGTTCGACCGTCTGTACGAGGACTGGTCGACGATGAATCGCTTTCAGCGCACACGTGGTGTCCTTCGCATGATGAACCGGATCGTGGGGACCCTATGGCGTAGCGAAGACGCTGCGCCGTTCATCATGCCCGGGCTCATTCCACTGGAAACGGATTCGGTGATCACCGAGATCACCCAGTATCTCGACGACGGATGGCGGCCCATCCTGACCAGTGACGTCGCCGGCGAGAACTCGGCGCCCCGTAACATAGATCAACAGAACGAGCATCTCGGACGACGCAGGGTGGCACGGCGTCTGGCCAAGACCATCTTCATGGACGCGACGCCGACCCTGCACACAGCACACAAGGGCATCGACAAGCAACGCATCTTCCTGGGGACTGCTATGCCCGGTGACGTACCGGGCAACTTCCATTCCGCCCTCGATCATCTCGCCAACAATTCGACGTACCTCTATACCGACGCCGGCCGCTATTGGTATGACACGCAGGCGAATACGACGCGTGCAGCTCGCGATCACGCCGACAACCTACCGAAGGCCGACGTCTGGGCCGAGATAGAACGACGGCTCGAGATCGCGCGACGGTCGACGCAGGACAAGAGCTTCGTTGGTATCCACGTATGCCCGTCGTCGACTGGTGACGTGCCCGACGAGCCTGCTACTCGACTCGTCATCGTCCCGCCGGAGTTCACTCACACAGCGCGCAGTACGTCCAGCACGGCACTCGAGTGGGCTCGAAACTGCTTGGAACACAGAGGTACTGCGAATCGCGGTTACAAGAACTCGCTGATCTTTCTGGCTGTGGATTTCAACCGAGCAAAGGAACTGGATGAGGCCGTCAGGCAGTTCTTGGCCTGGCAGTACGTCAAAGACAATGCGGATGGTCTCGGTCTCGGTGGGCAGCAGACGCGCCAGGCGCAGGATCGTGTGACGAAGGCCAACACTGTCGTGGACGGTCGACTTCTGGACACGTTCACGTGGGCTATAGCAGCGAGTCAGCCGAGTGGACCGTCGTATGTCTTGGAGACGTTCAACGCAGGTGGAACCACCACCGACCTCGTCGCTCGGACTGTGACGCGAATGGTGGAGAAGAGTCAATTGTCGATGACCCGATCATCGAGCCTGATATCGATGGATCTGACCAGTGAGAACTTGGCGCCGAGCTGGGCACCTGGGCACATCTCGGTCGGTGCTCTGTACGCGCTATATGCCACCTACCCGTACTTGGCGCGACTCAAGAACCGCGATGCTTTGGTCGACGGTCTGCTGTCGGTCTACAACGACACCACCTGGCAGCTCAGTGGATTCGGTTTCGCAGCGGGCTTCGACGAAGCAACAGGTGAGTACCTCGACATTCACTTACCCAGCGACGTAGCTACGCCGCAGCTGTCCGACGACGCTTTGGTGGTGAAGCCGGATCTCGCACAGGCTCAGCGTGACCGCGACATTCAGAAGGTCACAGGCGAAGCAGGCGAAAAGCCGGGCGAAGACGGGCCGGGTGATGGCCCGGGCGGCACCGGAACAGGCGGAGGCAAAGGTGGCGGCAAACCGGAGGCCGTCAGGATGACTCGGTACTTCGGGTCCGCCACGCTCGACGGCAACTTCCCGGCACGAGACTTCTCGACGATTCAGCAAGAAATTCTGGCAAATCTGTCGGGGTTGTCGGGTACAAATGTCGATGTGCGAATCGAGATCAGCGCCTCCAACTCGAACGGTTTCGACGACTCCTTGATCCGAACAGTGCGGGAGAATGCGAGCACCCTGGGTTTCGACCAGTCCGAATTCGACATCAGCTAAGCGCATGACAGCGGCACCGGATGTGGCCCAGACGACTGAACTCGGATGTCGTTCTCTGTTTCGTGTCAACAGTGACGCCCACCTATCCGATCGTGTCCACGAGCAGTTGTACGCGTGGTGTAAGGAAAAGAACTGGGACGCAGACAAGATCGTCGGACCCGGCATCGTCGAGATAGCTGACGGTGTCACTGCCTCGCTCGTCCGCGAGGAACGTCAAGATGGCAGCACCGTCGAGAGATGGCGCTTCCACCAGGACGAAGGCCAGGCCATCTGGATTACCCAGGTGACAACCCTCGTCGACCGGAACAATTCCGGATGGGTGTGGACCGATGTGTCTGGCCCGGACACTCAAACCCCGGGCGTGCCACGACTGGTGCGGAACATTCTGCAGGTCACCGAAGGCCTCGACGGGGCGTATCGACTCACCGCGGAGCCGTACCGCGCAACAGTCGACGACGTCGACGACATCTACAACGCAATCATGGATCCGGACCGACGCGGATTTCTTTTCCTTGCCGGTGCAGACGACAACGTCAACATTCCGCACGCGGACTGGCTGGGGTTCATATCGAAACTGCTTGCGGGAACACGAGGCATCGCCAGTGCGTACGTCCTCGATGCGACGGCGACGCTCGCACTGAATGCGCGTCTGCCAGCATCTCACCGCATCCGTGAATGGGCGGTGCGAACGTTCCTGCCCGATCCGCAACTCGACGATCCACGAGATGGGGTGCGGCACCGCATCCTGACGACGGCCCGGATCGTCGAAGACTCGCGATCACGATTGCGAGGATTGCTAGCACGGTCGGCTTGCCGTCATTCCGCCGGCATGCCGTTGCCGCACGAACTGGTCCGGATCGACCGGAAACTACGACAGCTACTCGACGACACCATCGTCGATCGGGTGGAGGTCAGCGCTCCGGTCGAAGAGTTCGCTCCCGCACCAACTGAACCTGAAACGCCAGAAGCACCGACTGCTCCCGAACCTCCCACGTCGAGAGGTGTGTTCGCCGCGTTGAGATCAGTGGTGTCGACGGTGATCGGTTCAGCAGAAGTGACGGTCGATGCAGTGACCAGACTCGGTGCTCTGGCATCAGAAGCATTGAGCAGCAATCGAAGTCTGGATCTGATCAGGACCAGACTGCGTAGCCTGGAGAACGAGCGCAGCAATCTGGAAGATCAGAATGTCGAGTTTCTCCGGCGCGCGCAGGATGGGCAGGACGAACTTGCTGCGGCCCGAATCGACCTCGATGATGCAGAGAAGCAGCTGCGACATCTCCGTTCCGAGCTCGCGAAATTGGACCGCGCGGGGACTGTGGCTTGGGTGCCCGAAACGAATCCAGCCGACGAGCCTCCGACGACTTTCGCCGAGTTGATCGAGCGAGTAAGCGAATTCGAACATGTCCGCTTCACCGGCGAGTCGAAGTATGCACTCGAGCTGGACGAGCACGGCCTTCTGGAATGGTCGATCCGTACGTGGAGCGCGTTGCGCGGGCTGAACGATTACTGTCGACTGCGCTCATCCGGTGAGTTCGATGGCAGCGTGGACGATTACATCAATGACGTGCCTGCGGGATGCGCAGTAATCACCCCGGGTAGCCACGCAAGCGGCGAGACGAAAGCGACCCAGAACCATCCACTTTTCGGTCCGCCCCGCATACTGCCTGTGCCGAAAGTTGTCGACCCAGCGGGCACGGTGTTCATGGGCGCACACGTGCGAATCGCGAAGTACGGCAGCGTCAGTCCGCGCTTGCACTATCACAACGACGCTTCCGGAACCGGACGAATCTACGTTGGGTATATCGGCCGGCATTTACCGAACTTTCGGACGACCTGACCTGGTTCAGAAGCGCTCGGCTTCACGCATCGCGGTCAGTTCACCCGACAAGTACGGTCCCTCGATCGGGTCAGGCAGAGCCGTGGCGTCGTTACGTGGGTCGACTGAGTCAGTCGTGTCGGTCGCTGACCGATGACTCGAATCTTCCATTCCAGCTTCTGGCATGTCCCCAGCTTAAGGCACTTCTTAGTTCTGATCAGCGGCGATCGAGCCAACCGTCGGACCGACCCGGTATCATGCGCGCATGTCGACGATTGCGGTGCCTGATGTGGAGAGCCTTGCTCTGTACACGCTGTCGGACGCTGCACGCATTCTCGATGTGCCGACAGCAACCTTTGCCAACTGGGCCAAAGGCTACGACTTCAAAACGCTGGCGGGGAGGCGGCACGCACCCGCGCTCGTCACGACAGCCGCCCGCGGTCGCGGACGAACGGTTCCGTTCATAGGGCTCGCCGAGGCTTACGTTCTCGCTGCGTTCCGTTCGGCCGGAGTCCCGATGCAACGCATAAGGCCCGCGGTCGAGCGGCTGACTAGAGAGATCGATCTCGATGTTGCTCTTGCTTCCGAACGATTGGTAACCGATGGGGCGGAAGTACTCTACGACTTCGGACAGTCGGGCGATGAAGGCGCCGACGCAGTCGCAGGTTTGGTCGTCGTACGGAACCAGCAACGAGTGTTCAATGATGTGGTTTCGGACTATCTGCAGACGATCACC
This sequence comes from Rhodococcoides kyotonense, assembly GCF_900188125.1. Taxonomy (GTDB): domain Bacteria; phylum Actinomycetota; class Actinomycetes; order Mycobacteriales; family Mycobacteriaceae; genus Rhodococcoides; species Rhodococcoides kyotonense. Next base: position 62,760 of record NZ_FZOW01000016.1, on the reverse strand, counting down.
TTCGATGGCGGCCTTGTCGCCAGGTTTGGATTGCCGAAATATGGTTCGGCGGGGGTATCGGTCGATCCCCAGATCAATTCCGGGCAGCCGACCATCACTAGACGTGGTGTTCGGGTCGCAGATGTGCTGTCGAGGGTGAAGGCGGGGGAATCGATCTCCGATGTGGCTTTCGACTATGACTTGTCGTCAGAAACCGTCCGCGCTGTGATCGCCGCGGCCTGAGCCCGTGGACGCCGACCTTTCGCAGTTGGCGTTCTTCTGTGATCGAGGGTTGGGTTCGAGGCTGGTCCCTAGCGCACTCCGCGCAGCGGGATGGGCAATTACCACGATGGACGAACGCTATGGCACCGGAGCTTCACAGAAGATTTCGGATACCGAATGGATTCGGGATGCAACTGCTCGTGGCGAGGTCCTTCTGGCGAAGGACTTGACGATTGCTTCCAATCCTGCGGAAGCGCAGGCAATTTGGATGAATAATGCTCGCTTGTTCGGACTGAGTCGCGCAGGCCTGACGGCCCCGGCAATGATCGAGTTGTTTCTTCGCCATCAGTCGGCGATAGTGCGGATGGCGTGTCGCCCAGCTGGTGGTTACGTCTTCGCAATTGGTGACGACAGGATAAGGCGTCGGACGTTGGGGTATCCGCCAGTTGGCTAGTCGCGCGAAATGTCGCCGGCGCCCGAAATGTCCGGAAAACCATTCTCCGGCAGCGGCATTCGGCGTCGGTGATTTATCGTCCTACCCGTGAACCTACCGACCACGTCGTTCCGCCTCGTGTCGATGCGCCCGCGGGACCCGCAGGAGCCGCATCGGGCCGCGAGTCCGCTGGAGTTGTTCTTCGACCTCGTGTTCGTCGTCGCGGTCAGTATCGCCGCGGTGCAGTTGCATCATGCGTTGAGCGAGAACCACATCGCCGACGGACTCGTCAGCTACCTGATGGTGTTCTTCGGAATCTGGTGGGCGTGGATGAATTTCACGTGGTTCGCGACGTCGTTCGACACCGACGACTGGCTCTACCGCGTACTCACGGTGCTGCAGATGGCGGGCGTGCTGGTCCTGGCGGCGGGTATCGAGCCGGCGTTCACGGACAGGGATTACACGATCCTGGTGATCGGATACGTCGTCATGCGTATCGCGATGGTGGCGCAGTGGCTTCGAGCGTCGAGATCCCCGGAGCACAAGCGGACCGCTCTGACGTATGCATTCGGAATCGCAGGCGTCCAGGTGCTGTGGATCCTGTGGCTCCTCGTGCCGCAGAACCAGTGGGAAGTCGTCGGATTCGTCGTTCTCGCGGCACTCGAGGTGTCGATTCCGATCATCGCGGAAAGACGAGGTTCGACGCCGTGGCACCCGCACCACATCACCGAACGCTACGGACTGTTCACGCTGATCCTGCTCGGTGAGAGTCTGCTGGCGTCGGCCAATGCGATCATCGAGGCGCTGCACGACGAGACCGCCCTCGCTCCGCTGATCTCGATCTCGGTGCTCACACTCGTCGTTACGGCGTCACTGTGGTGGATCTACTTCTGGCCTCCGCATCACCGGGCGATCGGGAAGTTCGGCAATTCCCTGACCTATGGGTACGTCCACTACTTCGTCTTCGCTGCAGCAGGCGCGTTCTCGGCCGGTATCGAAGTGGAGATCGACGTGCTCACCGGTCACAGCGAACTGGGAGACGTCGCCGCGTCGTTCACGGTCACGGTGCCGATCGCCGTGTTCGTGCTGGGCGTGTGGTTCGTCGCGATCAGGGCCAACGCGGACCGCGTCGTCAACGTGGTCGTGCCGGTCGGTGCGCTGCTCGTTCTGCTCGACCCGGTCATCCCCATCCCGATCACACTGACGGCCGTCGTGATGGTCGTGATGGTGGCGGTTCTCGTTGCGCGTCGGCCCACCCCGGCGTGAGAAACTGGCCGCATGAGTATCGGAACCCTGATTCTGCTCCGCCACGGCGAGAGTGAATGGAACGCGTCGAACCAGTTCACCGGCTGGGTGGACGTCCGTCTGACCGAGAAAGGCGAAGCCGAGGGCAAGCGTGCCGGCGAGCTCCTCGCAGAGTCCGGTGTTCTGCCCGACGTGTTGTACACGTCGCTGCTGCGTCGCGCGATCAGCACTGCGAACCTCGCGCTCGACGCCGCCGATCGCCACTGGATCCCCGTCGTCCGTGACTGGCGACTCAACGAACGCCACTACGGCGCGCTGCAGGGCTTGAACAAGGCCGAGACCAAGGACAAGTACGGCGACGAGCAGTTCATGCTGTGGCGTCGTAGCTACGACACCCCGCCGCCGGCCATCGAGGTAGGCAGCGAATACAGCCAGGACGCCGACACTCGGTACTCCGATCTCGACAGCGTTCCGCTGACGGAGTGCCTGAAGGACGTCGTCGACCGCCTCATCCCGTACTTCGAAGAGGTCATCGTCGCCGAACTGAAGGCGGGGAAGAACGTCCTCGTCGCCGCGCACGGCAACTCGCTGCGCGCGCTCGTGAAGTACCTCGACGAGATCTCCGACGCCGACATCGCCGCGCTGAACATCCCGACGGGCATTCCGCTGCGGTACGACTTCGAGGGTGGAGAGGGCAAGCTCGTCCCGTCCAACCCCGGCGGAACATACCTGGACCCCGAAGCAGCGGCCGCAGGCGCAGCCGCAGTCGCGAATCAGGGTGCCAAGTAGGCATCAGGCCGAAACAGTAGGTGAACGAACGAAGAACACTGTCGACGAGGGCTGTAACCACCAGGGAAATGCCTGCACCCTGCGTATGTGAGCTGTCCATCGAACGTACGATTCCGGTGTGAGTGTTGCATCGGCCGTCCTGCTGGCATTGTCTGCAGCATTCGGTGGATACCTCGTCGGCGGTGTTCTTATCCCGTACCTCAACACGCGACACTCGGAACGGCGACGAGCATCGTCCGGACTGACCATGTCCCAGGTCCTCGACCTGATCGTGTTGGCGTCGGAGAGCGGGATCGCCGTCGTCGACAAGTTCCACGACGTCGTCCTGTTCAATCCGCGGGCCGAGGAGTTGGGCCTCGTGCGTAACCGCCTCATCGACGACCGGGCGTGGGATGCCGCGCAGAAGGTCCTCGACGACGGGCAATCCGTCGAAATCGATCTGACCGCGAAGAATCCACGCACCGGACGCGACAAGATCGCCGTCCGAGCCGTCGCGCGCCTGCTCAGCAAGGAAGACAGTCGGTTCGTCGTCCTCTTCGCCGACGACGATTCCGAGCAGGTCCGGATGGAAGCGACGCGTCGGGACTTCGTCGCCAATGTCAGTCACGAACTGAAGACGCCCGTCGGCGCGATGAGTCTGCTCGCCGAGGCGCTTCTCGAATCCGCCGACGACCCGGAATCGGTGCGGCATTTCGGTGGCAAGGTCGTCGCGGAATCGAAGCGGCTGGGCAACATGGTGACCGAGCTGATCGCGCTGTCTCGGCTGCAAGGTGCCGAGAAGTTGCCGGATCTCGAAGTCGTCGACGTCGACAGCGTCGTAGCCGCCGCTCTGGACAGGTCCAAGCTTGCCGCCGAGAACGCCGGCATCACCGTCACCACCGACCACCCCAGCGGCCTCGAGGCCCTGGGTGACCAGGCCTTGCTGGTGACGGCGCTCGCGAACCTCATCCAGAACGCGATCGCGTACTCGCCCGACGGGTCGCCGGTCTCGGTCAGCAGGGCGTTGCGCGGCCAGTTCGTCGCGTTCGCCGTCACCGACCGAGGCATCGGCATCGCGAAAGAGGATCAGGAACGGGTCTTCGAACGATTCTTCCGCGTCGACAAAGCGCGTTCGCGGGCAACCGGCGGGACGGGCCTCGGCCTCGCCATCGCCAAACACGTCGCAGCCAACCACAACGGCAGCATCTCGCTGTGGAGCAAGCTCGGCACCGGATCGACTTTCACCCTGCAGATCCCCGCCTATTTCGAAGAAGACGACCCCGGGTCGACGGAAAGTGAGAAACAGTGACCAACGTGCTGATCGTCGAGGACGAGGAATCGTTGGCCGATCCATTGGCCTTCCTGCTCCGCAAGGAGGGTTTCGAGGCCACGGTCGCCGGTGACGGCCCGTCGGCGCTCGCGGAGTTCGACCGGGCAGGCGCCGACATCGTCCTGCTCGACCTCATGCTTCCCGGCATGAGCGGTACCGACGTGTGCAAGCAGTTGCGTGCGCGCTCGGGAGTTCCGGTCATCATGGTGACCGCGCGCGACAGCGAGATCGACAAGGTCGTCGGCCTGGAACTGGGTGCCGACGACTACGTCACGAAGCCGTACTCGGCCCGTGAACTGATCGCTCGCATTCGCGCGGTGCTCCGACGCGGCAGCGACGCCGACATCGACGGCGCCGCGGACACCGGAGTGCTCGAGGCGGGGCCCGTGCGCATGGACGTCGAACGCCACGTGGTGATGGTGAACAACGAGCAGATCACGTTGCCGCTCAAGGAATTCGACCTGCTCGAGTACCTGCTGCGCAACTCCGGTCGGGTGCTGACGCGTGGTCAGCTGATCGATCGGGTGTGGGGCGCCGATTATGTCGGCGACACCAAGACCCTCGACGTGCACGTCAAGCGTCTGCGGTCGAAGATCGAGTCCGACCCGGCCAAGCCCGAGCACCTCGTCACGGTTCGCGGATTGGGCTACAAGCTCGAGGGATAACCGTTGTGAGTGAAAATGTGTAGCCCGCTACACATTTTCACTCACGTGGCGGCGCAGCCGCCCCACTGCAAGGTTTAAACTTCAAGTATTGCTATCTATGAATACGACGAAGGAAGTTTCTCGATGAAAGCCTTGCAGTACCGCACGATCGGATCCCGGCCCGAGCTGGTCGAGATCGACACACCCACCCCATCGGCATCGGAGATCCTGCTCCGCGTGACAGCTGCGGGTGCGTGTCACTCCGACGAGTTCATCATGGGCGTCTCCGAAGAGGAGTACTACTTCAAGCCCCTGCCGCTCACGCTCGGCCATGAGGTCGCGGGTGTCGTGGAAGCAGTCGGCGACGGTGTCACCGGCGTCGAGGTCGGCGAATCCGTGCTCGTCTACGGGCCGTGGGGATGTGGCCGCTGTTACCAGTGCGCACAGGGCAACGAGATGAACTGCGAGAAGGGGATGCGGGCGCCCGGCATCTTCAGTGACGGCGGCATGGCCGAGTTCATGATCGTCGACGACGCCCGGCACCTTGTCCCGCTCGGTGACCTCGACTCCGTGACGAGCGTGTCTCTCACCGACGCAGGTCTGACGCCGTACCGCGCTGTGAAGTCGGCACTGCCGAAGCTGACTCCCGGCACGACGGCCGTCGTGATCGGTGCAGGTGGGCTAGGGCATGTCGCGATTCAGATTCTCAAGGCGCTGACGCAGGCGACCGTCGTCGCTCTCGATCTCGGTGACGAGCAGCTCGAATTCGCGCGCAAGGTCGGAGCCGACCACACGTTCAAGTCCGAGCCGGCCGCGGTCGATTCGGTCAAGGAGATCACCCGCGGGCTTGGAGCCGACGTCGTGTTCGACTTCGTCGGCATCCAGCCGACGGCCGATCTCGCGGCAGGGATGGTTGCGACGGCGGGGCATGTCGTCGTCATCGGCGTGGCAAGCGGTGCCGTGCCCATCGGGCAGCGGACGGTCCCGCTCGACGTCACGGGCCGCGCTATCAACTGGGGATCTCGGGCCGAGCTGATCGAGGTCGTCGAGCTGGCCAAGCGCGGCGCGATCGAAATCCACGTCGAGAAGTACTCGCTCGACGAGGCGCCGCAGGCCTACGAAAACTTGCACGCAGGCAAGATCCGCGGCCGCGCGGTCATTGTGCCGTAGTGCTCTATGTGCGCGGAAATACATAGCGGGCTATGTATTTCCGCGCACATGGGCCGAAGGCCCCCTACTTGGTTCGCTGCGCCTCTCGCGTCGCCGGATGCACCGCGATGAGCCCGAGGCCGCGGCGCCGCTTGCACAACGACGCCAGCTCGTCGTACGCAGGCTTGCCGAGTAGCTCGGTCAGCTCGGGCTTGTAAGACTCGAACACCTGCTTGCTGCCGACGTGCGCGTCGGGAGAGCCTGAGCAGTACCAGGACAGGTCGTGGCCACCTTCTCCCCAGCCGCGACGGTCGTATTCGCCGATCGTCGTCTTGAGGATCTCGGTGCCGTCCGGACGCGTCACCCAGTCCTGGGTGCGGCGGATCGGCAGCTGCCAGCAGACGTCGGGTTTGACCTCGAGAGGCTCGATCCCCTTCCGCAGCGCCATCGAGTGCAGCGCGCAGCCGATGCCGCCTTCGAATCCGGGCCGGTTCTGGAAGATGCACGCGCCCTTGTATCGACGCGTACGCAGTGACTGCTCGTCGTCGAGGTCGTCGTATTCGACGTAGCCCTTCTTACCGAGGCCTTTGTCCATGAACTGCCAGTCCTCGGCAGTGAGTAACTTCACCGACTCGTCGAGCTTCTTCTTGTCGTCGTCGTCGGACAGAAAGGCTCCGTGCGAACAGCATCCGTCGTCGGGCCGCCCAGCGACGGTGCCCTGGCACGCCGGGGTGCCGAACACACAGGTCCAGTTCGACAGAAGCCATGTCAGGTCTGCCGCGATGATGTGTTCGGAGTTGTCGGGATCGGGGAATTCCACCCATTCGCGGGGGAAATCCAGGTCGACTTCCGCAGCAAACTGCTGCTTACTACCTGCTGTCACAAGACACGACGCTAGACCCAGTACCGTGGATGTGTGCGATTAGGGGTGCTCGACGTCGGAAGCAACACCGTGCATCTACTGGTGGTGGATGCACATCGTGGTGGACACCCCACTCCGATGAGCTCCTCGAAGGCGACGCTGCGCCTGTCCGAGAACACCGACGCCGACGGCAATATCACCCCGGCAGGTGCAGAACGCCTGGTCGGCGAGGTTGCCGACTTCGCTGCGATCGCCACGAAGTCCGGATGCGAAGAGTTGATGGCCTTCGCGACGTCGGCGGTACGTGATGCTCACAACAGCGACGCGGTTCTCGCCCGAGTGAAGAACGAGACGGGCGTCGTGTTGCAGACGCTGTCGGGAGTCGACGAGGCGCGATTGACGTTCCTCGCAGTTCGACGCTGGTTCGGCTGGAGCGCCGGTCGCATTCTGAACCTCGACATCGGCGGTGGCTCGCTCGAGCTCACCTCGGGCAGCGACGAGGATCCGGATGTCGCGTTCTCGCTTCCGCTCGGCGCAGGCCGTCTGACCAGGGATTGGCTCGACGCCGACCCGCCCGGCAAACGACGCGTCGCCGTCCTGCGGGATTGGCTCGACGCGGAACTGTCGACGCCGGCCAAGGAGTTGCTCGCCGCCGGTGAGCCCGACCGGATGGTCGGCACGTCGAAGACGTTCCGTTCGCTCGCGAGGCTGACCGGCGCCGCGCCGTCCGCCGCAGGCCCGAGGGTCCCGCGCACGTTGACGGCGAACGGTCTCAGGCAACTCATAGCCTTCATATCGAGGATGACTGCTGCAGACCGTGCAGAATTGGAAGGAGTCAGCGCCGACCGCTCACCGCAATTGGTGGCCGGGGCGCTCGTAGCGGAAGCGAGCATGCGGGCCTTGTCGATCGATACGATCGAGATCTGCCCGTGGGCGCTCAGGGAAGGTTTGATTTTGCGGAAGCTGGACACCGAAACGGACGGCGATCTGGTGGTGAGCACGACGTGACCGACAACAACACGAACCCGGAGGACACCGGGCAGATTTCCGTTGCCGAACTACTCGCGCGCAACGGACAGAAGGCCAACCTGAGTTCAGGTGGTCGACGTCGGCGCGGAGTGAAGGGCGGCATCTCGGTCGCCGAACTGACCGGCGAGATTCCCGTCGTCAGGGATGAGCCGACGGCAGGCGGGGCCCCCGTCATCGAACCGGAACCCGCGGCGGCACCGAAACCGCCAATCGATCCCAAGACTCCCGGCGACCGCAAGACTCCCGGCGAGTCCAAGCCTTCGGTCGAGCCCAAGCCCTCGGTCGAGCCCAAGCCTTCGGTCGAGTCCAAGCCTTCGGTCGAGCCCAAGTCGTCGTCCTTCGGTTCGCGTGCGCAGCCAGAGCCCGAGTTGTTGTCCGGCTCGACCACTGCCGCAGGCGACCTTCTCAACAAGGCGCACGACGAGAGTGAGCGTCGCCCGTACGGCTCGGTCCCGTCCCAGCGTCCCGTGCCCATCACGAGGGCGCGTAGCACCGGCTTCGTGCAGCGGGGCCGAACCGAGCGCGAGCCGGAACCGAAAACCGACGTCACAGCCAAGACCGACGTCACAGCCAAGACTGCCGTCACAGCGAAGCCCGAGGTCACAGCCAAAACAAAGGTCACCGCCAAGACCGATGCGACGGCCGAGTCACCCGCGAAGTCTTCGGGGCACGTGAAATCGAAGGCGGAGACCGCGGTCAAGCCCGTGACTCGCGCGCTACCGACGATCGACAAGCCCACGAAGAAGACCGAGGACGACGACAAGGTCTCGCTCGAGAAGCAGGCGGACGACGACGCGGTCACCGAGGTCACCGACGCGATCGGCGACAAGGACGAGCACGACGACGCCCCTGCGTCCCCGGCAAAGAAAGATGCCGCCAGGCAGTGGCTCGTTCTCGCGGGTCAGGGCGTCGTGGCGATCGTCGTCGGCGCGCTGTTGTTCAAGGGCTTCGAGAAGCTGTGGGACATGTTGCCGTGGGTCGCGTTGATCCTGGCGGTACTGGTGATCGTCGGACTCGTCGCGGTGGTGCGCATCCTGAGACGCACGGACGACATGATCAGCATGGTCATCGCTATCGCGGTCGGAGTGTTCGTCACGCTGGGACCGCTGGCGTTCCAATTGAGTACCGGCTGACAAGGCCTGCATGCCTGCGTCCGAGGTCGTCGTCGGTCTGTCCACGGCGTCGGTGTACCCGCAGAACACCGAGGCTGCGTTCCGCTTCGCTGCCGAATTGGGGTACGACGGCATCGAGCTGATGGTGTGGGCGGAGTCGGTCAGTCAGGACGTCGAAGCGGTCGCGGCGTTGTCGCGGAAGTACCGCATTCCGGTCCAGGCCATTCATGCGCCGTGTCTGCTCATCTCCCAGCGCGTCTGGGGATCCGATCCTGCCGCGAAGTTGGAACGATCGGTGCAGGCCGCCGAGAAGCTGGGGGCTGCGACCGTCGTCGTACATCCGCCTTTTCGGTGGCAGAAGAAGTACGCCGACGGCTTTTCCGACCAGGTTGCGGATCTCGAGATGGGGTCCGACGTCATCGTCGCCGTCGAGAACATGTTCCCGATGCGTGCAGATCGCTTCTTCGGGCGCAAGGAAGGGTCGGCGGCTCGGCTGCGTAAGCGCGGCGGGCCGGGTGCGGCGCTGTCGGCGTTCGCGCCGTCGTACGATCCGACCGATTCGGGTCACGCCCACTACACGCTGGACCTCTCCCACACGGCGACAGCCGGTTCCGATGCCGTCGAGCTCATGAACCGCATGGGCGACGGCCTGGCGCACCTGCATCTGGCCGACGGCAGGGGCGCGTCGGTGGACGAGCATCTGATTCCCGGCCACGGTGACCAGCCGTGCGCCGAGGTGTGTTCCGAGCTGGTTCGACGAGGTTTCCGCGGCCAGGCCGTCGTCGAGATCAACACGCAGAACGCTCGGACGCTGACCGAACGTTCGTCGATGCTCGGTCAGGCGTTGGAGTTCGCGCGTAAGCACCTGAATTCTTCCTCGGGGTAAGGTCTGGATACTGCAGGTATCCAATCGAGGGAGTCGGCGTGCGCGTATCTCAGCTCGTCGCCGCGTCGGGTGTCCCACTTGCGACGATCAAGTACTACCTGCGCGAGGGCCTGCTCATGCCAGGCATATCCACGTCCGCGACGCAGTCGACGTACGGCGACGAGCACGTCGAGCGCCTGGCTCTCATCAAGGCGCTCGCAGGCGCGGGGCTGCCGATCGACCGCATCAGAACGGTTCTGCGGCTGATCGAATACCCGGAGGCGTCGCTGTTCCAGACGCTCGGGCGCGCGATCGCCGAGCTGCCGCCCTATCTCGACGACGCCGATGCCGAGGACTACCCGCTGGCGAAAGCGGCGCTCGAGAAACTCGGGCAGGTCTACGACCCCAGGTTCGTCGCCGTCGCACAGCTCGACCGAGCTCTGCGAGCAGCCGAGGAAGTCGGAATCCCGATGACCGACGAGCGGCTGGAGGTGTACGGACGCCACGTGCGCGGCATCGCCGACTACGACCTGTCGCTCATGCCGGACACCGTCGAAGCGGCCGTCGAATACTCGGTGATCGGAACGGCCGTCTACGAACCCGTCATCACAGCACTCCGACGCCTCGCCCATCAAGACATAGCTTCTGCACTCGAAAGGCCAGCCACATGACCAGCCCGTTCCGATCCGCGACGACCGTCACGACGACCCATCACAGCGACACCGAAGGCGCGTTCGGCGCGGTCATCGATTCGACGTGGACGATCGGACCCAAAGTCCACGGTGGAACGATGCTCGCCACCTGCGCGGCCGCCGCACGAGCCCAACTGAGCGACGACGACCTGCAGCCCCTCGCCGTCAGCGTCAGCTACCTCAACGCGCCCGACCCCGGTGCCGTCGAGCTGACGACGATCGTTCGCAAGCGCGGCAAGCAGGTCAGTCACGTCGATGTCGAGATGACACAGGGCGGACGCGTCGCGGTCCGGGCCGTCGTCACGCTCGGGCGTCCGGACACCGACGTGCCGCGCCACGAGGTGCCGTCGTCGCTCGCGTCGATGCCTGCCGAGCCACCCGCCGAGACCCAGGCGATCGGCGGGGATCACCCGATGGCGTCGATCGTGCATGTGGCGCAGGGCTGCGAGATGCGCATCGACCCGTCGTCGGCGCATTTCCTGTCGGGACAGCAGGGGGAGCCGGAGGTTCGGATGTGGGTACGGCCGCATCCCGACGACGAGGCCGACGTCGACACTGCCGTGCTGTTCGCGTTGATGACCGGTGACATCTGCGCGCCCGTGACGATGAACCGCGGCATGTTCGGATGGGCGCCGACGGTTCAGCTGACGGGCTATCTGCGTAAGGCACCTGCGCCCGGTTGGTTGCGGGTCGCGGCGAGCAGCACCGTCATCGGCGGCACGTGGTTCGAGGAAGACCATCTGGTGCTCGATTCGACGGGTGCCGTGGTCGTGCAGAGCCGACAGTTGGCGATGGTGCCGCGCTGAGTACCGCAATCTAGGCTTACCGCCATGACGAGAATTGCAGTAATCGGAGGTGGCCGGATCGGCGAGGCGCTGATCGCGGGTCTCCTCGAATCGGGTCATGCGGTTCGTGACCTGGTGGTGGCCGAGAAGTTCGAATCGCGGGCAGCGGAGCTGGCGTCGACGTACGGAATCCTGACGACGTCCATCTCCGAGGCGTCGGAGAACGCCGACGTCATCGTCCTCGCGGTCAAGCCGGGCGACGCGGAATCGGTCGTCACCGAGATCGCGAAGACGGATCTGGACGGCGAGCGCGAGCAGTTGATCGTGTCGTTGATCGCCGGTGTTCCCACTGCGAAGTTCGAGCCGAAGCTGCCTGCGGGGTTCCCCGTCATCCGTGTCATGCCCAACACGCCGATGCTCGTCGGCGAGGGTGTCAGCGTTCTGGCGCCCGGACGCTACGCGAAAGCCGAACACCTCGAACTCGTCCGGACGATCCTGTCGAGCGTCGGCAAGGTCGTGACGGTCAAGGAGAATCAGCTCGACGCCGTCACCGCCGTCTCGGGCTCGGGACCGGCCTACTTCTTCCTCGTCGCCGAGGCCATGGTCGACGCGGGAGTCGGGCTCGGATTGTCCAGGGATGTCGCGTCGGCGCTCGTGGTTCAGACGATGGTCGGGTCGGCTGCGATGCTCGATCGTTCGGACGAAACGCCGACGGAACTCCGATATGCCGTCACATCGCCCGGAGGCACGACGGCCGCAGCAGTCCGAGAATTGGAGTCCAATGGCCTCCGAGCAGCGTTTTTCCATGCTCTGAGTGCCGCCAAGGACCGATCGACTGAGATGGGCATCACAGCAGAATAAAAATTCGATGACCTACACCCGTCGCAACAACCCCATGTGTCACGTTAAGCTCACAGGTAGCACGTGCGTGTCTGTTCGGCAGGAGGGGAAGCCTGCCGCGCGAGACGTGCCGGAGGTATGTGGATTGATGGCGCCTGCAAACAAGCCGTCCAAGGCTTCGTCCTCGGATGGTCAACCAGCCGTAGCTGGAACGCAATTCCTCACAGTGGCCGAAGTGGCAACACTGATGAGGGTGTCGAAAATGACTGTGTACCGCCTGGTACACAGCGGAGAACTGCCCGCAGTACGCGTGGGTAGGTCGTTTCGTGTGCACGCCAAGGCGGTGCACGACTACCTGGAGACGTCGTACTTCGACGCGGGCTGACGAGCGCTGACGCTGGCGGATGGAAGTCGGGCCGGTTTCGTGGATCGACACGTTCACCGGTAAGCTCGACAACTGTCGTGCCAGTGGCTGCCGTTGCATCGGGCCGCGAACAACGAGGCCCGAGCGCCAGCTTGGGGATCGACGGCTCTGTGTCGGTCGATGGTTGGCCGGAACAGAGTTCGAGGCGCCAGGTAGGCGTACGCAACATCGCGTGCGCGAAACGCTAGAGAAGAACGTGAGGGACACCCGCCATGGGTTCAGTGATCAAGAAGCGTCGCAAGCGCATGTCGAAGAAGAAGCACCGCAAGTTGCTTCGTCGTACGCGAGTGCAGCGTAGGAAACTCGGTAAGTAAAGCTTCGTAGAAGAGCCCGTCATCGTCAGGTGACGGGCTTTTCTGTTGTGTAAAGCCCTCACCGGTCTTGTTGTCCTGACATGCGTTTTTCCTGCACAGAGTGCCTTTTCTCGACCGCTCGCATCTTCTCGGTATTCCAGTAGGCTGCTGAGAGTGCAGCCTGCGGAACGTCCGTAAGACGCAGTCGCGGCAACGAACGGGGGTGTCGGTGAACTCGATCGATCGTGGCGTAGCAGCGCCGAAAGTGGCCCTTGTCACGGGGGCGAGTCGATTCCTCGGTGGTTATCTGGTCACTCGTCTCGCGCAGAATCCGTCGATCGAGCGAGTGATCGCCGTCGACGCCCGCTCGCCCAGCAAAGATCTTCTACGACGCATGGGCCGGGCGGAATTCGTTCGCGCGGACATCCGCAATCCGCTCATCGGCAAGGTCATCCGGAACGCGTCGGTCGACACGGTCGTGCACGCGGCGACCATCACCAAACCGCCCAAGTCCGGTGGCCGCGCGACGATGAAGGACCTCAACGTCATCGGGGCCATGCAGCTGTTCGCTGTGTGCCAGAAATCGCCGACGGTGCAGAAGGTGGTTCTTCGGTCGTCGTCGTCCGTGTACGGATGCAGCGCCAAGGATCCGGTCAAGTTCACCGAAGAGATGAGTGCGCGACGCCCTCCCTCCGGTGCGTTCGCGCGCGACACCATCGACATCGAGGGATACATCCGCGGACTCGGACGACGTCGACCGGATATCGCCGTGTCGATCCTGCGTATGGCACCGCTGATCGGGCCGAGGCTCAACGGCACCATCTCTCGCTACATGACGTCTCCCGTCATTCCGAGCATCATCGGCCGCGACGCACGCATGCAGCTGCTGCACGAGGAGGACGCGCTTGCCGCGCTCGAGCGTGCAACCGTCAGTGGCCCGGCAGGCACGTTCAACGTCGGAGCCGACGGCACGATCATGCTGTCGCAAGCCATTCGTCGTGCGGGGCGCATCGAAGTGCCGGTACCGTTCGCGATGTTCAAGAGCGTCGGACGGGCATTGATGGGCGGCATGATGCGCGAATTCACCACCGAGCAACTCGACTACTTCCACTTCGGGTGCGGCCTCGACACCACTCGTATGCGATCCGACCTCGGATTCGAGCCTCGGTGGACTACCGTGCAGGCATTCGACGACTTCGTGCGAGGCGCTGCGCTGCGGCCCGTGCTCGGGGTCGACTGGGTCGACTCGGTGGAGAAGCGTCTGCTGTCGGCCGTCGATGCAGGGGCTGCAGTGTCGCGTAGAGCTCTGGCCGCAACGGACTCGGGACGGGAGGGGTGACCGACGTGGCCAAGGTGATTCCACTGCACGGCGGTGGGTCGGGAAGATCCGTGCGTTCCTCCGCTCATGCCGATCCCAGTCGGCATCTGGACCAGGGGCGCAGTAGACACCCGTCGTCGTACACCGAGCCGCTGCCTCCGACGCCGCTGATCACCCCGACGACGGCTGCGCCCGTCGAACACCACACCGCCGACCCGTCGCCGATCGATGCCGTCAAGGACAAGTTGGTCGACCAGATCGCCCGGACAGCCGAGTTCGCCCGTCGGCGACTGGCCGGTGACTACACGGTCGACGAGTTCGGCTACGACCCGCACTTCGCGGACGCCGTGTGGCTCCCGATGCTCCGGCCGCTGTTCGACAAGTGGTTCCGGGTCGAGGTCAAAGGCATCGAGAACATCCCCGACGACGGGGGAGCGCTCGTCGTCGCCAATCACGCGGGCGTCATCCCGATCGACGCCCTCATGACGTCGGTTGCCGTCCGTGATCACCATCCGAAGAAACGCCCGTTGCGAATGTTGGCCGCGGACATGGCATTCGAGATGCCTGGCGTCGGAACCATCGCTCGTAAGGCCGGCCATACGCTCGCGTGCAATCCCGACGCCGAACGTCTGCTGCGTATGGGTGAGGTCGCCGCCGTGTTCCCGGAGGGGTTCAAGGGGATCGGCAAACCGTTCAGCGAGCGCTACAAGTTGCAGCGTTTCGGCCGCGGCGGATTCGTCTCGGCGGCGCTGCGTACAGGTGCTCCGATCGTGCCGTGCTCGATCGTCGGATCCGAGGAGATCTATCCCAAGATCGGTGACATCACCCCGCTCGCGCGGCTGATGGGCATGCCGTACTTTCCGGTGACGCCGTTCTTCCCGCACCTCGGGCCACTCGGGCTGATTCCGCTACCGTCGAAGTGGTACATCGAATTCGGCAAGCCGATCTACACGGATTCCTACGACGCGCAGGCCTCCGAGGACCCGATGGTGTTGTTCGAGCTCACCGACCACGTCCGCGAGACCATCCAGCACACGCTGTACCGGTTGCTCGCCAAGCGCCGAAACGTTTTCTTGGGATGAGCACGAGCCTGGGCTGGCAGTAGTGTTGTCCCGGTGCTGATTCGCGACACCGTCACCGAAGACCTACCGTCGATCCTCGAGATTCACAACGACGCCATCAGAAACACCACGGCCATCTGGGACGAAACCGAGGTCGGGCTCGACGAGCGAATGGAGTGGCTCGACGGGCGACTCCGCGCCGGATACCCCGTCCTCACGGCGGTCGTCGACGGCAATGTCGCCGGATACGCGTCGTACTCGCAGTGGCGGCCGAAGAGCGGCTATCGGCTCACGATGGAGCATTCGGTCTACGTGCACAACGGTTTTCATCGCCGTGGCATTGCGAGCGCGTTGCTGACGGAGCTCATCGAGCGTGCCCGGGGCGCCGAGGTTCACGCGCTCGTCGGGGTCATCGAATCGCTGAACACCACGTCCATCGCGCTGCACGAGAAGTTCGGCTTCGTGACGGTCGGGGAGATGCCGGAGGTCGGTATCAAGTTCGACCGGTGGCTGGATCTGACGCTGATGCAGTTGACACTCTGACGGCTCCCCAGGGCCTGTGTGGGGGAGGGACTAGGCCGCTTTCCGACGACCGAGGACCGCCGCGAGCCCACCGCCGACTGCGCCGAGTGCGAGTGCCGTCGGGACCCCGATCTTCGCCGCTTTACGTCCGGTGCGGAAATCCCGGATCTCCCAGCCGCGGTTCTTGGCCAGCTCACGGAGGTCCGCGTCGGGATTGACCGCGACGGCGGTGCCGACGAGCGACAGCATGGGGACGTCGTTGTGGCTGTCCGAGTACGCCGTACAGCGCTTGAGGTTCAGACCTTCGCGGACCGCGAGCGTGCGGACGGCGTGCGCTTTGCCCTGCCCATGCAGGATGTCGCCGACGAGCCGGCCGGTGAAGATTCCGTCCTTGCTCTCCGCGACGGTGCCCAGTGCACCCGTCAGGCCCAGTCGCTCGGCGATGATCTGCGCCAGTTCGAGCGGCGTGGCGGTGACCAGCCAGACCTGCTGGCCCGCGTCGAGGTGCATCTGCGCGAGAGCTGCGGTGCCGGGCCAGATCTTGTCTGCGATGAGCTCGTCGTAGATTTCCTCGCCGAGCCGGGCGAGTTCGGCAGTGGGCCGACCGGTGATGAACGACAGCGCCTTCTCGCGACCGCTGGCGACGTCGTCGCTGTTCTCCTTGCCGCTGACTCTGAATTTGATTTGCTGCCAAGCGAATTGGGCCAAGTCGCCACTCGTGAAGTATTTGCGTGCCGCGAGTCCGCGAGCGAAGTGAATGATGGACGCGCCTTGGACCATCGTGTTGTCGACGTCGAAGAACGCGGCAGCGGTCAGGTCGAGCGGAACCGAACTGCTGCCCTCGATCTGCAGAGCGATGGCGGCGTCGGCGCTCGCCTCACCCGCGACACTGGCGCGCACCTGCGCGTCCGTCGGGCCGAGAGGGTTGCGGAACCGGCGCTTGCGACGCTTGTCGGTCTCGGGATCGGTCGTCTCGAGCATGTCGGCATCGGACACCTCGGAAACAGGCAGATCGACCGCGGCTGCGGTCTCCGGTGATGCTGCTGTCTCCTGCGGTGTCGCTTTGTCCGCTGATGTAGCTGCCTCGGACGTCTCTGCATCGGGCTTGTCGATGTCAGGCGTCTCGGAACCCCCGTCGATCATCTTCGGCGTACCTCCCTGCTCGAACGCTACCCACAACCCTAGACCGTGGCACCGTCACCGACCGCGCGTCCCGCCGAGTCGACGGCCCGGCCGCTCGGGAGGCGGGTGTGACGTTCGTCTCCGTGCATGTCGGTGGGACAGTGGAGGCATGGATTCCGCCTCGACCTCCGTGGTTCTTCTCACCCGTGCAGGCTGCTACTCCTGCGCTGCCGCACTGAAGGTTCTGACGTCGGTGTGCGCCGAGCACGGGGTGGTCCCGACCAGCATCGACGTCGACGAAGCCGCAGCTACCAGCCCTGACCTGCGCGCCGAATACGGCGACCGTGTTCCGGTGGTCCTTCTCGACGGTCGTGAGCACAGTTATTGGGAGGTCGACGAGCCTCGACTGCGCGCCGATCTGGCAGCAAAAGGGCACCCTAAGAACGTGTGATTGCTCTCGCTTTGCAGGTGAGGGCACCTCTAGCACGGATCCAGCGACTTTGTTCATTCGTTCACAAGCAGTTACCGTGGTGCGGACACGGAAGCAGAATTCTGTGAGTTCAGCAGCGCGCAGCACCCGAAGCGCCGCCCTGATCGAACACATGTAGTTGATCGAACACCGCAGGATCAGCGTGAGGACCGGCATCGCTGCCGTTCGGACGAGGAGCCAGGAACGTGACCCGAGAGCGCCCGGTTGTACCGGCCCCGGTCGAGCGATCCGTTGGTGCCGAACGCGTTATCCCCCAGGCTACGGTGACCCGATTGGCGACCTACTTGCGGGTCCTCGGAATCCTTGCCGACGACGGCGTTCTCATCGTTTCCAGTGAAGAACTCGCGACGGCGGCCGGAGTCGGTTCGGCGAAGCTACGTAAAGATCTGTCGTTCCTCGGACCCAACGGTGTTCGCGGAGTTGGATACGACGTCATGCGCCTGCGCGCCCGGATCGAGAGCGCACTAGGCCTCGACCGCGGCCACAAGGTCGTTCTCGTCGGCGTCGGCAATCTGGGTCAGGCCCTCGCTCGGTACGGCGGGTTCGGTCGTCGCGGCTTCTCCATGGTCGGGCTGTTCGACATCGATCCTGCGCGCGTCGGCCTCGTCGTGGACGATCTGCAGGTCAGGCACGTCGACACCCTCGAGGTCGGATGCCGTGAACTCGAAGCCACCATCGGCGTCATCGCGACGCCCGACGACGCGGCCCAGGCCGTCGCGTCGGCATTCGTCGCCGGCGGAGTGGAATGCATCCTCAGCTTCTCCCCGGTCGAACTCGACGTCCCGGACCGCGTGGAAGTGCGACGCGTCGACCTGGCCGTCGAGATGCAGGTCCTGTCGTTCAACAGTTCTCGCAACGAGGCCGCTCACGGCGGCGCGAACCTGTCGACGACGCCTCGACTCGGGCGCAGTCGGGGACCCAGAGTGTCGCCGGGCGGTTTGCCCGGAGCCGGAGTTGCGGCCGGCGCCATCAGTAGTTCGACAAGCAGCAATTCCAGAAGAAATGGATCGGTGATTGCACCGTGAGTGTCCTTCTCGTCGGGATTTCGCACCGTAGCGCTCCCGTCGCAGTCCTCGAACGTGTCGCGATCACCGACACGGATCGTCCCAAGCTGACCGACAAGCTCATGGCCAGCGGGAACATCTCCGAGGTCATGGTGGTCTCCACCTGCAACCGCGTCGAGGTCTACGCGGTCGTCGACGCGTTCCACGGGGCGCTCGCCTCGGTAGGCGAGATTCTCGCCGAGCATTCGGGCCTTCAGGTGCC
This sequence comes from Rhodococcoides kyotonense, assembly GCF_900188125.1. Classification (GTDB taxonomy): domain Bacteria; phylum Actinomycetota; class Actinomycetes; order Mycobacteriales; family Mycobacteriaceae; genus Rhodococcoides; species Rhodococcoides kyotonense. The sequence continues at coordinate 44,309 of NZ_FZOW01000016.1, read as the reverse complement.
GGAGCTGACCAAGCACGCCTACGTCCGGTACAGCGAAGCAGCCGTCGAGCATCTGTTCGCGGTGGCCAGTGGCCTGGATTCGATGGTCATCGGTGAGCAGCAGATTCTCGGCCAGATCCGGGCCGCGTACGCCGCGTCGGACGGCCAGCAGGCGTCGGGACGTGTGTTGCACGAACTGGCCCAGCAGGCACTGCGCGTCGGGAAGCGGGTGCATTCGGAGACGGGCATCGATTCTGCCGGTGCGTCGGTCGTCTCGGTTGCGCTCGACCGCGCTGCCGCCCTGTTCGACGGCACTCTCGCCGGTCGCACGGCCGTCGTGCTCGGTGCGGGTGCGATGGGCGGGTTGTCCGTCGCGCATCTCGGCCGCGCGGGTATCGGCCGTCTGATCGTCGTCAACCGGACGCGCGAGCGAGCGGATCGGCTCGCCGAGACCGCTGTGTCCGCAGGCGTGTCGGCCATCGCAATGGACCTCGACCAGATGCCGGTAGCGCTGGCCGACGCCGATGTCCTCGTCACCTGTACGGGCGCGGTCGGGGCTGTCGTCTCGCTCGCGGATGCGCATCTCGCGCTCGCGCAGCGTGAGCCCGGCCGCACACTTGCCATCTGCGACCTCGGATTGCCGCGCGACGTCGACCACGCCGTTGCCGGACTGCCGGGCGTCGACATCTTCGACATGGAGTCGCTGCAACGCGACCCGGCTGCGGGTGCCGCATCGACCGATGCGTCGGCCGCTCGCGAGATCGTGTCCGCCGAGCTGTCCGGCTATCTCGCCGGTCAGCGTCTGGCCGAGGTCACCCCGACCGTCACCGCCCTGCGCCAGCGCGCGGCCGAGGTCGTCGAAGGCGAACTTCTGCGTCTCGAATCCCGCCTGCCGGGCCTCGATTCACCGCAACGCGACGAGGTGGCACGGACGGTGCGACGCGTCGTCGACAAGCTTCTTCATTCGCCGACCGTGCGGGTCAAGCAACTCGCGACGACACCGGGCGGCGATTCGTATGCAGCAGCGCTGCGTGAGCTGTTCGAGCTCAGCCCAGGAACGGTCGAGGCTGTCGCCAGCCCGATCGAGATCAACGGAATGGAACTCGTGGACGACTTCACCGCCAGCCGTACCGATGCCCGGAAGGGACAGTCGGAGTGAGCGGATCGGACAAGCGTGTAGTACGGATCGGAACGCGGGGAAGCCTTCTCGCGACGACCCAGGCCGAGACGGTGCGTCAGGGATTGATCGCCGCAGGCCTCGACGCGGAACTCGTGATCGTGAAGACCGCGGGCGATCTGTCTGCGGCACCGGTACAGGAGATCGGCGTCGGCGTCTTCACCGCCGCGCTGCGTGAAGCGCTCACCGACGGCAAGGTCGACGTCGCCGTGCACTCGTACAAGGATCTCCCGACGGCCCCCGACGAGCGCTTCGTCATCGCCGCGATTCCTCCGCGTGAGGATCCGCGCGACGCCCTCGTCGCTCGTGACGGTCTAGTGCTGGGAGAACTGCCGACAGGCGCGACCGTCGGAACGTCGGCACCGCGTCGAGCAGCGCAGTTGCGTGCGCTCGGCCAGGGTCTCGACATCCGTCCGCTGCGCGGCAATCTCGATACCCGCATCGGCAAGGTCGCGTCGGGTGAGCTCGACGCGGTCGTCGTCGCTCGCGCAGGACTTGCACGTATCGGCAGGCTCGACGTCGTCACCGAGGCTCTGGATCCGGTTCAGTTGTTGCCCGCGCCTGCACAGGGTGCGCTCGCGGTGGAATGCCGCATCGGAGAAACCGAGCTCATCGAGAAGATCGGCACGCTCGACGACCCGAACACTCGCGCGGCCGTGCAGGCCGAACGTGGATTGCTTGCCGAACTCGAAGCAGGCTGCACCGCGCCTGTCGGCGCGATCGCCGAGGTCGTCGAATCGATCGACGAGGACGGTCGGGTGTTCGACGAGCTGTCGGTCCGCGGCTGCGTCGCCGCGATCGACGGCAGCGACACCATCCGTGCATCGATCGTCGGATCCACTCACGGTGCCGAGGAACTGGGCCGCGACCTCGCTCGCGAGCTTCTCGACCTCGGTGCCCGCGATCTCGTCGCCGTCACCGAACCTGCAGCCGGGGGAGCACCTCATGTCTAGGTCGATCACCGCACCCACTCGCGGACGAGCCAAACGCAGGGCCCCTCGGCCCCCTGTACGCGGCGGTTCCATCGCGACTGCGCGTCTGATACCGAAACGGGGCCCGGCAACCCCGATCGAACTGCACTACCCGCACAAGACAGCACTGGAGAACAACCGATGAGCCGCAAGAACGCCAACGGACGGATCCTGTTCGTGGGGTCGGGGCCGGGCGACCCGGCTCTGCTCACCGTCCGCGCACGCGAAGTACTCGGCGCCGCTGAACTCGCTTTCACCGACCCCGACGTCGACCAGGGCGTTATCGCGCTCGTCGGCAACGACCTGCCGCGCGACCCCGAAACCGGTGAGAACGGCGTCGACGTCCGTCCCGCACTCGGTGAGCCTGCCGAGGTTGCCAAGACACTGCTGGCCGAGGCCAAGAACGGCCACGACGTCATCCGTCTCGTGTCCGGTGACCCACTGACCGCGGATTCCGTCATAGCCGAGGTCACAGCCGTCGCTCGTACCCACGTCCAGTTCGAGGTGCTTCCCGGCCTTCCGTCCGGGTCGGCGGTTCCGAGTTACGCCGGTATGGCGCTCGGCTCCGGACACACCGAGGCCGACGTGCGCGGTGAGGTCGACTGGGCTGCACTCGCTGCCGCTCCCGGTCCGCTCGTGCTGCACGCGACGTCGGGGCACCTGGCCGAAACGGCGAGCGCGCTCGTCGAACATGGGCTCGCACCGCAGACACCTGCCGCGATCACCGTCCGCGGTACGACGCGTCAGCAGCGCACCGTCGAGGCGACCCTCGCGACGTTGAACGACGCGGGCAGTGAGCTCGTCGGCTCGCTCGTCGTGACCGTCGGCAAGGTCGTCTCGGGCCGAAACAAGATGTCCTGGTGGGAATCTCGCGCGCTGTACGGCTGGACCGTGCTCGTGCCGCGCACCAAGGATCAGGCTGGGGAGATGAGCGATCGGCTCGTCACGCACGGCGCCATCCCGATCGAGGTCCCGACCATCGCCGTCGAGCCGCCGCGTAGTCCGGCTCAGATGGAACGCTCGGTCAAGGGCTTGGTCGACGGCCGGTACCAGTGGGTCGTCTTCACCTCGACCAACGCGGTCCGCGCGGTGTGGGAGAAGTTCGAGGAGTTCGGTCTGGACGCTCGCGCGTTCTCCGGCGTCAAGATCGCGTGCGTCGGTGAAGCGACCGCGGCCAAGGTGCGGTCGTTCGGAATCAACCCCGAACTGCTGCCGTCGGGCGATCAGTCGTCGCTCGGACTGCTCGAGGACTTCCCGCCGTACGACGAGGTCTTCGACCCGGTCAACCGAGTTCTGTTGCCGCGCGCAGACATTGCGACCGAGACCCTCGCCGAAGGCCTGCGTGAGCGTGGCTGGGAGATCGACGACGTCACCGCCTACCGCACCGTTCGGGCCGCGCCGCCGCCCGCCGAGACCCGCGAGATGATCAAGACGGGTGGATTCGACGCAGTGTGCTTCACGTCGAGCTCGACCGTCCGTAATCTCGTCGGAATCGCCGGAAAGCCACATGCTCGTACGCTCGTCGCGTGCATCGGGCCGAAGACTGCCGAGACTGCAGTCGAATTCGGGTTGCGCGTCGACGTGCAGCCCGAGACCGCGCAGGTGGGTCCGCTCATCGAGGCGCTGGCCGAGCACGCTGCTCGCCTGCGCGCCGAGGGCGCTCTGCCTCCTCCGCGGAAGAAGAGTCGCAGGCGCTGATGCCATGTGCACGAAAATACATAGTCCGCTATGTATTTTCGTGCACGTGCCGAACGAAGTGAGGCCATCCTTTTGTTCCCCGTAGATCGCCCCCGTCGCTTGCGTCGCACCCCGGCGCTGCGGCGTCTGGTTGCCGAAACCTCGTTGCAGCCACGGCATCTGGTGCTCCCGATGTTCGTCGCCGACGGGCTCGACGCTCCGCGTGAGATCTCGTCGATGCCCGGCGTGTACCAGCACACACTCGATTCGTTGAGCAAGGCGGCCGAGGAGGCCGTCGCCGCCGGTGTCGGTGGGGTCATGCTGTTCGGTGTGCCGCGCGCAGAGGACAAGGACGCGATCGGTTCCGGCGCAACGGATCCGCAGGGAATTCTGAATCGCGGACTGCGTCGACTGAAGTCCGACCTCGGTGACTCCACTGTCGTCATGGCCGATACGTGCCTCGACGAGTTCACCGATCACGGTCACTGTGGTGTGCTGACTGCCGACGGTGCCGTCGACAACGACACGACGCTGGCGCGGTACGTGGACATGGCTGTCGCACAAGCTGATTCGGGTGCACACCTACTCGGACCGAGCGGAATGATGGACGGTCAGGTTGCCGCGATTCGTGCCGGGCTCGACGCGGCGGGGCATCACGACGTCGGGCAGCTCGCTTATTCGGCGAAGTACGCGTCGGCGTTCTACGGGCCGTTCCGTGAGGCCGTCGGATCCTCGTTGCAGGGCGATCGCCGCACGTACCAACAGGATTCGGCGAACCGACGCGAAGCCGCATACGAGGTCGAGCTCGATCTCGCAGAGGGCGCGGACATGGTGATGGTCAAACCGGCCATGTCCTACCTCGACATTCTTCGCGACGTCGCGAACATTTCGCCGGTTCCTGTTGCGGCATATCAGATCTCGGGTGAGTACTCGATGATCACGGCAGCCGCGCAGAACGGATGGATCGATCGTGACGCCGCAATCCTGGAATCGTTGACGAGCATCCGCCGCGCGGGTGCGGACGTCGTACTGACCTACTGGGCGACCGAAGCGGCAGGTTGGCTGTGAGCAACCCCTGGCATCCCGAGAACGGACAGCAACCTCCCGAGCCCGACTGGGCGCGGTGGGAAGCGGAGCACGGCCCGCCTCCATTGGAGTCGGTGAAGCGGCCCGCCCCGGTCGACGTCGAGACGGCACGTCATCTCTGGTGGGGTGTCGCGCTGCTCGGCATGATCAATCTGTTGGCGACGCTGATCGTCGTCTACGGCGACCGGTCGGTGTTCGCTCAGCAACTGGTCGACGACGTGATGGCTCAGGACGCGTCCATCCCGTTGACGGTGGACTCCGCTGAGAGCTACCTGATCGCGGCTCTCGTCGTGATGGTCGCGATCGGCGTCGGATTCGGCGCGCTGTTCCTGTTCTGGGTGAACAAGATGCGCATGGGCAAGATGTGGGCTCGCATGCTGCTGACGATGATCGGCACCGTGACGGTCGTGCTGACCGTTCCGCAACTGTTCGGATTCGGTGCGAACGACGGCGCCATGGCCATCGTCCTCGGTGTCGCCGGAATTCTGCAGGGTGTGTTGGCTGCGGGTGCGATCTACCTGATGCACCGCAAGGACTCGAACGAGTACTTCTTCGCGTCCCGAAAGTCCTGATCTCGCGCGTGTCACACCAGTCACTTCAGTAACATGTGACTAGCATCACCCGAAGTAGACCTTCGAGTGATCGGATTCGCGCGATGACACAACCAGAGATTCGACAGAACGATCAAGAGCGCGGTAGGCCCGTGTGGGCGTTGCTGGGGTTGCTCGCGGCAGTGTCGGTAGCAGTGTTCATCATGGCGCTGGGATTCACGGCGGGGTGATGGGCGCTCGCTGACCAGTGCGCTTTCCCTCCCCGCGCGTGCGGTGTACGGTGATTGCCGTCACACGCTGTGCGTAGGGGGAGTCAATGCAGTTCGACGCAGAACCGCGGCACGTCACCAAGTTGAAGTGTCCTCACAGCACCAGTCGTGAGCTGCTGCTCATCGGGCTGGTGGTGGCGCTCGGCATTCTCGTCGCGCTCGCCATCGTGGTGCCGGCAATCGTCACCGGCTGAACAGGCAGTATGTACGTGTGAGTACCAGTGTCCCCGCGGGTGCGCGGCCCGGAGTCGTCAATGCTGCGTACGTGTTGTGGTTGATCGCCGCTGTCCTTCTCGTTCTCGTGGCGCTGCTGACCCTCACGGTTCCGGTCGATCAACTGCGCCCTGCACTCGAGCAGCAAGGTACGTCGTCTGCGGCCATCGATTCCTATCTCTCGCTCATTCGGGTCGTCGGCGTCGTGTGCGCTGTTCTGGGACTCGTCGTCGGATTCCTCGCAGGTCCGGTGCGTGCAGGTCACGGAATGCTGCGACGGGCGCTCGTCGGGATCTCGATCTTCGCGGCGCTGGTGTTGGTGTTGGGAGTGCTGGCGCTGGGTGCCTTCCAGGAACTGTTGGCGATCGCGCTGGTTCTGCTGGTTGCCTGCATGCTCGTCTATCGTCCGTCGGCGCGTAGCTGGTTCCACCGTGAGTGAACCCGGTCCCGTGCTGTTCGTGGAGCAGGGCGCACGGTGGCGAGCGTTGCTGTGGGGCCCGCTGTTCTGCATCGCAGTTCTGATCTTCGAAATTCTGACCGGCCCGGTCGTCCATTGGTTCGCATTGGGACTGTTCTCGCTGGTGCTCATCGGCTTCACCTACGTCCAGGTGTCCGCGGCACGCAGGCATGTCAGCGTCGAACTCACGCCGTCGACGCTGCGGCAGGGCACCGAGGTGCTGGACCTCGTCGACATCGACGCGATCCTTCCTCCCGCCGACTACTCCGACGGCGATTACGAGCCGAAGAAATGGGAGACGGCGCGGGTGCTGGGTGAGTTGAGTGGGGTGCCGCGTCGTCGCCACGCGATCGGGCTCCGCCTGGTCGGGGGTGCGTTCGTGCAAGCCTGGGCGAAGGACGACGACGGCCTGCGTGAGGCGCTGGAGCTGGCGAAGGAGAACGTATGAGAACCGCGATCGGCGAGGTTGTCGGGGCCGTGGTGGCGATCGTCCTCGCGGTGCTGTGCTGGAACCTCGGCATCGACGTTCATCACTACGCTGCGGTACCGGACGGCGCACCGGCGTACACGTCGACAAGATACTCGGGATCGTGGATCGCCGTGGCAACGGTCTGCGTCGTCGTCGCCGGTGTGCTCGTGACGGACGGGATCCGTCGGCTGTCGTGGATGCGTTCCCATACCCGGTAGGGGTATGGTGGCGGGCATGAGCAGTTACTCGACCGAGCAGGACGACCTCCTGAAGAGGCTCCGTCGCATCGAGGGGCAGATCGCCGGAATCTCTCGGATGGTGTCCGAGGATCGGTACTGTATCGACGTCCTCACCCAGGTGTCCGCGGCGACCAAGGCGCTGCAGTCCGTCTCGCTCAAGCTGCTCGACGCGCACCTGGCCGGTTGCGTCGTCGAGGCCGCCAAGAAGGGCGGTCCGGACGCGGACGCGAAGGTGAAAGAGGCGTCGGACGCCATCGCTCGGCTCGTCCGATCCTGACCCAATTCGAAAAGCAATCGGAGAGAAGGTTTCTCGCGTGGAAAGCAATTACGTGGTCGAGGGCATGACCTGCCAGCATTGTGCCGCTTCGGTTTCCGAGGAGATATCGGAACTGACGGGGGTTACCGACGTGAAGGTCGACGTCGCGTCGGGCAAGGTTGTTGTGTTCAGCGACAACACGATCGAGGATTCGGCCGTTGCCGCGGCCGTCACGGAAGCGGGTTATCGACTCGCATCGTGAGCCGTGTTTACGGTCGGCTGCAGGTGGTACATGCCATGAATGAACAAGCTGCTGGCAGGTACCGGAGTTCTCGCTGCGAGTGTCTGCCTGACGCTTGCCTGTACGTCGGGGGCGGGTGCCCAACCCGAGACCGATCTGCCTGATCTGCAGGTGACCACCGAGATCGACGGTTTGAACAAGCCGTGGGATGTGGTCGTCGCACCCGACGGCACCATCCTGACCGGCGAGCGCAGCGGGCGATTCGTCGTCAAGCGCACCGACGGCAGCGTGGCGGACCTGGCTGCCGACCTGAGCGACCTGTACGCCCAAGGCGAAACCGGTCTGATGGGAATCGAACTGGCACAAGACTTCTCGGAGTCGCGCGCGCTCTACACGTGCCAAGGAGTGACGGGCGGAGGCGGCCTGGGCACCGGCAGTGCCATCCCCGGTAGCGCAGGCGGCGACGGCAACCACATCGCGGTCTTCCGCTGGACCGTCGATCCCGAGTGGACCACGTTGACGCGGACGCAGACCGTCGTCGACGACATTCCCGTCGCCGCATCCGGGCGTCACGGCGGGTGCCGGATCCTGAGCGCACCCGACGGAAGCCTCTTCGTCGGGACCGGCGACACTGCATCGCCGACGGTTCCGCAGGACCGAAACTCGCTCGGCGGCAAGGTGCTTCACGTGAACGCCGATGGAACCGCCGCGGCCGACGCACCGGGACGCGTCTACACGCTGGGGCACCGCAACGTGCAGGGGCTGGCCTTCCAACCTGGTACCGACCGCCTCTACGAGGTGGAACAGGGAACGACGCGCGACGACGAGCTGAACCTGCTCGTCCCCGGCGGAAACTACGGCTACAAGCCGGACCGCAACCCACTGACCTACGACGAGTCGGTCCCGATGACCGACCCCGAGCGCGTGCCCGGAGCGATCGAGGCGGTCTGGAGTTCGGGTGAACCGACCATCGCGACGCCGGATCTGACGTTCGTCGACGGTGCTGCGTGGGGCGACTGGTCAGGGGCTGCGGTCATCTCGAGCCAGCAGGGGCAGAAGCTCGTGATCCTGAAACTCACCGAGGACGGCACCGGGGTCGCACGGGAGACCGTCGCGCTGGAAGGTGAATACGGCCGGCTGCGGTCGATGGAGCCGCTGGCCGACGGATCGTTCCTGCTGACCACGGACAACGGCAGCGGTGACCGGGTTCTGCGGGTGACGCCGAGCTCCTGACGAGCCGGGATTTCGGAGGGCCCGGCGGAGCGAAGGTGACATTCGGTCACTCAGAGTGACCGAATGCCGCCCTCGCTCCGAAAGGGCCCCACGAGCTCAGGCCTTGCTCGGGTGCGCGGCTTCCTCCTCGTCGCTACCGGCCTGCGGGTGTCCGAGCATCGCGGCGCCCAACAGCTGCTCGGGGACTCCGAGGCCGTCGACGAGTTCGACTGCGTGCGGACGCAGGGTCCGGCAGCGCTCGTTGATGCCGCGGGTGACGGCCTTCGACCGCTCGGTGGACAGGTACCGGTGCTCGATGAACCACGCCTTGTCCGCCTCGATGACCGACAGCGCGTACAGATCGCATACCTGCCCGAGCAGTTCCTTCGCCTTCTCGTCCTCGCACGAGCTGATCCCGGCGACGAAGGCTTCCAGGATGATCCGGTCGATGTGCGCACTCGCGGCATGCAGCACGTGATCCTGCACGGAGTTGAAGGCGTCGAACGCGCTCATTTCCTTGGCCTTGCCCTGCAGTCTGCGGGCGACGGTGGCGAGCAGGTAGTCCTCGCGGTCCTCGAACATCTTGACCTGAGTACCACGGTTGAACAGTGATCCCTCTTCCTCGTTGTCCTGTCGAGTGTCGAGGATGGTCTGGATGATCGTCTGTGCCGCAGTACGTTTCACGACGCGATCGCCTGCATATTCGGCAGCGAACCGCACCCACTCGACGGGGCTCATGCTCTTGACGTCGTCGGCGTACGCGGTCAGCAGTTCCTTCGCGACGAGCTGTGTGAGGACGTGGTTGTCGCCCTCGAACGTCGTGAACACGTCGGTGTCGGCCTTGAGTGAGATCAGCCGGTTCTCGGCGAGATAGCCTGCACCGCCGCACGCCTCACGGGCTTCCTGGATGGCCGTCGTCGCGTGCCACGTGTTGGCCGCTTTCAGTCCTGCTGCGCGAGATTCGAGTTCGCGCTGCTCCTCGGCGTCGGGATTCTCCGAGGACTGCAGCTCGTGCAACTTGGCGACCAGCTCGTTCTGCGCGAACTGCAGTGCGTAGGACTTCGCGATCAACGGGAACAGTCTGCGTTGGTGAACGAGGTAGTCCATGATGAGGACTTCGTCGTCGGACTTCGGTGCCGAGAACTGCCTGCGCTGCAACGCATATCGCGTCGCGATGTCCAGTGCGACGCGCGCTGCTGCTGCCGCGCTGCCACCGACGGTGACGCGGCCGCGGATGAGTGTGCCGAGCATCGTGAAGAATCGGCGGCTGGAATTCTCGATGGGGGACGAGTAGCTGCCGTCCTCGGCGACATCGGCGTACTTGTTGAGCAGGTTGTCGCGGGGAATGCGGACGTGGTCGAACATGATTCGGCCGTTGTCGACACCGGGCAGGCCACCTTTGTACTGGCAGTCCGACGTCGTAACGCCCGGCAGGTCGTCGCCGTTCTCGTCGCGCAGCGGCACGAAGAAGCAGTGCACGCCGTGGCCTTCGGGCTCTTCGCCGGGCCCTGCCGTGATCAGCTGCGCGAACACTGCTGCGACGGTTGCTGTTTCGGCAGCGCCGCCGATGTAGTCCTTGCGTGACGACGGGGTAGGGGAGTGGATCACGAACTCGTCGGTCTCACGATCGAAGGTGGCCGTCGTCTCGAGCGACTGGACGTCGCTGCCGTGGCCCGTCTCCGTCATGGCGAAACAGCCGAGGAGATCGAGGTCGATGATGCGTCGAACATAGGCTTCGTGGTGGCGTTCGGTGCCCAGGTTCTCGATGGCTCCACCGAACAGGCCCCACTGAACTCCGGCCTTGACCATCAAGGACAGGTCGGACATCGCGAGCATCTCGATCATCGTGACCGCGGCACCGACGTCACCGGTGCCGCCGTGTTCCTTCTTGAACCCGTCGTCGGCCGCACCGTGCCGGGCGAGCAACTTCAGCTGCTCGAGCGCCTTGGTCCGCGCGATGACGGTATTGGGTGTGTAGTGCGGTCGGAACTCGTCACGGACGAGTTGAGCGCGTGCCTCGTTCTTCACGTCGCGCCAGCGACCGTCCAATGTGTTACGCAGATGCTCCGAAGTGGTTGCCATACTCGACGGTAACCTTTCGCGCGGTCCGGTAAACCAGGATCGGTGTCAGGACGGCCACAGATACTCGCGGCCGAACGCGCGCACCCTGGCCCAGAGCCCAGGGCGTCGGTACGGACCGTCGTTGAACAGCGACGCGCCGCCGTCCTCGATCGCGCGATCGACGATCGGGCTGAACCCCTCGAACTCGCGGATCAGGTGCTCGCGGAAGCCGTCGGGCCACGCGTGCCGCGCAGGTTCGTGTTGTGCCTCCATGAACGCCGAGTGTAATCCACACGTAACACGGGTGTTACATGTTTCCCGCGCCACTACGTAGGCTGTCTGGCCATCGACACTTCACGGATTTCGCAGATCGACGCCGCGCACGTCTGGCATCCCTACGGCGCGTTCCCCGCGTCGACGACCCCACTCGTCGTGGACAGCGCGCAGGGCGTGCGGTTACGCCTCGCCGACGGCACCGAGCTGATCGACGGGATGAGCTCGTGGTGGGCAGCGGTGCACGGCTACCGAAACCCCATTCTCGACGCGGCGGCCCGGGATCAGTTGGGCCGCATGTCTCACGTCATGTTCGGCGGCCTGACCCACCAACCAGCGGCGCGTCTCGCCGAGCTGTTGGTCGCCATCACTCCGCCCGGTCTGGAGAAGGTGTTCTTCGCTGATTCGGGTTCGGTGTCGGTGGAGGTCGCGGTCAAGATGTGTATCCAGTTCTGGCGCGGACGAGGGAAGCCGGGCAAGAGCCGGCTGCTGACGTGGCGCGGCGGTTACCACGGGGACACGTTCGCGCCGATGAGCATCTGCGATCCCGACGGCGGCATGCATTCGCTGTGGACCGACGTTCTCGCGCAGCAGGTTTTCGCGCCTGCGCCCCCTCGCGAGTTCGAGGCCGAGTACGTCGCGGAGTTCGAAGCAATTCTGGAGCAGCACGCCGACGAGCTCGCTGCGATCGTCGTCGAACCCGTCGTGCAGGGTGCGGGCGGCATGCGGTTCCACGACGCGCGCTACCTGACGGAACTACGACGGATGGCCGACGAGCACGACGTGCTGCTCGTATTCGACGAGATCGCAACGGGTTTCGGCCGCACGGGCGCTCTGTTCGCCGCGAATCATGCGGGTGTCACGCCCGACGTCCTGTGCGTCGGCAAGGCGCTGACGGGTGGCTACATGACGCTCGCGGCGACGCTGTGCACCGACGACGTCGCGCACGTCATCAGTACGAGCGAGGCCGGTGGTCTGATGCACGGGCCGACGTTCATGGGCAATCCGCTCGCGTGCGCGGTCGCGGTTGCCGCCGTCGAATTGCTCCTCCGCCGGGACTGGGCACGTGAGGTCGCAGCGCTGAACGCGGGGCTGACGGCAGGACTCGAACCCGTGAGAGCCCTCCCCGGAGTCGCCGACATGCGGGTCCTCGGCGGCATAGGCGTCGTCGAGATGAAGGAACCCGTCGACATGCAGAAGGCGACGGATGCGGCCGTCGGCGAAGGTGTGTGGCTGCGCCCGTTCGGCAGGCTCGTCTACGCGATGCCGCCGTACATCTGCAGCGCCGAGGACGTCGATGCCATCACCCGTGCGATGACCGCGGTGGCCCGCATAGTTTGAACTTGAACGGTGTTTAATCTTGAACGCTGTTCAAGTATGGTCGTGCTCGTGGCGACACTCGACTGGTTGACCGGCGCAGCGCGCGAGCGAGCAGACCGTGGGCTGCACCGAACTCTGCGAGCGCGAGCAGCGTCGGAGAACGTGATCGACCTCGCGTCCAACGACTACCTCGGCCTGGTGAACCACCCCGACGTCGTCGACGCGGCCTGTGCGGCAGTACGGGCATTCGGGACAGGTGCGACGGGATCGCGCCTGGTCACCGGCACCACGACGCTGCACGATCAGCTGGAGTCCGACCTCGCGGACTTCGTGGGCGCAGAGTCCGCGCTCGTCTTCTCCTCCGGGTACACGGCGAACCTCGCCGCCGTCGCGGCGCTGTCCGGCCGGGGATCGCTCGTCCTGTCGGACTCGAAGTCGCATGCATCCCTCGTCGACGCGTGTCGACTCTCCCGCGCGCGCGTCGAGATCTACGACCGCACCGACCTCGTCCGCGTCGAGACGCTTCTCGCGTCGAGAACCGAGGCCAGGGCCTTGCTCGTCACCGACTCGGTCTTCAGCGCCGATGGCGACCTCGCGCCGCTGGTCGAGCTCCATGCGTTGTGCCGCAAGTACGAGGCTCTTCTCGTCGTCGACGAAGCCCACGGCATCGGTGTCAGAGGGTCGGGTGGTCGTGGCCTGGTGCACGAACTCGGCCTGGACGGTTCGCCGGACATCGTCGTGACCGCGACACTGTCGAAATCGCTTGCGTCGCAAGGTGGTGTCGTTCTCGGCCCGACGGCTGTCCGCGATCATCTGATCGACACTGCCCGGCCGTTCATCTTCGATACCGGGCTCGCACCCGCGGCCGTCGCGGCAGCGTCGGCGGCGCTGACGGTGCTGAGGAACGAACCCGAGCGGGCGTCTGCAGTCCGCGAACGCGCCGCACGGCTCGCGGCGATCGTCGGTGTGGACGCGTCGGAATCCGCCGTCGTATCCGTCGTTCTCGGGGACGCGGACACCGCCTTCAGGGCAGCCCAGGACGCGCGTGAACAGGGCGTGCACGTCGGCTGCTTCCGGCCGCCGTCCGTCCCGGCGGGGACGTCACGGCTTCGGTTGACTGCGCGAGCGAGCCTGACCGAGGCGGAACTCGGACGTGTCCAGCAGGTTCTCGGGTCGATTCTCGCCCCCACCGCGGCATGACGATCGTTCTGATCTCCGGCACGTCGACCGACGTCGGAAAAACCGTGGTGACCGCAGCCCTCGCGGCGACCGCATACGCGTCGGGCAGATCGGTTGCGGTGTGCAAGCCTGCGCAGACGGGCGTCCGAGACGGCGAGCCGGGCGACCTGGCCGACATCGAGCGGCTCACCGGCATCGACGACCTGCATGAATTCGCGCGATACCCGGATCCGCTCGCCCCGAACGTTGCTGCGAGACGGTCGGGACTACCGGAACCGGTGCTCGACGACGTCGTGCACCGCATTCGTACGATCGACGCCGACGTCGTGCTCGTCGAAGGTGCCGGAGGCCTGCTGGTGAGGTTCGGCGGCTTCACCGTCGTCGATCTTGCGCGGGAACTGGGCGCCCCGGTCGTCGTCGTGTGCAGCGCAGGCCTCGGCACACTCAACCACTCGGAGCTGACGACGTCCGCCCTGGCCGCGGCGGGTGTGCGCTGCGCGGGCCTGGTCATCGGTTCGTGGCCCGCCGAACCGGACCTCGCGGCTTCGACGAACCTGTCCGAGCTCCCCGCGGTCACCGGCATCCCGCTGATCGGACGCGTACCCGAGCGGGCGGGGGCGCGCACCCGCGAGGACTTCATGTCGGAAGCCCCGTCGTGGTTCCCGCAGGCCGACGTCGCGCTGTTGTTCGGGTGATCGGCCGAATCCCGTTTGTCGAAAGCTGCGTCGGGTACTCGAAATCTCGACTGGACAGTCGTTCGATAACGAGGTTGGGGAGTCACACATGGACACAGCACTGTGGATAATCATCGCGGTCGTCGTCGTACTCATCGTCGTCGCGGTCGCACTCGCACTGTCGCGTAAGCAGCAGACCGCCAGACGCGCCGAAGCAGGAAAGATCCGTGAGAACGCGGCCGAGCGCGCGCACGACGTCGAACGCCGCCAAGCGATCGCCGACGAGAGCGCAGCCAAGGCGCGTCGCGCAGAAGCCGACGCCGAAGCCAAGGCCGCCGAAGCACGTCGACTCTCGTTGCAAGCCGAGACCCACCAGGGCGACGCCGCGACGTCACGAGACGAAGTCGATAGCGAATTCGCTCGCGCGAACAAGATCGATCCCGACGTCAAGACCGGGCGGGATCGCGACAACACGAACGCCGTCCCCGGAGGAACCGAGGTTCACCACGACAACACCGGACACAGGCACGCCGGAGACGACCGGACCGACCCGAACCGCGCAGTAGATCCGAGCAGGGTAGATCCGAACCGCGTGGACCCGAACCGCGCTGTAGATCCGAACCGCACAGCCGATCCGAATCACGTCGGTGAGCACCGCCGACCCCAGTGAGAAGGTGAGTCACAACCCGCGTCGTCGCAACTGATTGCCCACCCGTCGAAGTTCGTTCTCCGCCCGGAGTACGAACTCGGCGGGTGCGTTGGTTTGAATGGCTTCTCTGCGTTCGCTTTTCAGTCTCTCGTAGAGACTGCACAGTTCTTCCGAGTTCATCTCGGTGATCGAAGTCCGCGATGCTGTCATGACGATGACCTCCCGACACCCTCACCGGAATCCGAGCCTGGACCTCGGGCGCCGATTACTCCAAACTTACTCGCAGACGGCAGGGGTATCCATAGCTCTTCGAAGGGAATCTCCGATGGGGACGTTCGTTCTGATTCCAGGTGCGGGTGGCGACGGTCGATACTGGAACCGTGTCGCAGCCGAACTCACCTCACGCGGCAACGACGTTGTGGCCGTGACCCTTCCGGCCGGTGGCGACGCCGGACTGTCGGACTACGCCGATGTCGTGGTCGCGGCGATCGGGGAACGCACACGCGTCGTTCTCGTCGCGCAATCGTTCGGAGGTTTCACGGCGCCGCTGGTAGCACTGCGTGCCGACGTCGCGCTGATCGTTCTGCTGAACGCGATGACTCCGAAACCGGGCGAGGCGGCCGAACAGTGGTGGGCCGCGACCGGATTCGAGCAGGCGCGCGCCGAACAAGCGCTGCGCGACGGGCGTGATCTGGCAACCGAGGACCTGCTCGCCGACGCATTTTTCCACGACGTCCCGGCCGATGTGGCGAGTGAAATGCTCAGCGGCGAAGCGACCGGTGAATCCGACGTCCCCTTCACGATGCCGTGGCCGCTCGACGCCTGGCCGGACGTCCCGACGCGTGTACTGCACGGCACCGAGGACAGGTTCATACCGATCGAGTTCCAGCGACGGGTCGTCGGCGAGAGGCTCGGTTTGGACGTCGATGCCATGCCCGGTGGTCATCTGCTCGCGTTGTCGCAGCCGGTCGAACTCGCGAACCGTTTGGAAGCGTACGCGCGGTAACCTGGCAATTCGGACATGAGGGAAGGCGCTTCATGAGTGACAGGGATCTTCATGGGTGACATGGAACGGTTCGACGAGACGTCCCGGCTGCGCGTGGGTACCGCCGAACGTGAGGACACGGCCCGGTTCCTCGGTACCGCGATGGCCGAGGGCCGGCTGACGATGATCGAGTACGAACAGCGTCTCGACGCCGTCTGGACCTCCTCGACGCGGGGAGAACTGGCGAAACTCACGAACGACCTTCCGGTGCCGAAGCCTGCCGATCCGCCCGCCGAGTCGGCGAGTGCCAAGGATTGGCGTGAGTACTTCGACGAGTGGCGCTGGTGGTTCGGCGGCGCGATCATCATGACCGGCATCTGGGGCTTCCAGTCCATCTCCGACGGCGAACTGAACGGGTACTGGCCTGGATGGCCGCTCGGAATCTGGGCGCTGATCCTCGTCGCGATGATCTTCATGCCCGACGACAAGGACGACGACGAGGACGAAGACGACGAAGAGGACAGCAGGAAGAAGCGCAAGAAGAAGGATTGACGGGCTGATTATTACGCCCTGTAGTTGGCAGTATCGGCAAACCTGGGACACTGGGGGTCGTGACTGTTTCCACCGGCTCCGAGCCCGAAGTTTCGGCCCAGCTGTTCGAGCGCGCGAGCGCTGTCATCCCGGGTGGTGTCAACTCCCCGGTGCGCGCGTTCCACTCCGTCGGAGGAACGCCTCGGTTCATCACCGAGGCCAGCGGATACACGATGACCGACGCCGACGGAAACAAGTACGTCGACCTCATCTCGTCGTGGGGTCCCATGATCCACGGGCACGCGCATCCGGCCATCGTCGAGGCCGTCCAGAAGGCCGCATCCACGGGCCTGTCGTTCGGTGCTCCGACGGAGCGTGAAATCGCGCTGGCAGAGGAGATCGTTCGCCGAGTCGGTCCCGTCGACCAGGTTCGTCTTGTGAATTCCGGCACAGAAGCGACGATGACTGCGGTGCGTCTTGCGCGCGGCTTCACCGGGCGCACCAAGATCGTCAAGTTCTCCGGCTGTTACCACGGCCACGTCGACGCGCTGCTCGCCGACGCCGGATCCGGCCTCGCCACGTTCGGACTCCCGACGTCGCCCGGCGTGACCGGGGCACAGGCGTCGGACACGATCGTGGTTCCCTACAACGACCTCGCTGCCGTCGAAGCGGCTTTCGCCGAGAACCCAGGCCAGATCGCGTGCATCATCACCGAGGCCGCCGCGGGCAACATGGGTGCGGTTCCACCGGTGCCCGGCTTCAACTCCGGTCTACGACGCCTGGCCACCGACAACGGTGCGTTGTTGATCATGGACGAGGTCATGACGGGCTTCCGTGTCAGTGCCGCCGGTTGGTACGGCATCGACGGCATCGCCGGCGATCTCTACACGTTCGGCAAGGTCATGAGCGGCGGTCTGCCTGCCGCTGCGTTCGGTGGCCGCGCCGACGTCATGGCCTACCTCGCCCCGGCCGGACCGGTCTATCAGGCGGGCACGCTGTCCGGTAACCCCGTCGCCGTCGCGGCGGGCCTGACGAGCCTCCAGCTTGCCGACGCCGCCGTATACGAGAAGCTGCAGAAGAACTCCGAGCGCCTCGGCGGCCTGCTCGGCGATGCCCTCACCGAGGCAGGCGTTCGCCATCACGTCCAGTTCGCGGGCACTATGGTGAGCGTGTTCTTCTCGGACGGACCCGTCACCGATTACGCGGGCGCCAAAGCTGCGGAGACATGGCGATACCCCGCGTTCTTCCACGGGCTGCTCTCCCGAGGCGTCTATCCGCCACCGAGTGCCTTCGAAGCGTGGTTCGTGTCCGCGGCACTCGACGACGCCGCGTTCGAGATCATCGCCGACGCCCTTCCCCACGCAGCCCGCGCAGCGGCCCGAGCAGAAGCAGGAACCAAGTGAGCAGCCCCGAGTCGAGCGAGTCTCATCCGCACCAGTCGACGCGGACCATCGTCCACGTTCTGCGGCACGGTGAAGTGCACAACCCCAAGGGCATTCTGTACGGACGGCTTCCCGGATTCCGGCTGTCCGTCGCAGGGCAGGCGCAGGCGACGGCCGTCGCGAACGCGCTCGCCGGGCACGACATCACTCATGTCGTCGCGTCGCCGCTGCAGCGTGCGCAGGAGACCGCCGCGCCGATCGCCGCAGCGCACGGTCTGACGATCGGCGAGGACGAGAACCTCATCGAAGCCGGAAACGACTTCGAAGGTCTGCGGGTGTCCGTCGGCGACGGCGCGCTGCGTCGGCCTCGGCACTGGTGGAAGCTGCGCGACCCGTTCACGCCGTCGTGGGGTGAGCCGTACCTGCAGATCGCGCATCGTATGCTCGCCGCCGTCAATGCGGTCCGCGTCGCCGCGGTCGGTCACGAAGCGGTCGTCGTCAGCCATCAGCTGCCGGTCTGGACGCTGCGACGCTTCTTGCAGGGCGATCGTCTGTGGCACGACCCGCGGCACCGTCAGTGCGGACTCGCGTCGCTGACGTCGCTCGTCTACGAGGGCGACACTCTCGTCGACATCGTCTACTCCGAGCCCGCCGGTGCAAGCGACCCGAGGGTAACCGGTGCGTAAGGTCGTTCTGTCCCTGTCAGCCGTCGCACTGGTCCTGTCCGGATGTGCGACGGGTACCGACGCCGTCGCGACGGGCGGAACATTCGACTTCGTCTCGCCCGGCGGGCAGACCGAGATCTACTACGACCCGCCGTCCGACCGCGGCACCATCGGCGAGTTGTCCGGACCGGACCTGATGGACGAGGGCAAGACCACCTCGCTCGACGAGTACGAGGGCAAGGCCGTCGTGCTGAACGTGTGGGGCCAGTGGTGTGGCCCGTGCCGCGGCGAAGCCGACGACCTGGAAGAGGTCTTCGAGAACACCAAGGACCTCGGTGTGCAGTTCCTCGGCATCAACGTCCGCGACAACGCCCAGGACAAGGCGCAGGACTTCGTCATCGACAACAACGTGACGTACCCGTCCATCTACGACCCACCCATGCGCACGCTGTCCGCGCTCGGCGGCATCCCGACGTCCGTCGTGCCGACGACGATCGTCCTCGACAAGCAGCACCGCGTCGCCGCGGTGTTCCTGCGTGAGCTCCTTGCGCAGGATCTGCAGCCCGTCGTCGAGCGGGTCGCGGGCGAGGAGTCCGATCAGCAGTGAGCACGACGGTCCATCTCGCCGGCATCGGCGAGGCATTCCAGACGACGGCAGCAACAGGGCCCTTGGTCCTGGCACTCGGTGTCTGCCTGCTCGCCGGGCTCGTCTCGTTCGCGTCGCCGTGCGTCGTCCCGCTGGTACCGGGTTACCTGTCGTATCTGGCGGGCGTCGTCGGCGCCGACGCGCCCGCGGTGACGGCATCGGAAGCGGCGACGACGAAGGTTCGGACATCGAGTCGACTCAGGGTTGCGTTCGCAGCGGGCCTGTTCGTGCTCGGCTTCACCGTCGTGTTCGTGCTCGCCACCGCGACGGTCTTCGGCGCGATCTCGGTGCTGTCGGTCAATCGCGACCTGCTCATGCGCATCGGCGGAGTCGTCACCATCGCGATGGGTCTCGTGTTCATCGGATTGGTACCCGCCCTGCAGCGCGACGTCCGATTCGAGCCTCGCCGCGTCGGTAGCCTGCTCGGCGCCCCGCTGCTCGGCGGCGTGTTCGCGCTCGGCTGGACGCCGTGCCTCGGACCGACTCTGGCGGGCGTCATCTCGCTCGCCGCAGGAACCGAGGGTGCGACGGCGGCGCGTGGAGTGGTGTTGATCGTCGCGTACTGCCTCGGACTCGGCTTGCCGTTCGTGATCCTCGCATTCGGCTCGGTGAGCGCTCTTCGCGGAGTCGGCTGGCTTCGCACCCATGCACGACAGATACAGGTGTTCGGCGGAATCATGTTGATAGCAGTAGGAATTGCACTCGTCACGGGTGCGTGGGACGTGTTCGTGAGTTGGGTTCGCGACGCCTTCGTGTCCGATGTGGTGCTTCCCATATGACGGATGTGGAGGAGCGGGCCGAGCAGAAGCCGCCCAGGCAATCCGTTCCAGGGCGCGCAGTTGCATTGGTGCGCAACACGTGGCGCAGTCTCACCAGCATGCGCACTGCGTTGGTGCTGCTGTTCCTGCTGGCGTTCGCGGCCATCCCGGGCGCGCTCGTGCCGCAGCGCAGCCTCAACTCCGGCAAGGTCGACGAATACATCGCGGCCAGGCCGACTCTCGGCCCGATCATGGACAAGCTCGAACTGTTCGACGTCTTCTCGAGCTTCTGGTTCACCGCGATCTACGCGCTGCTGTTCATCTCGCTCGTCGGCTGTATCGTTCCGCGATGCATCGAGCACGCGAAAGCATTGCGCACCAAGCCTGTTCCGACGCCACGTAATCTCTCGCGACTGCCGCATCACCGCACCTACACGTCCTCCGAATCCACCGACGAGACCGCTACGAAAGTGGCTGCGCAGCTTCGTGGTTGGCGAGTTGCACGTCGTGAAACCGGTGGCGAGGTCACTCTCTCCGCGGAGAAGGGGCACCTGCGCGAGTTCGGAAACCTCGTCTTCCACCTGTCGCTCGTCGGACTGCTCGCGGCCATCGCGCTCGGCAAGCTACTCGGCTACGAGGGCAACGTCGTCGTCATCGCCAACGACGGACCCGGCTTCTGCAGCACGTCACCCGCTGTGTACGACGGGTTCCGCGCCGGACAACTCGTGGACGGCACGAACCTCGAGCCGCTGTGCATCCGCGTCAAGGACTTCAAGGCGGACTACCTCGACAACGGTCAGGCCGAGATGTTCACGTCGAACATCGAGTACCAGGCGAACGACGACCTGACGAACAACACCTGGCGCGACGACGTGCTGCAGGTCAATCACCCACTGCGCGTCGCGGGTGACCGTGTCTACCTGCAGGGCCATGGATACGCGCCGACGTTCACCGTGACGTTCCCCAACGGCGAGACCCGCACCGAGACCATCCAGTGGCAGCCGACCGACGCGACGACGTTCCTGTCCAGCGGTGTGCTGCGTATCGATCCGCCCGGTGGCCTGTACCCGGATGCGACCGAGCGTCGTAAGAACCAGATCGCGATCGAAGGACTGTTCGCGCCGACTGCGTTCTTCCACGGCAACCTGCTGTCGTCGAGCTACCCGGCCATGACCGATCCGGCCGTCGCCGTCGACATCTACAAAGGCGACACCGGGCTCGACACCGGCTATCCGCAGTCGCTGTTCTCGCTGAATCAGGAAATGATCAACCAGGGCAGGCTCGTCAAACAGGACCGAGTGAACCTCAAGCCGGGGGAGACGTCGACGCTGTCCGACGGCACGACGGTCCGCTTCGACGGCGCCGAGGAGTTCGTCAACCTGCAGGTGTCGCACGACCCCGCGCAGACCTGGGTGCTCGTGTTCGCGCTGACCATGATGGGCGGACTGCTGGTCTCGCTGATCGTCAAACGGCGTCGAGTGTGGGTCCGACTTCACCCGGAATCGGACACACGACGTACTGTAGTAGAACTCGGTGGGCTCGCCCGTACCGATCAGGCGGGCTGGGGAGAAGAGTTCGACAGGCTCTGCGACAAGCTGATCGGTGATGTGAAGACCGTGAACACGAACAAGCAGGAGAACTGACCGATGCCGATCAACGAGACACTGTCGCACTACAGCGACTTGTCCTTCGAGTCCGCGTTCACGATCTACGTCCTCGCATTCGTGCTACTCATCGCGCAGTACGCGTCGGTGAAGGCAACGAAGGTGCAGGCACGCGAGCTCGTCGGTAGCGGTGCACCCGTCACGTCGAAGACGGTTCCGGGTCGAGTGGCCGAGACGCCGAAGCGACCGCTGTCCGAGCGTCTGTCCGGCATGGGCTTCGCACTGCTGATCCTCGCGCTCGTGCTGCACGTCGCAGCCGTCGTGCTGCGTGGGTTCGCGACGCACCGCTTCCCCCTCGGCAACATGTACGAGTTCGTCACGATGGCCACCGCGGCCGCGACACTGACGTCGATCGTGCTGCTGCGCAAGCGATCGATGCGTCCGATGCTCGTGTTCGTCCTGGCACCGATCATCGTCCTGATGTTCCTCGCCGCGACCAAGCTCTACGCCGACGCGGCACCCGTCGTTCCCGCACTGCGGTCGTACTGGCTCCCGATCCACGTCACCATCGTCAGCGTCGGCAGCGGCATCCTGCTGGTGTCGGGCGTCGCGAGCCTGCTGTTCCTGCTCCGCATCAAGCAGCCGGCAGGCGAGGAGAGCCGCGGTTTCTGGGGCCGATTCGCATCCCGTCTTCCCGACGCCAAATCCCTCGACCGGTTGGCGTACAAGACCACGATCGTCGCGTTCCCGCTGTTCGGTGCAGGCGTCATCCTCGGTGCCATCTGGGCCGAAGCAGCCTGGGGCCGGTTCTGGGGCTGGGATCCCAAGGAGACGATGTCGTTCATCACCTGGATCGTCTATGCGGCGTACCTGCACGCCCGCGCGACGTCCGGCTGGCGCAACACGCGCGCGGCGTGGATCAACATCCTCGGCTTCACCGCGATGCTGTTCAACCTCTTCATCATCAACATGGTCGTCTCGGGTCTGCACTCGTACGCAGGTCTCAACTGAGGTAACGTCCGGTCGGTATTTTCGACGCGATTGGGGGATCGCTCGTGGCCGAATGGCAGATGAAGTCGTGGCAGCCGGTGGGTTCCGGTGAGCCGCAAGAGTCCGGGGCTGACCGGCTGCCGCCCGTAGTGCAGTCGTCGGCGCACGATCTGACCAACGCGCTGCTGGTCAAGAAAGTCTCACCGCCCCCGCTGTCGGGTTGGCGCCGTTTTCTGTACGACGCCAGCGGCCGACGCGTCAACGTCGGTAACAGCGCCCGCGACGAACGACGCCGACGTCTGACCAACCAGGTCGATCGCCACCTCGTCGGCTGCTACCGCATCTCGGTTCTCAGCCTCAAGGGTGGCGTCGGGAAGACCACGACGACGGCGACCCTGGGCTCGACGTTCGCAAGTATTCGCGGTGACCGCGTGATCGCCGTCGACGCCAACCCGGACCGCGGCACGCTGAGCCAGAAAGTGCCGTTGGAGACGCCCGCGACCGTGCGGAACATGCTGCGGGACATCGACAGTCTGTCGCGCTACAGCGACGTCCGCGGCTACACGTCACAGAACCGATTCCGGCTCGAGGTGCTGGCATCGGACGCCGATCCCGCGGTGTCGGAGGCGTTCAGCGGCAGCGACTACGACCAGGCCGTCACAGTGCTCGAGAAGTTCTACAGCATCGTGCTGACCGATTGCGGAACCGGATTGATGCACTCGGCGATGGACCGCATTCTCGACGGGTCCGACGCGCTCGTCGTCGTCAGCTCCAGCTCGGTCGACGGAGCCCGCAGCGCGTCCGCGACGTTGGACTGGCTCGACGCGCACGGTCACCGCGATCTCGTGCAGTCCTCGGTGGCCGTCGTCAACGCGGTGCGGCCGCGTGCAGGCAAGGTCGATGTGGAGAAGGTCGTCGAACATTTCGGTCAGCGGTGCAGACAGGTCGTGGTCGTGCCGTTCGATCCGCACCTGGAGGAAGGCGCCGAGATCGACCTGAGCAGGCTGCGTCGCGGGACGCGTCAGGCGCTGCTCGAGCTCGCGGCTGCCGTCGCCGACGGTTTCCCCAGCACACGCCCCGACAACGCAAAAGCAGCCCGCTCGTAGAGAACGGGCTGCTGGTTGGGGCCAGGTCTATTCGGTCGGATCCGGTGAGCTGGTGTCCGGGCCGTCCTTGCCGGAACGCTTCGCGTCACGGTTCATGCGCCACAGGAATTCCGGGTCGTCGTCAGGGCCGAGCACCTTGCCTGCGGGTGCCTGACCAGTGGGTCCGAACGCCTTCCAGAACAGAACGACAACTGCGATCAAACCGATCAACGCCAAAAGATAGATCACGACGCACCTCCTCATACGAGGGTAGCCGCGTGGGGATGCCGTTGGCACCCCACGCGGCTCGCAGTTTCCTGAGAATCCGGCCCCAGCGTTGTGCTGTGGGCTAGCGGTGGCCTGCCTCGGTGGTGAGCGACGTGAGCAGCTGCATCACCTCGGCCTCACGGAAGCGGCGGTGGCCTCCCGGCGTACGAAGCGATCCGAGACGTCCTGCATGTGCCCAGCGGGTCACGGTCTTCGGGTCGACGTGGAAGAGCGCAGCGACCTGCCCGGGGGTGAGCAGTGCGTCTTGAGCCTTGTGCAGTGTTGGTGCGCTCATCTGGTCGTGTCCTCCTGCGTGCTGTGTCACGGCGTGCTGTGTCGCGGGTGTGATCCGCCTACGTGCGTATTTGCCGTGACATGAATGAAACAACTTTCGATGTCGAAGCCCATGGTGGCACTCGAACCCCTAGGTACTCGACTGATCTAAAGTTGGTAAAGGGGAGGTAATAGACAAATCGGATAAGTCAGGCGGTCCGAATTGCGTCCGATCGGGGCGGTAACCTGGGGTTCGTGAACGAACGCAATGCCAAGCCCGTGCCCACCGCGACCAAGGGGCAACTGTTCCGTGACGTCGCGCTTTACTCGGGGGCCCGGCTGTTGCTCGTCGTCGTCATCGGCGCCGCGATCGTCGGCATCGGCCTGCTCGTCGGTGTGAAGGTGCCCGTTCTCGTCGCCGCTGTGTTCGCCGTCCTCATTTCGTTACCTCTGTCGCTGGTGCTGTTCAAGTCGCTCCGCATCCGCGTCAACCAGTCCATCGCAGGTGTCGACGAAGGGCGACGTCGGGCGCGCGCCGATCTGCAGGCGAAGCTGCGCGGCGAGGACGGGCGGTAGTGTCTCGCGTCGTCGACCATTCGGCATCCCGTGAGTGGGTGGACAATGCGGTCCGGTTGATCGACGCCGACGCGCAACGCAGCGCCGACACCCACCTGCTGCGGTACCCGTTACCCGCCGCGTGGGGCGTCCAGTTGTATCTCAAGGACGAGTCGACGCACATCACCGGCAGCCTCAAGCATCGACTCGCGCGATCGCTGTTCCTGTACGCGATCTGCAACGGATGGATCACCGAGAACACCACGGTCATCGAGGCGTCGTCGGGATCCACCGCCGTCAGCGAGGCGTACTTCGCTCGTCTGCTCGGGTTGAAGTTCGTCGCCGTCATGCCGCGGAGCACGTCGCCTGCCAAGGTCGCGCTGATCGAATCACATGGTGGGCGTTGCCATTTCGTCGACGACCCGGCGGCCATGTACACCGAGGCGCACCGGCTCGCCGCCGAACCCGACTCGCACTACATGGACCAGTTCACCCATGCCGAACGTGCGACGGATTGGCGCGGCAACAACAACATCGCCGAATCCATCTTCGAGCAGATGACGCGCGAGGAGTCCCCGATCCCTACGTGGGTGGTCGTCGGCGCGGGCACCGGCGGAACGAGCGCCACCATCGGTCGCTATATCCGCTACCGGCGTCACGCGACGCGGTTGGCCGTCGTGGATCCGGAGAACTCGGCGTTCATCGGTGGGTACGACACCGGTGACGCAGGCTTCTCCACCGGGAAGCCGTCTCGCATCGAGGGGATCGGCAGGCCCATCGTCGAACCGTCGTTCGTCGGGCAGGTCATCGACCGAATGATCGCGGTGCCCGACGCAGCCTCGGTCGCTGCCGCTCGGCACGCGTCGACCGTGCTCGGCCGACGCGTCGGCGGGTCGACCGGCACCAATATCTGGGGAGCGTTCGGGCTGATCTCCGACATGATCGCCGACGGGCGCGGCGGCAGCGTCGTCACGTTGCTGTGCGACGGCGGCGAGCGCTACGCGGGAACGTACTTCGACGACGACTGGGTCGCCGGGCAGGGGATGGATCTGACCGGCCCGACAGCGGCGTTGGAGGGGTTCGCGCGGACCGGGAAGCTATCTCGTCAGAATGACTGACGCTGCGGCGGTTGCTCCCGCAGCGACGCTGACCGCGGGCCATGCGCCGATCTTCTTCGCGAGCGGATGCGAGGCACCGAAACCCACGAGGTAGGTGCCGAGCAGCGCACCTGCGACCTTCGGCCCGGCTGCCTTGTTCCACGACGCGGTGCACGCGACACCTGCCGCAGCGAGAACGGCCCCGCCCAGCTGCCGGTTCTTCGTCTTCTGTGCGACGGCGAATCCGCCGAGCAGACCTCCGGCTGCGAGTGCGGACGTGGCGAGCTTCGTGGTGGTGTTCCGAGCCATGGGCTCGAGCCTAGTGGTTCCTCTCAGAACGGTGCCGGTTCGTGTCGGTCGCGGAACCACTGCGCGACGCGGTGTTCGCGAAAACGTCGCCTGACGGTCCGCATCTTCACGCGGGCAGCGTCGGACGCCACGGCACGTACGTCTGCGCGCGACGGTGGTGCTGTACCCGCAGGCATGTGCTTCTCCCACCAGGTCTTCTCTTCCCACCACGGTGGCGCATTCGGATCCGGTTTCGGTGCCGGACTGCTCCGCTTCCTGGTGCGGGGCGTCGTCGGGCATCCCAGCTCGGGCAAGGTGATCTTTCGAGTCCCGGCGCGGCTGGTCCACAGGATCGCGCCACCGTCAAGCATTGCGACCGACCAGGCTCGCGACGTTTTCAACTGGTGATGGTTCTTCAACTGGTGATGGTTCTTGCAGGTGGGATGCAGATTAGACTCGATGCTCCATCCACCGCGGTGCGGATCGTCGTGGTCGAACGGCACGATGTGATCGAGTTCGCATCGCGTCGACGGGACGTCGCAACCGGGATGGGTGCAGGTGCTGTACGTCATGCGCACCCGAGCCGCCACTTCCGACGACGGACGGTACGTAAGTGCGCCCCGCGGAGGGTCGGTGTGGCCTCCATGGCCGTCGGTGTGGATCCCGGAGGCACGGGTTGGATCCCGTTCGATCGCGGCGAGCAGCATCGCGACCGTCTGTGCGCGCACGGACTCACTCGCCGCGCCGAATCCCGTTGGTGCACCGCTCGATTCGCGGCGAGCCTGTGTGCATGTCTCGATCGCCGGAACCGTCCCAGCGGGCCTGGCTCGGCCGCGCGCGATCAGCCGTGGCACCTGGACCGCGGGAGCCTCCGAGCGCTCGGCGGTCGGCCGGCCATCGGGGTCTGCGCTGTCTGCCGTTACGTCGCGCGCCGAATTGTTCTTGTCTTCGTTGCCACTGTTCGAGTCGCCGGGTCGCCCTTCGGGGTCTGCGGTGCTGTCATCGCGTGACTGGGTCGAATCACTCTCTGTTCCTTGTGCTTTCAGTACGGTCAGTAGTTCGGTCAGCAGTCCCTGCCACTGCGCATCCTCGGCTACGATCCGCACCGTTTCTGCATCGAGTGGTGTGCCATCGGCCAGTACCGCGGGCTCCGCGGTGAGTCCCAGCAATGTCTGTACGTCGACCAGGATCTGCAGCAGATGTCCACGCCGAGGTTCCGGCGCGTCCGCTACTCCATACTGTGGGCACTCTTCCGCGAGATCGCATCGGCATTCGAGAGCGTGCTCACCGTGCAGCAACGCGACCAATCCATCGGCCCGCAACGCTTTCAGGGTTCGCGGGTCCTTGTCGCATACCGTTCCGCACATCTCGACGATCAGTGCCTCTGCCTCCGCTCCCTCGAGGTCGCTCAGCGCCGCTGTCAGCCGGGTGGTCCCATCATGATGCGGCGCAATGGACACGCCCCGCTCACCTTTCAACGCGGCAGACTTGGCTGCCGTCGCCTCTTCTCGGTCGAAACGAAACCACATCCGCCACAATCGGACTCGTAGCGATCGGGGAGTCAGGTGCTCCGCCGCTGCGACGGCCTCGAACTCGAGCGCCGCGATGGTCTTGTCGCACGCCTGGCCGAGTACCGAGGTCAACACTTGAACCCTCGCCCATTCCAGACTTCCGAACACGAATCGCAACGCCGTCAATGGCAATCGATGGAGATCGAGACCGACCTCGAGTAATGGACCAGCCACTTTGTGCGACAACGACAGCACCGCCGCCACCTCGGACACGACAGCGCGAACCGTCTCCGAGGCGTCACCGCCGGTGTTCTCGGCCTCGGACAATCGGAGTTCGGCGATCTCGCATACCGTCTCGGCTGTCTTGGCTCGCGCTACGTTCTCCGCCACCTGGTACCGGGCAGCGAACATAGACAATCCCGCCACGCACGCATCCGTGTCACATGCACCCGGCAACTCGGAGCCCGGCGCGCACATGAGAGCCGCAGCTGGACCTCCAGTCGAAACCCCCGTGTCGAACATATGTTCTACAGTACTGGACCGAAAGCTCACCGGCAAGGATTGAATTCTGAATCATCAACCACTGCAGCAGCACTCGGCCAATTTCGATGGACGACGTCTATCCTGGTATGGCGTCGTGACATTATCTGGCGCGATGGGAGGGCCGAGTGGGCATCGGGTTCGATCGCATTCGAGTCGATCCACCGCAAGGAGGACTGTCGCAGAATCTTTCGGAGGAGTATCCATGTTTCGAGGCCAGGCGCGCTGCTGGTTGCCCTCGACATAGACGGAACGCTACGTACGTCCGAGGATTCGAATCCGCCGCTTATAAGCGTGACAACGTCGTTCGTGAGCCTGGCGGCAGATTGTGGCTCGTCGATTGGACGCACCGCTGGGTGTCACCGGGGTGGGTTGACATGGTGCGTGTCGCCCCGGACATCGCAGCGTGCGGCTACGATCCGGAGCGATTCCTGCGCAAGTCGGCGTGGGTAGATCCGCCACAACGCGACGTCGATGTCGTCCTCGCGGGGCTGGCCGGTCGAGCCTGGCGTGACGGTCATCTGCCTGCCCCGCCTGGGCTTCCCCACCTGCGCCGGATGCAGCTGGAACAGGCGGACGCGACGCTGTGGTGGCTCGCGTCGCGCCTAGGCTGACTGTCCGTCTCAGAACGCCTGCTGCACCCGCAGGGCCCGGGCGAGGTGGTCACGCTGCTCGATCACCAACCGTCGCAGTGCAGCAGGCGCCCATTCGTGCGCGGCCAGCCACGTGTCGGCCGCGTCCGTGGAGTCCTGCTGCGGGAACAGGCCGACGACGAGGCGTCGGGCGATTTCGATGCTGCGAGTGGACCAGAGGTCCGCGATGGCGTCGAAGTAGCGGTCGTCGTATGCGGCGAGGAGATCGCGTCGACCACCTGCGCGGAACCCCGACACCGTGGCGTCGACGGCATCGTTGGAGAGGTCGTCGGAGGTGGTCAACGCGGTCCACGCGTGCGCCTTGGTCTCCGCATCGGGCTGTGCGGCGACGGCTGCGCGATGCGAGTTGAGCCCGGAAGCAGTGTTGTCCGTGTCCAATTCGGCATCGAGCCGTGCGACGGACACCTTTCCGCGTGCACTGACCGACTTCAGCAGCATCCACCGCTGCTCGGGGTCGAGCTCGATACCCTCGATCGGGAGAGAGCCGTCGAGCAGTCGGTCGATCTGTCCCGAGCGCACGTCCGACGTCGTGGCAGCTGCGGCGACGGCTCGCAGCCACACGATCTGTGCGTCGCTTCCCGGATCGGCGGTTTCGAGTCGAGACCAGCACGTGGCGAGCCAATCATCGGCTGCCGCAGCGGAATCGGTGACGTAGTGGTCGACGGCGAACTGGGCGTTCGCGACGACAGCGGCGAGAACGCCGACCTTGCTTTCCGACGCGGCGAACCGCGACGCGATGTCGAGGTAGGTGCGCGGATCGAGTTCGGCGTCGCGCGTCGCGTTCCACAGTGCCGACCAGATCAGTCCGCGCGCAAGAGGATCGACGACGCGATCCAACGAGGTCCGGATGGTCTCGAGGGAGGCGTCGTCGAACCGGATCTTGGCGTACGTGAGGTCGTCGTCATTGAGGAGAACCAGTGCGGCGCTGGGGAGTTCGAGTGGTGTGTACGCGTCGGCGATGTCGATCTCACGCCGCGACGTCCGGACGATGTTGCCGTCGGCATCCGCGTCGTACAGTCCGACGGCGACGCGGTGCGGGCGAGGGTCGGTCTGCTCGATGCCCATGTTCTTGCGTGTGTCGCTGCCGGTGTAGGAGAGCGTCGAGACGCCCGTGGTCTGTAGCCACGCCGCGGCCCATTCGTCGAGATTGCGTCCCGATGCCGTCGACGCGTGACCGAGAAGATCCGCGAGAGTGGTGTTCTTGTAGGCGAATTCGGCGAAGTAGTTGCGCGAGGCCTCGAAGAAGGCGTCCTCGCCGACGTAGGCTGCGAGTTGCTTCAGCACGCTCGCGCCTTTCGCGTAGGTGATGCCGTCGAAGTTCAGTTTCGCGGCCTCGAGGTCGGGGATGTCGGCAACGATCGGATGCGTCGTCGGGAGTTGATCCTGAAGGTACGCCCACGCTTTGCGGCGATTGGCGAAGCTGACCCATGCGTCGGTGAAACGGGTGGCGTTCGCGGATGCGAAGGCGCCCATGAAGTCGGCGAAGGATTCCTTGAGCCACAGGTCATCCCACCACTCCATGGTCACGAGATCGCCGAACCACATGTGCGCCATCTCGTGCAGGATCGTATTGGCGCGCTGCTCGTACTGTGCTTCGGTTGCAGCGGAACGGAATACGTAGGACTCGGTGAACGTGACGAGCCCGGGATTCTCCATCGCGCCCAGGTTGTATTCGGGCACGAAGATCTGGTCGTATTTGCCGAAGGGGTACGGAAATGCGAATCTGTCGTGGTAGAAGTCGAGGCCCTGTTTGGTGATCTCGAAGATGTCGTCGGGATCGAAATGTTCGGCAATGGACTTGCGGCACAACGCAGCCAGCGGAATCGTCGATTCGCCTCTGTGCCACGTCGATTCGGCACGATGATACGGGCCGGCGGCGATCGCGGTGATGTACGTGGAGATCGGAAGCGTCGGCTCGAACGTGGTTCTCGCGCCGTCCGTGGTGCCGATTCGGTTGGACAGCACCTCCCAGCCCTCGGGTGCGTCGACGGTGAATGTGAACTGCGCCTTGATGTCCGGCTGTTCGAAGTTCGCGAATACTCGTCGGGCATCGGCTGGTTCGTACTGTGTGTAGAGGTACACCTCGTCGTCCGCGGGGTCGACGAAACGATGCAGACCCTCACCCGTGCGGCTGTAGCGACCCACGGCGTCGACGACGACGGTGTTCGACTTGCCCAGCCCGACGAGTTGGATGCGGGAGCCGTCGTACTCGACCGGAACCTCGGTGCCGTCGAGCGTCACCGATCTGACCTCCGCGCCGATGAAGTCGAGCCAGGTGGCCGGGGTGCTGGCGTCGAACGTGATGGTCGTGCGTGTGCCGAACGTGCGTGAATCCACCGCGTCGCGCAGATCCAGTTCGACGCGGTAGCCGACGTTGCCGATGTGGCGCGAGCGGCGGCGGGTTTCGGTCCGGGTCAGGTTCGCGGTGTTCACGACCACCACCCTATGTGAGTGAAAATGTATAGAGGGCTATACATTTTCACTCACATAGGGTGTCAACGTGGGTTGACGAATCGTGCTTGTCAACCTAGATTGACAGCTATGACCGAAGCAACGACACTCGCCGCCGCAGCCGGCAGCCCCGACCCGAGCGAAGGGCTCCGGGCCGTTCTCGCGCTGCGCAGGCTGCTGGAGCGGCTCGAAGCTATTCAGGTGACGAATGCGCGCAGGCAGGGGTGGTCGTGGCAGGCCATCGCCGACGCGCTCGACGTCAGCAAGCAAGCCGTGCACAAGAAGCACAACGGGAGGTAGGAGATGTTCGAACGATTCACCGGGCGCGCCCGCATGGCCGTCGTGGCTGCGCAGGAACAGGCCCGGGCAACGAAGTCGCCCCGCATCGAGGCGGTCCACGTGTTCCTCGGTGTCCTCGATACTGCGGACTCGGGTTTGCGATCACTGCTGGAACGCGAGGGTTACACGGTCGATTCGGTGCGGGCGACACTGTCGACGGACAGCGAACTGGGGGACGGCGACGCCAAAGCCCTCGAGTCGATCGGGATCGACCTGGACGCGGTCCGAGCGAGTCTGGAGGCGTCGTTCGGGGAGGGCGCGCTCGACGAGCCGACTCAGGACAAGCGCGGCTGGCTGGGCCGTCGTACCGGGCACCTGGCGTTCGCGCCCGCGTCGAAGAAGGCGATCGAACTGTCGTTGCGGGAGGCGATCCAGCGCAAGGACTCCGAGATCCGGTCCGAGCACCTGCTGCTCGGGTTGATCAGGGGAGCGGACGACGGATTCACCGCCGTCGTGCGAGATCCCGACGGCCTGCGGAACCGGATCACGGAATCGCTGGACAAGGCGGCATAAGCCGTCGTGAGTGAAAATGTATAGAGCGCTATACATTCTCACTCACATAGGGTGTCGGGCATGACATTTCTCGTACGGCTCGTGATCAACGCAGTTGCGATCTGGCTGGCCGCCCAATGGGTGTCCGGGATCGCCGTGTCGAGTTCAGGTCGGGGCACGGCCTGGGATCTGCTCGTGTTGGCAGGCATCGCGGCGGTGTTCACGATCGTCAACGCCTTCATCAAACCGCTGGTGAAACTACTGTCCCTGCCGCTGCTGATTCTGACGCTCGGATTGTTCACGCTCGTCATCAACGCGTTGATGTTGATGCTGACGGCGTGGATCTCGTCGGCGACGGACTACGGCCTGACGATCGACACCTTCGGCGCAGCGTTCTGGGGTGCGCTGATCATTTCGATCGTCAACTTCCTGCTGGGAGCGTTCGTTCCGGACAAGCGCTAGGCGAACGTCAGCGCGACTCCGGTGGCCAGGCCCCACACGAGCATGGCGAGGCCGGAGTCGCGCAGCGCTGGAATGAGAGCGAACCCGGTCTGCCCGGACCGAACCGGCTTGTTGGCCCGTGCTGCGAGCGGCAGGGCGAGAAGTGCGACGAGCGCCCACGGTGTCCGAGCAGTGAGCGCCACCGTGACCGCGAACGGCACGACCATCAGTGCCAGATGCAGCAGTCGGGTGCGCGTGTCACCCAAACGCACTGCGAGCGTGAGCTTTCCGGAGTCCGGATCGGTGTCGATGTCACGTAGGTTGTTGGCGACGAGCACCGCGCTGGAGAACGACCCGACGGCGACGGCCGCCACGAGTCCCACCCAGTCGACGCGGTCCGCCTGCACGAACTGTGTGCCGAGTACCGCGACGAGTCCGAAGAACACGAATACGGCGATCTCGCCGAGACCCGCGTAGCCGTACGGCTTCGTGCCGCCTGTGTAATACCACGCACCTGCGATGCAGACAGCGCCGACGACGACGAGCCACCAGGCCGTCGTCGCCGCGAGAACCAGGCCCGCGACGCCGCCGACGGCGAAGCACCCGATCGCGGCCGCCTTGACGGAACCCGGTGAGGCGACCTTCGATCCGACGAGCCGAAGCGGACCGACGCGCTCGTCGTCGGTGCCGCGGATGCCGTCGGAGTAGTCGTTGGCGAAGTTGACGCCGATGATCAGCGCGAGACTGACGACCAGAGCCAGCAGCGCCTTCCACCACACCGCCGCGTCGAGTGACGCCGCTGCTCCCGTTCCGACGAGAACCGGTGCAATCGCGTTCGGCAACGTACGGGGACGGGCGCCTTCGATCCATTGTGCTGTGGTGGCCATCGTTCGATCTTTGCGCATCGAGGCCGCGCCTGTCTCGTGAGGTCCTGTGTTCTCCGGTGGCCTGTTCAGGGGAACGGCAACGGCGGCAGGGTAGGTAGTTGAATCCGAGGCAATTCGATGTGCGGCAGCTGGAACGGCGGCGGCGCCGGGGCAGGAGGCTCGACGTACCCGCCCGTGTTGTGACGTGGCAGATACGGTGTCGGGGCTTCCGGATCGGCGTGAGGTGGCTCTGTCGTCGTCGGGCTGTCCGCGACCGCAGGAGCAGGTGGTGGCGCAGTGGTGCGGGACGGTGTGCTCGTCACCGAATCCGGTGTCGACGACGGCTGCTCGACGGCCGGAGTCGGGACGCTGGTGAGCGACGACGCCGTGTCGGACGACGGCCACGCAACCCACGACAACAGACCGAGCGCGACGACGGACGGCAATCCGAAACGCAGAAGTGGCGTCAACAGTGACTTGGCGCTGCGCCTCGCCGGCGGGGTGGCCGCGTTACGGACCCCGTCGACACGCGTCGCGTACAGAGCTGCGCCTTCGGCGGCGATCAACTCGGGCTCCCGGGGGCTCATGACGGGGAGCCTGAGGTAGCGGCCCAGGATGTCCTCGATGAGCGGAATGCGAGCGCCGCCGCCGATCGTGACGACGACCTCCGGCGGAATCTCGGACATCTCGGCCAGGTCGCGCAGACCGATGGCCGAACGCTCGGCGGGACGCATGATGCGGATCTCGAACATCCGACGGTCCATCAACCGGAACGCGCCGTCGGATGTCTGTGTGTCCTCGTGCGTCGACAATGCTTCCTTGATCTCGCGGCTGAACGCGAGAAGGCCTGCCTCTTCGTCGGGTGTGCGCGGAACGGCCAGGATGTCCAGCGTCATCAAGTAGTCGCGCACGGCACGATCGAGAACGGTGCCGCTGATCTCGGGTGACCTGGTGGCGGCGTACACCGTTCCGCTGTCGATGTCGGCGATGGTCATGTCCAGACCCGTGGTGCCCAGGTCGTAGATCGCGACGGTGCGATACCGGAAGTCGGGATCGGCGCGCAGCTTCTCGAGCGTGCCCGCGATCTCCGAGATGATGTGCACCTCCGAGACGTACTCCTCGACCAGCGCGGCCTTCAGCGCAGCGGAGTAACTGGGGTCGGGGAACGCGACGCCCAACGAGTGCGGTGCATCGGGGCGATCGACGATCGTCCGAATGGCGTGCGCGACGTCGTCGGCATCGGGTACAGCCGCCACCGACGGGAACCATTCGGCCGAGAATGTGACGCCGTCGGACGTACGCACTGCGCGAATACCGCTCGCACCCATCGACATGCCGACTGCAACCATCGTTTCCCGCGCCCTCCCATCCCCGCTTCGGCAGTTCCGTACCTGCACGTCCTGGTGATCCCCGTCGCACACTATACCGTCTCTCGGTCTGTTTTCCGATCCATAACCGACCATTGGGCGAATATGCGGCCGTGTCGTCGCGCTCACCTACGATGTTGATCGGTGCCTCTCGATACCCGTGCTGTCGACGTCGACGCCCCCGTCGCTCGAATCGACGTGGGCGTGCTGGGTCCTGTCTGCACCCGACTGAACGGTGACCTCGTCTCGATTCCCGGAACCCGCGCGCGTGCGTTGCTCGTCGCGTTGGCCTGCGCGCCGGGGCAGAGCAGAAGCGTCGGAGCCCTGCTCGACGACGTGTGGCCGGATGCGCGCCCGCGCGCCCCGAAGAACGCGCTGCAGACGCAGGTCTCTCGGCTCCGCTCGGCTCTGCCGCCCGGAACTCTCCAAACCAGCCCTGCCGGGTACCGATTGGTGTCGACGCCGGAGCAGTTGGATCTGACGTGCGCCGAGGTGCGCGTCGGACAGGCCCGTGCGGAACTCGCGGCGGGCAGTCACGATGCCGCGCTGGTGCTCGTCGATGCGGCCCGCGTGCTGTGGCGCGGCGAGCCGGGATCGGACCTGCCCGACGGCGTTCTCGCCGACGACCTGCGTGCACGCGCGGGAGCGGCCGCGGATGCGCTCGACGCGATCGAGATCGCCGCCTTGCTGGGCAAGAAGGACTTCGAGAGGGCGCTGGCGCCGGCCCGTCGCGCTGTCGCACGGGATGCGCTCGACGAGCCCGCCGCCGCCGACCTGATGAGATGCCTGCACGGGCTCGGTCGGTCCAATGACGCGTTGGCGGTGTTCGCCGAACTGCGCGAACGCCTCGCCGATCGGCTGGGAACCGACCCGTCGGGTGAGCTGATCGAGTTGAACGCGGAGATCCTGGCCCCGCCTGCACCGCGCGCGCCGGTCTCGGTGGGGTTGCGCGCGTCGCCGAACGTCCTGATCGGACGCGAGCGGGACATCGACGCGATCGAGAACCTCATGACCCGCGCGCGGGTGACCACCATCGTCGGCCCCGGCGGAAGCGGCAAGACGCGGCTGGCGAACGAGATTGGTTCGCGCGCAGCGTCGTCGAAGCCTGTCGCCCTCGTCGAACTCGCGTCGTTACGCAGTGGTCAGGATGTCGTCGCGACGATCAGCGGAACGCTCGGGCTCAGCGAGACGGACCTCAAGATCGGTGGTATCGGGCTCGGTCGGATGCGGACGGCGGGGGAGCGGCTCCGAGAGGCGTTGTCCGGCAAGCCTGTTCTGTTGATCCTCGACAACTGTGAGCATCTGATCGACGACGTGGCCTCGGTCGTCGACGACTTGGTCGGCGCCAGTGAGTTGTTGACCGTTCTGGCGACGTCTCGGGCGCCGATGTCGATCACGTCCGAGTCCGCGTATCCGTTGCCACCGCTGTCGGCTGGTGGAATCGATTCTCCCGCAGCGACATTGTTCGTCTCGCGGGCCCGAGCGGTTCGGCCCGGCGCGTCGTTCGATCCCGTCGAGGTGAATCGCCTGTGCCGCACGCTCGACGGCCTACCATTGGCCATCGAGCTTGCGGCCGCTCGCGTGCGCAGCCTGACGGTCGCGGACATCAACACCAGGCTCGAGCATCGGTTCGCGCTGCTGCGTAGTAGTGATCGCACACGTCCCGAGCGGCACCGGACGCTGCATGCGGTGATCGAGTGGAGCTGGAACCTGCTGGAATTCTCGCAGCAACGCGCGTTGGCTCGATTATGTGGATTCCCAGCGGGATTCACCGTCGATGCCGCCGAGCGGGTCGCGGGTTTCGAGGGAGTCGACGACGTCGCCGATGCGCTCGACGGATTGGTTCGGCAATCGTTGCTGACCGTCGTCGACGAGAACGATCACGTTCGCTATCACATGCTCGAGACGGTTCGGGAATTCGGCGAAGAGCAACTGGGCGACGACGAGGCCGCCGAGGTGCGCGCCCGGATGCTGGCCTGGGGCTCCGACGTCGCACGCACGGCCGCTGGCGGGTATCGAGCAGTGAATCAGATCGAGATGATTCGGTTGCTCGAGGCCGATCACGACAATCTGCTCGACATTCTTCGTCATGCAGTCGACAAAGCCTGCTGGCCCGAGGCCTACGCCCTGTTCGCGGCGCTGGCCTTCTTCTGGGCGCTGCGCGGTGCCCACACCGAGGTCCTCAACTGGGCGCCTCGGATGATGGACGCACCGGAGGACGTTCTCGGTGGCGACGACGATCACGTCGTTCTCACGCATGTCGTCCTGCTCGCGCACGTCGGTCGCGGCGGAGGCGTGAGAGATGCCGCGCGAGTTCGAGTTCGCTTGCGGCGCAGTCTTCGTGAGCGTGCAGGTGTCGAACCTGGATTGAGGTTCGTCGGCGAGGTTCTGATCGGGCGCACCGACGGCCGCGGACTCCCCAGGAGGTTGGCCGACGGCGTTCGCGCGTCCGATGCGTCTGTGCGCAGTGCCGCGTTCATGATTCGAGCCGCGCTCGCCGAGAACTTCGGATACCTGCACCTGGCTGCGCAGGACGCTGATGTCGCCTATGCCATCGCCGTCGATCGCGGTGACGTCTGGGGCATCGCGACTGCGTCGCAGAGCCTCGGCAGCATCCACGGCCAGTCCGGACGTTCCGAGCTGGCGGTGTCGCATTACGCACGCGCCGCGGACCTGATGTGGGAGCTGCATTCCTACGACGAGAGCGCACAGATGCGTGGACTCGCAGGCGCCGCGTTGATTGCGGCGGGCCGAATTGACGAGGGCCGCAAGCTGATCGATGACGTCGCTGCGATGAGCGTCGACGGTGAGTCGGCCATCGCGGCCGATGCAGATCAGCAGGATCAGCGCATGGCATCGATCACCGCGACCCGCGCCGAGGCCGACATCGCCGAGGGGCGCATCGAGTCCGGTCTCGCCCTGTACCGTCGTTCCACAGAGATCGCGGGATTCTCCGACGACAGTCACAACGACCCGTATCTGACGCTGTTGGCCAGCGCGTCGGTCGCGGCGCACTCGCTGTACGGTGCGGCGGATCGCATCGCGGATACGGTCGTCGTACTGCAATCGGTGTCGCTCGCCCGCCTCGGTGGTACCGAGTTTCGGGACTTGCCGCAGTTGGGATCGGTCGCCTGTGCAGTCGGTTCGTTCGACGTGCAGTCCGGACGCGATCGCGGCCGTGGCGTCAGGCTGATCGCTCTGTCCGTCAAAGTGTATGCACGACAGGATTATTCGTCGATGAGACCCGAACTGCATCTCGATGCCGCGCGTCGCGTCCTCGGGGCCGCCGCAGTGGATGCCGCAGTCGCTCGGGTCGCACATACGACGAGGGCCGAAGCGCTCGACGAGATTCTCGAGCTGCTTCGGCCCTGACGGTTCGGGCTCACGCCTTGCGCATGTAGGCCTTGACGGTCAGCGGCGCGACGACGGCCACCACGACGACAGCTCCGAGCAGGGACCACAGGACGTGGATGCCGGCGTGCCCGTTGTTGGCGAGCTCACGCACGGCAGTCACCAAGTGCGACACCGGATTGACGTTGACGAACGACTGCAGCCAGCCCGGCATCGTGTCGACGGGCACGAATGCGTTGGACAGGAACGTGAGTGGGAACAGAATCATCATCGACACACCCTGCACCGAGGACGCTTTGCTCATCAGCACGCCCATCAGAGCGAAGATCCAGCTGATCGCCCACGCGGTGAAGATGACCAGTGCGCCTGCGGCGAGGATGCCGAACACACCGCCTTCGGGGCGATACCCCATCGCGAAGCCCGTCGAGAACGTGATGACGGTCGCGATGAAGTAGCGCACGACGTCGGCGAGCAGAGCGCCGGCCAGCGGTGAGATGCGAGCGATAGGAAGGGATTTGAATCTGTCGAACACACCCTTGTCCATGTCTTCACGCAACTGGGTTCCGGTGACGACGGACGTCGTGATGACGGTCTGTGCGAGGATGCCCGGGATGATCAGGGGGAGATACGAACTCACGTCTCCGCTGATCGCGCCGCCGAAGATGTAGCTGAACATCAACGTGAAGATGACGGGCTGGAACACGACGTCGAACAGTTGTTCCGGGTTGTGCTTCAGCTTGAGCAGTCCGCGGTACGCCATGGTCAGCGAATTCTCCAGTGACTGCTGAATCGAGATGTGGCGCTGAGGATTCAGCGCACGGGTAGTAGGTTCCGGTTTCGTGAGTGTGGTGGTCATGCTGCCTCGATGGTGTCGTGCCCGGTGATGGTCATGAAGACCTCGTCCAGGCTGGGCTTGGAGACGGTGATTTCGTCGACTGCGATACCGTTGTCGCGCAGTCGGATCAGAATTTCGGGAGTGTACGACGGGTCGCTCATGGGCGCGGTCAGGCGGCCGGATTCCGATGCCGACACCTCCACGCCGAGTTGCCCGGCGACGATGGAACGAGCCGTGTCGAACTGCGTCGCGTCGACGAGTGTCAACTGCAGTGACGATGTTCCGACCGACGCCTTCAGTTCGTCGGCAGTGCCGTCGGCGATGACCTTGCCGCGGTCGATGACAGCGATCCGGTCGCACAGCTGATCGGCCTCGTCGAGGTACTGGGTCGTCAGCAGCACGGTCGATCCCTGTGCGACGAGTCTGCGGATCGTGTCCCACATCTGCGCGCGGGTGCGCGGGTCGAGACCGGTGGTGGGCTCGTCGAGGAACAGAAGGGGAGGGGAGGCGATCAGACTGGCGGCAAGGTCGAGTCGACGACGCATACCGCCGGAGAAGTTCTTCAGAGGCCTCGTTGCGGCCTCGGTCAGGCCGAACTCCTCGAGAAGTTCGGCGGCTTTACGGCGACTGTCCTTACGGCTCAGTCCGAGCAGCCGGGAGAAGACGATGAGGTTCTCGGTTGCCGAGAGGTCCTCGTCGACGGACGCGTACTGGCCCGTCACGCCGACGAGCGAACGAACGGCCGTGGAATCGGCGACGACGTCGTGCCCGAAGATTCGAGCCGATCCGCCGTCGGGACGCAGGAGTGTGGCGAGCATGCGAACGGTGGTGGTCTTGCCTGCCCCGTTGGGGCCGAGGACGCCGTAGACGGCTCCCGCGGGAACCGTCAGCGATACGCCGTCCACTGCGCGGTGCGAGCCGAACATCTTGACGAGGTCTACTGCCTCGATAGCTGGTGTCATGACGGCAAC
The DNA here is from genome assembly GCF_900188125.1 of Rhodococcoides kyotonense. Lineage (GTDB taxonomy): Bacteria > Actinomycetota > Actinomycetes > Mycobacteriales > Mycobacteriaceae > Rhodococcoides > Rhodococcoides kyotonense. The sequence goes on along the minus strand of NZ_FZOW01000016.1, from coordinate 4,413 downwards.
AGTGCACCTGCCCGCTTGCATGGCGCTTGCACGCGCCATGCAAGCACTGCCGTCACAACGGCAGCGACGTCTCCGTCAGGCCGGAACCAGCGCCGACGCGTCGGAACCACTCGCGGCCGAATGCTTGTTGGAGCGTGTCGAGCGGCATCTCGAGGAAGGGTCCGAAATCGCCGACCTGCGTCTCGTGGGCCAGCATGGCAGCACGCTTCGCGTCCATGACACTGCTGACGTCGACGATCGTGGTGATCTCGGATTCGGGCAGGCCGAACGTGTCGAGATCGAGGGAATTGTCCTCCTCGGCCCAATTGGGGTTGGCCTTGACGAGTTCCTTCATGTGATCGCGGTTGGCCGTCGTCTCGTAGACGTTCTTCGTGCCTGCGATCTCGGCGGCGCGCAGCCCGACGTGGTGTACCTGGATGTGGTCGGGGTGCCCGTACCCGCCGTTGGGGTCGTAGATGGTGACGACGTCGGCGTTCTCTTCCTGCAGCACCGCGGCAAGCTTGCCTGCGGCTTCCTCGACATCGGCGTTGCAGAACGCGTCGGGCATGTCGTTCTCGGGAGTCCCTGCCATCCCGGAGTCGGCGTAGTGCAACATGACGATCCGACTGACGCCGAGCGCGTCGGCGGATCTCTTCAATTCGAGCTTGCGGCGTCCGGCGAGTGATTCGCCGTCGGTCAGGATGCCGTCGGGAAATTCACCGAGGGCGCCGTCTGTTGCGGTGACCAACACGACCCGATGCCCCGCGTCGGCCGCGAGGCGCATGACGCCGCCCGTGTTGAAGACCTCGTCGTCGGGATGGGCGTGAAAGCAGACCAATGTGCTCATGTACGAAATGCTTGCACGCCCGCGTGATCACTGGGAGACGGCGGGTGCGTAACTGTCGGCGAACTCGGCCGACGGCGTGATCGGGGTGATGATGTCGATGCCGACTCCGTCGGGTCCGGCGAGGATGAAATGGCGTTGACCGAAGTCCTCGTCGCGGATGTCCCGCAGCGGTGTGGCTCCACCGCGCACGACGAGGCGGTCGTATTCGGCATCGACGTCGTCGACCTCGAGGTTCAGCAGGGTGCCGCGGGCGGGGTGTCGCAAGGACGGCGGGACCGTCTCGTGCGAGGAGTCGAGGACGGCCAGTTCGACGTTCGGATCACGTCGCAGGCTGACGTACCAGTCGCTGTCGAACGTGGTCTCGAACTGCAGGACGTCGATGTAGAACGACGCGGTCGCCCGGACGTTCTCGGTCATGACGACGGGGTAGAAGCTGGTGATCATCACGGTCCCTTTCAGTTGGATACATACTGTCTGTATGCGTTTTGAAGATACACATACACTGTGTACGTATCAAGGGAGGAGACGCATGAGTCCGACGAAGAAAGAACAGAGCGCGGCGACGACGACGCATTTGCTCGACATCGCTCGCGACATGTTCGCCGAGCGGGGCTTTGCGGGCGTAGGGCTGGAAGATGTTGCAGCGCAAGCGGAGATGACGCGCGGCGCGGTTTATCATCACTTCAAGAGCAAGAACGGCCTGTTCGCGGCTGTACTGGACGACGTGGCAGCGTCGGTCGCCTCAGTGGTCGGTGACGCGGCCGATGGGCAGGTCGATGCGTGGGATCAGCTCGTGGCGGGATGCCACGCATTCGTCGACGCCGCCTGTTCCGACGCGCACCGAAGGATCCTGTTGATCGACGGGCCCGCGGTTCTGGGATGGGCGACGTGGAGGGAATCCGACGCCCGGCATTCGGGTCGCCTCCTGCGCGAGGGTCTGGCCGAGCTGTCGGGCGCCGACGACGTTACCGCGGTCATGTTGTCCGGCGCGATGAACGAGGCGGCACTGTGGTTGGCCCGCGACGACGCGGGTGCCCGGGACCGTCACGATGCGCACGTGGTGTTGGACCGATTGCTCGAGTCGTTGCGGCGGTAGTCAGTCTCGCCACGTGAGCCGTAGGTCGCGCAGGCTCAACGACAGTCCCAGGGCGCCTGCGACGAGAGCTCCTCCGGCGGGAAACACGAGCCAGGGGTGTTCGATTTCCGGGTCGGAGTGTGCGTAGTCGGACAACGATGAGGTCGTCAGAGGCGTGCAGCTCGATGTGTCGATGCCGCCGACGGCATCGGTAGGTACGAGCGCGGCGATGCTCGTGCCTTCCTGCGGGGGCCAGTGCTCCCACGCGGCTGCAGCGCCGAGGCCCAGCACGCCGCCGAGTGCGACGAGCAGCGCGACCATGCCGACGCGGGATCGGTGCGCGGCGCTACGGATTCGTAATCCGGAATCGACGAGGAACGACCGAGGACGACTGCGATCAGTATCCCCGCGCCGACGAGGTACAGCGAAGCCGGGAACCAGGAGGGGCGGATCCGGGTGTACGCGAACCACCCGAACTCGACGTCCGGTCCAACGCGCGCCGGGGTTGCCACGTGCCAGACGACCGCCGCGCCGAGACCGACGAGAGCGCCTGCGCCGACGACAACTGCGACAAGGGCTTTCGCGTCCGGGTTCTTCACTCGTCGAACAGTAATCGGTTGCGTTCCTTCGCATCGGGCAGATTGGTGCTGGGTGGCTGGGGGCGGGGCGAGCGGCCGATGTTCTAGCGGCCTCGTCACGCGATGCCAGTCCCTTTTTGCTGGATCCTGATGATTTGCTCTGTTCTGGTTGTGGACCAAGGATTTTCCTTGACCTGCTCAACCGATGGGGCTTGCCGCATCCGAACGTCGGAACCTGGATTTCGGTAGTGGCGCCGAGGCGTCCTTTCGCTCATGTGACGGACGTGGGACCTTGTCACCGACCGCGTGTAGTGAGGTCGACCATAGGTGCGGTGGCCGAGTCTCTTCGGGTCCGGCGACTACCCGGCGACGACGAAGCGGCCTGGGGTCGCACAGTCACTGCCTCGGTTTCTGTCGGTGGCATGTGATAACGCGGACAATTTCGTAAACCAGTGCGCTGCAATGGATTAACTGTTGCCCGATCCGAACCGCTCCGATACAATCGAAAGTACGTTCGAATCGAGTCGGGGGGCTTGAATCCATGGCGTTCCACCAACGCAGCGCATTCGCGAAATATGTCGGCCCGCAGAAGAAGCCGGTCATCGACACCGCACTGCTGGCCGAGCTGTCGGAGAAGGCGGTCCGTGAGAACCAGGCATGCGCCCGGAAAGTCGCCCTCGCAGCCCAGATCTGGGACTCCTGCATCCACCAAACCATCCAAATCGGGGATCTGATCACCGACGCCGGCAACTACGCCGCCTCCGAAACCGCGAAGGCCCTCGGCTGCTCCAAAACCGTCGCCGACACGTTCGCCGAGATCGGCATGGACCTCCGCCTGCGGCTACCCGCGATCAAAGCCGCATTCGAGGCCGGTGAACTCGACCTCGCCCGCGTCCGCGCCATCTACCGGGTCACCAATTCGATATCTCTTGGTGCCGCTGGACGTATCGAAACAGAAGTGCTCGCCGCTGCCCGTCGCCTGTCCCCGGGACCGCTCGCCACCGAAATCGCCGCCATCATCCAACGCACCGCACCCGACGAAGTCGCCGAAGCCCGCGAAGACCTCAAGAAACTCACCGGAGTCCGCTACCGCGACAAAGACTTGATCGCCACCATCGAAGCGAACCTCGAAGCCGCCGACGCCGCCGCATGCTGGCAGTCCATCACCGAAATGGCGGCCACACTCTGCCCACGCGACCCCCGCACCCGCAGTCAACGCCTCGCTGCCGCCTACATCGCGTGCATCCAGCGCGAGGAGTATCTGGCGTGCACCTGTGAGGTCGACGACGACCACCCGTGCACCGCGAAGCGGGAACTGCCCGATCGTCGGGTGCCGCTCACCTCGATCACCATCGACCTGGCCACCCTCGCCGGCCTGAGCGATCTTCCCGCGTTTCTGGCCGGGCACGGCCTGATCGACGCCCACTACGCCCGCGAACTCGCCGCCAACAGTGACTGGCAGATCGTCATCACCGAAGCACGCAACATCGCCGACGAACTCGGCATCACACCAGACCACGACACCCCAGCCGCCGCCCCGGATGACTCTGCAGGCAACGACGAGTCCGGAAAAGATGAATCCGGCGACGACGCCGAGAGCGAGACAGACGACAACGGCGCAGGAAGTCGGGGCGAGGGCGAGGGAAGTAAGGGCCAGGGCGCGGATCGCGAGGGCGACGGTCCCGTCACCACGCGACACCTGAGCACCGGGAACCATATGACCTTCCATCCGCTCGGACGCGGCCGACGCCGCCGTGGCCTCGGGGTCCCGAAACTAGCTGCAGCCGAGACGCTTTCGACACAGGCGAGCAGTGAAGGTCAGGCTGAGGGCCAGAGTGAGGGTGGGACCTACCGCGGCTCCTACAGTCTCATCGCCGCACTGGAGAACGCCATCGCCGCCAACCCCGCAGTCGCCGCAGCCCTGTACCCCAACG
>NZ_FZOW01000038.1 GCF_900188125.1 Rhodococcoides kyotonense | reverse complement strand
ATCGAGCGGACGCTGCTCGCGCACTATGAGGCGACAGTGTTGGAGATGGCCGCGGAGCTGACGGCGAAAAACTATTCGCGTGCCGTCGAATTCGCCGAGGCGGCGGATCTTGTTCGTGGATACGAAGACGTCAAGCTGCGCAACGTGTCGACATATCTCGGACGCGTTCGCCGGCTCGGAATTGCGGTACCGGACGTCGACCTCACCTGACCGTGCGAATACGACTGCCCCGCGTACCCTATGGTGCGCGGGGACTTTCAGCTCGTCAACGAGCCACGACGTCTGGGGGAACGTCGGAGAGGCGTCGGCGAAGGTCCGTTGTCGACGTGCTCGCTGCGATCGTTGCCAAGAGGGAGCGTTCGACGCGGTCGCCCTCGAGACACAGGTCGGTCACCGCGCCCAGGAGCGTCTGCGGTACGACGCAGATGCCGTCGTCGTCGGCGACGACGATGTCACCCGGATCGACGAAGACGCCCGCTACGGTGACCCGTTCGCCAAGCGACTTCTTCGCGAGGCGGTACCGTCCAGCGATGGGTGCCCGGGTCGCCGACCACACCGGAAGGTTCGTGGCGAGAATCGAGTTCGAATCGCGGACGGCCCCGTCGACGACACATCCTGCGAGTCCGGCCAATGCGGCCCAGTGGGCTGAGATCGAGCCCATGACGGCGCACACGGGTTCGGGTGGGCACACGATGACGGCGACGTCTCCAGGGGCTGCACCGTCGAACAGCTCGCGGTCGAACAAAGACGTACCGATGCCGGCCCGTCGATTGGAGGCGGGGTTGTCAGGGAGTGCGACGTACGCGAGTGTCACTGCCGGACCGATAGCGCGGTGACCTCGTTCGAGCGGTGCCAGCGCGATGGCTGCCCCTTCGATCCCGAGAGCGTCGAGCGCATCGGCGACGGCCGCGCTGACATCGGGAATGGAGGTGAGTCTGGCGATGTCGGCGGCGACGGTGGCGCGATCGTACTGGGTCATTGGCGGACGCCTTTCTGGACGAGATGTACGTACTTGGCCATTGGACGGGACCAATGGCGGTAATATTCCAAAGTATTGCTGAGCCATTGGCGGCGAAGGGTGTGTGTAGGGTGGCAGACGATCAGTTGGACAAACTGGATCTGGATTTGCTCAAACTTCTGGTCGAGGAACCCAAGGCGGGAGTTCGGGAGTATGCCCGGCGACTCAATGTCGCCCGCGGCACCGTGCAGTCACGCCTGGACAAGTTCGCGCGCGTCGGCGTCGTGACGAGCTATCGGCCGCAGATGCAGCCCAGCGCTCTCGGCTATCCGCTGCTGGCGTTCGTCCACTTGCACATTGCGCAGTCGATGATGAACGACACCTGCGCACAGCTCGAAACCATTCCGGAGGTGCTGGAAGTCAATTCGGTTGCGGGCGAGGGTGATTTGCTGTGCCGGGTGGTCGCTCGTGATCACGACGACTTCGAGACCGTGTTGCAGGCAATCATTGCATGTAAGGGCGTGTTGCGCACCCGGTCCGAGATGGTACTCAGTCGCCGAATCATGCCGCGCATCGTGCCGTTGCTCGAGAAGACGAGAGCCGGGGCGCCCTGACGGACGCCCCGGATCGGTGTGAAAATCCAGTTCACAATGCCATCGTCGCGGTCGAAGGTAGTCCAGGGCGACGCAGCTGTTCGAACTCGGCAATCGAATCCTGGTGTTGCAGTGTGAGGTCGATGTGATCTAGTCCGTTCATCAGCCGCCAGCGAACGTTCGAATCGATGTAGAAGTAGAACCTGGTGTCTCCTGCCTCGACAACCTGCGCCTTCAGGTCCACTGTCACCGGGTCGCGGGGGGCGTCCTCGACGATCTTCCAGAGGCGTTCGACGTGTTCCGTGTCGAGCTCGATGGTCAACAGGCCGTTGGTCAGCGCGTTGCCGCGGAAGATGTCGCCGAAGCGGGGCGCGATCACCACACGGAATCCGTAGTTCTGTAAGGCCCAGACCGCGTACTCACGAGACGATCCTGTTCCGAAGTCGCGTCCGGCCACGAGGATCGTCGCGGAGACGAAGTTCGGGTCGTTCAGTACGAAGTCCGGGTCCTCGCGCCAATCGTGAAAAAGTTTGTCGGAGAATCCGGTTCGTGCGCTGTGTGTGAGAAATCGAACGGGGATGATCTGGTCGGTGTCGACGTCGGAGCGCCGCAGCGGTGCAGCGATACCGGTATGTACCACAAAGGGTTTCATGCGAATCTTCTTTCTAGCTCAGGTCGGCGGGGGATACGAGACGGCCCGCGACGGCGCTGGCGGCTGCGACAGCCGGCGACACGATGTGCGTGCGAGAGCCTTTACCTTGCCGGCCTTCGAAGTTGCGATTGTTCGTCGACGCAGCCCGCTGCCCCGGGCTGAGCCGGTCTTCGTTCAGTGCAGCGCACATCGAGCAGCCCGCGAATCGCAGTCCAGTTCCGGCGCGTCGGAAGATGGCCTCCAAGCCCTCGTCGATGGCTTGCTGCCGGACCTTCATCGAGCCGGGCACGATCATGAGGTCGACGCCCGAGGCGACCGTCCGCCCGTCGAGCACCTTGGCTACCTCTCGCAAATCCTCGATGCGGCTGTTGGTGCACGAGCCGACGAACACGACGTCGATGGGCAGGCCCCGAACAGGTTGTCCGGGAACGACATCCATATACGAAATGGCCCGCTCGACAGCGGCACGCTCGTTGGGGTCATCGATCGAGTCGGGGTGAGGTACGGGCTCACCCAGTGGAACGCTTTGTGCTGGCGTCGTGCCCCAAGTGACCACTGGAGTCAGTGCTGCCGCATCGATGACGAGTTCTTTGTCGAAGGTCGCGTCCTCGTCGGTGAAGAACTGCCGCCAGTGCTCGACCTCTCGATCCCACTCCGCGCCTGTCGGGGCAGCAGGGCGACCCTTCAGGTAAGCGAACGTGGTCTCGTCCGGGGCGATCATGCCGGCACGGGAGCCTGCCTCGACGGACATGTTGCACACCGTCATTCGGCCTTCCATCGACAGTTCCCGAATGGCCTGTCCGCGATACTCGATGACGTGTCCCTGACCGCCCGCGGTACCGACACGCGCGATGATGGCGAGAATCAGATCTTTCGCGGTTACGCCTGCGGGCAGTGACCCGTTCACGGTGACGGCCATGTTCTTCAACGGGGCGATCGGCAGAGTCTGCGTTGCGAGAACGTGCTCGACCTGGCTGGTTCCGATCCCGAAAGCCAGTGCCCCGAACGCGCCCTGGGTTGCTGTATGGGAGTCGCAGCACACAATGGTCGATCCGGGATGGGACAGCCCCAGTTCGGGTCCGACGATATGCACGATGCCCTGGTGTTCTTCTCCCAGGCGGAACAGTTCGATGCCGAACTCGGCGCAGTTCTTGCGCATCAGCGAGACCTGTTCGCGTGCAGCAGGATCACTGATGACCTTGTCGATCGCGATCGTGGGGGTGTTGTGATCCTCGACTCCGATCGTCAGCTCGGGTCGCCGGACCGACCGGCCGGAAGCGCGAAGGCCGTCGAACGCTTGCGGGGTGTTGACCTCGTGGAGTAGGTGCATGTCGATGTAGAGCAGGTCGGGCTCGCCGTCGGTGCGTCGGACGATGTGCGCATCCCACACTTTCTGGGCCAATGTTCGTGCCATCGAGAATTCTCCTGGTGTTCTGAATGTGGGTCAGCTATAGAAGTAGGCGAGGAAGCCCGAGGCGGTCAGCAGGACGAGGCCCCCGCCCAACCTCGAGGTGATCTGAGCGAAGGGCAGCAAGTGCATCCGGCGTGTGGTTCCGAGAGTGGCGATGTCGCCCGATCCGCCGAGGTCCGTCATACAGAGTCCTGCGGTGATCGACGACTCGACGAAGTAGAGGCGCAGCAGCCATCCGACGAAACCTGCGATGACTGCGGTGATGAGTACGGTTGCGACGGTGAATGCGAGATATGCCGGCCGAGTGGCTAATTCGGCGATCTGGTCGATGTCGATGAGAGACACGCCGATCCCCACCAAAGCCGCAGGAACCCAGAGCTTGACGACGAATCCGTACCACTCGGTTGCAGATTCTTCGACGTCGTCGGGAAGGATTCCGACGATCTTGATGACAGCCGTCAGCACGATGACCCAGGCGTACAGATGCACTGCTGGAACCAATGCCTGCATCATGGCGCCGATGAGGTAGACCGCTGCTGTGATGACGATTCCGGTGCCGAGGTTCGCGACGGTGAGTCGACGACTGTCCGGGGTTACAGCCTTGATCTCGTCGGCAGTGGCTTTGACGCGAAGCATCTGTCCGTGGCCGTTGAAGCCGTAGAACAACTTGGTGCGTCGGCGAGTCAGGTTTGCGTACACCGAGGCAAGCACGATGCAGAGGAGATTCGCACAGATGATCGGCGGCACGATAGTGCTCATGAAGGACTGAGGGTCTCCGCCGATCTTGTCCGCGTACATCTGCGAAAGCGGAATAGCGCCACCCGAAATGCCACCCGCCATGATCGGGATGGTGACTTCCATGATTGCGGTGCGGAATCCGAATCCTGTGGCGGCGGCTATCGCACCGATGATCGACACTACGGCGCCGAAGGACACCACGATGACAAGACAGAACCGTCCACCTGCTTTGATCAGGAACCGCCGGTCCATTCCGAGGATGCTGCCCACGATGATGGAAGCGACAAGAATCTCGACGAACCCGTAACCGGTGAACCAGTTCTTGATGACGGTGACGAAACTGTCCGGTACCGCTCCGAAGTACACCGCGGCTGCGGGAGCGAAGACGCAGAGCAGTGGTCCGCCACCGACGGCAGACAGCGCGGGGGTTCGGTCCCCGAGCCAGAAAAGCCCGCATCCCAGGATCATGCTGATCGCAAGGCCCCCGAAGATGTTCTCCGGCAACGTGTTCGTATACACCGCTGCCAGACCGACCGCGACGAGAACCAGATACCACCGCCACGGAATGGCGAGAATCTTCACCGGGCCGGATTCAGCTTCGATCGGCGTCGTCTGTTCGGCATCCTTCGTTTTTTCGACACTCACCGCTACTCCTTCGTGCGTCGCTCGTGGGCTGTGAGCGACGCTTGCCTTCAGGCCTGTGTGTGACTGGAGTCACTGGATTAGAACCGTAGGTCGCAGCAGGCCATGCAGTCCAAGCGTGCGGAAAATCGTGTACCAACGGTCGCCGCAACCGCGCCGTCGAGTGAATTAGGTGCGCAATTGGCGTCCTCTTGCGAAGTCCGATGACGAATGCACGTCACCCCGATCCAAGTGACGAGACTGTTGACCGCGCACGGAATCTTGCATATTGTGGCTCACACCACATTCCATTTTAACGTAGTTGTTCCACATAGAGGAACAACTTCCAAGCCGCCCCGAACCCGAGGGCGCCTCACGAATCGGAGTCGACGCATGCCACTGATGCGGATGATGCAAAAAGTACCTGCAGGGATGCTGCTGGTGCCGCTTCTGATCGGCGCGGTCATCAACACACTCGCACCCGACCTGAAGAACGCGGCCGGGTCGTTCACCGGCGCGTTCCTGACGGGGCTACCCGCGGTCCTCGCGGCGTTCTACTTCCTTGTCGGTTCGTCGGTGGAGTTTCGCGCTACGCCGTACATCCTGAAGAAGGGTGGCGTCCTGGTCTTCGCGAAGATCTTTTTTGCCACCGCGATCGGCGCCATCGCCGGTGTGTTTCTTGGAACCGATCCTGTTCAGAGCGGATTCTTCGCAGGCCTGTCGGTGCTGGCTTTGGTGGTGGCGCTGAACGATACGAACTCGGCGATGTTCATCTCCCTGATGAATCAGTACGGCCGCAAGAGGGATGGCGGTCTGTATGTCATGATGACGTTCGAATCCGGCCCGTTCATCACGATGGTCACGCTCGGTGTGGCGGGTCTGGCAGGCTTCCCGTGGCCCGCTGTTCTCGGCGCCGTCCTTCCGCTGCTCCTGGGCATGCTGTTGGGGAACCTCGACAGAAATCTGAAGGACTTGTTCTCCAAAGCGATTCCGGCGCTGATTCCGGTGCTGGGGTTGGGGGTCGGCTTCACGATCGACCTGAGCAAGGTCCTCACTGCGGGTCTGCTCGGTATTCTGCTCGGCCTCTTCGTCGTTCTGGTCGGCGGAGCGTTCTTGCTCGGCGTCGACAAGATCACCAAAGGTAACGGCATCGCCGGACTGGCAGGAGCGTCGACCGCCGGAAATGCTATCGCAGTTCCCACGGTCATCGCCCAGGCGAACCCGGCCTACGAACTCGCTGCGCAGCAGGCGACCATCCTTGTCGCGTGCTGCGTCGTGGTGACATCGATTCTGTGTCCGGTGATCACGGCCATGTGGGCAAAACGCGTGGTGGCCAACGATCCGACGCTCGCATGGGTGGACGGGGCAGTCGAAGAGGTCGAACCCGATGAGGAGATCGACCTGGTCGAACCCTCGGTGCGCGACGACGTCAGCGAGACGCTGAAGCCATTGACGCCGCTGGATGGTGATCAGATGCCGTTATCGGACAAGGGATCTCGATAGATCGTCGTTTTCGATCACTGCTGCAAACGCTTTGTCGCCGCCGCAGCGGCAGCCTGGACCTGCTCACCGCGAAGGAGTTGTACATGTTCGTCGACTCGATGTGCAGGCATGGAGATACTCAGCGCGCCCACCGCAACGCCGGTGTGGTCCAACACGACCGCGCCGACCGCAGAGACGTCCACATGGCGTGCACGATCGACGCACGAGTAGCCTCTCGCTCTCACGCGAGCCAACTCGGCAAGAAGGTCAGTCGCCGTCGTAATCGAGAACTCGGTGTACGGGGTGAGTTCCTCTCCGCCAACCAAGGCGCGGCATTCTGCGTCGCTGTAAGTCGCAAGAATTGCTTGACCTGCTGCCGTCGCATGAATCGGGTAGCGAGTGCCGATGGTGGCGCTGGTCTGAACCGGGTTGCTTCCTTCGGTTCGCTCGATCAGCACCACGTGTGCGCGATCGGGGATCGAATAGTGGATGGTCTCGCCGGTCGCCTCGGCCAGTGCTCGCATCTCGTCGAGTACGACAGCTCGAAGATCCTTCTCACGCACGACCTTCGAGCCGACGTTCGCGGCCTTCGCGGTGATCGACCACAGTGGATAACGACCACCATCGGATCTGACCCAGCCCAGATCCGCCAAGGTGGTCAGCACTCGGTGGGTGGTGGTCTTCGGTAGATCAAGATGAGTTGCAAGATCTGTCACGCTGATCGGTTGTTGCTCAGCCACTGCCTCCAACGCGAGAAATGCAATTCGAACGCTTCTCATCTCTTGCCCTCCTTGATATGTATCCCTACACTAATCATCAATGTTCCACTTTTTGCCTAGCTGTTCCACATAGAGGAACAGCTAGGAAAGTTACAGGAGACTCTCCATGACTCACACTTCAGGCCCACTAGCCGGCGTCCGCGTTCTCGACATGACGCAACTGATGGCAGGCCCCTATTGCACGGCACTGCTTGCCGACCTCGGTGCGGACGTCATCAAGATCGAAAAGCCCGAAACTGGTGACGACGCACGGCGTATGGGCACCAGCGAGGACCAGGATGCCTCTCCTCCGTTCATCGCGATGAACCGAAACAAGCGTGGAATCGTGCTGGACATCAAGTCCGAACTCGGCGCCTCGGCGCTGCGGGAACTCGTGAGGGGCGCCGACGTTCTCGTCGAGAACTTCCGTCCCGGCACAATGGACCGGCTGGGGCTCGGGTACGAGGCGCTCGCGGAGATCCGACCGGAGTTGGTCTACTGTTCGATCTCCGGCTTCGGGGCCACTGGGCCGTACCGGGATCGGGGTGGCTTCGACCTCGTCGCGCAGGCGATGAGCGGGCTCCTCAGTATGACTGGCAGCCCGGAAGCCGGACCCGCGAAGGTGGGCGTGCCGATCTGCGATCTGAACGCAGGCATGTACGCGGCCATCGGCGTGCTCAGTGCGTACATCCATCGCCTGAAGACGGGCGTCGGGCAATTCCTCGACACGTCCCTACTCGACTCGGGGATCGCATACACGGTGTGGGAGACAGCAGCGCTCTTCTCCTCCGGTGACGTCGCCAGCCCACTCGGTACGGCACACCGCCTGTCGGCGCCCTATCAGCTTTTACCCACGGGCGACGGCTGGATCGCGATCGGTGCCGCGAACGACAGAACATTCGGGAAGCTCTGTGCAGCAATCGAACTGGACGAGCTTGTCAACGATTCACGATTCGTCACGAACGCCGCTCGCATGCGCAACCGCGACGAGCTCATCGAGGTGTTGAGTAACCGGCTGCGTGAACGAACGACGGCCGACTGGCTGGAGCCCCTGCATCGCCACGGCGTTCCCAGCGGACCGATGTACGACGTCGAACAGGTCTACCAGGACCCGCACGTCCAGGCCCGCGACATGCTCGTCACCACGGAACATCCGCGCATGGGCACGGTCCGTCACATCGGATCCCCAGTCAAGCTCTCGAAAACTCCGATGGCAATACAGCGGACCGCACCGCTACTCGGCGAGCACACCCGCGAGGTGCTGATCGAAGCAGGAATCGACGAAGCGACCGTCGAACGAACACTGGGCGTCGACGCCGTCGCCGTCGCCGTCGCCGGCTGAACGAACCAATAGACTAGGCAAGGAGTTTCAACCCATGACCAGTACTGTCCCCGACGTCGAGCAGCTCGTCAGCTTCCGCTACGACACCCCGCACGTCGCAGTCATCACCATCGACAACTACCCAGCGAACGCGCTCAGCGGCCCGGCACGCCTCCAACTCGGGCACATCCTCGACGAAATCGAGGAGAACCTGGACGTACGAGCTGTCGTCATCGCGTCCGAGGGGGAGCACTGGAGCGCCGGCGGTCAGCTTCGCGAGGACGAAGTCCTCGAAGACAGCGACGTCACGGACTACATCGAATCGTTCATGGCGACAGTCAACCGTGTCGAGAACTTCCGCGTTCCGGTGATTGCGGCGATCCAGGGCGGAGCGCTCGGTGGCGGCATGGAATTCGCGCTCGCATGCGACATTCGTATTGCGTCGACGAAGGCGTTTTTCGTCGCGGCGGGCGTCAATGTCGGTCTGATCGTGAGCTTCTGGCGTTTGCCCCGACTCATCGGTCTCGGCCCCGCCAAGGAGATCCTGTTGACCGGTGAGCGGTGCAAGGCTGATCATGCGTTGCGTGTCGGTTTGGTGAGCGAGGTCGTCGAACCCGATGAGTTGCTCGACGCGGCGCTGAAGAAGGCTCGACGCATTGCCTCACGCGCCCCGCTGTCGGTGGAAGCCACCAAGGCAGCGGCCAACAAGGCTCACGATCTGGATTTCGCAGAAGGCCACCGCCTGCAGATCGAGAAGTTCGGCGAGATGTTTCGCACGAACGACCACAAAGAGGCACTGGCGGCGTTCTTCGGTAAGCGCGAAGGAAACTACGTCCGCGGTTGATCGAGGTTCGGGGACGGGCAACTGTGCGCAGCGACGCGTTTGCCCGTCCGACTGCCTCGCTTAATGCAGAAGTCCTACGAGAAGACGAACGTCTGATGCCACAACAACCCTCATCGGCAGCAGCGTGGGCAGCTGGGACGGGTTCAGCGGGGCGAGACGACCTCGACCTCGTGTCCACGTTGCTCAGAGTCGCTGACGCCACCCGTTCACGTTTGACGACGGTCCTCGACAGGTCGGGTGTCACGTGGGCGCAATACGAGATTCTGGAGTCCCTCGACAAAGCACGCTGCCCGATGTCGTATCGGATGCTCGCGACGGTATTGCAGCGGCACCGAACCAGTATCACCGCGACCGTCAGTGGGCTTCTGGCCCTCGGCTACATCGACCGGTGGGTCGCACCGGATTCTCGTTCCACCACCATGATCGAGGCCACCGAGCCCGGCGTTCATGCGCTGCGACGTGCCAAGCGCGTCCTGGCCGCTTACGAGAACGACCTGGTCGACCCAGGTGCCGTTGCACTCGTCGAGGCAGCCATCCGTCGGTGACATGCCCCGGGCGAACCAAGCGACGCGTGGAGTGCAGATTTCGCATCGGCACTCGAGCGTCCCCGACAAAGAACATCTCAGTCCTCTGAACTCCAGGGGCCCATGCAAGGAGTACTGCCATGACGTCCACACAGATCTCGTCCACGTCGACCGACATACCTACCGCGCGGGACTACTTGATGTTCGTCGACGGTGAGTGGACAGAGTCCGTTTCGGGGCAGTGGACGACCATCACGACACCTGCGATTCGTGAGCACGTCATCGCCAGAACGCCTGCGGCGGATCAACGGGACGTGGATCTGGCCGTTCGTGCAGCGCGACAGGCATTCCCTTCCTGGCGTTCTCACCACTTCACCGCTCGCGCACGAATCCTGGGCCGTATCGCCGATGCGATCGAAGAGCGTGCAGAGGAGTTGGCTCGACTGACTGCAGTCGACACGGGGAACGCGCTGCGCACGCAGGCGCGTCCCGAGGTCACAACTTTGGCCAATTTGTTCCGGTTCTTCGCAGGCGTGTCGGGCGAGATCAAAGGAACAGTTCTGCCGGCCGGAGACGACCAGCTGCAGTACACGCGTCAGGAGCCATTGGGGGTGATCGGCTGCATCCTGCCGTGGAACTCTCCGCTCATGATCGCGGGCTTCAAGATCCCCGCGGCGCTGGCGGCGGGGAACACCGTCGTGGTCAAGGCGGCGGACGCAGCTCCCCTCAGCGTGTTGCTGCTTGCAGAGATCTGTGCCGAGTTCCTTCCTGCCGGCGTTCTGAACGTCCTGACGGGCACCGGTGCGGTCGCGGGCGGGGCGCTCGTCCAGCATCCGGGTGTGGACAAGCTGTCGTTCACCGGATCCACGGAGGTCGGCCGCAGGGTTGCACGAGAGGCAGGCGGCAGGCTTGCGCACGTTTCTCTCGAACTCGGCGGCAAGAATCCGTCGATCGTCTTCCCCGATGTCGACATCGATTCGACGTTCGTGGAGCAGCTGTTGTTGTCGACGCGCGTACATCGACAGGGCCAAAGTTGCACCGCCGGAACACGATTGTTCCTACACAAGGATGTCTACGACGACGTGCTCGATCAGCTGGTCTCGGCGCTGGGTGCACTGCGCGTCGGGAATCCGCTGGAGGAGCAGACCGACATCGGAGCCATCGTCAACAAGCACCAGTTCAACTCAGTGAGTTCCTTCTTGGAAGAAGGCCTGTCCACGCCCTCGGTGTCCGTTGCTCTGGACGGGTCTCCCGGCAGGCTGGGTAATGAGGAGGGCTACTACATGGGCCCGACCGTGTTGTCGGGTGCAGACAATTCCTGGCGTCTGTCGCGCGAGGAAATCTTCGGTCCTGTGCTGGTGGCGATTCCGTGGTCGGAGCAGGACGAAGTCATCGACATGGCCAACGATTCCCACTACGGCCTCTCGGCATACGTGTGGACCAAGGATCTCGATCGAGCACTCACGACGGCACACCGCCTCGAAACCGGTTGGGTGCAGGTCAACCAGGGTGGCGGGCAGATGGTCGGCCAGTCGTACGGCGGCTACAAGAGCAGCGGTATCGGTCGCGAGGTCTCAGCCGAAGGAATGATCGCCGGCTTCACCCAAACCAAGCAGATCAACGTTCGCCTGAACACACGCTGACGCCCACCATTCCCCCGAGGAGACACAAATGACTACAGGCCCACTCGACGACATCCTGGTGCTCGATCTTTCCCGCGCGCTGGCAGGCCCCATCGCCGCAATGATGCTAGGGGACCTCGGTGCCCGCGTCATCAAGGTCGAAGCACCTGGCACCGGTGACGATTCACGTACGTGGGGACCACCTTTCGTCGGCCCTGACGACGACCCGCAGTCGTCCTATTTCATGTCGGTCAACCGTAACAAGGAATCGATCGTCCTCGATCTCAAGAGCGGCGAAGGCAAAGAGTCGCTGACGCGGCTGATTCGGCGTGCCGACGTTCTCATAGAGAACCTACGGCCCGGCGCATTCGACCGTTTGGGCTTCACGACCGAAGAACTCGAACGCATCAACCCCCGCCTGATACTGCTCTCGATCACGGGATTTGGGCACGACGGTCCAGAGGGATCGAGACCGGGTTACGACCAGATCGCACAGGGCGAAGCAGGACTGATGTCCGTCACCGGAGACACCGAGACCGGCCCGACACGCATCGGCGTGCCGATCGCTGACGTCCTGGCCGGAGTGCACGGCGCCACCGGTGTGTCTGCGGCTCTGGCCGGCCGCGCACAGACCGGCAAAGGAATGGTCGTCCGCACGTCGCTGCTGGCAGCTGCAGTGAGCACCCATACCTTCCAGGGTACGAAGTGGACCGTCGGCAAGCAGGTGGCTCAACCCTCCGGCAACCACCACCCACAGATCGCGCCGTACGGCAGTTTCAAGTGCGCGGACGGGTTCGTTCAGATCGCAGTGGGCAGCGAAGGTATCTGGCGCAAGTTCGCGCCGGTGGCCAATTTGGATCCCGCGGACCCACGCTTCGACACCAACAGCAACCGTGTGGACAACAGAACGGCACTCACCGCGACGATCGAGCGCGAATTCGAAAACCGTGACCGCAGTGACGTTCTCGGCGAACTGAACATTGCAGGTGTGCCGGCAGGATCGATTCGCACCATCGACGAGGTCTACGGATGGGAGCAGACCCGCAGCCAGGGGCTACTGCTGGACATCGACCACCCTGTTGTCGGACCCATTCAGCTGCCTGGACCGTCCCTTCGCGTGGAAACCGCAGACGGTACGTCTTTGGTTCGTAACAGCCACATTGCGCCTCCCACTCTAGGACAGCACACAGCCGACATCCTCGAATGGATCTACGGAGACGAATCGCAGTCGACGGTGGACGATGACGAACTTCGTTCGCTCGACGCGACGCGTGTCTGATCGACGCCGACACGCGGTCGACGGTGAGTCGGCTGCACTTCGGTCCATCACCGCGGCGTCCAATCCGACCCCGCTGACGAAAGCAGCACCGATGAATTCGGCAACTACCGAAGCAGTGCGCGTTTCCGACGTGGCAGTCGTCCGGAACGGGCGTTCATTGCTGAATTCGATCTCATTGTCGATTCTGCACGGTGAGCACTGGGCAATTCTCGGCCCGAACGGCGCAGGGAAGAGCACTCTCCTGAGTCTGCTCGGTGCCCTGGTCCATCCCACTCGTGGATCCGTCCATGTGCTGGGACGTAGGCTCGGACGGGTCGACATGCGTGAACTCAGAACGTTCATCGGGCACGTCGGCCCCCGTCACAGACTCGAACAGCCATCGACGGCACTCGAAGTCGTGATGACAGGACTGACCAACACCGCCGTCAGGGTTGCCCGACACGAACCGTCTGCTGATCACATAGCGCGCGCCCACATGCTGCTCGAACAGCTGGGGATGTCGGATCGTTTGCACACGGTATGGACGACCATGTCGCAGGGTGAAAGGGGACGTGTGCTCATCGCGCGAGCGTTGATCTCGCAGCCTCAGCTATTGCTGCTCGATGAACCATCGACGGGACTCGACGTCGCCGCTCGTGAGCAGTTGCTGGATGCGCTGGGTCGCCTGGCCGACGAAGACAATCGACTGTCCACAGTTCTTGTAACACACCATCTCGAGGAACTGCCGCCCCATACCAGCCACGCCCTACTGCTGAACGGGGGCCGGATGATCAGCGCTGGCCCCGTCGAGACGGCGCTGACATCAGAGAACGTCAGTCGATGCTTCGGACACGGCCTCGAGATCGGACGCGCTGGAAGCAGGTGGTTTGCGCGTACCTCCCGACCTGCGGAGCTGGTGACATGACACGGGCCATTCTTCACTTGTTCAGGAGCAGCGTTGCGCCGAACGCTCTCGACTGGGCGATCGAGGCAGCCACGTTGGACATGGTCGCCGCGAAGACAATCGGCGACCACCGAACTGCGGTGTCACGTGCCCGCGACCGCAGCCTCTGTACAGAGATTCGCATCCTGTGGCCGTAACAGCCACAGGATTTGAGAGACAGGATCACCGCTCATGTTCACGTTGACCGAAGACGAAGTGGCCATCAACGAGACGGCGAGGGATTTCGCCGACGAGTTTCTTGCGCCGAATGCCGTCGAGTGGGATCAGAACAAGCATTTTCCGGTGGATGTGTTGCGTAAGGCAGCGGGCCTGGGAATGGGTGGCATCTACGTCGACGAGGAAGTCGGTGGGTCGGGTCTGACGCGTGTGGACGCGGCCAGGATATTCGAGCAGTTGGCGACGGGTGATCCGTCCATCGCGGCGTACATCTCCATTCACAACATGGTGAACTGGATGATCGACACTTACGGCACCGACGAGCAGCGTCGTCAGTGGATACCGGGGTTGTGTTCGATGGACCAGCTCGGCAGTTACTGCCTCACCGAACCAGGAGCGGGTTCCGACGCGGCGGCCTTGTCCACGAAGGCTGTTCGCGACGGTGACGACTACATTCTCAACGGTGTCAAGCAGTTCATCTCCGGTGCGGGCACATCTGATGTCTATGTCGTGATGGTCCGGACCGGGGACGCGGGCCCGAAGGGGATCTCGGCGATCATCGTGCCGAAGGATTCTGCGGGTCTGTCGTTCGGTGCGAACGAGAAGAAGATGGGCTGGAACGCGCAACCCACTCGGCAGGTCATCTTCGAGGACGTGCGGGTTCCGGCGGCGAACGTGCTCGGCGACGAAGGCGGTGGCTTCCGCATCGCGATGAACGGCCTCAACGGCGGGCGCTTGAACATCGCGGCGTGCTCGATCGGTGGCGCACAGAGTGCACTCGACAAAGCCGTGTCGTACCTGCTCGAGCGCAAGGCCTTCGGTAGCCGGTTGCTCGATCAGCAGGCGCTGCAGTTCCGGCTGGCGGACATGAAGACCGAGCTCGAAGCGGCGCGGACGATGCTGTGGCGTGCTGCGGATGCGCTGCAGAACAATGCCCCGGACAAGGTCGAACTGTGCGCGATGGCAAAGAGATTCGCCACCGACACGGGCTTCCAGGTCGCCAACGATGCACTGCAACTTCTCGGTGGTTACGGGTATCTTGCGGAGTACGGTGTCGAGAAGATCGTTCGCGATCTTCGCGTGCACCAGATCCTCGAGGGAACCAACGAGATCATGCGAGTCGTCGTAGCTCGCTCGCTGACCGCCACGTAGCGGCAGATCCCGATGGCCCGTGCGAAACACAGCGACATCCTGGCTTGTGGGGGTCGATAATGGGCTGCAAAGGTTCGGATACACGCGCGAGCATCGCGCTGACGTTGGTCGTCGCACTGTTTGCGATGCTCGCTGCTGCCGGTTCAGTGATCGGCGTGTGCTTCCTAGCCACCCATACCGCCCAGTCTGACCGTGCACCAATGACCGCAGTCGACATCTTCGTGCTCATGCTGGTTCTCGTGTCCGAACTCATGGCAATAGTCCTCGGCACGATCGTCGCGATGAGGCACCGCGGCGGGGCACCAAGCGTACCGCCGCCACCATCACCCCGGTACTAGCTGGCTGGTTCCGAGACGGATCCCGCCTGATGAGCCTTCTTGGCGAGGGGTCGGCGTCGATGATCCGTGGTCCCAATCCTAAGTGTCATGCAACGGATCGGTCCACGGTTCATCGGCGTCGCTGTGGTCTGACACCTAGACGAGCACGGCTCCGGTCGACGCCGATCCGACCAGCTTGGAATACTTGGCCAACACTCCGCGCGTGTAACGGGGAGGCAGCGGAGCCCATCCTTGCTTACGTGCTTCGAGTTCCGCGTCGTCGACGAGGACGTCGAGTGTCCCCTTTCCGACGTCGAGACGGATCTGATCACCGTCGCGCACGAAGGCGATAGGCCCGGCGTCGACGGCTTCCGGC
>NZ_FZOW01000031.1 GCF_900188125.1 Rhodococcoides kyotonense | reverse complement strand
GACGCACTCGGCAAAGGCATCGCCACCGTCTACCAAGACCTCGCGGTGGTGTCGTTGATGCCGGTGTGGCGCAACTTCTTCCTCGGCCAGGAACTCCGCAAAGGCCCGTTCAAAACCCTGGATGCGACCGCGATGCGCGCCACCACCATCGAAGAGCTCCACAAGATGGGCATCGATCTGCCCGACGTCGACGCCCCCATCGGATCACTGTCCGGTGGTCAGCGTCAGTGTGTGGCGATCGCGCGTGCGATCTTCTTCGGTGCCCGCGTGCTGATCCTCGACGAGCCGACGGCTGCACTCGGTGTGAAGCAGTCCGGGATGGTGCTGCGCTACATCTCCGCTGCCAAGGAACAAGGGTTCGGGGTCGTGTTCATCACCCACAACCCGCACCACGCGTACATGGTCGGAGACCATTTCGTGCTGCTGAACCGCGGCAAGCAGAAACTGGACTGCACCTACGACGAGATCAGCCTCGACGACCTGACCCGCGAAATGGCAGGCGGCGACGAACTCGACACCCTCACCCACGAACTCCGCCGATAATGCGCTCCGCGATGCCTAAGGACCTACAGGTGCCGAAAGTGCGATTCGAGTAGATCTGCGCGACGACGGAACGACCGACGTTCGGGAGAATCCCGAGAAGTAACTCCTGCCGACGTTCTGTACCTCGGTGGTCGAGGTGCCGTGCATCCGGTCGTTTCGCTCGTCGCCCGGCCACCTGCTCGGTCGGCCGCCTCCTCGACCAGAACGTCGATACCCCGACGCTGCAGCTCTCGGGCTGCCGTCAGTCCGGCCAACCCGGCGCCCATGACACGAACTGTCGTGTCTCGCTCCATCGCGCATCTTCGTTAATCGAGTGCAGTGAAATCGACTTCTGTGCGGTCTACCGTACGGCCGCACGTCGCGAATCGGGAACGTTGTCGGAGCGGGCGTGGCGGTCGTTACCGACAAGTGGTTCGAATTGCTAAGCACGACAATCGTTCTGAACAACGACGCGTGTCTCGGTTATTCGTCGGTACCAAGCCGAATGCCGGTATTTCCAGGAAGAGCAACCGCTCGGTTCCTAAAGCCGCGGAAGACAAACTCTGTGCACATTGTGAACTAGTGGGGTTCATGGTGCTATTGGGATCTCCCTACCGAGGCGGGTTGATGAACCGTTCTGCACTGGTCCCTTTTGCTGTGTTGACTGTCCTTGCGGGCGCGCTGATCCATCCATCGCAGGCCGTGGCGCAAACCGGCACTGCAGTGGCATCGGCCTTCGTGCTGTCACCACCGACGGCGGGAGCGATGTTCGACGAGTCCGCAGCGCCGGGCGGGCGGACCCTCGGCATGTGGTCCGAGTCGACGGCGACGACACAACTGACCACCCCTGCAGCGACCCGACTGACGCTGCGAGCTCGCGGTGACAGCTGCCTGGGTGCGGCGAGAGTAACGGTGAAGGTCGACGGTAAATCGGTGGGAAGTACAGCGTTGTCCAGTGGATGGGCCGACTACACGTATCGGACATCTCTCACCGCTGGAAGTCACTCTGTCGCAATCACCTTCGCAAACGACTATCGCTACGGGTCCTGTGACCGCAACGCGTACATCGGCTCGGTGACCGCAGTAGGCGCGACGACACCTACGACCACCACACCTCCGACGACGACGAAGCCGCCGACGACCACTGTGGCTCCGACGACGACGAGGCCGCCGACGACCACTGTGCCCCCGACCACCACTGTGCCCCCGACCACGACTACGCCGCCCACGACGGCGCCTCCGGTCGATACCGGCACGTGCGGCGTGAACATGTACCTGGCGACCTACTTCAACAATCTCACCGCGACCGGCACGCCGGTCACGAGTCGCTGCGAGTATTCGGTCGGAAGTACATGGGAGGGAAGGTCTCCCGCCGCCGGAGTGAACGCGGGTAATTTCTCCGTGCTCTACACGGGGTCGATCAACTTCCCCACATCGGGCACGTACAACGTCAATGCGCAGACCGGGTTCGTCGGAATTCAGGCGAAGATAGACGGCAAGACTTTGATCGACTATTGGCCGGCTCAGACGTGGGGCCGTTACAACACGACGACGACCGTCTCCAAAGGAATCCATTCGGTGTCGGTCGCGGTGTCCAACCCCACCAGGAACGGTCACCAGCATTTCTCGATCACACCGACAGGCACGAGTCCGGCATCGAACAACGGCAACTACTTTGCGGCGAACTCCTTTTGGAACCAACCGATTCCATCGAACGCCATCCTGCATCCGAACAGCGACACCTGGCGGAACATGGTCGCCAACGACTCCCGAAACAACGCGATCAACGTGAACTCATCGCAATGGTCGACCGGAATCTACAAAGCGCCTCCAGGAACACCTACTGTGTCGGTGCGAGTGACGAATTCGAACAAGACGATCACCATTCCGTACCTGCCGTCCTACAGGCCGACGCCGGATGCCGACGCGCACTTGTCGATCATCGACGAGAGCAACGGTTGCTTGTACGAGTTCCAGGCATTCAACGCCGGCAGCAAGAGTGCGATCGCGCAGGCGACGTACCCGGCGTACACCGGTTCGGGCGCTCACGCGAGCGGGCCCGCACATTCCGGTGGCGAGCTGTCCTACGTCGCCGGTATGATCACCCCGCAAGATGTGAGTTCCGGAGTGATCGACCATGCGCTTCGCTTCGCGATCCCCAACAATTCTGCCGACTTCTTCTATCCGGCAACGCGATCGGACGGCACGGTGTCGGGTGGTGTCCCGGAAGGGATCAGGATTCAGCTGGACCCGAGTATCAACCTCGACACATTGGGCCTCACTCCGTTCCAGAAAATGGTCGCCAAGGCGCTGCAGACGTACGGCGGGTTCAACGCGGACGGTGCGGAGAACTTCGCCATCTACGCTCAAAGCCCAGACGACGGCTCCACGTATCCCATGTCCCTAGACGCGCTGCCGAAGTCGCTCATCAGCAAACTGCGTTACCTGGCGCCCACCCTTACGTCGACCGACATCCAGATGGCGACGGCGTTCGACACGGGCTGCCAGCAGCAACGCTGACCGGTTCGTCAACGGAGCAACGACGACACGATCTGACCGAGTGCATGAATGTCGTTGTCGGACAACGCAGAGAGCGACGCCGGAGGCGCCGCGAGTGCACGGTCTGCCCGGGCTGCGATCTCGCGACCCTCGCCGGTGAGCTCCACGAGGCGTCGTCGGCGATCCTTCGGGTCTTCGGTGCGGACCAGATAGCCGCGAGATTCCAGCTCTCGCAACGTGATCGACACGTACGGGGGATCAGATCCGATCACTTCGGCAAGTTCGCCTGCGGACATCGGGCCGGGCTGAAGCCGTCGCAGCAGCTTGCATCTGAAGAAGCTGACGCCCGTTGCGGCGACGACGGATCCATGGGGGTCGGCTTGCTCGAACATCAGCGTCCGCAGATCTCGCCAGACGTCCTCTGCGTTCACGACACCACCTCCGGTACCCGATCGGCGACGCGCTGCGCGGTGCCTCGCGCCCAGGATCCGGTCGTCACCAACGCGAGCGTCAGCACGACTGCACCGGCACCCACCATCACGAACCACGCAGGACGGGCCGCGTCGACGAATCCGTCCGCGAAGCTGCCTACCATTCCGGCGGTCACTATCGAGCCCACCACTGCGACACCGAGGGACTGCCCGACCTGACGGCTGGTCGATGCTATCGCCGACGCAACGCCCGCCTGGCTGCGCGGCATCCCGGACACCGCGGTGTTGGTGATCGGCGCATTGACCATTCCGAAGCCGATCCCGAAGACGATGTACGGTACCGCAAGCCATACGAACGTTGTGTCGGGTCCGAGTCGAGTCAGCATGGTCGACGAGACGATGAACCCGATTCCCGCCACCACCAACGAAGTTCGGGGTCCGCGTGAGCCGGTGAGGCGGCCGGAGATCGGCGCGAGAATCAACGTCATCAACGCCATCGGCAGCGTGTACAGCCCGGCGTGCAACGGCGAATACCCGCGCACATCCTGCAGATACAGAGTATTGAGGAACAGGAATCCGCCGAGTGACGCGAACGAACAGACCGCGATGATCGTCGCGCCCGAGAAGGGGACGGACCGGAAGAATCCGAGTTCCACGAGAGGCTCCTTCTGCCGCGTCTCGACGAACAGGAATCCGATCAGCGACAGCACGGCAACCGTCGTCGACGCCAGGATGAGGGGAGAGGTGAATCCCTTCGCGGGTGTCTCGATGATCGTGAACACGACACTCGCGAGCAGGGCGATCATCAGGATCTGGCCGACGGGATCGAAACGGCGTGCATGCGCGGCCTTGGACTCGGGCACGTACTTCCAGGTCATGAACAACGCAACCAGTCCGATGGGAACGTTGACCCAGAAGATCGATTGCCACCCGGCGGACGTCACGAGTGCACCACCGATCAACGGACCCCCGGCCATCGAGATCCCGACGACGCCGCCCCACACGCCGATCGCGCCTGCGCGTTCTTTCGGGTCGGTGAACGTGTTGGTGATGATCGACATCGCGACGGGGTTCATCATCGATCCGCCCACAGCCTGCACCATGCGGAACGCCACGAGCCAGGCCAGCGAGGGGGCGACGCTGCACAGCAACGAACCGACGACGAAAGCGGCGGTTCCGATCATGAAGAACCGCTTACGTCCGTACCGGTCCGCGCTCGAACCGCCGAGCATCAACAACGACGCCAGCACGAGTGTGTACGCGTCGATGATCCACTGGAGTCCCGACACCGACGCGTTCAGGTCGGTGCGAATCGAGGGGAGTGCGACGTTCACGATCGTGTTGTCGATGCTGACGAGGAACAGGCTCATACAGCAGATCGCCAACACCAGATAGCGGTGTCGCTTGGTCAACTCGGTCATCTGATTCCAATACTTGTAGTACTACAACTATTAGCTCGAGTATGGAACTAGTTGGGGTGTACACGCAACTTCGCGGGATGCGGCCGTATCCTGGACCACTACAGAGGGAGTCGAAATGGTCGACGGTGGACAGATCTTCAGAACGATGGCGAACGTCGTGAACAAGGGGGTCGTGCCCCTGTTGAGACACGGTGGCCCTGTCGGCGCGAAACTGAAGGAATCCATGGCCGAGGTGTCCTATGTCGGTCGTAAGTCCGGCAAGGAGTTCACTCTGGTCGTCGGGTACAAGCGCACAGGCGACACAGTGATCATCGGATGTGTGATGCCCGACGCGAAAACCTGGTGGCGCAATTTCCTCGGAGAGGGCGCGCCCATGCGGTTGACGTTGAACGACACGACGTACGACGCACACGCCGTCGCCACGCGGGATGCGGACGGGGCGGTCACTATCGTCGCGACGCTCCAGGCCTGAAAGGGCGTCGACCATGCTCCTGGACGGACTCAATCACATCGCTGTGATCACCGGCGACATCGACCGACTGCGTGAGTTCTACGCGTCGGTGTTCGACGCGGAGGTCGGCCCGACGCGGCCGCACGGTAAGAAGGATGACGAGACGATGACGACGATTCGCATCGGCCCGCACACCGAACTCAACGTCGTGACCATCGAGGGTAACCGCGAGCCCGATCGTCAGACACCGATGTGGGGGCGCGGGAGGCTCGACCATTTCGGACTACAAGCCGCGTCGCGCGATGCGTTCGACATCATCGCACGGCGGTTGGTCGACCGTGACGCCAGCGACGGAAGGGTCAACGACTTCGGCCCTGTTCTCAGCCTGTTCTTCCGCGACCCCGACGGGCTCGAAGGCGAAGTGGTTCTGCCGAAGTAGTCATGGGTGTAGGTACGACGCGCCGTTGACGTCGACAACCGTTCCACTGCACCACGCCGCATCAGGCGATGCCAGATAGAGGATCGTGGACGCGACTTCGTCCGGTGTGCCGACGCGACCGAACGGGCTCTGACGGCGAATCTCGTCGCCCTGGGGTCCGGCCAGCTTCTCGTGCTGACGGTCGCTCGAGATAAACCCCGGCGCCACCGCAGTGACCGAAATTCCGTGGGGTGCAAGCGCGATGGCCATCGACTGGCCGAACGCATGGAGGCCCGCTTTACTCGCGCCGTAGGCCGGGAAGTCCGGTTCACCACGAAGCGCACCACGTGAACCGACCTGCACGATCGCACCCGGCCGACCGCGGTCGATGAGGTGCCGCGCGAACGCCCAACTCAGGTGAGCTGCACCGATCAGATTGACCTGCACCATCTCTCGCCACTGCGACTCCCATTGCTCGAACGAGGCGTCGGTGATGTTGTGGCTGTTCGTCGAGGTGGGACCGACTGCCGCGTTGTTGACCAAGACGTCGAGTCCTCCGAGTCGTTCGACGGCCTCGGCGACGAGATCGGGGCCACCCGTCGTCGTCGATAGATCGCCGGCAATGGTGATGTGTCCTGTGCCGTCGAGTAATTCGACCGTTTCGCGGGCGGCATCCGAACCCGTCGCGTAATGCACGGCGACGCGATGTCCCGAAGCGGCGAACGCAACAGCGGTAGCTCGACCGATTCCGCGAGAGGCGCCGGTGATCAGTACATTTCGGGTGGCGGACGCGTCGTCGGGACGAGGGTTGGGTTCGGTGCTCATGAATCGACTGTAGACATGCCCGTTGCGCAGACCTACGCGAATCGAAAGTCGCTGCCCTGGCGGTGCAGTCGACAGTCGCTTTCCAGCACTGCCAGAGCGGATCTCACTGTCTTCCGGCCGACCCCTGTCCACGAAGCCATGCTGTGCAACTGTGGGAGAAGCTCCCCGGATGCTATGACGCCGCGTTCGTGAAGTTCGCGAAGCTGCGTCGCAAGCTGAAAGTAGACCGGGACCGCATGCCAGTGCCGCAGCGTGAGCGTCTGGACCCAGGACGGCTTGGTCTGCGAAGTGTACGAGCGCAGGGGGTCGGCGGTACTCCGGCAAAGCTGGTCTGTCATGGCGTTCGCCTCCTGCGAGTAGTTTCGATCGTGTCGACAACGACGAAGTAACTCACATTCTGGGCCACTCGAGGCCACGGCGAACAGTCTTGAAACCATCAATTTGCCATCAGAGCGTTACGGGGATTGGATCAGCCTTTGTCGATTCACGGAACCAGAGTGTCGATGGCGTAAGGAATCGACAGGACCGAGTTGTAGGTGATCGCCCCGCGCTGATCGATCGACGTCGCGATGATGTTGTCTTCTTGCGCAGCGGGCAGGGTGCCGAACAAAGGGTGCTCGGCGACGACGTCGATGTTCTCGTCTGTTCCGAGGAACAGGATGACGTCGGCGTCGAGCATTCCGATGTTCTCGGCCGACACGGGAACGAAGAAGCTCTCGCCGGTGTCCTGGCTGGTGATGGCGTCGGGGATGGACAGTCCGAGTGAGTTCAGGAACTGCCCACGCGCGTCTCCGGGGAGAAATGCTCCGTACTGGCCGTCGTAGGGCAGTACGGCAACGCCGGTCCTACCGGCGAATTCCGGATGCTCTGCCTTTGTCTTGTCGAGCAATTCTGCTGTCTCGCGGTTCAATTCGTCTCCGCGCTCCGGAACGCCCAGAGCCGTCGCGATGGTCTCCGTGGCCTTTACCCGGCTGACGGTGTAGGCCGCGGTGTCCGCTGGGCGTGCGATTGTTGGAGCGATCTCGCTGAGCTTGCCGTAGACGGCTTCGTCGAATCCGGCATTGATACCGATGATCAGATCCGGCGCGAGCTCCGCGATCTGTTCGAGGTTGGGTTCGGAATCCGATTCGATCAGAGTCAAGGGGCTGTCTCCGACCGCGTCGTCGGTCCACGGGCCGAGGCCGGTCTCGTAGAACGAGTACCCGGTGTTTCCGACGGGCACCGTTCCGAGTGCGATCGCGGCGTCGGCGTCGGAAACGCCCAGGGTGACCACCCGCTGCGGGGTCTCCTCGATGGTGGTGCTGCCGTAGATGTGCTCGATGGTGACGGATGAACTGCCCGCATCGTTCTGCTCGGCCGAACTACTGCATGCCGCCATGCTCAACGCGAGAAGCCCTATCGTCGTGCTCGTCACCGCTACCCGAATTCGCAACTGCCCGTCCTTTACTCGGCCTTGAAGTTAGGGGAGCATAACACCGGTTGGTGGGAGCCCGACGCCCCGCCGGACCGTACGGGGCGGCCGGCTATCGGCCTGCAGCTACCGCGGCGACGGCCTCGAGTAGTGCCTTGCGGAGCCGTAACGTGTTGGCTTCCAACCCTTCTTCGACGATGCTTTGGTTGACCGGCCATGGGGTGTCCCCGATGACGTCGTGGTCGGTGACGAGTGCGACGCAGGTGTAGGCGATGTCGAGTTCGCGGGCGAGTGCTGCCTCGGGGTAGGGCGTCATACTGATCAGATCCCATCCCTGCGCTGCATACCAACGTGACTCGGCCCGCGTCGAATAGCGAGGTCCGCGGATTGCAACCATCGTGCCGCCGTCGTTGACGATCCACCCCTCTGCGCGAAGTATCCGGACGATGCTTCGGCGCGTGTTCGGGCAAAAGGGCTCAGCGAAGGAGATGTGGGTGTCGTCGTCGTGAAATGTGTCGTCGGTGCGGCTCGGCGCCGATCCGTGCGCGCACGACACCAACTCGCAGGTGGCGTCCAGCGGGCTCCCAGGGTTCTTGCAGGAACAGTGAATATCTTCCTTCACATGAAGATTCCGAGATTTGGAAAGATGCGGCGCCGGACGGCCGCGATGTCGTTGGTGATAGCTGGGGGACTGCTTCTCGGCGGTTGTGCGAACGAGGCCACCGACGCCGCGTCGACGACGACGGCTGCGCAGCAGGTCTCCATATCCCAGGCGTCGTCGACGGCAACCGATGCGTCGACGACTTCCGAAACCATATCCGCCACAAGCGAAGCCGCCGAAGCCTTTCTTGCGACTCTCTCGGACGCGCAGCGAGAGCAGGTCACCTATGCGTACGACGACGAGACCAAGACGACGTCGTGGTCGAACTTCCCGGTCACTTTCGTCGAGCGTGCCGGAATCGATCTCGCGGACCTGACCGACGAGCAGAAGGCCGCGGCGTTGAACGTCCTCGACGCCTTGCTCAGCGACGACGCGTACGAGACGGTCACCGGCATCATGGGAGGCGACGAGTACCTGCACGAGAACAGCACGTCGACCGAAGACTCGTTGGGCCAGTACTACATCGCGTTCTTCGGTGATCCCTCCGATACGAGCGCGTGGGAAGTGCAATTCGGCGGACATCACCTGGGCATCAACGCCAGTATGGACGGGTCGGCCGACTCCATCACGTTCGCGCCGACGCACCTGGGCATCCAGCCTGCCGTCTACACCGACGCCGACGGCAACGAGGTGCAGCCGTTCGACGGCATCTACACCAGTGCATTCGCGTTCTATGACAGCCTGACCGACGAGCAGAAAGCTCAGCTGTACCAGGGATCCTCGGTGGCAAACATGGTGTGTGCACCGGGTAGCACGTGCGATTACCCCACCGGCACAGGAATTTCCGGCGCCGACCTCACGGACGAACAGAAACAGCTATTGCTCGACGTCATCGCCAACTGGGCAGGTCTTGCAGACGAGGAGACCACATCCGACGCGCTCGCGAAGATCGAGGCGACGCTCGACACGACTTACGTGAACTGGTCAGGCGCAACGACATACGACATGAGTCAGGGCGACGGCATCTACTTCCAGATCTCCGGACCGGACGTCTACATCGAGTTCGCCGCGCAGCAGGGTTCGGCGGGTGCCGACGTCGCGGGCGTCACCACCTCGGGTTGGGGCCACGTCCACACTATCTACCGCGATCCGACCAACGACTACGCCGGTAGCGCAACGCAGCAAGCGTCGTCCGGGCCGGGCGGAGGTGCCGGTGGACCGGCTGGAGGGCCCGGTGGAGCCACCGGCGCGCCGCCGGCTTAGGACCGATCGGCATCGTTGGTCCGTGGCGGCCCAGGGGCAGCTGACCACGGACCAACCATGCGGGTGCTACCGCCTGACTTCGGTGACGAATTTTTCGATCAGCGCGGCATCCTTCACTCCGCGGGAGGACTCGATGCCACTGGAGACGTCGACGCCCGACGCTCCCGTGGCGGCAATACCCTCACGAACGTTGTCGACGCCGAGCCCTCCGGCGAGGATCCACGGGCGCGTCGGGCGGTCGAGTCGGTCCCATTCCCACGTCTCACCCGCACCGGCCGTCGAACCGTCGATGAGAAGTCGGTCCTCGCCGATCGAGGTGTAGTCCGCACCCGCGGAGACGGCGCGGTACACGGTGAGCCCGGCCCGATGCAGTTCTTCGACATCGCCGCCACTTGCGAGGTCGTGCACTTGAACTGTCTTCAGCCCCACGTCGGATGCCGTCTGCAGGATCTCCGGCACGGTGGCCCCCTTGAAGACACCCACTGGTTCTGCGCGGCCGGCCGTCAGTTCGACAAGAGGGCGGGCCGCGTCGACGGAGATCTGCCTGGGGCTCTTGGCGAACACGAAACCGATCGCGTCGACGTCCAAAGCCAACGCGACTTCGAGGGTCGATCGATCTCGAAATCCGCAGAGCTTGATGAACGTCATTGCGTCAGGATACCGACCCTGGATGCATCGGCGGCGCAGTGTGGGCAGCAGAGAACGCCGCAGCGCACACGAGGCAGTTGATCGAGGCGCTTCCGGCGCACGTGGGCGGTCGGACGTCGAAATATCCTCCTCCTTTTGGGATCCGAACCTCCTGCAGGGGGTTCGAATCCCAAATGGAGGAGGATATTTCGCTCGCATTCCCACTTCCCCGAGTCGCTATGACAGAAGGCGCGCCACATCGTCGGATTCCGGTAGCTGGTCGACGATCCCCGCGAGGGTGCCTGCGACGTCGTCGCCGACGAGACGGGCGATCTTCCGGTAGATGTCGGCGTGGTCGAAGGGGAAATGGTCGACGTCGCCGATGGGGTTCGAAGTCGTCGCGGCAACCGTGTCGCCGTTTCGAAACGTCACTGTCACCTCGGCCGCCCGGAGCCGGGGGAGGAGTGCATCGAGCTCGGGCGCTGCGTCGACCGTCACACGAGTGCTGAATTCCTCTGCGGCTGCGAACACTGGGCCGTTCGGATCGAGCGCATCGACGTCGATCGCGTCGGCAACGAAGGCGGCGGCGACTACGAAGGGCAACGAGAACATCGCTCCGAGTCGTGTGCTGGGGTGGCGCCGGAACAGTGGTGTGGCCAGGGAATGCGTTCGCACACCGACCAATTCGATGTCATCGGGTTCCCAGTGCGCTCCCGTGCGCAAGTTTTGAACCGAGTCCACGGCGGCATGGGTGTACGAGCAACTCGCGTGCTGTTTCGAATAGCCCTGAAGCAATAGCCATCGGTCACCGAGTCCGTCTGTGAGGCGGTCGAGATCGAGAGTCCCGACGATGTCGCCGAGGCTGTGCGAGATTGCCCCACGGTTGTGGACCAGGCCCGCAGTCGAAAGTCGAGCGGCGTCCAGGCCTGCTCGTACGGCACCGGCTATCCAGAGGTTTCGACTGAAATTGCCGTCGAGCACCACCTCCCACGGTGCGACCTGAATCAAAGCGGATGACGAATCGATTGCTGCAGCAACACCTTCGGAATCGGCACCCCATATCGACGCGGCAGCGGCAGCCGCGCCCGTAGCGCCCCAGTGGCCGTGGGTATGCCACCTCGGATCTCGGGCGAGTGCGTGTCCGAACCGTGCGGCGACTTCGTATCCCGCGACAACCGCTGCAAGGAATGCGCGACCGTCCACCGGCGTCGGTGACATTCGTGCTGCGGCGACCGCGGCAGGAACGACGTGCGCAGCCGGATGGCCTGCGGCGTACTTGTTGCCCTCGTCGAGTTCGAGGCAGCACGACGCGATCGCGTCCAACTCCGCTGCAGTGATTGCAGTCGTACCGAGTGTCGTGCCGAGCGGAGTGAATGGGCCGGGCTCGACGAACCACCTAGAGTGCAACGACTGCATTTCGGAGGTGCGTGCACCGGCCACAGTGACGCCGAAGAGGTCGAGGAGGATGATGCCGGCTCTGTCGGCGAGTGTGGACGGCATGAATTCGTCGCGCAGCCGGCAGACCATCTGCGCAAGCACACCGACATACTCTGCGTGTTCCGCTGAACGAAACAATCGATTCTCGATCACCGAATTACCGTAGGTGCGGAATCAATCCTGGTCAATGCTGATCGGCCGGACTTGCTGCAATGATACCGTGGTACCTACCGCAGCCTCGCTCATATTCATGTTTCGGTGAGCGGAACGGCAACAGATCGGTACAAGCATCTGGGATGTAAGCGAAGGAGACGTGCAATGTCCGATCAACTCCTCCAGGCCGTCCGGGCCGGGGTTCAGATCGTCGATTTGGGAAGGCAATTGCGTGTAGGTATGCCGCAGTCTCCCAACCACCCGCAGTTCTGGCACACGTTGCCGCGGCGACACGGCGACATGACTCGTTCCGACGGCGGTAGCGCGGCGAACGACATGATCACCACCGGCACACACGTCGGCACCCACATCGATGCCCTGGCGCACGTGTCGCACGACGGCAAACTGCACGGTGGCGCCGATGCAGGCCAGTCCTGCTTGGGCGGCAAGTACGTCGAACACGGTGTGCACACGATCTCGCCGATGGTGAGGCGCGGCGTTCTGTTGGACGTTCCGGCTGCCCTGGGAGTCGGACGGTGCGAGGGTGGATACGAGATCACCGTCGCGGATCTGGAAGCAGCAGCCGACGCGGAGGGGATCGAGGTCGCGGAAGGCGATGTCGTCCTGATTCGCAGCGGCTGGGGCCAATTGTTCGACGAGGGGCAGTCGTACGTCGGGGGCCCGTCAGGAGTCCCGGGGGTCAGTGAGGCCGGCGCCCAGTGGTTGGCGCAGCGGAAGATTCACGCAGCGGGTGCCGACACCATCGCGTTCGAGCGGTTGGCTCCAGGCGGCGGGCACGCCCTGCTTCCGGCGCACCGAGTCCTGTTGGTGGAGAGTGGAATCTACATCGTCGAAGCGCTCGATCTCGAAGAACTGTCCGAGAAGAAGGTCTACGAGTTCACCTTCCTGCTCGTTCCGTTGAACATCTTCGGTGCAACCGGATCCCCGGTACGGCCACTGGCGGTGACGTCGGCATGAGTGAACGGACTCTTGCACAGCGCCTCGCCCACTTCGCTGTCACCACGGCCTTCGAGGATTTACCCGAGGAGGTGGTCGAGAGCGTAGGAATGCGTGTACTCGACACGCTCGGAATTGCAATCGCTGCAACAGATCTCGACACCAGCCGCGCTGCGATCGCGTGGGCGACCGAACAAGGTGGCGCGGCGAAGGCCTGCGCAGTCGGTGTCGAGGAGGCTCTTCCCGCGCCGTTGGCGGCGTTCGTCAACGGAGTCTTGGCGCATTCGCTCGATTTCGACGACACGCACCTTCCTTCGATTCTGCATCCGAGCGCCAGTGTGGTGCCTGCCGCGCTTGCGGCGGCACAGCAGCACGACGCAGACGGCAAAGCATTGGTGCGCGGTATCGCGATCGGGCTCGAAGTCTGTGTGCGACTGGGCATGGCAGGCTTCGACCCAGAGACGAAGAACTCGGTCTTCTTCGAACACGGCCAACACGCCACATCCATCTGCGGAGCGATGGGAGGGGCCGTCGCGGCCGCGGTGATCGGTGGCGCACCGGAGAGTCAGATCGTCGACGCCCTCGGTATCACCGCGTCGATGGCGTCGGGAATCATCGAGGCCAATCGAACGGGCGGGACCGTCAAACGACTGCATTGTGGGTGGGCGGCGCACTCTGCATTGTCCGCGGCCGGGCTTGCGCGACATGGTATTACAGGGCCGCCGACGGTGCTGGAGGGTCGATTCGGTTTCTTTCAGGCGTGGCTTCACGAAGCGCCACGCGAATCGGAGATCGTCGACGGTCTCGGTTCGACGTGGGCGGTTCCGGGAATCTTCTTCAAGCCGTACCCTGCGAATCACTTCACACACGCTGCGATCGACGCAGGTGCTGCGTTGCGTGGCCGTGGAATCATCGCCGAGGATATCGAGAAATTGACCCTCGGTGTGCCTGCCGCCAATCTGCGCACCATCGGCGAACCCATCGACGTCAAGCGAGCACCCGACACGGGGTACATGGCTCAGTTCAGCGGCCCGTACGCAGTGGTGGTGGGACTGCTCGGTGGAGGCGGTCTCGGTGCTGCGCTCGAGGACTACACGGACGAGTTGGCTCGGTCGGACGAACGAAGAGCGTTGATGGCCAAGGTCGACGTGGTTCCCGACGAACGGTGCGACGCAATCTTTCCGCACCAGTTTCCAGCAGTCCTGACCGCTACGCTCTCGGATGGGACAACGGTCGTCGAGGACGTGCTCACCACGCGTGGGGGGCCGGAACGTCCGCTGTCGTTCGGAGAGGTCTCGGCGAAGTTTCGGGCCAACGCCGGTGCATTCTTACCGGAGGGTGATGTCGATGTGCTTGCGGCGCAGTGCCGTTCACTTCCTCGATTGAACGACGTCGGCGAGTTGCTTTCGCCGCTGACGAATCTTCATTGAGTCGAGGCGGCGTGGAGAGTCCCTCCCGGGACTGTCCACGCCGAGTGGGCTAGGCGCGCGCCAATATCTCTCTGGCTCCGCGTACGACGGCCTCGTCGACGAAGCGCCCGCTGTCGTCGACAGTCGGCCCGCCCTCCGCGAGTTCGTACAGCTCGAGCAGTCGAAGCGCATGCGTGACGTCCTCGCGTGTCGGGGTGAGCGCGTCGTTGATGATCGGAATCTGGCTGGGATGCAGGGCAGTTCGTCCGCGAAACCCCATGTCCACGAATCGTGCCGTGGTCGCGACGAATCCCTCCAGGTCCCGGAAGTCGGTCGATGTGGGAGCCACAGGAGCCGCCGTACCGGCAGCCGCACAGTCGATCACCACCTGTAGCCGAAGTGCATCGATCACCGCGGCCGTGCCTGGCGTACGTGTGATGCGAAGGTCGGCGAGAAGATCCACTTCACCTATGCCGAACGTTCGAACTCGTTCGTATTCGGCCATACCGGCTATCGAACGCAGGGACCTTGCAGTCTCGATGAGCCCGATGACCCCGACCGACGGGAGCTCACGCGCGGATTCGAGCTCGCGAAGAGACAAATCCGCCTGTGCGAGAATCTCGACCGAGCACTTGGCGATCATGATGCCGTTCACACCGAGTCGGGCGGCCACATCGAGATCGTCCGCGAGGAACTCCGGCGTGACCCGCACCCAGACTTCGGTGTCGGTGGGTGTGCGCAGATCGAGCCATCTGCCGACGTCGCGGCGAGCTCTGTCCTTCTGCGACAGCGGAACTGCATCTTCGAGATCGATGATGATCGCGTCGGCGTCACCGGCAACTGCTTTGTCGAAGAGCGCGGGTTTGACGGCAGGGACGTACAAGAACGAGCGAGGTACAGGGTGTTTCATCGAGAGATCCGCGATTCGAGTATCTGAGTTATCGACTGTGCAGCAGTGATCACTTGGCGGGCATGGACGGTGTGCTCCTCGTCGGCAGTCGCCGAGTATCGGAAGGCGGGACCGGACGAGCTCACCGATCCGAGAACGTGTCCTGCACCGTCGAAGAACGGCGCAGCAATGGACGCTGCCCCGGTCTTGCGTTCGTTGATGGACGTCGCGTAACCGTCCTCCCGAATCCGTTCGAGACGATGGCCGAACGCGTCCTCGTCGACATCGGCTGTACTGCCCTGCAATTCCCGCACTGCGTCGACGGCGAAATGGGAGGGCAGGAATGCAAGTATCGCGAGACTGGATGCGCCCGAATGCAAGGGGAACTGCGGTCCGATTTCGACCACCATCTTCACTTCCTGGGGACTTTCGTACTGGTCGAGGTAGACGCGACGGTGGCCGACGAGAGCGGACAGAGTCGCAGTCTCTCTGGTCTCCGCGCGAAGCTTGCGTAAGACAGGCGCGGCGATAGAGCGCACGTCCAGTTGGCTCCACGCCTTGGTGCCGAGCCCGATCGCTGCAGGTCCGAGTGAGTACGTCGATTCGCCCGCCATCGGCTGAACGATCGAACGCGAAGCCAACGATTGAAGGATGCGGTGTACCACGGCTTTGCTCAGCTGTAGCCGCCGCGCGATCTCGGTGACACCGAGTGCACGATCGGACTGCGCAAATGCAAGAAGCACGTCGGCGACGCGATCTGCCGACTCGGTACCCGTCGATGTCTCGACCGGGGGTCTGGAGTTGGGCGGCGTGACCATGCGGGTCATCCTTCCTGATACGTGCGAACTTCGTAGTCCACCGGATTGCAGAGACCTTACCGTTCCGCTGGGCGAACCGGACGATTTACAAGAAAGTCATGAAACAGCCTGTTCTAACAACGTGTCGCGTGCCATACTCGTCTTCAGAAGAAACCTTCATCATTCAATTGGTGCGCTCAGCGGAACGCATAGGCGCCGCATGGATGATTCGACTCGGTGCCTAGTGGGCGCGAAAGGCAGACTCGACAATGAAGAAGCTCGTAGGCGTGTTGACGGCCGCCGTGGTGATGAGTGCGGCGGCATGCGGCTCGTCCTCCGGAAGCGACGACTCGGGGGCGATCAAGATCGGTTCGGTGCACCCCACTACCGGCGCACTCGCCGGCGTCGGTGGACTGATGAACGACGGTGCGGCGCTTGCCGTTGCCGACATCAACGCTGCGGGCGGCATCGCAGCGCTCGACGGGCGACAGCTCGAACTGCTGTCCGGCGACAGTCAGGGCAAGGCCGAGGTCGGTCAGAGCGAAGCGCAGCGTCTCATCGACGACGGTGCAGTCGCGTTGATCGGCACCTACCAGAGTGACGTGACGCAGAACGTCGCGTCGGTAGCCGAGAGGTCTCGGGTGCCCTTCGTCATCGACGTCGCCGTCGACGACAAGATCCTCGATCAGGGTTACCAGTACACGTTCCGCATTCAGCCGAATGCGTCGAGCATGGGCACCGATGGTGCAAAGGCGTTGGCCGCCATCGAGCAGCAGACCGGTCAGCCGATCGACAAGGTGTCCTACCTACATATCGAGGGGTCGTTCGGAGACAGCGTCTTCAACGCATTCGAGGCAGAGGCGGCCAACCAAGGAATCTCGTCGGTTCAGGAAATCACCTACCCCGCAACGAATTTCTCGGATGCCACCACTCAGGTGCGCGAAGCTGCGGTGAGCAACCCCGACGTCATCGTCGCAACGGGCTACTACCCGGATTCGCTGCTCATCGCTCGCGCGGTCGATCAGCTGGGTCTGAATGTCAAGGGACTGTACGGGATTGCGAACGGAGGGTTCGACGACAGTTCCTTCCCGGCCGACGCCGGAGCAGCGGGACAAGGCGTGCTCAGTGCCAACTACCACTACGACGCGACCAGTGAGCGCACCAACGACATTCGCGCCCGCTTCGAGCAGCAGTTCGGTCGCCCGATGGAGACAGCCGCGATGCTGTCGTACCAGGCAGTCGAGGTCATCGCCGAAGGGCTGGAAAGCGGAGCAGACAGCGATCCGGAAGCGCTGCGAGAGTCCATTGCCGGAGTGTCGATCGACGATCCTCTGCTGGCGTTCGCAGGTCCCATCGAGTTCGACGAGACCGGGCAGAACAAGAACGCGACCGTCATCGTGACGCAGGTTCGTGACGGCTCGGTTCTGCAGGTGTTCCCCGAGGAATTCGCCACGGATGCACTGCAGTTCCCGGCCGGAGCCGGACAGTGACCGCTGGTACCACCTCGGCCACGACGTCGAAAGGTCTCCTCGGCATCTCGGGGCGCAGTCCCGGGGTCGCGGTGGCAGGCGCGATCGTCGTCATCATGGCCGTCATCTACCTGGTCGGCGGTAAGGACCAAGGGTTGGTCACCCAGTCCGTCGTGTCGGGATTGCTGTTGGGTGGCGTCTACGCCTTGATCTCGGTCGGGCTGACTCTGATCTTCGGTGTACTCGGGATCGTCAACTTCGCTCAGGGCGCCATGCTCACCATGGCCATGTACGTCGTCTACGCGTTGTCGACCGCAGGATTGCCCGTCTACCTCGCGACGATCATCGCGGTTCCTCTGATGTTCGTGTTCGGCATGATCGTGCAGGCGGCATTGCTGACCAAGCTCACCGTCAGCGGAAGCCACGACGGTCCGTTGCTCGTCACACTGGGCTTGTCGCTGCTGATCATCAACGTCCTGCTGATGATCTTCGGCGGTCGTCCCCAGTCGGTCGCGGCGCCGGTCGACGGTTCCCTGTCCATTTTGGGTGCGGTCGCGTCGTGGCCGCGAGTCATCGCGTTCGTCGGCGCTGCTCTCGTCGCGTTCGCGTTGACTGCCGTGCTCAAGCGCACCCCCCTCGGCCTGTCCATTCGTGCCGTGGCGTCGAACTCGGAGGGCGCCAAGCTCGTCGGTGTCGATATCGGCCGCGTGTACGCACTCACCTTCGGCATCGGAGCGGCGTGTGTCGCGGTGGCCGGGGGACTGATGACTCCGTTCACCAGCCTCACGCCTTCCGTGGGTGAGCAATTCACGATTCTGGCGTTCGTCATCGTCGTCCTCGGTGGTCTCGGCAGTGTCGTCGGCGCCGTTGTCGGCGGTCTGGTGATCGGACTCGTGCAAACGGTCGGCGCGCTGTACCTACCCGGCACCGGTTCGCTCATTCTGGTGTTCGCAGTGTTCATTCTCGTTCTGTTTCTCAAGCCCGAAGGACTGTACGGAGCTCGCCGATGACCGCAACCGTGACAGCACCGACGCCGGTGCCCGAGGATTCGAGACTGAAGGACACGTGGCTGCGACGCCAACTACTCACGCTGGCAGTGGTGTTCGTCCTCGTTGCGCTTCTGCCCCTCGCGCTGGGTGAACAAGCGCAGACAGTCGCCGTGCGCACGCTGATCTTCGCCATCATGGCGGTCGCATGGAACATCATGAGTGGCTTCGGCGGCATGTTCAGCTTCGGCCACGCTGCATTCTTCGGGATCGGTGCGTACACCGGCGCCTACCTCCTTGTCGATCACGGCATCTCCCCATGGGTCTCCATGGTGCTGGCAGCAGCGATCGCGGCGACCGTCGGCACCCTGTTGGCGTATCTGTGTCTTCGGTATCGGCTCGCCGGATCGTATTTCGCGCTGGCGACGTTCGCCTTCGCACAGATGTTCCTGCTCCTGGTGCAGAATCTCGAGGTCTTCCACAAGACCGAGGGCTTCAACGTGCCTATCCTGCCGCGTGATTCGTGGTGGATGCTGCAGTTCGAGAAAGGCAGCCCCAATTACATCTGGATCCCGCTCGTGATCCTGACCCTGGCGGTGCTCGGAACGATCTTCTACGTGCGTTCTCGGCCTGGACAATTCGTCCAGGCGGTACGTGACGACGCAACGGCTGCAGCGTCTCTGGGTATCAACACCATGAAGTACCGACTGATCGCGGTCGCCGCGAGTTGCGCACTCACCGCTGTCGCCGGCGTGTATTACACCCAGTACTACTTCTTCGTCGGGCCGGAGCAGGCTTTCGGTTCGGCAGTGTCCGTGGAGGCCATCGTTCCGGCCGTCATCGGCGGAATCGGAACCATCTGGGGACCTGTGCTCGGCGCCGCCGTCATCGGGCCTCTGTCCGAGGTGATCAACGACTTCATGCGAAACCCGCCTGCCTTCCTCGACTTCCTCGGAGGCACGATCGGTCTCGACGTCGCGACCTACTCGATCATCCTGATCCTCATCGTCATCTTCCTCCCCAAGGGAATCTTCGGCACGATTCGTGAGAGGTGGTTCCGGTGAGCCTGCTGAGCATCGAAGGCCTGAGCAAATCGTTCTCGGGAATTCACGCGGTGCGTGACGTGACGTTGGACGTCAGCGAACACGAATTCCTGGGAATCATCGGTCCGAACGGCGCGGGGAAGACCACGCTGTTCTCGCTGCTGTCCGGCGAACAGCCGCCCACCGAGGGGCGGGTGATCTTCGACGGCACCGACATCACGGGTTGGCCCGCCGACAAGATCGCGCGCCACGGTCTCGTGCGGACGTTCCAGCTGATGCGTCCGTTCGAATCGATGTCGGTGCTGGAGAACGTCACCATCGCCGCGCTCACCAAACGCCGCTCGCGCAAGGACGCTCGCGCGCACGCGTTGGAAGTCCTGGACCGCGTTCAGCTGTCCGACCAGGTCGGTGGCAAGGTGTCGACGATGTCGACGGCGGGTCTGAAGCGCCTCGAACTTGCTCGCGCGCTGGCCATGGAACCACGTGTCGTACTGCTCGACGAGGTACTCGCCGGACTGGTCCCCGCAGAACGCGCGCCCATGATCGAACTGTTGCGCACCCTGCACGGCCAAGGTCAGACGGTTCTGTTCGTCGAACACATCATGGCGGCAGTCATGGCTCTGTCCGAGCGACTCGTCGTCATGCACGAAGGCGCGGTGCTCCTGTCCGGGGAACCGCGGACGGTCATCGAGGACAGTCGTGTCATCGAGGCCTATCTCGGTGAGGAGACACCCGCATGATGCTGGACATCGACGACTTGCATGCTGGATATCGACGGCTCGAGATTCTGCACGGACTGACGATGTCCATCGCACGCAACGAGATCGTCTCGCTGATCGGCGCGAACGGCGCGGGAAAGACAACGACGCTTCGTGCTCTCTCCGGGCTCGTGACACCGAGTGGCGGGCGAATTCTGTTGGACGGCACTCCTGTTCACGGAATGCGCGCCGACCGGATCGTCAGAGAAGGGCTGGTTCACGTCGCGCAGGATCGGGCGTTGTTCGGTAGCCTTCCGGTGTTCGAGAATCTCGAAATGGGTGCCTACACCCAGAAGCGAAGTACGGTGAAGGAATCGTTGGACCGGGTGTTCGACTTGTTCCCGATCCTTGCCGAGCGTCGAGAGCAGCGGGCCGACACGATGTCGGGCGGACAACAGCAGATGCTCGCCATCGGGCGTGCGATGATGGCTCGGCCGCGAGTGCTCACGCTCGACGAACCGTCCGTCGGCCTCGCACCCAAACTGGCAGCGCAGGTCCTCGAGGCCATCGTGCGTATTCGCGACACGGGCGTCACCGTCTTGATCGTGGAACAGAACGCAGCTCAAGCTCTGGAAATCTCCGATCGCGCCTACGTGATCGAGAGCGGCTCGATCGTGTTGGCCGGTAGCGGGGCAAAGCTTGCTCACGACGACCGCGTCAAAGCGGCTTATCTCGGTATTTAGGAGTCCTGCACATGCACCTTCTGGCCTTCACACCGATCGACGTCGACGCAGCCGAACTGCGTCGACGTCAGCAACGGTACGACGAACTGTCGCCGAAATCGGTCACGGTCGAACTGCGCAACATCGGCTCGGTAGCTCCGTCGGCTCTGAACACCGAAGCCGACATCAGAGCATCGGAAGATGCTCTGGCCGAGGCATTCCGGGCCGCGGATCTCACCGGGTTCGACGGCTTGCTGCCCGACTGCGTTCTGGACCCGTGCGTCGAGGACACAGAGAAATTCGATCTACCTCTCTACGGCTTGTCGCGGCTGACGGCCTCGTTCTACGCATCGCAGGGGCAGCGTGTCGGTGCATTGGCCCGCAACGATGCCATCGCCGCCGAACTCGATCGTCGCCTGGCGTTCTACGGGTTCGACGCCGAAGCCACTCA
Organism: Rhodococcoides kyotonense; assembly: GCF_900188125.1. Lineage (GTDB taxonomy): Bacteria > Actinomycetota > Actinomycetes > Mycobacteriales > Mycobacteriaceae > Rhodococcoides > Rhodococcoides kyotonense. The sequence goes on along the minus strand of NZ_FZOW01000031.1, from coordinate 22,879 downwards.
CGTACTCGGGCTGGAGGTCCACGACATCGCCGACACGGCAGCGTGGGGGCGTGCGGTCTCCGAGCATGCACGGGGACTGGCGTGTTCGGTGGCCATCAATGCATGTTCGGCCGTCGAACTCGTCGACCCTCCGCGTCGACCCCTCGTCGTGGATCCGACAGCGACGGCACTGCGTCTTCTCGGCCTGAATGTCGAACTTGGGTCGGTCGCATGAGCGAGACCGGTCCGGATCTCGTCGTCGCAGGCGCGGGCGGGGGCCTGGTCGCCGCTCTGCGCGCTGCTGAGAGAGGCATGGACGTCCTCGTCGTCGAGGCGAGTGAGCACTTCAAGCGCGGCAACAACACAGCGATGTCGACGGCGATGATTCCGGGTGCGGGCTCGCGCTGGCAACGCGATGCCGGCGTAGAGGACACGCCGCAGAACTTCGTCGACGACGTGATGCGCAAAACCAAAGGCGCAGCCGACGAGCGACTGGCTCTGACGCTCGCGAATGTCAGTGCGCCACTGGTCGAATGGCTTGCAGATCATCTGCGAATTCCGTTGGAACTAGTGACCGATTTCGCGTATCCCGGACATTCGAGCTTTCGGTGCCACACCGTGGAAGGTCGGCACGGCAGTGTGCTGCTCGATCATCTGGTTCGAGCCGTGCAGGACGAGCCGCGAATCGACATGCTGGTTCCGGCGCGACTCACCGACGTCACGCTCGACGCAGAGGGTGGGATCGACGGCGTGATCGTGACGTTGCCCGACGGTACTACCGAGTCGATCGCGACCAGTGCGGTTCTGTTGGCTACCAATGGTTACGGGGCCGATGCCTCGCTCGTCGCAGACCACATTCCGGAAATCGCGTCGGCCAGATACCACGGTAGTGAACATTCTGTGGGCGACGCGCTGTCCATCGGTGCCCGCCTCGGCGCGAAGTCGAACTACCTCGACGCCTACCAGGGGCATGCGGCCTTGTCGAAGAAGGCGACGACTTTGGTCGGGTGGGCGACGGTGATGCACGGCGGCATCGTCCTCGATCTCGACGGTCGTCGGTTCGGCGACGAAACCACCGGTTACTCCGAATACGCGGCACAGCTTGCTGCGCAGCGTGATTCGGAGGGGTGGATCGTCATCGATCGGGTCATCTACGACAAGTGCCTGGCCTTCACCGATTTTCGGCAGACCGTCGAGTCCGGTGCGGCCGTCTGGGCGGACAGTCCCGCAGAACTCGCGGAGACCACCGGTCTACCGCGTGAAGCCGTCGAGAACGAGTTGGCGGCGGTTGCGCAGTACGCTCGCGGTGACGGCCAGGATCCGTTCGGGCGCAACTCTTTCGAGCGCATCCTGGGTGCACCGTACGCGGCGATCAAGATCGTTCCTGCGCTGTTCCACACTCAAGGCGGACTGGTCGTCGACGAGCACGCACGAGTACTGCGCGCCGACGACGAACCGATCGACGGCTTGTTCGCCTCCGGTGGTGCAGCGATCGGCATCTCCGGCCACGGGGCCGCAGGCTACCTCGCGGGCAACGGCCTGCTACCTGCCCTCGGACTTGCGTATCTCGCGGCCAGCTACATCTGAATTTCTCCCTTTCGAAAGGATCTCTCGATGTCCACGTTGATCACCAATGCTCGAGTCGTACGCCCCGGATCGGACGCACCCGAGGACGGCGAATTCCTCGATCTGTTGATCGAGGACGGAAAGTTCACGCGAATCGAAGCGAACATCCCAGCCGACGCTGCCGACACCGTCATCGACGCCGCAGGCAAGGTGGCTTTTCCAGGTGTGGTCGATGCTCATCAGCACTGGGGCATCTACAACTCCCTCGGTGAGGATGCGGAGACCGAGTCACGCGCGTGTGTGCAGGGCGGCGTCACGACATCGCTGTCCTACATGCGAACCGGTCAGTACTACATGAACACGGGCGGTTCCTACGCAGATGTGTTCCCGACGGTGCTCGAGGCGACCGAGGGCAGGCCCTACGTCGACTACGCCTACCACCTCGCGCCTATGTCGAAGGAACACATCACCGAAATCCCGTCGCTCATCGAGGACCACGGCGTGACGTCGTTCAAGATCTTCATGTTCTACGGTAGTCACGGATTGCACGGACGCTCGAGCGACCAGAGCGAATTCCTCATGACACCGGAAGGCGAGCGCTACGACCTGGCGCACTTCGAGTTCGTCATGCGCGGCATCCAGGCAGCCCGGGAACAGTTGGGCGACAAAGCAGATCACATCTCGCTGTCGTTGCACTGCGAGACCGCCGAGATCATGAGCGCATACACGAAGATCGTCGAAGAAGAGGGCACGCTGCAGGGTCTCGCCGCCTACAGCGCGTCGCGGCCACCGCATTCGGAAGGACTTGCGGTCACGATCGCGTCGTTCCTCGCCGACGAAACCCAGCTGCCCAACATCAACCTGCTGCACCTGTCGTCGCGCAAGGCACTGACCGCTGCGATGCGCATGGCAAAGGCGTTCCCGCATGTAAACTTTCGTCGCGAGGTCACCATCGGGCACTTGCTGGCCGACATCGACACGGCATACGGACTGGGTGGCAAGGTCAACCCGCCGCTGCGTCCGCGCGAGGACGTCGAGGCGCTGTGGGAGCACCTCATCGCGGGCGACATCGACTGGGTCGTCAGCGATCACGCGTGCTGCAAGGACGAGAAGAAGTTTGCCGAAGATCGCGGAGACATCTTCGCGGCGAAGTCGGGATTCGGTGGCGCCGAGTACCTTCTGCCCGGTCTGGTCAGCGAAGGGCGCAAGCGTGGCTTGAGCTGGCGTCGCATCGCGGAGCTCACGTCGCTCAATCCTGCGTCGCGCTACGGACTTCCGGGCAAGGGCGACATTGCTGTCGGGATGGACGCGGACATCGCGCTCGTCGACCCGGACCACACCTGGACCGTGCGTCCCGAGGACTCCGAGTCGACGCAGGAGTACACGCCGTTCGAGGGCTTCGAGTTGGGCGCCAAGGTCACCGACACCTTCGTTCGCGGGCAGCGTGTACTCGCCGACGGTGCCGTGTCCGGTGCTCCCGCCGGCCGCTACCTGCACCGTCCGTACAAGTGACCGGCCCGCTCGAGGGCATCAAGGTCCTCGACATCTCGACGATTCTCGCAGGCCCGCTCGTCGCGCAGATTCTCGGTGACTTCGGTGCCGACGTCATCAAGATCGAACATCCCACCCGGCCCGACGGCATGCGCGGGCACGGGTTGGACAAGGACGGTCACCCGCTGTGGTGGACGATGATCAGCCGCAACAAGCGGACGATGACGTTGAATCTGGGTAGCGAGCAGGGTGCCGAGATCTTCACGTCGCTCGCAGCGGAGGCCGACGTCGTCGTCGAGAACTTCCGGCCGGGCACCCTGGAGCGTTGGGGCCTTGGTTACGACGTGTTGTCGGAGAACAATCCTGGTCTGATTCTGTTGCGCGTCACAGGTTTCGGGCAGACAGGTCCGTATTCGACGCGGCCGGCGTTCGGAACGCTGGTGGAGTCGATGAGCGGGTTCGCGCATCTGACGGGAGCCGCGGACGGTCCACCGACGTTGCCCGCCTTCGGTCTGGCGGATTCCCTTGCGGGCATCGCCGGTTCGTCGGCAGTGTCGATGGCGCTTCTGCATCGCACCAACAACGGCGGCAAAGGACAGGTCATCGACCTGGATCTGCTGAGCCCGATCATGGCCGCGGTGGGACCCGGAATCATCTACGCGGACCAATTGGGGATCGATCAGGAGCGAACGGGCAATCGGTCGAGCAACAACGCGCCGCGGAACCTGTACAAAACGTCCGACGGTCATTGGTTGGCAATTTCGACGAGCGCCAACTCCATCGCGGAACGAGTGCTGACGCTGGTGGGTCACGCCGAAGTGATCGAGGAACCATGGTTCGCGACGGGCCGCCAGCGTGCTGCGCATGCAGATCTGCTCGACGACTACGTCGGCGGCTGGATCGCCGAACGCACTCGTGACGAGGTCGTCCAGGAGTTCGAGAAGGCAGGTGCGGCAGTTGCACCTGTCTACAAGCCGAGCGAGTTGCTCGATGACCCCCAGGTCAATGCAATCGAGATGGTCACGACCGTCGAGGACGGGGATCTCGGTCCGGTGCGCATGCAGAATGTGATGTGGCGAATGGGCGATTCGCCCGGAAGCATCAGGCATACGGGTCGTGCTCACGGCGAGGACACCGACGCGGTTCTCGCCGAATTGGGTTGCGACGCAGACTCGATAGAGGACTTGCACAAGGCCGGCGTCGTGTAAGGCGGCTTCGCCGCTCGTGAGCGAAAATGTATAGCCCGCTATACATTTTCGCTCACGAGGGGTACCTATCGAATTGTTACCCAGATGGTCTTCAGTTCGGTGTACTGATCGAACGCTTCGAGGCCCTTGTCATGACCGCCGAAGCCCGAGATACCGAAACCGCCGAACGGCGTCGAGATGTCGCCTTCGCTGAAACCGTTGACGGCGACCGTTCCTGCACGAACGGCCCGAGCAACCCGCAGGGCGACGTCGATGTCGTGGGTCCAGACGTTCGCGGCGAGTCCGTATTCGGTGTCGTTGGCCAGCGAGATCGCCTCTTCTTCCGTGTCGAATCCGACGATCGCGACGACCGGGCCGAAGATCTCGTCGCGGACGACGGCGGAGTCCTTGCCGACGCTGTCGACGACGGCCGGCGAGACGAAGAAACCGCCCGTCTCTTCGAGGATCGCCGCACCGCCGTGCACGACCGCGCCTGCAGATCTTGCGTCATCGATGTAGCGCAGTACTCGCTCACGGGCGGACGCCTCGATCAGCGGTCCGATCTCGGTCTCGCGATCGAGTGGGTCGCCCACCTTGCGTGCGGCGGCCTTCTCGGCCATCAGCGTGACGAAAGCGGACTTCACCGAGTTGTGCACGAGAATTCTGGAGCCGGCCGAACAGTTCTGGCCACCGTTCCAGAAGGCAGCGCCCGCGAGATCCTCTGCCACCTCGTCGAGTTGACTTTCCATGTCGGCGAACACGATCTGGGGACTCTTGCCGCCCATTTCCAGTGCGACCTGCTTGAGGTTGCTGTCGGCGGCGTACCGGAGGAACATGCGGCCGACTTCGGTGGATCCGGTGAAAGTGATGACGTCGACGTCGTTGTGTAGACCCAGCGCCTTGCCTGCGACGTGACCGAGACCGGGGACCACATTGAATACGCCCGCGGGAATGCCAGCCTCGGTTGCCAGTTCCGCGTAACGCAGTGCACTGAGCGGGGACAGCTCGGCAGGCTTGACGACGATGGAGTTTCCTGCAGCGAGGGCGGGACCGATCTTCCATGACAGCGTGTTCGACGGAAAGTTCCATGGGACAACGATTCCCACGACGCCCGACGGCTCCCGAACGATGAGTCCGAGGTTGTCGGAACCGGTGGGGGAGACCTTGCCGAACACCTTGTCGATCGCTTCGGCGTACCAGCGAATCGTCAGGACGACGTCGGGAATGTCGAGTTCTTCGCAGTCGGTGATCGGCTTGCCAGCATCGATCGAGTCGATCAGCGCGAGTTCGGCTGCATTCGCTTCGATCAGATCGGCGAACTTCAACAGCACCGCTTTTCGTTCCGCGGGCGAGATTTTACTCCAAAGTCCGGCGTCGAACGCGCGTCGTGCAGATTCGACTGCTGCATCGACGTCTGACTCCGACGCCGCAGCAACATGATTCAGCACACGTCCGGTTGCGGGTGAGAGGTTCTCGAACGTCGCGCTGCCCTCGGCGTCGACGAAGGCACCGTCACGGTACATCTGTGTCCGCACCGAGGTGGGTAGTTCGATGGTGGATGCGGTGGCGTGCGTCATCGGATGGTTCTCCTGTCGAAATGCGTATACGAAACGTTGACGTGCTGTGTGCGTGAAGCAGTGTCGTCGTGTGAGTGCAACGCGTCCGGGAACAGAAGGGACGGCATTGCGTTCATCCAACGGTCGAGACCGAGAAGGGCTTTCATGTATCACTCCGTCCGTCGATCAATATGCGTGCGAGAGTGTCGTTCTGGCGGAAGAATCCGGCGTTCTGGTTCGGTCGTGGAAATGCGTGCGCCCACCCTGCCCCGACGACCCATGGCCCCACTGCCCATCGCGACGAATGCGCGGCACCGTCCGAGTGGAGAAGCCTGCCATGCTCGTCGACCCGAATTCTCCCGCTCTTGGTTCCAGCGATTTCGTCGCTGATATGTCCGCGTGCCGACAAAGAACGGACGAGTGAGTCGACGGTCCGATTGATGTCGGCAGGTGGCAGACGAGCGTCGATGAGCGCATCGGCGTGAATCGGGTTCGGGTGGGCGTCGCTGACGGCAGTGAATCTGCCCGCGTCGTCGTCGACGGACGCACGAAAGCCTCCGCCCATGAACACGACGACGCCTGCGTCGCACATCGCGACCAGCTGGGCCAACCGCTCCGGAGGTGGGCCACTGGTCATGTGGCTGAACAGGCCGTGGAGCCACCCGTCGACATCGGCGACGATCGACGACGGCGCGAGCATCTGACGCCGAACCATCTCGCCGAACACACCGTACACAGAGAAGAAGGCAAGAGAGACAGCAGCATCCACGCTGCACCGCGGTTCGTCGATTCGATCGAGCATGTCTGCGGTGTACTGACGCACGAACCGATTCATGCGCTCGGCGTCGGTGAGGTCAACGCCTGCCGCACGAGTCGAGAGCGGCTGGTCGATGGCCTCGATGTCGATTCGGTGCTTTTCGTCCGGAACGGCTGCGGCGACAAGTCGATCGAAACGGCCGGAGCCGTAGTCCGATTCGGCGAACTCGGCGAGGAAGTCGCCCCATTGCATGGTCGTGCAGTCGGGGTGCGAGTGGAACAGCTCGTGGTAGTGCGCGTACGCGATTTCCTTGCACGCCATGGGCCACAGTTCGGTTCGGAAGTGCGCGTCTCTGGGATCGCCGACGCGTGCGACGACGGATTCGACGTCGAAGAAGTGCGGAAGCGGCGGTGGATCCGACAGCAGTGGGTGAGTCAGTTTGGGGTGGTAGGGAACTCCCCGTCGAGATCCGACGTACATGATCGGTTCACGGCCCGACGCGATGTAGGACAAGCTGCCGGCGTCGTCGTGTTCGAAACGGCCGCCGCGGCTTTCGCCCAACAGGACCATCCAGTCGATGAACGCCAGCCCCAGCCCGCTGACGATGACGGGCTGTCCTCCGGGGATGCGGTCGGCGTCGCAGTCCGCGGTATACGCGGGCGGCATGTAGACGAGTCCGTGACGGTCGGCGAACTGTTCGTACATCACTTCGCGCGGGCCGAGCTCGTCGTCGAGATGGCCTTGCGCCAATACGACTCGATCGACCGTGTACTCGGTGTCGTCCGCACAGAGAATGCGTTGAACTGTCGCGCCCTCGACGACGTCGTCGACCAGATCGACGACCGTCGTTCGATGCACCACGAAACTCAACGACGCAGGAGCAGTGGACACGATTCGCTCGTACGCCCATTCGAGGTAGGCGCTCTGAAGTCCACGGGAGACGAACGAATCTCCGGTCACCACGGCAACTTCGGCAGCGAGGTCGGGATCGGCGGACAACTCGGTTCGGTGGTCCTCGATCCAGGTGGCCAGTGTCGGACCTGGTCGTAGATCGCCTTGGACGTCGCATGTGTCGTCGGCGAACACGGTGACGGCGTGCGCCGGGACATTCATCCACAACAGCGACGGCTGGTCACGGCGCCAGACTCGGCCACCGCCCACGGGAAACGGATCGAAGATGTGGACTACGGTGCGCGGCTCGGTGTCTGTCTGCTCGGACGCATTGGCACACAATCGGTCGAGCAATCCGAGGCAACGGGGCCCACCGCCCACGACGGCTATGGACCTCGGTGCGGGAGACGAGGCGACGGCCGCCTTGTCGACGTCCTGCACGTGAGTTTGCGTCACTGACTGCTCCTAGCGGATGAAGAAGGTGCTTCGACTGATCCACCGAGGGTAATCGGCTACCGATTACCGTACAGGGTCGCCGACGTTTCGGCTCGATGAATGACTGAATCCCGGTCGACCTGTCCTGGGTGGATTGCGGGCGGTACGCGCTCTCAAACTGTTTGAGCTGCCGAAGTATTCGAGGAAATTTACGCGACATTTACCAACTTGGTAGCAGGTGGGGGAGTGAGGCTTTACCATTCGACTGGAATGTTACCGGCTACCGATCAGAGGATTTGTATGTTTCGCACTGGGGTTTCACGCCGTGGAAAGGTCGCGGCGACCGTCGCACTGGCTGCTGTGCTGGCGGTGAGTGCTGGCTGTAGCTCGGACGGAGAAGCCGAGGAATCGGCCGCGCCATCCGTCGACGTTCAGGTGGACGAGAGCGTTCAAGCGCTCGTGCCGACTGCGGTGCGCGACCGTGGATCGCTGCGGGTGGCGACGATGAACAACTACAAGCCGTACTCCTACACCGACGGTAGTGAACTCGTCGGAATGATCCCCGAGATGGCGACCGCCGTGGCAGGGGTCATGGGTTTGACCGCGGACATCACCGCGATCGAATTCCCTTCCATCCTCACCGGGCTGCAGGCGCAACGGTACGACATCGGAATGGGCGAGTACTTCGTGCGCGAGGACCGTTTGGAAGTCGCCGACTTCGTCACCGAATGGAGCAATTACAACGCCTTCGTCATCAGACAGGGGAGTGAGTACAAGCCGGAGTCGATCGACGACGTCTGTGGACGTGCGGTTGCGATCCTCGCCGGCTCGTCGGGCGTCCCGGCGATGGACGCGGGAGTCGCGAAATGTGCCGAGGCTGGTGAACCGGCGCCGATCGTCAGCACCTTCCCGGTCATGAGCGAAGCTGTTCTGGCACTCACCAGCCAGCGTGTCGACGCGGTGCTGACCGGCCGCGAGGTGGGTATCGCTCTCGTCGACGACGGGGTTCCCGTCGAGGCGTCGGGTCGCGTGGGTGGGGGGCCGACGGCCACGGCTGTCGCCCGGTCTACGGAGACGGAAGGGCTGCCGGAGGCGATCGCCGCTGCATACGCGAAGCTGATCGAGGACGGAACCTATGCATCCATCCACGAGAAGTGGAAGACCGACTACGGCATGATCGAAGATCCGACCGTGTATCGGATGGGTGACGTACCTCCGACGTACGCAAGCTGATTCGGTCTCGTGTGGACTCGATGCCGAGGCGCCGAGTCCACACGAGTGAGAACGACGATCAGTCTGCAGCCCGGGGTGTTGCGTCCGAGGCGTATCCGACGCCGAAGCCCTCGGGGAACGGATCGTCGGGGTCGAGCACGAACGTCGACATGGCGGTGATGAGCGCGCGGCCGCGGATCGTCGGGACGACGGCTTCGCGGTCTCCGAGTTGTTCGGTGCGCACGAGGGTGCCCTCGAATTGGGATCCGATGATCGACTCCTGCACGTACTTCTCGCCCAATTTCTGCTGGCCCTTGCCGTAGCGCTGGGCCATCCGCGCCGACGTCCCTGTCCCGCCTGGCGAGCGATCGACGCCTGCTTCGCCGAAGAAGACCATGACTCGGTATGCGCCGTCGGCTTCCGGGGTCTCGTGGGTCAGCAGGACGTCGGGTATCCGTGACTTGGCGCCGGTCGCAGGGTCGAACACCTCGACGGCAGCATCGACTGCGTCGCGGACCAGGCGCCCGACCTCCGCGAGGCGAGCGCTGTGCTCGGGGACCACCGCCAGGCCGAATTCTTTCGCGGGCACGATGGCATAGAAGTTGCCGCCGTAGGCGATGTCGACCGACACCGAGCCGTATCCCGGAACCTCGACCGCGACATCGGCGGCGAACAGGAACGAAGGTACGTTCTCGATCGTCACACCCTGCACGACGCCGCCGGCGACCTCGACCTGAGCAGTGACAAGACCTGCAGGAGTGTCGAACACGACCGTCGTCACCGGCTCGACGACAGGTACCATTCCGGTCTCGACGACAACCGTTGCCGCACCGATGGTTCCAGCGCCGCACATCGTCAGCCAGCCGCCGGTCTCGATGAAGACGATCCCGATGTCGGCCGCTTCGTTGCAAGGGCGGACCAGGATGCTCCCGCTCATCTGCGCGTTGCCGCGGGGTTCGTACATCAAGAACTTGCGTATGTCGTCGCGGTGCGTCATGAGGTATTCACGTTGTTCGGCGACCGTGGCGCCCGGGGCTGGTGCAACACCTCCGGTAACAACTCGTGCTGGCGTTCCCGCACTGTGAGCGTCGACGACGGTGTAGGAGTACTGGGTTCTCACGTAGGAATCCTCGAAGAGTCGTGTGTGAAATACCGAAGGAAACCGCTCCGGCTACAGGTAGTCGGTAACACTCTACCGTCCAGCGGTGGAACGTGTCAGCCGTTTGGAGAGATAGGGCTCAGTTCGACACAATATGGTCATAAGTCCAGGCACCGGCCATGTTTCGTCTGTGTGAACCCGCTTGACAGCCGGTTGGACAGGTTGCAGGCTGTTCAACACTACCGGTAACCGATTACTGGTAGGTGATAGCGATCCGGTGTCTACTGGAGGCCGCTTCACCTCGACATGGCGAACTTCTCCGAACTCGTCACCCGAACTGAGAGTCAGAAGAATGAACTCAATTACTCGTCTCGGATCCGTCGTTGCCGCTTCTGTCGTCGTCGCAGCCACCGTTGCAGGCTGTAGCAGCGACGCGGCCTCGGAAGCGGACACGACCGCAGACATCGCCACTCCGGCTGCCTCGGATGCCGTCGTCGCGCTGGTACCGGAAGAGATCAAGGCTCGCGGGACTCTTCGCGTCGCGGTGCCCGACATCGGTGCGCCCCTGGGATACCAGGAGAACGGCGAGATGAAGGGCATGGACCCGGCGTTGGGCGAAGCCGTCGCTGCGGTGATGGGCTTGACCTACGAGCCCGAGATGGTTCCGTTCGCGTCGACGCTTCCCGGCCTGCAAGCCGACCGGTACGACATCTCGTACGGCGAGTACTACGTGACGGCCGAACGGCTTCAGGTGGTGGATTTCGTCAGCAACTGGCAGGACTTCAGCAGCTTCATCGTCCCGTCCGACGGCGACCTGAAGCCCGAGTCCCTGACCGACGTGTGCGGCAAGCCGATCGGCGCCATGGACGGTTCGGTGGAACTGCAGATGCTGCAGGACACGCAGGCGAGTTGCACGGCCGCGGGCGAAGCCGAGATCGACATCAGCGCATTCAACAGCATCTCCACAGGTGTGCTCGCGATGTCCAGCGGACGAGTCGACGGTGTGCTCGTCGGCCGTGGTGCGGGAGAGAACGCGATCGACAAGGGGCAGCCGGTGGAACTGGTCGGCCAGATCGGTGGCGGTATCACGGCGACCGCAGTCGCCAGGACTGCGTACTCGGACCAGATGCTCGAGGCATTGCAGAAGGCATACGAATCGATCATCGAATCCGGTGTCTACGAGAGCATTCTCGAAGCGAACAACACCGCGTACGGGGCGATCGACGACCCGACGATCTTCACCGCGGATTCCACTCCGCCGATCTATCAATAATCCGAGCGAGCGAAAAGATGACACTCATGATGCACATCTGGACACCCAGCGAGGCGCGACAATGACAACACAAATCCCCACGGCCACACCGCAGCAATCAGTCGATCTACCGGTCGTTCCCACCCGCCACTACGGGAGGTGGGCAGGTGGTGCCGTGCTGCTCGTTCTCCTCGCCATGCTCGTCAACACGTTGTTCACGAACCCGCGGTTCCAATGGGACGTTGTCGGCGAATATCTGACGTCGACCCAGATTCTCGACGGTCTGATCACCACCCTGTGGTTGACGTTGGTCGCGATGGGGATCGGAATCGTGCTCGGGACCGTCCTGGCAGTGATGCGCATGTCGCCCAACCGATTGGTGTCGGGATCCGCGTCCGCCTACATCTGGTTCTTCCGCGGCACACCGCTTCTCGTCCAACTGATCTTCTGGTTCAACCTGTCCGCACTGTATCCGCGTTTGTCTCTTGGCATTCCGTTCGGGCCGGAGTTCGTGTCCGGAAGTGCGAACGCCTTCATCACGGTCTATGTTGCGGCCTGCCTCGGTCTCGGCCTCAACGAGGGCGCCTACATGTCAGAGATCGTGCGGGCCGGCATCAACTCCGTCGACCCGGGCCAGCGGCAAGCTGCCGAAGCGCTCGGCATGAGCCAGCGGCGAATCTTGACCAAGATCATTCTGCCGCAAGCGATGCGGGTCATCATTCCGCCGACGGGCAACCAGCTGATCGGCATGCTCAAGACGACGTCGTTGGTCAGCGTCATCGCATTGCCGGATCTGCTCTACTCGGCGCAGCTCATCTACTCGTCGAACTTCCAGACCATTCCGCTGCTGATCGTCGCCAGTATCTGGTACTTGATCGTCACCACGGTGTTGTCGATCGGACAGTTCTTCGTCGAGCGACACTTCAGCAAGAGCGACAACAAGCCGACGTTGACGTTCAAGGACATCAAACGCATCGTCACCAACTCTCGTCGAGAGGTAAGCGCATGAGCACCCAGACCGAGCCCGCCGCACCGATCCACTCCGACGAATGCGCTGTCGAGGCGCGCGCGGTGCACAAGTCGTTCGGCACCATCAAGGTTCTGCAGGGAATCGATCTGCAGGTCAGGCATGGTGAGGTCATGTGCATCATCGGGCCGTCCGGTTCCGGGAAGAGCACGTTCCTCCGCTGTATGAACCACCTCGAACGGATCGACGGCGGGAAACTGTCGGTAGACGGTCAGTTGGTCGGCTATCGCGAACATGCCAGCAAGCTGTACGAATTACGCCACCACGAGGTGGCCAAGCGGCGTGCGGACATCGGCATGGTGTTCCAGAGCTTCAACCTGTTCCCGCACATGACGGTGCTCGAGAACATCATCGAAGCGCCGATGAGCGTTCGCAAGATCAGCAAGAAGGACGCGACCAAGGACGCCATGCGGCTGCTGGAGAAGGTGGGCCTGGCGATCAAGGCCGACGCATACCCGCGGATGCTCTCCGGCGGCCAGCAGCAGCGTGTCGCCATTGCTCGGGCGCTCGCCATGCACCCCAAGATCATGCTGTTCGACGAGCCCACGAGCGCGCTGGACCCGGAACTCGTCGGCGAAGTCCTCGGAGTCATGAAAGAGCTTGCAGCAGAGGGAATGACGATGATCGTCGTCACGCACGAACTGGGATTCGCTCGGGAGGTCGCCGATACCGTCGTCTTCATGGACGGTGGCGTGATCGTCGAGAAGGGCTCGCCCGAAGCCTTGTTCGGCAACCCGCAGACCGAGCGCGCACGTGAGTTTCTCGGAAAAGTGCTGTGAGCGTCTCGATTCCACTCGCATCGACCCACTCGTGGCCCGCGGAAGTCGAGAGTTGGATCCGCCGGGAACCACGTGAAACCGTCCTGGTCGTCGACTCGCACACCGCGGGCAATCCGACGCGCATCGTCGTCGGCGGCGACGCGATTGCCGATCTCGTCGTCGGCGACGTGCCTGCAGTGAGACAACATCTGCGAGACGATGCGGATTGGCTACGGACCAGGCTCGTCCACGAACCTCGCGGTGGTGCGCTGACGTGCGCCGTCCTTCCCGTGTACGAGACGGGGGAGGACTGGGACATCGGGGCGGTGATTCTCGAACCCGGCTCGTATCCACCGATGTGTGGCCACTGCATGCTCGGATTCACGGTCGTCGCAGCCGAAATGAATCTTGTGCCTGCGGTTCGGTGGGTGGAGGACACGCTGTCCTTCGGGATCCGTACGCCTGCGGGCGTCATCGGCGCGACCGCGCGTCGTGAGGCAGGCGCGGTCGTGTCCGCGACGATCGTCAACGTCGAGAGTCGGGTGGTGACGTCGTGGCCGATCCGAATCGGCGACGCGGATGTCGTCGTCGACTTGGTCTACGGCGGGGACTACTACCTCTGCGTCGATGCTGTCGAACTCGGTCTCGATCTCGTTCGCTCCGAAGCCGACACCATCGTCGGTCTGGCGCGCGAACTCGCGGAAAAAGCTACGGCGACGCCGATTCTCGATCCGCGTACGGGTGAACCTCTCGATGTGTATCAGGTTCTGTTCCACAGAAGGTCGAAGGCTGAGGCTCTTCGGGAGCGCGTCGTCGTCGTGGCCCCGCCTGGAGTCATCGATCGGTCGCCGTGCGGTACGGGTTCCAGCGCGCTGTTGGCGCTTCTGGCCGACCGCGGAGAGATCAGAACGGGCGAGGTACTGGAGACGGAAAGCATCATCGGCTCGGAGTTCCTGCTGCGCGCGGAGTCGGTTCGGATGGAGGGCGGCATCGTCGTCACGGTGCCGTCCATCACGAGTTCCGCGCACATCAACGGGTTCTCGGCCGTAGTCGTCGATTCACGCGATGCGTTGCGGGACGGATTCGCCCCGCTGTGACCGACGCGTCACTCCCCGGCGGCGTTCCAGTCGCCGGGGATGTGATGCAGGTGCTTTCGCATGACCTCTTCGGCGCGGGCGCCGTCTCCGGCGATCAGGGCGTCGAGCAAGGTGTGGTGTTCGCGTGCGGACTTCTCGAGAGAACCTTCCTTCGACAGCGCCTGCACGTTGACCAGGCGTGTCCGGTCGCGAAGGTCGCCGACGATCTCGACCAACCTCGAATTTCCCAGCAGTGCAAGCAGTCCGAGATGAAACTGTCGATCCGAGTCGAGATACTGGACCATGTCGCCGTTCACGGCACACACCACCGTGTCGGTGGCCAACTCGCTGAACTTGGGGTCGATCTTCGTCCTGTTCGCAGCGAGGCGTCCCATTGCGGGTACCTCGAGCATGATCCGCAGATCGTAGATGTCCGAGCGATCCTTCTCGGACAGCGGAATGAGACGAAAACCTCTGTTGCGCACTGCTTCCATGACGCCCTGGTTGACGAGCGTCAGCATCGCCTCGCGAACGGGGCTGTTGGACACTCCGAGAGACGATGCGATGGCTGCAGCCGAATAGATTTCGCCCGGCACGATGTCACCGGTGACCACTTGCTTGCGAATGACGCTCAGTGCCTGGTCGCGCAGGCTGAATCGCCGAAGCGACGTGTCGTCCGTCAGATCCGTCATGTGCGTTCCTCCCGCGGTGTGACCCGGCTCTTCCGATCCGGGCAAGTACATACTGCACAGTTTGACACCGCAAACCATGCTGCGGCAACCGGTGACATGTAGTACGTTACCCATTACCGGCAACGCAGCCGATTCTCTTATCACTCGGTCATCCCTCTACTTCGAAGGAAATCCCATGAAGCCTTGGCACGGAATCGTCGTCGCGAGCGCAATCCCGATGCGTACCGACCTGTCGATCGATTACGACAAGTTCCAGGAGCACGTCGCGTTTCTGGCGGCGAACGGCTGCCACGGAATCACGCCCAACGGATCACTCGGTGAGTACCAGGTGCTCACCGACGAGGAGCGCGCGAAGCTCGTCGAACTTGCCGTCGAGGCTGCTCCGGACGGCTTTTCCGTCGTACCGGGTGTGTCGGCCTACGGTTCTGCCGAAGCGACGCGCTGGGCCCAGCAGGCCGCCGATGCAGGGGCTCACGCTGTGCTGTGCCTGCCCCCGAACTCGTACAAGGCGAACGCGGACGAGATATTCGACCACTACAAGGCGGTCGGTGAGGTCGGAATCCCGATCGTCGCGTACAACAACCCGTTCGACACGAATGTCGATCTGAGCCCGGACCTCGTGGCTCGCCTCGCGGAGATCGAGCAGGTCGTCGCGATCAAGGAATTCTCCGGAGACGTCCGTCGCGTGCACGAGATCGCCAACCTGGCTCCGTCCATCGATATCATCGCCGGCGCCGACGACGTGGTCGTGGAGTGCTTGTTGATGGGCGCGGTGGGCTGGATCGGCGGTTTCTCCAACTCGATGCCCCTCGTATGCGCCAAGCTGTACGAGTACGCGACGACCGGCGAGGTGGACAAGGCAGTGGAGCTGTACCGCACGGTCCACGCCGCCTTCCAGTGGGATTCGCGGCACACGTTCATCCAGGCGATCAAGCTGTCGATGGACATGGGCGGCCGCTACGGTGGACCGTGCCGTCCGCCGCGCCACCCGCTGTCGTCCGAGGACGAGGCGCAGGCGCGCAAGGACTTCGAGCGCGCGTTCGCCGTGAACGTCTGATTCTCTGTAAGCACGATCTTCTACGAAGGAGTCCACCGTGAGCGCGATCACCACGATCGATGTGTTCGGCTACCAGTTGACGTACGCGCACGGCGAATACGTCATGTCGAGTGGTCGCGCCGCAACGGCGCAGGATTCGACGATGATTCGCATCTCGTGCGCCGACGGCTCGTACGGGTGGGGAGAAGTGTGCACGTTGGCCGGCACCTACTGGCCCGCGTTCGCAGGAGGCGCTCGGGCCGCCCTACAGGAGTTCGGCCCAGCCCTACTGGGAGTGGACGGCACCAATCTCGGTGCCGTCCACGCAGCAATGGAATCCGTACTGATGGGCCATGCTTACGCGAAGAGCGCCGTCGACATCGCGTGCTGGGATCTGCTGGGCAAGAAAGCGGGGCTTCCACTCCACGAATTGCTCGGCGGCCGAATGCAATCGGACTTTCCGTTGTACGAGGCTGTTCCACTCGCCTCGCCCGACGCGATGGCATCGTTCGTGAAGGAACGATCCGCAGCCGGAATCACCGCATTTCAGGTCAAGGTCGGTAACGACCCGGCCGAGGACGCGCAACGGCTGCACGCCGTCGCAGAGGTCGCGCCCGACGGCACCACGTTGATCGCCGACGCTAACGGCGGCTGGACACTGCAGCAAGCGGTCCAAGCTGTTCGCCTCATCGACGGCCTGCCGATCTACCTCGAGCAGCCATGCGCTCGCGTCGAGGATTGCGCGCACGTTCGCCGATTGACGACGTTGCCGATGGTGATGGACGAATCGGTGATCACCGCGACCGATCTGGTCTCGGTGAAGAACGATCTCGGCGCCGGTTCGGTCAACCTGAAACTCGGACGGCTCGGTGGCATCACCGGAATGCGCACCATGCGCGACCTCGCGGTGTCGATGGGAATGAGTGTCTCCCTCGAAGATGCTTGGGGCGGCGACGTCACCACCGCTGCGGTATCTCACCTCGCGGCGACCACGCCGGCCGAGTCGCTGCTGTCGGTGTCGTTCTTCAACGACTGGACCAACGAACACGTCGCAGGTTACCTGCCTCGGTCAGCATTCGGGCGTGGAAGTGCTCCTACCGCACCGGGTCTCGGCATCGAGGTCGACGCCGATCTGCTGGGGCAACCGCTGTTCACGATTGCCTGACCGAATCCTTTCGACACAACCAGATTTCACAGGAGAAAACGAAATGACTATCAAGCCGATCCTCGGTTCCATCACAGCCATGGTCACGCCGTTCACTGCAGGCGGTTCCGACATCGACGAACCTGCGCTGCGCGCGTTGGTCGACCGCCTCGTCGACGACGGCAACCACGGCTTGCTTCCCTGCGGTGGCACAGGCGAATTCGCGTCGATGACCATCGAAGAACGCCGTCGCGTCCTCGAGATCGTCACGGACCAGAACGCCGGACGTGCCGCTGTCCTGGCTCACACCGGTGCGCTGTTCACCGACGAAGCCATTCGCCTGTCGGTGCACGCTCAGGAACACGGTGCGGACGCGCTGATGGTGTCCACACCGTTCTACGAGGCTCTCGGACTGGATGAAGCGGCCGCATATTACGCAGCAGTGGCTGCAGCGGTCGACGTCCCGGTATGCCTCTACAACTACCCGAACGCCACCGGCATCAACCTCGATCCGGAATTCGTCACGACCCTGGCAACCGAGATCGAAGGCGTGAAGTACGTCAAGGACTCCGCCGCCGACCTCGGCCAGTACATCACCCTCATCACCGACTGTGCGGACAAGGTCACCGCACTCAACGGTGAGGACGTCCTCCTCGGTCCGGCTTTGACTCTCGGCGCACCCGGATTCGTCGTCGGGACAAGCAATTTCATCGGACCAGGCCTGTCCAAGATGTTCGCCGCCAGTACCGC
This sequence comes from Rhodococcoides kyotonense, assembly GCF_900188125.1. Classification (GTDB taxonomy): domain Bacteria; phylum Actinomycetota; class Actinomycetes; order Mycobacteriales; family Mycobacteriaceae; genus Rhodococcoides; species Rhodococcoides kyotonense. Next base: position 4,971 of record NZ_FZOW01000031.1, on the reverse strand, counting down.
GGGCGACGACGCCACCCTGTTGTCGATCTGGCGCGCCGTCACACCGGTGCTGCAGGTTGCTGCATCCATGCCCTACGCTGCCGCAGTCAAGGCAGCGTGCAACTACCTCGGACATCCCGTCGGCGATGTTCGTTCGCCTGGTCGCGCACTGACCACCGACGAGCATGCACGCCTGGTCAAGGCAATCGACGCGCTCGACTCGTCGTTGCTCACGACGCCCGCGCGCTGACCGACTCCGCGAGAACAGGACGACTGATGCACACCGACCACGACACGACATGGACCAACTGGGGTGGCAACCACACCAGTGCCGTTCGCTCCTTGGAAATCCCGGCCGACGAACAGGAGGCCATCACGGCGATCCGTTCGGCCGTCGGCTCCGGGAGGCACGTGTCCGTCGCGGGAGGTGGGCATTCGTTCACGCCGATCGTCGACACGTCGGACACCTTGTTCGACCTTTCTCGGGTGAGCGGCATCATCGACGCCGATCCCGTCGCATCCACCGTGGAGGTGTATGCGGGCAGCAAGATCGCCGATCTCGGTCTTCCTCTGTGGGAGCGTGGATTGGCCATCGCCAATCAGGGCGACATCGATGCCCAGTCGATCGCGGGCGCGGTCGCGACCGGAACGAAGGGATCGGGAACGACGTTCGGTTCGATGTCGTCGACAGTGCGGTCGGTTCGACTCGTCGACGCGCACGGTGATGTCGTCGACATCGGTCCGGACGACACCGATCTGTTGCATGCGGCCCAGGTGTCGGTGGGCATGCTCGGTCCGGTTCTACGGCTCGGTCTCGATGTGGTGCCCGCGTATCGGCTACGCGAGGAGAACGTCGTCATGCATATCGACGAGATGTTCGACCGATTCGACGATTTGCATGCCGAATACCGTCATTTCTCGTTCTGGTGGATGCCGACCGACGCCTCGTCCGCACTCTACGAACTCGGCGACGTCCCCGCGAACCACTGCTTCGTCAAGCTGCTTCGTGAGATCCCCGAATCGGATCCGGAAGTACCTGTCGGAGAACTGAACAAGCGCACCGACCGGGCGTACCGGATCTATCCGGACGGGACGACCGAAGCGCAGTTCCACGAGCTCGAATACATGGTCGACGCGGCCGATACACGTGAAGTCGTCGACATGATGCGCGACTTGATGACCCGCCGCTTCCCCGAAGAGATCTCACCGCTGCAAGTACGGTGGCAGAAGGGTGATCAAGGTTTCCTGTCGCCGCAGTACGGACGCGACAGTGCGTCGATCTCGGTGTCGGGAGAGCGATACAAGAACTACGGGCCGTTTCTCGAGGCCGTCGACAAGGCTCTCCTTCCCTTCGGCGCGAGGCCGCACTGGGGCAAGCTTCATTTCCTCACCCCCGATCGGGTGCGTGAAATCTACCCCCGCTTCGACGATTTCCAACAAGTACGACGACACATCGACCCACAGGGCTTGTACTTGAACGACCATCTTCGCCCGCTGTTCGGCTGACCCGTCATCAACCAGGAGTATTGAAGTGCGATCTCGAATTCAGTTCTCGGTCATCGATTCTCACAGTGCAGGCGCTCCTGCACGCGTCGTCGTCGGCGGTATGCCACCGGTGAAAGGCGAGTCCATCGCCGAGATCCGCACCTATCTCGAACGTGAACGCGACGACATCCGCAAGCTGCTGATGTACGAACCCCGCGGGCATTCCGAGATGTGCGGAAGCATCCTGTTGCCGCCGTGCAACCCCGAAGCAGATCTGGGCATCGTCTTCATCGAGACCGGTGGATGGATGACGATGTGCGGCGCTGGAACCATCGGTGCGGCAACGGTTGTCGTGGAGACCGGAATGGTTCCTGTCGTCGAGCCGGTGACGACGGTCGTGTTCGACACTCCCGCCGGGTTGGTGACGGCTCAGGTGGAGGTCGCCGGCGGCGTCGTGCAGGGTGTGACGATCGAGAACGTGCCCTCGTTCCTGTTCGCCGCCGATGTCGCGGTCGAGGTTCCCGGGTACGGCTCGGTGTCGGTCGACATCGCCTACGGCGGCAATTTCTATGCGATCGTGCCCGCGAAGGAATTCGGCCTGGCGGTGGTTCCCGAGCACAGTGCTCGCCTCGCGGAGGTCGGGCGCCTGGTCCGCGACGCCGTGAACAAGACCGTGACCGCGGTCCACCCCATCGACGGTCCGGCAGACCACATCCCACTCATCATCCTGTCCGAGGAAACACCTCAGGCGGACGGCGCTTTTCGTAACCTCGTCTTCTTCGGTGAATCGGGTGTCGATCGCTCGCCCGGTGGGACAGGCACGTCGGCGCGGATGGCCCAGCGCTACGGCAAGGGGCAGCAGAAACTGGGTGAGAAGTACGTGCAGGAGTCGATCATCGGATCCCAGTTCGAGGGCACCCTCGTGCGCACCGAACAACTCGGAGACCGCGAGGCCGTCGTCCCGACGATCCGGGGACGCGCGTTCATCACCGCCATGTCGACGTTCGTGCTCGATCCGGACGATCCGTTCCCCGAGGGTTTCGGCGTCGGATACGCGTCCGACGCCAAAGGTGCACGTTGACGGTCGGTGTCGCACCGCTCGACGGCTGCACCGCGCTCGTGACAGGCGCTACCAGCGGAATCGGACGGGCCACAGCACTCCGGTTGGCCGCATCGGGTGCGCACGTCGGAGTGCTGGGCCGGCGCACCGACCGCCTGGACACCTTGGTGTCGGAGGTGCAGGGAAGGGGCGGCAAAGCAACAGCTTTCACGATCGACGTCGCCCAACCTGGCATCGGCGCCGAGATCGCCGGTGCGATAGCGACATTGGGTTCACTGGACATCGTGGTGAACAACGCAGGTGTCATGATCCTCGATCTGGTGCACGACGCCGACGAGGACGACTGGCAAGCCATGGGCGAGACCAATGTTCGAGGCCTCATGGCTGTCACGAAAGCATCGATTTCCGCCTTGAAGGCGGCAGCCGCAGGTGCCAGGGGCGTGGCCGACATCGTCAACATTTCGTCACTGTCCGCGAGCGATCCGCTTCCAGGTCGGGCGGTGTATGCGGCAACCAAGGCGGCGGTGAACGCTTTCGGCGAATCGCTTCGGCGTGAGCTTGCACCGTCCCAGGTGCGCGTGACGACGATCGAGCCCGGACTCGTTTCCTCCGACCTACGCCGCAGTTCCGACCCAGCCGTGATCGCCGCTCTCCAGAGCGGCTACGACCCCACTGCCCCGCTCACTCCGGACAACATTGCCGACGCCGTCGCGTATGTCGTCTGCTGCCCGCACGGTATGGCAGTGAGCTCCATGACGATTCGGCCGACGTCCCAGATCGGTTGACCAGAAACAACTTTTCGCGAAGGAGCATGTTTTCGATGACGACGATTACCGCCACCGATCCACGTACCGGTCTTCCGTCCGGCGCGGCCATTCCCACCACGGACGTCGCCTCCGTGTCCGAGATCGTCCGGGCCGCAGCATCGGCGTCGCGCATTCTGTCGGGTCGGTCGCGGCACTGGCGTGCGGGCTTGCTAGACGCCATCGCTACCGGACTCGAGACACGCCGCACGGACATCGTCGTAATCGCCTCTGCCGAAACAGGATTCGCCGACGCCAAACTCGACGGTGAATTGACACGGACCGTGTTCCAGCTCCGCTTCTTCGGCGACGTCGTCCGGGAGGGGAGCTACCTCGAGGCGACGCTCGACTCGGCCGGGGACACAGCGATGGGGCCGCGTCCGGACCTGCGTCGCATGCTCGTTCCCATCGGACCTGTTGCTGTGTTCGGGGCCAGCAACTTTCCGTTGGCGTTCTCGGTTCCCGGCGGTGACACCGCGTCCGCACTCGCCGCAGGATGTGCGGTCGTCGTCAAGGCACACAGTTCGCACCCCGGTACGTCGGCGTTGTGCCACGAATTGATGCATACCGCAGCGACAGCGTACGGCGCACCCGAAGGAACAATCGGAATCGTCTTCGGGACCCAGGCGGGCGCGCATCTCGTCGCAGAACCAGCGATCAAGGCCGTCGGATTCACCGGCTCTCAGTCCGGCGGGCAAGCGTTGCTCGACATCATCTCCGAGCGTGACGAACCCATACCTTTCTACGGTGAGCTGAGCAGCATCAACCCGGTGCTGGTCACCGCCGACGCTGCATCCGAGCGAGGCGCTGATATCGGCGCGGGACTGGTCTCGTCGTTCACGATGGGCGCGGGGCAGCTGTGCACCAAGCCGGGAATCGTGTTGGTGCCCAGCGATCCCGGTGGCGATGCACTCGTCGAGTCGGCACGAAAGGCCGTCGCCGCGACGCAATCGATGGTTCTTCTCAACTCGCGAATCCACAGCAGCTACGACGAGAACACTGCCTCGCTCGCGTCGGCGACGGGGGTGCGCGTCGAGAAGTCGAACGCCGCAATCGACGATGCAGGCTTCCACGCTGCACCGACGCTGTTCGAGACCGACCTCGCGGGTTTCAGCTCCGAACTCGCCGAGGAGACGTTCGGACCGATGTCGGTAGTCGTGCGATACGACCCCGCCGACACTCTCGGGGCATTGACCACGTTGCTGGCGCAGCTGCCGTCGTCGCTGACCGCGACACTGCACACAGGTGACTCGGAGGACACCAGCGCGCTGGTCGGACCACTCGTCGAATCCGCGGGGCGCATCGTCTACAACGGCTTCCCGACCGGCGTCGCGGTGTCCTGGGCGCAGACACACGGTGGCCCATGGCCGTCGACGAACACGCTGCACACGTCGGTGGGTGCAACAGCGATTCGTCGATTCGGACGCCCGGTGACGTTCCAGAATGCGCCGCAGGCGTCGTTGCCCGAGGAACTTCGCGATGCGTACGCCGAGATTCCGCGTCGCGTCGACGGCACGTTGGTCGTGAGCGAAAATGTATAGCCCGCTATACATTTTCGCTCAGTGATACTGGAGTTGTTCGTCGATGCAGGAGTTTGACTCGTTTTCGCTCTGACGCCGATGGCTGTCTTCCTCGTGATGTGTC
>NZ_FZOW01000020.1 GCF_900188125.1 Rhodococcoides kyotonense | reverse complement strand
GCAGCAGACACATCACGAGGAAGACAGCCATCGGCGTCAGAGCGAAAACGAGTCAAACTCCTGCATCGACGAACAACTCCAGTATCACTGAGCGACAACGGTTCGACCGACGGCCTGCGCTCGTACATCGAGAGTCGTGCGGCCACGACGTCACACGAACTGACCTGGGTCGACGCATCGCACGTGCGAGGTGCGTCGTACGCGCGGAACGTCGGCGCAGCACGGGCGCGAGGCGAGCTGCTCGTGTTCTGTGACGCCGACGATCGGGTGCACGTCGACTGGTTGCGGTGGCTCGTCGACCGTGCCCGCTCGGCGGACATCGTCAGTTGCGCTGTAGAAACCGAAACGATCAACCCGCCTGCCGTTCACAAATGGCGACCTCTGTATCCGAGCGACAAGCGTTTTCACGCCCGATTCCTACCGTTCGTGTTCGGAGCCGGTTTCGCCGTGGACCGCGCGCTGTACATGCACGTCGGAGGCTGCGACGAAACCCTGGTCCATGGTGGTGAAGACGTAGATCTGAGCTGGCGAATACAACTTGCCGGCGGGACGTTGGCGCACGAGAAGCGATCTGTCGTCGCGTACAGGAGCCGCGCCACATTGCGCGGACTGTGGCACCAGACGCGACGGTACGGCGTTGCGGACGCTCGTCTGTTCAAGAGCTACCGGGGATACGGGATGCCACGCGCGACCTGGTCCGACCTGTTCTGGACAGTGGTCACCCTTCTTGTGAACAATCCGCTTGTGCCGCAATCGCTTTCCCGGATCGATCGGGGCAGGTGGGTGTCGCTGGTGGCGTTCTTGGTCGGCAACTGGCAAGGCTCGGTTCGTCATCGCGTTCTCTACTTCTGACTCGGGTGAGTATCGGTCTCGCGACTGGACGCGCGCGTGGCGCTCGAAAATCGGTCGAATGATTCGTCGACGACCGGAAATCAAGGATTCGTATCGGTGCGGGCGCCTGGAATCGTTCAATGGACGAATTCAATTCGATTGAATTCGGCATGAGATGCGGAATTCGGGGTACGTCGTTTAGTGTCGAATCGTTCTCGTGATCCGACCATCGATTTCCAGCTATCGACTCGATCGGGGTTTCCATGACCGACCTGCACGCACCCGCGGATTCGGAATCCGAACTCGATAGCGGTGCAATTCTGGTCTCGGTCGTCATTCCTGCCATGAATTCGCTGCCGGATCTCGACGATCAGTTGGACAGCCTGACGAAGCAGAACTACGACGGACCGGTCGAGGTCATCGTGGCCGACAACGGCTCGGACGACGGCCTCGTCGACCACGTCCGCGAGTACGCTCGCAGGGACCTTCTCGACGTGCGATGGGTGGATGCGTCGGGTACCGCCGGCGCGTCGTACGCGCGTAACCAGGGCGCGAATGCTGCACGCGGGGAGTTTCTTGCGTTCTGCGACGCGGATGACGTCGTGCATCCGGACTGGTTGACGACGTTGGTGGATCTCGCGCAGACGAACGACGTGGTGGGCACCGCGGTGGAGACGGAGTCGATCAATACTCCCCGTGCGCTCGACTGGACACCGACCTCTCCGCCCGAGACGCAGGGCAAGACGACATTTCTACCTTTTGCGATCGGTGCGAGTTTCGGATGCTGGGCGTCCGTCTATCGAGCGCTCGGCGGAATGTCGTGTGAATTGCAAGCCAGCGAAGACGTCGAATTCTGCTGGCGTGCGCAATTGAAGGGCTACACACTTGCCTTCGCACAAAAACAACTGGTCGGGTATCGCTTACGTGATCGCCTTGTTCCACTGATCAAGCAGTCGTACAGATTGGGTTACGGCTTCGCTCAGGTACAAGGCATCTATCGCGCGCAGGGATGTCCGCCTGTTCACTTGCGGCGTGCGATGCGGTGGTGGGGACTTCTGCTCCTCGGCAATCCGCTCGTGCCGCGCTTCGTCACGAAGATATCCAGAGGACAATGGCTGCGCGCCGTCGCGGCGCATGTCGGCGAAGTACGCGGGGGAGTGAAGTACCGCACTTTCGTATGGTGACGGACCGCGATTTGGAATCGGCTTCGCACTTCCCTACACTTGACCAGTTGCCTGTCGCAGCGGTGTGCCTTCGTGTGCCCGCGCAGACGGCAGCCGACCGCGCGTGTCGGGACGGAAATCCGGCACGTATGCACATCCAGGTCTAGGAGAAGTTAGTGATTCAGCAGGAGTCGCGAGTACGCGTTGCTGATAACACGGGCGCGAAGGAAATCCTTTGCATCCGCGTTCTCGGTGGCTCGTCACGTCGCTACGCCGGAATCGGCGACGTCATCGTAGCTACGGTGAAGGACGCCATCCCCGGTGGCAACATCAAGAAGGGTGAGGTCGTCAAGGCCGTCATCGTCCGCACTGTCAAGGAGCGTCGCCGTCCGGATGGCTCGTACATCCGTTTCGACGAGAACGCTGCCGTGCTCATCAAGGCGGACAACGATCCCCGTGGAACTCGTATCTTCGGCCCGGTTGGCCGCGAGCTCCGCGAGAAGAAGTTCATGAAGATCGTCTCGCTCGCCCCGGAGGTGCTGTAAATGAAGGTGCACAAGGGCGACACCGTTCTCGTGATCGCAGGCAAGGACAAGGGCGCCAAGGGCAAGGTCATCCAGGCTTACCCGGCTGACTCCAAGGTCCTCGTCGAGGGCGTGAACCGCATCAAGAAGCACACCGCGGTCTCCGCGAACCAGCGTGGCGCCTCCTCGGGCGGCATCGTCACGCAGGAAGCCCCGATCCACGTATCGAACGTCGCGGTCATCGACTCGGACGGAAATCCCACTCGCGTGGGATACCGGACCGACGAAGAGACCGGCAAGCGCGTTCGGATTTCCCGGAAGAACGGGAAGGACATCTGAGATGACTACCACTGAGAACACGCAGCCTCGGCTGAAGGCGCGCTACCGCGCCGAGATCAAAGACGCCCTCAACACCGAATTCGCATACGAGAACGTCATGCAGATCCCCGGTGTCGTGAAGGTCGTCGTCAACATGGGCGTCGGCGACGCTGCCCGTGACGCGAAGCTCATCAACGGTGCGGTTGCCGACCTCGCTGCGATCACCGGTCAGAAGCCGGAGATCCGCAAGGCTCGCAAGTCCATCGCACAGTTCAAGCTCCGTGAAGGAATGCCCATCGGCGCCCGCGTCACGCTGCGCGGTGACCGCATGTGGGAGTTCCTGGACCGCTTGACCTCCATTGCCCTTCCCCGAATCAGGGACTTCCGCGGCCTCAGCGGCACGCAGTTCGACGGCAACGGCAACTACACGTTCGGCCTCAACGAGCAGTCGATGTTCCACGAGATCGACGTGGACAAGATCGATCGTCCGCGCGGCATGGACATCACTGTGGTGACCACCGCAACCAACAACGAAGAAGGCCGCGCGCTGCTCAAGCACCTCGGCTTCCCGTTCAAGGAGAACTGAGTCCATGGCTAAGAAGGCATTGGTCAACAAGGCCAACAAGAAGCCGAAGTTCGCTGTGCGTGGCTACACGCGCTGCAACCGCTGCGGCCGTCCCCACTCGGTGTTCCGCAAGTTCGGCCTGTGCCGTATCTGCGTTCGCGAGATGGCGCACCGCGGTGAGCTCCCCGGCGTTCACAAGAGCTCCTGGTGATCTGAGGCCTTCGGGCCTCATCGCACCACGCTGACGGGCGTGGGTTCCGAAAGGAACCCACGCCCGTCTTTGCGTTGTGCGTCCGTGCGTGGGTAGTCGGTGCAGGTTCCTACCATGCGCACACGGGCGATGTCGAACCGCGATTTGGAGATCGCAGGTCGATTGCCTACACTTGGGCGGTTGCCCGGGCTTCGTCGTGCCTGCACACGAGCCCTTGCAATATTGACGCAACCTCGAGTCTTCCACGCGGGAGCTCGTAACACCTGGCAGTGCAGCGATGCATTGCTTGGAGCGCAACCCCTGACCGGCAACAGTCGGTCAGGACATGTTCACTTCGCTGTAGGCCCACGATGTGACGAGCCAGGCCCTCCAGGTCTTCGGACCCAGGGGCACCAGCCCGCACGTGCTGCATGGGAACCGCTGCGAGAAAGGTGCACAGGTCACACCATGACGATGACCGATCCAATCGCAGACTTCTTGACCCGTCTGCGCAACGCCAACTCGGCGTACCACGACCAGGTGAAGCTTCCTCACTCGAAGCTGAAGGCGAACATCGCCGAGATCCTGAAGCGCGAGGGCTACATCGCCGATTACCGTACCGAGGATGCCGAGGTGGGCAAGACCCTCGTCGTCGACCTCAAGTACGGACCCAGCCGTGAGCGCAGCCTCGCCGGCGTGCGTCGCATCTCGAAGCCCGGTCTTCGTGTGTACGCGAAATCCACCAATCTGCCCAAGGTTCTCGGCGGCCTGGGCGTGGCGATCATCTCCACGTCCACCGGTCTGCTCACAGAGCGTCAGGCGGCCAAGCAGGGTGTGGGCGGAGAAGTCCTCGCCTACGTCTGGTAGGGGAGGCCACCACCATGTCACGTATTGGAAAATTGCCGGTCGCGGTTCCCGCGGGCGTCGACATCACGATCGACGGCCAGAACGTCGCGGTCAAGGGCCCCAAGGGTGCTCTCAACCTGACGATCGCCGAGCCCATCCAGATCGCCCGCGCCGAGGACGGCAGCATCGCCGTCACCCGTCCGGACGACGAGCGTCGTAGCCGCTCGCTGCATGGCCTCTCGCGCACCCTCGTTGCGAACCTCATCACCGGTGTCACCAACGGTTACACCACCAAGATGGAGATCCACGGCGTCGGTTACCGCGTCGTCCTCAAGGGCAGGGACCTCGAGTTCGCACTCGGGTACAGCCATCCCGTGCTGATCGAAGCACCGGAAGGCATCACGTTCACGGTGGAGTCGCCCACGCGATTCACCATCAGCGGCATCGACAAGCAGGCAGTCGGCCAGATCGCTGCCAATATCCGTCGTCTGCGGCGTCCGGACCCGTACAAGGGCAAGGGCATCCGCTACGAGGGTGAAGTCATCCGCCGCAAGGTCGGAAAGACGGGTAAGTGATATGAGCCAGCAGACAACAGACAAGGCGAAGGTCGACCGCACGCCTCGCGGAACCGACGTCTCGACGAAGCGTCGCCTGTCGAAGGCGCGCCGCCACTTCCGCCTTCGCAAGAAGATCTCCGGAACGCCCGAGCGTCCCCGGTTGGTCGTCAACCGTTCCTCGCGCCACATCCACGTCCAGATCGTGGACGACCTCGCGGGCCACACGCTGGCCAGCGCGTCGACCATCGAAGCAGACGTGCGTGCGCTGGACGGCGACAAGAAGGCGCAGAGCGCGAAGGTCGGCGAGCTGATCGCCGGTCGCGCGAAGGCAGCCGGAATCGACACGGTCGTCTTCGACCGTGGCGGCAACACCTACAGCGGCCGCATCGCCGCTCTGGCAGATGCTGCCCGCGAAGGCGGGTTGGCATTCTGATGATGACTATCGACAACGGAAGGACAGCCTGATGCCGGGACGTCAACGGCGTGACGGCGGAAACGGCCCCGCCGGACAGAACAGTGGACCGAACAGCGGCGGCGACAATCGCGGTGACAACCGTGGTGGACGCGACCGTCGTGACAACTCGCGTGGCGGAAACGCTGCCGAGAAGTCGAACTTCATCGAGCGCGTAGTCGCGATCAACCGCGTCTCCAAGGTCGTCAAGGGTGGTCGTCGCTTCAGCTTCACCGCTCTCGTCATCGTCGGAGACGGCAACGGCTTGGTCGGCGTCGGCTACGGCAAGGCCAAGGAAGTTCCCGCGGCGATCCAGAAGGGCGTCGAGGAAGCACGCAAGGGCTTCTTCCGCGTTCCCATGATCGGCGGCACCATCACGCACCCCGTTCAGGGTGAAGCTGCAGCAGGCATCGTCATGCTCCGTCCGGCCAGCGCCGGTACCGGTGTCATCGCCGGTGGTGCTGTTCGCGCCGTGCTGGAGTGCGCCGGAATCCACGACGTGCTGTCGAAGTCGCTCGGTAGCGACAACGCCATCAACGTCGTCCATGCCACCGTGCAGGCTCTGAAGGAACTGCAGCGTCCCGAGGAAGTCGCGGCTCGCCGTGGCCTGACCCTCGAAGAGGTTGCTCCCGCAGGCATGCTCCGTGCGCGTGCACAGGCAGGAGCGGTGAAGTAATGGCACAGCTGAAGGTCACTCAGATCAAGAGCACCATCGGCCAGAAGTCGAACCAGCGGGACAGCCTGCGGACCCTCGGTCTCAAGGGCATTCGTCAGTCGGTCGTCCGTGAGGACACCCCGCAGACTCGCGGACTGGTCAACGTTGTGCGCCACCTCGTAACTGTTGAGGAGGTCTAACCATGACCATCAAACTGCACCACCTGCGTCCCGCCCCCGGATCCAAGTCGGCCAAGATTCGCGTCGGCCGTGGTGAAGGCGGCAAGCGCGGCAAGACCGCCGGTCGCGGTACCAAGGGAACCGGCGCACGCAAGAACGTGCCGGCGCGTTTCGAGGGCGGCCAGATGCCCCTGCAGATGCGTCTGCCGAAGCTGCGAGGCTTCACCAACCCGAACCGCGTCGTGTTCCAGGTCGTGAACCTGCGCGACATCGAGCGGCTGTTCCCCGAGGGTGGCCAGATCAGCATCGCTGACCTGATCGCCAAGGGCGCAGTGCGCAAGAACGAGCCCGTCAAGGTGCTCGGCGACGGCAAGATCTCGGTCAAGGTCGAGATCTCCGCCAACAAGTTCACCGGCTCCGCCAAGGAAAAGATCGCCGCTGCCGGCGGTTCTGCAACCGAGGTCTAGCCTGCTTCGGCTCCCACTCGACGAGTGGGAGCCGAGTGAGCACACCGACAGATGGCCGCAGTGCACTGCCTCTCGGGGCCTCGCGCTGCGGCCATCTGCGACTTACCGGGTCGGTGAAACGACGCTTCCAGGGCAGCCTCGAAGGTGCCCGACCGGGTAGCGCGCCGACTGACCGTCAGTCGGTTGGCGCCGCACTGTTAGAGTTCTAGAGTTCACTTTCATTGCTTTCATGCGGACGATTCATGTTGTCCGCTGTCCATGGTCGAAGCTCGGCCGGACCGAATCCGGTCCGACGGATCTCGACGCCAACGCGCCTTGTGCCAGGAGGATCTTTGCTTTCCGCCTTCGTGTCGGCCCTCAGGACTCCTGACCTGAGACGGAAGATCCTCTTCACCCTCGGATTGGTGGCTCTGTATCGCTTCGGCGCTACGCTGCCGTCTCCGGGCGTCGACTACGCCAACGTCCGAGCATGTATCGATCAGGTCTCCGGTGGTGACCAGGCGGGTATCTACTCGCTGATCAACCTGTTCTCCGGTGGCGCGCTTCTGCAATTGTCGGTGTTCGCGATCGGCATCATGCCGTACATCACGGCCAGCATCATCGTCCAGTTGCTGACGGTCGTCATCCCCAAGTTCGAGGAACTCCGCAAGGAGGGCCAAGCGGGCCAGGCGAAGATGACCCAGTACACCCGCTACCTGTCGATCGCACTCGCGATCCTGCAGGCGACGGGTCTCGTCGCACTGGCGTCGCGCGGACAGCTGCTGCAGGGCTGCCAACAGGACATCATCGCCGATCAGAGCATCTTCGGTCTGATCATCATCGTGCTCGTCATGACCGCAGGTGCAGCCGTCGTCATGTGGTTCGGCGAGGTCATCACCGAACGCGGCGTCGGCAACGGTATGTCGCTGCTGATCTTCGCCGGCATCGCGTCGCGCATCCCGTCCGAGGGCAAGTCCATCCTGGACAGCCGCGGTGGACTGGTCTTCGGCCTCGTCTGCGTGGCAGCCTTCCTGATCATCGCCGGCGTCGTGTTCGTCGAGCAGGGACAACGCCGCATCCCGGTGCAGTACGCCAAGCGCATGGTCGGCCGCAAGATGTACGGCGGGTCGTCGACGTATCTGCCGTTGAAGGTCAACCAGGCAGGTGTCATCCCGGTGATCTTCGCGTCGTCACTTCTGTACCTCCCCAACTTGATCGCCCAGCTCACGTCCGCCAGTACCGCGACGGATCCGAGTTGGTGGCAGCGAATCATCAACGAGTACCTGGTGAACCCGGCGAACCCGGTGTACATCGCCATCTACTTCGGTCTCATCGTCTTCTTCACCTACTTCTACGTCGCCATCACCTTCAATCCGGAGGAGCGCGCAGACGAGATGAAGAAGTTCGGTGGGTTCATCCCCGGCATCCGTCCGGGACGGCCGACCGCCGACTACTTGAACTACGTGCTCAGCCGCATCACATTGCCGGGCGCGATCTATCTGGGCACCATCGCCGTGCTGCCCAACCTGTTCCTCGACATCGGAAGTTCGGGCGGCGCGCAGAACCTGCCGTTCGGCGGCACGGCTGTGCTCATCATGGTGAGCGTCGGCCTCGATACCGTGAAGCAGATCGAAAGTCAGCTGATGCAGCGTAACTACGAAGGGTTCCTCAAGTGAGACTCGTTCTTCTTGGTCCTCCCGGTGCCGGCAAGGGCACCCAGGCAACGATCCTGTCGGAGAAGTTGGGCGTTCCCCACATCTCCACCGGTGATCTGTTCCGTGCGAACATCAGTGAGAAGACCCCGCTCGGCGTCGAGGCGAAGAAGTACCTCGATGCGGGAGACCTCGTTCCGAGCGAGCTGACGGTGGACATGGTTCGCAGCCGGCTCTCCGAGCCGGACGCCGTCAACGGATTCCTGCTCGACGGTTTTCCGCGTTCGGTCAACCAGGCGGAGTCGCTCGTCGGCATCCTGGCAGATCTGGGCGCCAAGCTCGACGGTGTGCTGTCCTTCGTCGTGGACGAGGATGTCGTCGTCGAACGGATGCTGTCGCGCGGTCGTGCAGACGACAAGGAGGACGTCATCCGCAACCGTCTCAACGTCTACCGCGACGAGACCGCTCCGCTGTTGAACTACTACGCAGACGCGATCGTCACGGTCGACGCCATCGGTGAGGTCGACGAAGTCAGTTCACGCGCTCTGAAAGCTATCGAGGGTCTCGACAAATAATGGCGTTCGGTCGTAAGCGCAAGGTAGTACCGTTCCGCAGCCCGGGAGAGCTCGACGCCATGGCTGCGGCCGGTGCTGTCGTCGGCGCTGCATTGGTTGCTGTGCGTGATGCGGCGAAGCCTGGAGTCTCGACGCTCGAGCTCGATCGGGTGGCCGAAGCCGTGATCCGCGACGCGGGTGCCGTGCCGTCGTTCCTCGGATACCACGGTTTCACCGGCAGCATCTGTTCGTCGGTCAACGATCGTGTCGTGCACGGCATTCCAACGGCCGAGGACATTCTCGTCGAAGGCGATCTCGTCTCGATCGACTGTGGAGCGATTCTCGAAGGCTGGCACGGCGATTCGGCTTGGACGTTCGGTGTCGGCACCATCATCGAAGCCGACGAGTTGCTCAGTGAGGCGACGCGGTTGTCGATGGAGGCAGGTATCGCGGCGATGATCGCAGGCAATCGTCTGACGGATGTGTCGCATGCAATCGAGAACGGTACCCATGCCGCCGAGAAGGCGCACGGCCGCAAGTACGGCATCGTCGACGGTTACGGCGGGCACGGCATCGGCCGCGAAATGCACATGGAGCCGTTCCTCGCGAACGAGGGTGCACCGGGCAAGGGACCCGAACTGGTCGTCGGATCGACGCTTGCAATCGAACCCATGCTCACACTCGGTACTTACGAGACCGAAATCCTGGCCGACGACTGGACGGTGGTCACCACCGACGGTTCGCGTGCCGCCCACTGGGAACACACCGTCGCGGTCACCGAGGACGGGCCGCGGATCCTGACGCTGCGTCCGGAGTAGCAGGCCTAGGGGTGAGCGAATGGCGCCCTCGCTCACTCTGAGTGACCGAATGTCACCCTCGCTCGCGGGGCGCGGCCGAGCTCGGGTGAGCGAATGACGCCCTGGCTCACTCTGAGTGACCGAATGTCACCCTCGCTCGCGGGGGGACCGGTGACGTAATCACACTTCGATCGACACGGTGACCGGTCCGTCGTTGACCAGGGCCACCTTCATGTGCGCGCCGAATCGACCGGTCTCGACGGTGGCACCGTGGGCACGTAAACGATCGACTACTCGCGCGACGAGCGGTTCCGCCGCAGCACCCGGCGCGGCCTGATTCCACGACGGACGTCGACCTTTGGCGGTGTTCGCATACAGCGTGAACTGGCTGATGACCAGTAGAGGAGCGCCGACGTCGGAGGCGGATTTCTCGCCGTCGAGAATTCGCATTTTCCACACCTTGTCGGCGACAGCATCGCTCTGTTCCGCAGTGTCGGTGTGTGTTGCACCGACGAGTACCACGAGGCCCTGTTGTCCGTCGGACAGAGCGAGTGAGCCGACCACAGCGTCGTCTACCTGGACCGATGCCGAAGATACTCGTTGGATGAGCGCACGCATGCACGTAGCTTGCCATCAGCGATCGAACGTCATTTGGCCTGGTGGGACTTTGCCGGTAACATAGGTCGACGGTGCGCTCTGCGTACCGGTTGTCCGCATGCCTGCGTGAGCCGGCGCTCGTGCGACCGGTTGGCTTCGTCGGCTTTCACGTCGGCGGGCAGTGAGCATCACGGTAACGGAAACAGATGCAATCAACCAGGCGTAGAGCCAGGGACGCGGAGGATATGGCTAAGAAAGACGGTGCCATCGAGGTCGAGGGCCGGGTCGTCGAACCCCTGCCCAATGCGATGTTTCGCATTGAGCTGGAGAACGGCCACAAGGTGCTCGCACACATCAGCGGAAAGATGCGCCAGCACTACATTCGTATCCTCCCAGAGGATCGCGTCGTAGTGGAGCTTTCTCCGTACGACCTCACGCGTGGGCGCATCGTTTACCGCTACAAGTAAAAAGCTTCTCCGGCCAGGTCCGGTCGGAGAGAACCATGCCCGTGATTCACCGGATGCCTCCAGAGGCGACAGTGCGGTGCGCGCGGGCTACACACAGGAGATCAGCGACGTGAAGGTTCAGCCGAGCGTCAAGAAGATCTGCGAAAAGTGCAAGGTGATTCGTCGTAACGGACGAGTCATGGTCATCTGCGACAACCTGCGTCACAAGCAGCGTCAGGGATAACCACCGAGCATTCGCGTTTCTGCTTGGCACATAGCTAGAAGAAGACCTCTCAGCACCAACCGCGACACTCGCGTTGCGGCACACCCCCGGCACGGAGGCCGGGGCCCCACTGAGTTTTGGAAAACCTCGGTTTTTCGCAGTACAGAGGCACAGGGGACGGACTGGGAGCAGACCTCCGGAACAAGATAAGGATTGCCAAATGGCACGTCTCGCAGGTGTGGATCTTCCGCGCGAAAAGCGCATGGAGATCGCACTGACCTACATCTACGGCATCGGCCGTACCCGCTCGAAGGAGATCCTCGACGCAACCGGCATCAGCCCGGACCTGCGCAGCAAGGATCTGTCCGACGAAGATCTGACGAAGCTCCGCGAGTACATCGAGGAGTCCCTCAAGGTCGAGGGCGACCTGCGCCGCGAGGTTCAGGCCGACATCCGTCGCAAGATCGAAATCGGCTGCTACCAGGGCCTTCGCCACCGTCGTGGTCTGCCCGTCCGTGGACAGCGCACCAAGACCAATGCGCGCACCCGTAAGGGACCGAAGCGCACCATTGCCGGCAAGAAGAAGGCGAAGTAATGCCCCCTAAAGCACGCGGTACCGGTCCGAAGAAGACGCAGAAGGCGCGTCGCAGGGACAAGAAGAACGTCCCGCACGGATCTGCGCACATCAAGAGCACGTTCAACAACACGATCGTGTCGATCACCGACCCGGCAGGAAACGTCATCTCGTGGGCGTCCTCGGGCCACGTGGGCTTCAAGGGCTCGCGTAAGTCGACTCCGTTCGCCGCACAGCTCGCAGCCGAGAACGCTGCGCGCAAGGCGCAGGAGCACGGCGTCAAGAAGGTCGACGTGTTCGTCAAGGGTCCCGGCTCAGGCCGTGAGACCGCAATCCGCTCGCTTCAGGCCGCTGGCCTGGAGGTCGGCACCATCTCCGATGTCACCCCCCAGCCGCACAACGGTTGCCGTCCGCCGAAGCGGCGTCGGGTCTAGCGGGAAGGAAAGGTTTAGAAAATGGCACGTTATACCGGTCCTGCTACCCGCAAATCGCGTCGTCTGCGCGTCGACCTCGTCGGAGGAGACCAGGCGTTCGAGCGTCGTCCCTACCCGCCCGGCCAGCACGGTCGCGCGCGGATCAAGGAGAGCGAATACCTGCTCCAGCTGCAGGAGAAGCAGAAGGCACGCTTCACCTACGGCGTCATGGAGAAGCAATTTCGTCTCTACTACAAGGAAGCCAACAAGCGCCCCGGCAAGACCGGTGAGAACTTGTTGACCATCCTCGAGACTCGTCTCGACAACGTGATCTACCGTGCCGGACTGGCACGTACGCGTCGTCAGGCACGCCAGCTGGTCACGCACGGTCACTTCCTCGTGAACAACCAGCGAGTGGACATCCCCAGCTACCGGGTCTCGCAGTACGACATCATCGATGTCCGCGAGAAGTCCGCACAGACTCTGCCGATCCAGATCGCTCGCGAGAGCTACGGCGATCGTCCGGTTGCATCGTGGCTGCAGGTCGTCCCGAACCGTCTTCGCATCCTGGTTCACCGGGTACCGGAGCGCGCACAGATCGACGTGCCGCTCCAGGAGCAGCTCATCGTCGAGTACTACTCGAAGTAACACTCGAAGCGCAGCTTCAGAGTGTAAAAGTGGCGGGGCAAAGCCCCTCGGAGCCCTCTCGGGGGTCTTCGGGGGCGGAGCCCCCGATGGACGTCAAATAGCGGACGTCCGTACAGGAGGAACACAACATGCTCATTTCACAGCGCCCGACGTTGACCGAAGAGGTCATCGCCGACAACCGCTCGAAATTCGTCATCGAGCCGCTCGAGCCTGGCTTCGGTTACACCCTCGGCAACTCGCTCCGCCGTACCCTGCTGTCGTCGATCCCCGGCGCTGCTGTCACCAGCATCCGTATCGACGGCGTTCTCCACGAATTCACCACCGTCCCCGGAGTGAAGGAAGACGTCACCGACATCATCCTGAACCTCAAGGGACTCGTCGTGAGCTCCGAAGAGGACGAGCCGGTCACCATGTACGTCCGCAAGCAGGGCCCCGGCTCTGTGACCGCAGGCGACATCGTTCCCCCGGCCGGCGTCACGGTGAACAACCCGGATCTGCACATCGCGACCCTGAACGACAAGGGCAAGTTGGAGATCGAGCTCGTCGTCGAGCGCGGTCGCGGCTACGTCCCCGCCGTTCAGAACAAGGCGTCCGGCGCCGAGATCGGCCGTATCCCGGTCGACTCGATCTACTCGCCGGTCCTCAAGGTCACCTACAAGGTGGAGGCCACCCGCGTCGAACAGCGCACCGACTTCGATCGGCTCGTTCTCGACGTGGAGACCAAGAACTCCATCACCGCGCGGGACGCGCTCGCTTCGGCGGGCAAGACCCTGGTTGAGCTCTTCGGCCTCGCCCGTGAGCTGAACGTCGAAGCAGAAGGAATCGAGATCGGACCCTCGCCCGCCGAGGCCGATCACATTGCTTCCTTCGGACTCCCCATCGAGGATCTGGACCTGACGGTCCGTTCCTACAACTGCCTCAAGCGCGAGGGTGTTCACACCGTCGGCGAGCTGGTTGGTCGTACCGAGTCCGATCTGCTGGACATCCGTAATTTCGGACAGAAGTCCATCGACGAGGTGAAGGTCAAGCTGCATTCGCTCGGCCTCTCGCTGAAGGACAGCCCCGCGTCCTTCGATCCGACCACCGTGCCCGGATACGACGCCACCACGGGAACGTGGAGCGACACCGATGCCGGTTCTTTCTCGGACACCGAGGGAACCGAGCAGGACTACGCCGAGACAGAACAGCTGTAATCAGCTCGCTGGAGCTCTTACTAGGAGATTCATCATGCCCAAGCCCACCAAGGGCCGCCGTCTCGGCGGGTCGGCGTCGCACCAGAAGGCCATCCTGGCCAACCTGGCGACGGCACTCTTCGAGCACGGTCGCATCACGACCACCGAGTCGAAGGCCAAGCGCCTTCGTCCGCACGCCGAGAAGCTCGTCACCCACGCCAAAAAGGGTGACCTGGCACATCGCCGTGAGGTCTTGAAGACCATCAACAACAAAGATGTCGTACACAAGCTCTTCGCCGAGATCGGGCCTTTCTTCGCCGATCGCGACGGTGGCTACACGCGCATCATCAAGACCGTCCCCCGCAAGGGTGACAACTCGCCGATGGCCATCATCGAGCTCGTCAACGAGCAGACGGTGTCCAACGAAGCAGATCGCGCGCGCCGTGTGAAGGCTTCGCAGGCTGCACCCGCTGCCGAGGCACCGGCTGAGGACAACGTCGTCGAGGCTGTCGAAGCCGACGCGACGGAGGCCGAAGCGGACAACGCCGACGCAGTCGTCGACGCCATCGAGGACGAGTCCGCCACTGCTGCGGACGCATCCGAGGCAGAAAAAGCCAAGAAGGACTAGTTTCCTCTTGACGTCTTCGACAGACCGAAGCGGACCCGTCGTTCCCACTGGGAGCGGCGGGTCCGCTTTTTCGGTCTCCCACAGATACCGTCTCGACATCTCGTACGACGGGACCGACTTCTCCGGCTGGGCACGACAGCCCGGCATCCGCACGGTGTGCGGAGTTCTGGAAGAAGCCTTCTCGACGGTATTGCGCGAGCCGGTCGAGCTGACCGTCGCCGGCCGCACCGATGCAGGGGTACATGCGAGCGGGCAGGTTGCGCACTTCGATGTCGCCGGTGTCATCGAGGAGCCGGAACGACTGATACGACGCATGGCCCGATTCCTGCCACAGGACGTCCGCGTCAAGCGGATCACATCGGTGCCCGACGAATTCGACGCCCGCTTCTCCGCGCTGCGACGCCACTACGAATATCGTTTCAGTACAGCGCGTTACGGCGTCGACCCGTTGGACGTGCGCGGTATCGTTTCGTGGCCGCGAGATATCGACCTCGCCGCGATGCGCGACGCGTCCGCGCGCCTCCTGGGGCTCCACGACTTCGCCGCGTTCTGCAAACGGCGTGACGGCGCGACCACTGTGCGTGAAGTACAAAGATTCGATTGGGAACGCGTCGGAGATCAGGTCACGGCTTTCGTCAGCGCCGACGCGTTCTGCTGGTCGATGGTTCGCAGCCTCGTCGGCGCGATCCAAGCGGTGGGGGAGGGCCGTCGAACCCCGGAGTGGACCGCCGCCCTGCTCGAGACTCGGGACCGTTCGAGTTCGGTGACGGTGGCACCCGCACACGGATTGTCGCTCGTTCGGGTGGACTACCCGGCAGCGGAGGACCTCGCGGCACGCAACCGCGCGACCCGCGAAGTACGGGGGACCATTCCGCCGACCGCGACAGGGTGTTGCTGAAGGGCCCGATACGCTGGGTGATATGACGAGGAGCGGCGGTTCGGTGAAGTTGGCGGTCATCGTTGCCAGTGTCCGGCCGGAGCGGGTCGGGCCCGTCGTCGCGCAGTGGTTCCTCAGCCGCGTCGCGGAGCGTTCCGACTTCGACGTCACCACACTGGATTTGCTCGACTTCGATCTACCCACGAATCTGAGCCCGTCGACCGATGGTGAGCGATTCGCCGCCGCAGTGGACGCTGCCGATGCGTTCGTCGTGGTGACTCCCGAGTACAACCACGGTTATCCAGCGTCGTTGAAGACCGCTCTCGACAGCGTCAAACACCAATGGCGCGGCAAGCCGATCGGTTTCGTGTCCTACGGCGGCATGGCAGGCGGGTTACGGGCAGCCGAGCAACTGCGTCAGGTCGTCGCCGAACTTCACATGGTCTCGGTACGGACCGGTGTCGGATTTCACCGGGTACGCACAGCGTTCGACGACCGAGGATCGACGACGGACCGCGTCGCGCACGATGCGTCGTCGAAGATGCTCGATCAATTGCATTGGTGGGCAACGGCATCGAAGGCGCAGCGCGTCGTCGATCCTTATCCCGGCTGAGCGGCAGGTACCGGTCGAACGCTCCGCGGCCGCCCGATGAACGCGGTCTCCTGCGCGATGGTGACCAGGACCAGTTCGATATCGGCAGAACCTGTGCGCACGAACACGCGGTCGCCCGTGGCGCCGGGCTGGACGATACTGAGGTCGGGGTCCGGCATCGGAGTGCGAGGCAGATGCTCCGTGAGGATCATCGTCGTCACCCCGTCGTGCGGACGTCTGTCGGCAGGCAGTGATGCGTCGACGTAGTCGTGCACGACGACGTCGAAACCGACATCGGTGCGGAACGGGCCTCCCTCGATACTCAGGCGGTCCGGAGTTGCCACCGAATCGACCAGCGGGGCCCAGGCATGTGTTCGGTCGGTTCTGATCAGAATGCGCGCACCTGTAGCGACCGCTCGGAACACCACTTGCTGCGCCAGATACAGCTCACCCGAGACGAGAACCGTAGCGAGATCGGGTCCGTGAACTCGGACGGCGATTCCGAGTCCCGCGATATCGGATCCTACGAGCTGCCCGCAGCCGCTGACAGGCAGCCTGAGACGTCCGATCCGTTCGTACGACATCTCGCGTACCGGCTGCTCGTGGCCGAAGGCAGTGATTCCGAGCGGAAGTGACGTCAGCAGAGACTCGCGATGACGGCCGTTCATCGACACTGCGCCCGGTATGTGCGGCGCGGGTCGAGGGCCCCGCGAAACGAATCTGCATTCGCCGTCGACACGAACCGTGTCCGGTCCTGTGCCCGGAGTGAGTCGGAGGGAGACGGTCGTGGAGACCGATGGCACGGACCAGACGTCGGCCAGGACCGCGGAGTCGAGCCGCCGCGCATCGAGTCCGTAGCCGGTGGTCGACACCCCGGGAAGTGGTGCAGCCGACCAGCTCTCGGTGAGTGCGTCCGCGTCGACTCCGCGACACAGCGTCGACGCCATCGACCCGATGTCGGCGGACGTCAGTACTCGGGAGTTCGTGCCGCTGCCGGCCAAGGCCCGCGACACCCGTTCGGTGGCGATGCCGATCGCGCGCGCGGCTCCGGTGCGTCCTCCTCCTCGTGCATCGATAGCGAGTCGATTGGAACCGATGTCCAGTGACACCGATATCCACACTCGCCGAGTCGCGACGGCGGGCAATGGACCGATGAGCCGCTCGTAGACATCGGTCGCAGGAGAGCCCGAGTCCGTCCGCGTGCCGTGCGAGACCACGCCGATGCCACTGAGTGAAATGTCATGTTGGCGTAAGCATTCGGCGAGTACTGCTAGGTCGATCAAAGAATCGGTGCGTGCTTCGGACCGCCCCAGCTTTGTGACGACACCTCGCGGCGGCGCCAGTTCGAGAACACATGTTGCCTGTCTGCCGTGCCAATGCACTCCGAACGAGCGGCCGTCGTTCTCGGTGCGATGGGTGGTGGACCCGAAATCGGGGACTCGACGACCGACGAAGCGCGCGATGGTCCACAGCCAGTCGATCACCCCGCGACCGGCAACGGCGACGAACGGAAGTACCGCGATCACGGCCAGCGACCAGATCGCGACAGCGGGTGAAATGCCCAGCGCCACAGCGGTGGCCGCGGAGAGCGCCGACACCGACTCCAGCCACACCACCCGTGACGGACTGGGCATGCGGAATGCGAACCGGCGATCGGTGAACGTCGCGCGTCGACGCGTGGACGTGGACATGGCAGACCGATCCTCCCCCCGAAGGCGTGCAGTCGAGTACAGGCGACCCCGACTCATGCAAGGCACTGTACTGTGTCGGCCGGGGAAACGGCTCGGGGGGTCGAGTCGAACGCGGCGCAGGGGAGGCTTCGTGGCGGCTACGCCGACAACGAAATGGCAGGTCGGCGGGTATCGATTTCTCGTCCGGCGGATGGAACACGCGCTGGTGCGCCGTGACGTGCGGATGTCGCACGATCCGATGCGATCGCAGTCCCGCGCGCTGTCGGTCGGTGTGGTGATCGCGTGCATCGGCCTCGCCGGATGTG
Source organism: Rhodococcoides kyotonense (assembly GCF_900188125.1). GTDB lineage: Bacteria > Actinomycetota > Actinomycetes > Mycobacteriales > Mycobacteriaceae > Rhodococcoides > Rhodococcoides kyotonense. The sequence goes on along the minus strand of NZ_FZOW01000020.1, from coordinate 68,414 downwards.
CTGCCCTGGCACTGCTGAGACCTCAGGACAAGATCGGGGATTCGACGATCGTCGTGGCGAAAGGTTCGGGCGCCATGTTCGTTCGCGTCGACGAGTCCTTCCATCCGGTGCTGAACCTCGCATCGGCGAGATTGATCGTGGGAAGACCCGAGACCCCGACGATCGTCGCGGAATCCGAGTTGGATGGTCGACCCCGTGGTTCGCTCGTCGGCATCCCCGGTGCACCCTCGGCGCTCCCGCAGGACGACGACGCGGCCGCGCAAGCGTGGAGTGTGTGCGACACCCTCGGCAGTACTGGAGGGGTGACCGCGACGACGGTGATCGTCGGAGATCCGTTGTACAGCAACGAGACAGCGCCGCTCAGTGAGGACGAAGCGTTCCTGTGGCAGACATCGGACGGTACGTTTCTCGTCTACGGCGGTGTTCGCGCCCGGATCGATCTCGGGAATCGCGCCGTGGTTCGAGCTCTGGGTCTCGACGACGCCGTCCCGTCGTCCGTCAGTCCCGGTGTCGCCGACGCGATCCCGGTGGCCCCGCCGATCACTCCGCCGTTCATACCGCGTGCAGGCGAGTTGCCGTCGTACCCCTTGGCCGGAAAGACGATCGGGTCCGTCGTCAAAGTGTCCGGTGTCGACGTTCGGTACTACGTGGTGCTGGAGAACGGTATTCAATCGATCACGGAGTCGACTGCGCAGTTGATCACGTTCGCCGATTCTCAGGGCAACCAACAGATCGATTCGCTTTCGCCGGATGTTCTGTCGCAAGCGCCCACGGTCGCGAACCTTGCAGTCGAGACGTTTCCGGTCGTCGCGCCGTCCATCGTCGACACCGAAACCGCTCCAGTCGGGTGTGTGACATGGGTTCCGATGTCGGCAACCGACGGCGGTCCGACGGCTCGTATCGTGACTTCCGCGGGCAGTGCGCTGCCGCTGGCTGCGGAGGCGCAGCCGGTTCGACTTGCTCAGGCGGACGGTGGTGGACCTGCGGCCGACGCGGTGTATCTGGCACCGGGGAGCGGGGGATTCGTCCGGACGACGGGGATAGAGCCGAACAGTACGCGTCGGGATGCGTCGTTCTTCGTGGCCGACACGGGTGTGAGATTCGGTGTGCCGGATGCGGAGTCGGCGACGGCGCTCGGATTGGTCACCCCGGTGGACGCCCCGTGGCAAATCGTGGAACTGCTCGGGATCGGCCCCGTGTTGAGCCGCTCGGCCGCGCTCACGGCACACGATGGAGTCGATCCGAACCCGAACGCTGCCGCGCTCCCCGTGAAGTAACCGCGCCACGGTGTGAGCGCAACGGAACGGATATCCCGAGACCGAGTAGAAGAAGTACGCCGACCCCGGCGGTTCCCCACAGTGCCGCGGACCGAGGGCGAAGGTCCGGGGGATCGGGTAGGGCCGGAGCCGCAACGGCGACCGGGGCCGCAGCGGCAATGGCAGGCATGCCGTCGACCTCCGCGGTGACGGCCGCGAGAGGATCGACGACGCCGTTGCCGATCAACGGGTTCCACCCTTCCGCAGGCTTGTGTGCTGTGGCTTCGATGCGTTCGATGACCTGCGCTGCGGTGAGTTCGGGCCGGTGAGATCGGACGAGTGCGGCGATCGCCGAAACGAGCGGGGCGGCGAAGCTCGTCCCTTGAATCGGGTGGACGTTTCCTTGGTTGTCGATTGTCCCGTCGGTGAGGCCGTGTCCGGTCGGCGACAACGATGTCATCGCGGTGCCGGGTGCCGCGACGTCGACCCACGGCCCTGCGAGTGTGAAGCTCGACGGCGCGCCGTCGGGATCGACCGAGCCGACCGTCAACACTTGGTCGTCGAACCATGCAGGCGTTGCGATCGTCGCTGTTCGATTCCATTGATCCGCATAGGGATCGACCGGATCGGGTAGAGGGTTCTGCGCGCTGCACTGGCCTGCACCCGCGCCTCCTGTATTACCCGCGGCGGCCACGACGACGACGTCCTTGACTCGGGCCGCGTAGTCGATCGCGGCGCCCAGAGGGCCGTCGGCGATGCCACCCGACGCCGGCACACAGGCGACTTCGGAAATGTTGATGACGGTGGCGCCGAGGTCCGCCGCGGTGCGTACCGCACGAGCCATCGTCATGACATTGCCGTAGCCCGTCGAGTTCTCGGCAAGCGGTCGTTCTTGTTCCTCGGGCGTTCTTTCTTTCTGAAACGCATTGCTGGACTGTCGAATGGACACGATCTGCGCCTCGGGTGCACCGCCGGCGAATCCGCTACCCGGTTCGGTCCGAGCAGCGATGAGGCCGGCCACGACAGTGCCGTGCGCGTCGCAGTCGGACAACCCGTCACCGGTGTAGACGTAATCGCCGCCCGGACGAAGCCCTGGCAAGCGTGCATGTGGGGTGACTCCGGTGTCGATGACGGCCACCAGCTGGCCGGCACCGCGAGTGATCGGCCACACCGCTTCGAAGTCCAGGGTGCGTTGTGCGGCGGGTAGCGCGGGACCGTCGACCGCCGATGTGACCGGCACACACGCGTTCCGCTGCTCGGTCGGGTCCGGCGGCATCGGTGGCGCGGGTTCCGGAAGCAGCGAGGCGTCGACGACAGGTCGCTGAGCTCCCGCGATGCCGACATCAGGGCCGAGGGCGACCACGAGCAGTGCTACGCCGGCCAGGCAACATCCGCGCAGTAGCCGAGCCGTCACAGCGCACGCATGGCCGAGTACAGCCCGCAGACCCAGCACGCGACAGGGACGATTCCGGCGATTGCTGCGTATTCGACGAGTTCGGCTGCTCGCCGGAGGACTGGTGAGTACTCCCGTCTCGGCACGACGGAGCCGAACAGAAGCGCCAGCACCGCGGCGGCGGTGGCGACGAGGAAGGTGGTCATCGGTTGCGACGTGAACCGAAGGATCGCTGCGGCGAGCAGACCGAGAACGACAGCAGCGCCGGCCGCGACCAGCGGTACCGCTTGATGTGCCTCGGCGAAGGTGCGTCCGCGGAGGAGGAGGACCGATGCCGTCAGTGCTGCGAGAGTGATTCCAGGCCAATAGGTGTCGCCCGTGTGCGTCGACGCTGCGACCAGCACTCCGACTGCGGTCACCAGAGATCCTGCGCAGACGAGTCCGGTCATGTAGCTGCGGGCATCGCGTGCCGTCACGTGCAGATCGTCGTACGACGACGCGTCGTCCTCGTCGTATGTGTCGAGAGGCGCGCCCGCCGTCGGTACCGGAGGAAGCGGTAGGCGGGCTTGCATCATCGACAGCCGCGGTGCGAACGTCAGTCCGGCCAGCGCGACGACTCCGGTCCCGCCGCCGATGGTCGCGATCGGTAGACCGGTGAATTCGGCGACTGCTCCGGCGATTCCGGCCATGAATGCGGTGACCGCAGTTCCGGTGAACAGCGCCGAGCCGTCTCCGCCGAGACGTAATGCCAAGACCGCGAACACGCCGACGGCGGTGGCGCCGAGCATCAGATGTGGAGCACCGAGTGGGATCGGAACGAACAAGACACCGGCGGTGCCGGCGAGGGTCACAGCACTGGCGGACAGGAAGACACCTGTGCGTCGATCGCGTCCGATACGGGTCGAGACAGAACCCGCCACGAGTAGCACCGTCGCGGTCGTCGCCACCAGGATCGCAAGAGCCGGTGCCTCGTCAGGGCTGCGACGAAGGGCTGTGAGCAATGCTCCCGAGCATCCGAGCACGAGTGCGACGGCGGCGACCACGAAACCGACGGTCTGTGCCGTCTTCGCCGACCACAACGACACACCGTCGGCGCCCGTCGTCGCGACCGCGAACATCAGATCGTCGAACAGCGGTGCCGGAGCCGGTGATTCGGCGTCACCGAGCACGAGCAACTCGCCGTCGCGTACACCGGACTCGTCGAGAGTCCGCGTGCCGGACAACGGCGGGCGACCGACGCGTCCGAGCACCAACGGTTGGCGACGCGCCGCCGGGGGCCCGCCTGATCGGCGTTCGAGGATGTCGACGATTCCCGGAAGCAGCAGGGCGAGTGGTACATCCGTCGGCAACGCCATGTCGACTTGTACCGATTCGGCGACGACGGTGAGCCTGCACAGGTCCATCGCCGCTGCCGCATGACCTGCCTGATCCCCCGCCATCGAATTCCCCCCGGAATCGTCGTCTCCAGGAACCTGCGTGCCTGGCAGCGTCAGACTCTACGACATCACTCCGACACAGGGGGAGACACGAGTCAGACGGAGGCGAGATCGCTGACGTCGGCCAACAGTTCGTACGAACGGAGCCACGACGGACGATCGACGACGCCCGACGCGACGATCAGCTCGTCGGCGTCGGCGTGCTTGGCGAACTCGTCGAGATAGTCCTTGACGACGGTCGGTGTGCCGACTGCGGAGTACTTGGTCATCTGCAGAATCTGCCGGCCCTGAGGTGCGTCGAGAAGCATGTCGGCCTCGTCGTCGGTGAAAGTACGGCCGCGGCCGAGCAGGAGGCTCACACGACTGCGCTTGGTTGCGAGGAATTGTTGCTGCGCATCCGCGTCGGTGTCGGCCGCGATGACGTTCACCCCCGCGATGACATACGGAGAGTCCAGCTGCTCGGACGGGCGGAACTCACGTCGATAGATTTCGATGGCCTGCTCGAGTGCGTCCGGTGCGAAGTGCGACGCGAACGCGTACGGCAGACCCAGAAGTGCAGCGAGCTGCGCACCGAACAGAGACGATCCGAGGATGTACAGCGGCACGTTGGTGCCTGCTCCCGGCGTCGCACGAACGCCCGAGACACGCGAGTCGTCGGACAGGAAGGCCTGTAGCTCTTGGACGTCCTGTGGGAATCGCTCGGCCGACGACGGGTCACGCCTCATCGCACGCATCGTCTGCTGATCGCTGCCAGGAGCGCGGCCGAGTCCCAGGTCGATTCGCCCCGGATGCAGCGTCGCCAGCGTGCCGAACTGTTCGGCGATCGTCAACGGAGCGTGGTTGGGCAGCATCACTCCGCCCGAGCCGAGCCGGATCCGGCTGGTGTTGGCGGCGACGTGACCGATCAGCACACTCGTCGCCGACGATGCGATGGAACTCATGTTGTGGTGCTCCGCGTACCAGATTCGGCGATATCCCCAATCCTCGGCGCGCTGGGCGAGCGTCACGCTCGCGTCGAAGCTGTCCTTGACGCTTTCACCGTTGCCGATGTGGGCCAGGTCGAGAATGGAGAGGGGTACGGACATCGGATGACGCCAACCTTTCGTCGCTGCGGTACTCGTCGTCTCCACCGCACAACCAGTCCGCGCGTGCAACTATTCCGGTTCGATCGAGGGAGGGGTTCGCTCGCAGACGCGTCGAACATGGGCTAGTCTGTCGCGGAAACAGACCGCTCGCCTGGGAACGAGCGTCTGCGGTAACGGGGGATACCGACGGTGGGGGCATCGACAGCGTGACTTTCTGCAGCGTGATTCCGTGCGGCATCGCACCGAGTGCCATGACGTCCTGCGTCTCGGTCGGAGCGTCGTGAGCACGGTTCGTTTCGTGCGCGGGCAACGTCGTGCAGTGCCTCGCACGCCCGGCGGCGAGGTGACTCTGCAGACTCCGCCCGAGATTCCGCGGGTCGTTCCGGGCAACCTGATGACCAAGATGATGCCCGTCGTCATGGTGGCCGCGATGGTCGGCATGGTCGCGCTGATGTTCACCTCGGGCATGGCGGCGAACCCGATGATGCTGATGTTCCCCGCGATGATGCTGGTGTCGATGCTCGGCATGGTTGCAGGCGGGGGCCGTGGGAACGGAGCCCGGACCGCGGAAGCGAACGAGGACCGCAAGGACTATCTGCGGTACCTCGACGGTCTCCGCCGTGACGTGAAGTCGACGGCGGAAAGCCAACGCACAGCACTGGAATGGGCACACCCCGCTCCGTCCGTCCTGTGGACGTATCCCGGTACGGCGCGAATGTGGGAACGACGTAGTTCCGATCCGGACTTCTGCCACGTGCGCCTCGGCCGGGGCGACCAACGCCTCGCGACACGTCTCGTGCCTCCCGAGACCGGTCCGGTGGAAGAATTGGAGCCCGTGTCGGCGGTGTCGCTGCGCAGGTTCGTGCGCGCGCACTCGGTGGTGTCGGAACTCCCCACGGCGGTGTCCATGCGGGGATTCGCAGCCCTGTCGATCGCCGGGGACCGGGATGCCGGGCGAGCGATGGTGCGGGCGATGATCGCATCGCTGTGTACCTTCCACGACCCCGACCAGGTCCGCGTCGCCGTCGTATGTGGTCCGGACACGGTGGCGTACTGGGATTGGACCAAGTGGCTACCGCACACTCAGCACGACACCGCCCGTGACGGTGCAGGATCCGCCCGGATGATCTACGAGTCGTTTCTCGATCTCGAAACTGCTCTCTCGGAGTATCTTTCGCTGCGAAATCGGTTCGCCCGTGGAACTGCGCCGACACAGGGTGTGCCGCAACTCGTCATCGTCGTCGACGGTGGGCTTCTGGACAACTCGAGTACCGACGTCGCGCGCACCGGTCTCGATGCCGTCACCGTCGTCGACCTTTCCGACTTCGCGGCCGGTCTGGCCGCCAGTCGTGGGCTCCGGCTGGTAATCGAGAACGGATCCGTCGGGGCGGTCACAGCCAATCGCGTGGAGGTCTTCGGCTCGGTGGACGAGCTGAGTGTCGCGCAGGCCGAGACCGTCGCTCGGCGTCTGTCGCCTTATCGAACGACGACGCACGCGGCACACGATTCCGCAGCGGACGATGCGGGATCCTCGTCCGAGTGGAACCGGCTCCTGGGTGTCGCTGACGTCGGGGCGCTCGACACCGACCAGGTCTGGACGCCGCGCCGAGGACGAGACCGATTGCGTGTACCCATCGGCATCGCCCCCGACGGTAGCGCAGTCGAGATCGATCTCAAGGAGTCGGCCGAGAACGGGATGGGTCCGCACGGATTGTGCATCGGGGCAACGGGATCGGGAAAGTCGGAGTTCTTGCGAACATTGGTGCTGGGTATGGTGACTCGGCACGATCCCGATCAGCTGAATCTGGTCCTCGTCGATTTCAAGGGCGGTGCCACGTTCGCCGGACTCGAGGATGCACCTCACGTGGCGGCGGTCATCACCAATCTGTCCGACGACCTCGCGCTGGTCGATCGAATGAAGGATGCGATCGCGGGTGAGATGAACCGCCGTCAGGAGTTGTTGCGCGACGCAGGCAATTTCGCGAACGTGACGGACTACGAGAAGGCGCGTACCGCGGGCGCAGCCCTGGCACCGTTGCCTGCGCTGTTCATCGTCGTAGACGAGTTCTCCGAATTGATCGGTCAGCAACCCGAATTCGCAGAGTTGTTCGTCGCCGTCGGACGCCTCGGGCGGTCGCTGCACATGCACCTGCTCTTGGCGAGCCAACGACTGGAGGAGGGAAAGTTACGTGGACTCGACAGCCACCTGTCCTACAGGATCGGTCTGAAGACCTTCTCTGCGAACGAGTCCCGTTCCGTCCTCGGAGTTCCCGACGCCTATCACTTGCCTGCCCAGCCCGGCGTCGGCTATCTCAAGTGCGATTCGGCGGAGATCGTGCGATTCGCCGCGTCGTACGTGTCGGGTCCGTACGTGCCTCCGCGAGGCTACGAACGCGCATCCGGGCGGGCGGCAGTCGATATTCGGCCGACGGTGTTCGGCGCGTTTCCCGTGCAGGTCCGACACGAGGAGGCTGCTCCCGCGCTCGTCACGTCTGCCGACAGGCAGCCTCCGCCGGAGCCGCGTTCCGACGGCAGGACGGTGCTCGACGTCGTGGTCGATCGCATTCGCGGTCGGGGTTCGTCCGCGCACGAGGTGTGGTTGCCGCCGCTCGACCTTCCGCCGACACTCGATCGCCTGATTCCGAATTCGAGCGGATCGCGTCCGACGCCTACCTCGCTGCGTGTGCCGATCGGTGTCGTCGACCGGCCCTACGACCAACGGCGTGATCTGTTGTGGGTCGATCTGTCCTCCGCGCACGGCCATGTCGCCATCGTCGGCGGGCCGCAGTCGGGCAAATCGACGGTGCTGCGCACTCTGATCATGTCGCTTTCTCTGACACACACCGCCGAACAGGTGCAGTTCTACTGTCTGGACTTCGGCGGCGGAACGCTGGGTGGACTGTCGGGGTTGCCGCACGTCGGGTCAGTGGCGGGCAGGTCGGATGTGGACCGCGTCCGTCGGACGGTGGCGGAAGTGGCCGCGGTGATCGCGCGACGCGAAAGCCTGTTCCGCAGTAGAGGTATCGATTCGATGGTCGACTATCGGCGTCGGCGGTCGGAGAACCCGGCGGACGCCGTCGACGGGTTCGGTGACGTCTTCCTGGTCGTCGATGGTTGGGCGAGTATCAGGTCCGATTTCGAATCCCTCGAACCGGCGCTGGCTGCCATCACTGCCCAAGGTCTGTCCTACGGTGTGCATCTGGTGCTCAGCGCATCCCGATGGGCCGAGGTCAGGCCTGCCACCAAGGATCTGGTCGGTACGCGCATCGAATTGAAGCTCGGGGACGCGTCGGATTCGGAGTTCGGCCGCGCGAAAGCTGCTCGGGTCCCGGAGAATCGTCCCGGTCGGGGTATCACCAAGGAGGGACTGCATCTCCTCGTCGGGTTGCCGCGCGTGGACGATACGCCGTCGACCGACGATCTCGGTATCGCTGTCCAAGCAGCGGTCACGGCGATCTCACGGTCGTCCACCGGGCGTCCGGCCCCCGAGGTTCGTATGCTCCCCGAGAACCTCGGTCGCGCAGAACTTCTCGGAATGGTCGCCGGGTTGTGGCCCCGCGCGGGTACGGACCGGCCCGAATTGTCGGTGCCCATCGGAGTCGACGAAGCCGAATTGATGCCTGTGTACATCGATTTCGCCGAACAATCCCACTTCCTGATGTTCGGTGACACCGAATGCGGCAAGACTTCACTCCTTCGCTCGATGTGTGCATCGCTCGTCGAAGCCAATACGCCCAGCCGGGTCAGGGTTCTCCTCGTCGACTATCGACGGACGATGCTCGGTACCGTCACGGGGGATCATCTCGCGGGCTATGCTGCGTCGCAGTCGGTTCTGACGACCCTGATGGGTGAACTGGCCACCAAGCTCGCTGCCCGAATGCCAGGACCGGACGTGACGCAACGCGAGTTGCGCGAGCGGTCGTGGTGGAGCGGGCCGGAGATCTTCGTGATGGTGGACGACTACGATCTCGTTTCGACTCCGTCGGGAAATCCGTTGTCCGTCATCGTGGAGTACCTACCGCATGCGCGCGACATCGGACTGCATCTCGTCGTCGCCAGGCGGTCCGGGGGAGCGTCGCGTGCGCTGTACGATCCCGTGGTGTCGCGTATGCGCGATCTGGTGTCGACCGGCCTCGTCATGAGCGGAAGCAGAGACGAGGGCAACCTGATCGGATCGGTCAAACCCAGCACTCTGCCTGTGGGTCGAGGCACACTCGTGGACCGACGCGGTCAGTCGCTGGTCCAGTTGGCGTGGATCCCCGAGTGAGGCGCGATCGAACCTACGCCGCAGTGCATCTCGGCGACGGGGTCATGTCCGTGCTGTCCGCTCGCGGTGAGGACGTGGTCGAGATTCGCCACTCCACAGCCGCAGTGATGCGGGACGGCACGTTGTCGTTCCCGAGTGGGTCCGATGTCGGCGAGGCACACGTCGTGCACCTCTCCCGAACGATCGACGACGTCGACACGATCATCGGATCGACCGTCGTGTCCACCATCGACGTCCTGGCCGGAACGTTGGCTGCGGCGCTGGCAGCAGCAGGGGCTGCCGGCGACCTCGAGGTGTTGGAACTCGCCTGTCCGGCGTCGTGGGGACGGCATCGGCGACGGGTCCTCCGGACGGCCGCACAGCCTCACGCCAGGGAAGTGCTGATGGTCGACACTGCAGTCGCGGCCGTGCACAGCGTCGGCGAGCGTGCACCCGAATTCGGTGTCGTCGTGGAGATGTCGCGCCTCGAGTCGGTGGTGTCCACGGTGAGGATCGACCGCGACGGGCGAGCGACGACAGCCGGGGCTTGGGCCGCGGTGGGCACTGCGGACGGCACGGCATCGACGTCGATCGAGGACCGCGTCACCGCAGCGACAGCGACGCGTCCCGGCCGCGATGCCGTTCGAGTGTTCGTCGTCGACGCAGGAGAGGCCGACCTACTCGTCGGATCATCGCACGTGATCCACCGGCTCGACGGGGTGGACATCGTGCGGGCGATGGCGGGTAGGGCTGGCATCGCCCATGGGGGTGTTGTGCTCGACGAGGTTGTGGCAGAACATGTCTCGGATCCACCACTGCCCGTTCGATCTGCGGCGTGGTTGGCCGAGGCGACCACGGAGAACGACGACACGGCTCGACGGTCGGGTGCGGTTCCAGCGGCGTTGGGTGGCGTCGCCGTCGTGGCTCTTGTCGGTCTCGTCGTGTTCTTCATGCGCGACGCACCAGCATTCACGTCGTCGGTCGCATCGGTGACTTCGGTTGCGGCGAAGCCGGTTACGACCGTGGGACGCGCGCCACCGACTGCCGTGCCCTCGACAGTCTCGACCACGGAGGTCTCCGCATCGCCCAGTGCTCCGGTGGTCGAGACGAACAGTGTCGCCCAGGGGCGTGCACGAGTCGAGGTGCTGTCGACGTGGACGGCGCGTGAGGAACCGGACCGGCTCGTGCTGGTCCCGCCCGATCTACCGGACCGGCGAATCGTGGTCACGACGATCGAATTGACGCCAGGCGCGACGTTCGACGACGTCGCCGACGACTTGTTCGCCGAGGCGGCCTCGCGCGGGGACGCTTCGTCCATCGAGGATCTCACGCGGGCAACGGATGTCGGCGGACGTGTGGCGTTGTCGTACGTCGAATCACCGGACGAGGAGTCCGTCGTGGTGTGGCGCATCTTCGTGGAAGACGACCTGCAGATCGCTGTCGGATGTCAGTCGAAAAAGGGCGAGGAAGAACTGCTCGTGGCCCACTGTGAGCGTGTAGCCGCGACGCTGACTGTCGAACCGACGTGACGACTCGAGAAAGTTCGGAATCGACGGAACCGAAAGCTGCAGCAGGTGCGTCCAAGGAGGTGTAGGGAAAGCCTGAATTCGTCCATTGCGGCGAGTGCCGCGCAGCCAGGGGGCACCGCGAACACGGGCGCCACGATCGTTCATTCGAAAGCTAGGAGCTGACATGGCAGATGCAAATATCGACACCATGCTCGCCGTCGCCGCAAAGGTCGACGGGTTGCGAGATCAGATCGCCGGCCAGTTGAGGGCGCTCAGGGGTGATGTGGATTTGGCTGCATCCGGAATCTGGAAGGGCGCGGCTTCGACCACCTTCGCGCAGGTGATGGTCAATTGGGATTCCAGTGCCTTCAAGCTCGAGAACGCGCTGGCCGGTATCAGCCAGGCCATCAAGACCTCCGGTGTGGAATACGACCAGTCCGAGCAGGACAACGTCTCGTCCATCAACTCCGTCGCGGGCACGCTCAATCTCTGACCGGACCGACAACCGAACCGAACACAGACGACAGCAGGGGGAGAGACCATGGACGGCGAAATCAGATACAACTTCGGCTCGATTGCCGATCTGACGAGCGGCATGACGGTCAAGTGGCAGTCGCTCAACGAGAAGCTCGACGAGATCAAGTCCTCGATCCAGCCGCTCGTCGCGACGTGGCAGGGCGCCGACGCGGATGCGTATCAAGTCCGGCAGGGTGAATGGAATGCCGCTCAGGCGGAGCTGAACACGGTGTTGCAGAGCCTCATCGGTGCTGTCAGCGCCGGCAACCAGAAGATGATCGAGCAGGAGGCGTTGAACCGGTCGCGTTTCGCCTGACCGACGGCCTTCGATTCTCGTGCCCGGTCCCGACGTCATCGATGGGGCCGGGCACAGTGGTGTTCACTGGTCCGATGGACCCTGCTACAGCGCGAGATCTCATCGAGGAGGTTCGTGCCGCCACCGTCGCGCGTCTTGCCTCTCTTCGGGAGCAGTTCGCCGCGATCGTCGCGGGTTCCGAATGGACCACGGACGACGACGAGCACGACCCCGAAGGTTCCACCATCGCGTTCGAGCGCGCGAAGATCGTCGGTCTTGCGCGGGACGCCGAGGACGAGCTCCGAGAACTCGACGCAGCTGAGACGCGACTCGCCGAAGGAGAGTACGGCCTGTGCGAACGCTGCGGAGACGCGATCTCGGACGCGCGGCTGGAGGCGTTGGTGACGGCTCGTCGATGCATCCGGTGCACAGGCCGCCGTTGAACAACGGTGACCGCGTCCGAGGCGTTTTGACCTGGGCGGGTGACAGCCGGTATCGTCCTTCGTTGGCGTGTATGGGCTCGCCGCGTGCTGTCGTGCGCAACGAGTTCCTGATCTCGGGTCTCAACTGGCCGCCGAGATCATTCACACGCCTTGGCCAGCAGCGACATCATGAAGACAGGACCTTTACGTGTCTACATACAGCCCGAAGGCCGGGGACACCACCCGGACGTGGCATGTGATCGACGCGACGGACGTCGTGCTCGGACGGCTTGCCGTCCAGGCCGCGACTCTGCTTCGCGGCAAGCACAAGCCCACGTACGCACCCAACGTCGACGGTGGCGACTTCGTCGTCATCATCAATGCCGAGAAGGTTGCCATCAGTGGCAACAAGCTCGACGGCAAGTTCCACCACCACCACTCCGGCCACCCGGGCGGTCTGAAGTCGCGCTCGACGCGTCAGGTGTTGGAGAACAACCCCGATCGTCTCGTGGAGAAGGCCGTCAAGGGCATGATCCCGAAGAACAAGCTCGGTAATGCCATTGCGAGCAAGCTGAAGGTCTACGCGGGACCGAACCACCCGCACGCAGCACAGCAGCCCGTTCCGTTCGAGATCAAGCAGGTGTCCCAGTGACGGCGCCGGAGGGAAATGACGTGACGTCGCAGGAAAACCCAGCAGAGGTCGACGCTGCTGCTACCGAGGTCGAGATCGCTGCGGACGAGTTCGTGTCCGTGGAAGAGCCCGAGGTCGTCGACGAGATCGAGGCGGCTGCAGCGCCTGCACCGATCCTGTTCGACCGCCCGGTCCAGACCGTCGGTCGTCGTAAGGAAGCTGTTGCTCGCGTCCGGTTCGCACCGGGCACCGGCGGCTTCACGCTCAACGGCCGCAGCCTCGAGGACTACTTCCCGAACAAGGTTCACCAGCAGCTCATCAAGGCTCCCCTGGTGCTCGTCGATCGCGCGGAGTCCTTCGACATCATCGCGCTGCTGCACGGTGGCGGCCCGTCCGGCCAGGCAGGCGCCTTGCGTCTCGCCATCTCGCGTGCACTCATCGAGGTCACTCCCGAGGATCGCCCGCCGCTCAAGGCTGCCGGCTTCCTCACGCGTGACGCGCGTGCCGTCGAGCGTAAGAAGTACGGCCTGAAGAAGGCCCGTAAGGCGTCGCAGTACTCCAAGCGCTGACGCGTCTCACTGTTTCACCTGCGAGGGCAGGCGCCCGGGAACGACCGGATGCCTGCCCTCGTGGCTTTTCATCGAAAGATCATGTTCGTTTGCGGCAAGGGGGACGGGTTCGTATGGCTCGACTGTTCGGTACCGATGGCGTGCGGGGGTTGGCCAACGACCTGCTGACGCCGGAGTTGACTGTGAAGGTCGCCAGGGCCGCAGCAGCTGTTCTTGCACCGGTCGACGGATCTCGTCCTGTCGCCGTGGTCGGCCGCGATCCGCGAGCCAGTGGCGAGATGCTGTCGGCAGCGGTGATCGCAGGACTCGCAGCATCGGGTGTCGACGTCATCGATGTCGGCGTACTCCCGACGCCTGCAGTGGCATACCTGACGGCGAAGTACGACGCGGCTCTCGGCGTGATGATCTCCGCCTCGCACAATCCGATGCCCGACAACGGAATCAAGATCTTCGCAGCCGGCGGTCACAAGCTGGACGACGACGTCGAGGATCGCATCGAGTCGCTGATCAGCGGTGACGGTGAACTGCCCGCGCCGACGGGTGCCTCGATCGGCCGTGTCCGTCTGGACGTCGATGCTGCGGATGGATACATCGCTCATCTTCGCGATGCTGTCGACGTCAGTCTCGCAGGCCTGACCGTCGTCGTCGATTGTGCGAACGGGGCCGCTTCGAAGGTGGCACCAGCGGTCTATGCGGCAGCAGGCGCGTCCGTGATTGCCATTCATGCCGAGCCCAACGGGCTCGACATCAACGACAACTGCGGGTCCACGCACATGGAGGATGTGCAGAGGGCCGTCGTGAAGCACGGCGCCGATCTCGGAATCGCACACGATGGAGACGCCGACCGCTGCCTCGCCGTCGATGCCTCCGGTGCCATCGTGGACGGCGACGCGATCATGGCCGTGCTGGCGATCGCGATGAAGGAGGCCGGCGAGCTTGCCGAGAACACACTCGTCGCGACGGTCATGAGCAACCTCGGGCTGCACATCGGTATGCGCGAGGCCGGAATCGACGTTCGGACCACTGCCGTCGGTGATCGGTACGTTCTCGAAGAGCTGCGAGCCGGACACTACTCACTCGGTGGCGAGCAGAGCGGGCACGTCGTTCTGCCCGGCTTCGGAACGACCGGCGACGGAATTCTCACGGCGTTGCGTGTCATGGCGCGAATGGCGCAGACCGACCGTCCTCTCGCGGATCTCGCGGCGGTGATGCAGACACTCCCTCAGGTACTGATCAACGTGAAGGTGTCCGACAAGGCTGCGGTCGCTTCGTCCAAGATCGTCGTCGAGGGTGTTGCCGAGGTGGAGCGCGCGTTGGGTGACAGTGGTCGAGTGTTGTTGCGTCCCAGTGGTACCGAGCAGTTGGTGCGAGTCATGGTCGAGGCCGCCGAGCCCGACCTGGCCCGCCGGCTCGCGCAGGATCTCGCGGACCGGGTCGGGCAGGTCTGAGCCGCGGCGTCAGTCGATCAGGCCGCGTAGCGCAGTCAGCTGTGCAACGCGGCCTGCGGTGTTCTCGGCGAGAGGTGCGACGTTGAGAGTCGTCACGCCCGCCTCGGCGAAGGCCGCGACCCGCTCTTTGACGAAGCTCTCGGGCCCGATCAGGTTGACTGCGCGTGCCAGTTCGTCGGGCACTGCTGCGGCAGCCTCTTCCTTCTTTCCTGCCAGGTAGAGGTCCTGGATCGCTTCGGCCTCGGCTTCGTATCCGTAGCGTTGAGCGAGGTCGTTGTAGAAGTTCTTGCCCTTGGCGCCCATGCCGCCGATGTACAGCGCGAGGTGCGGTTTGACCCACGGCAGGTATTTGTCGGCGTCCTCGCCGATGGCGAGCGTCGGGCTCGCGAAGATCTGCAGATCACCGAGTGACTCGTCGCGCTTGGCGCGGCCGGCGGCGAGTGCGTCGCCCCATACCGACTGGGCTTTCTCCGGGTAGTAGAAGATCGGCTGCCAGCCTTCCGCGATCTCGGCGGTGAGTTCGACGTTCTTCGGGCCGAGCGCGGCGATGACCACCGGAATGCGCTCGCGCACTGGGTGATTGATCAGCTTCAGCGGCTTGCCGAGGCCCGTGCCCTTCTCTGCGGGCAGCGGGATCTGATAGTGCTTACCCTGGTGTTCGACCTTCTCGCGACGCCATACCTGGCGGCAGATCTCGACGACCTCGCGCGTGCGGGCGATGGGAGCGTCGTATTTGACGCCGTGGAAGCCTTCGACGACCTGAGGTCCGGACGCGCCGAGGCCGAGCACGAACCGGCCGTCGGAGACGTAATCCAAGCCTGCAGCGGTCATGGCCGTCAGAGATGGGGTGCGTGTGTAGATCTGGAAGATGCCCGACGCGATCTTGATGGTCGACGTCTTGGCCGCCAGGAAGCCCAGCTGACTGACGGCGTCGAACGAATACGCCTCGGGGACGAAGATGATGTCCAGCCCGGCCTTCTCGAGCTCTGCCACCTCGGCGACGGTTTCGTTGAATCCGCCCGAGTAATTGAGCATCGTTCCTATGTGCATGAGACTCCTCGCAGGTGTGAGCGTGTATCTGTAACCCGAGTTTCTTCTCTCGGACGTTAGCCGACCCGAGGGAACCGATGTCACCTGGGATGCGTCCAACATCACAGAGGAAACGCGGGGGAGGGTTGGCACATGGGGGACGGCATGAACATCGACGTCGACGCGGTGATCGGCGTCGTGAACTCGTTCGATGAAACAAGGGAAATCGTCGAGAGGCTTGCCGGCGTCCCGGGACAGTTCGCGTTCTCGTCGTCGACTGCGGGACGCAACTACGACGAGGCCGCGGATCGCATCGTCGCCGGGTACAGCCGGGTCGGGGCATCCCTGCGTGGATGGAGTGAGGCCATCGGTGACGACGTCGGTCGGATTCGAGCCAGCATCGACGGCTACCGGTCGGTCGATTCTGGTGCAGCCGGCACGATCGGGGCGCCGCGGTGAGTGCACCGGTCGTCGACGCAGCAGTGTCGGTCGATCGAGTCCTCGACGCCGGTGCATGTGGGCTCCTGTACTTCGAGCGGCATTTGCCGCTGCTGGCAGCTGTCGGTCGACCCGCCCAGTGGAGCTATTCGGAACTGTGCGCGCGCTACGACGAGCAGCGTGGCCTCGATCTGTCGACGCTGAGGTCCGACGCGGAGGCGCTCGGCTCGGTAGTGCTCGACGCCGAGCAGCAGATCGCCGAGTGCGAGGAGCTCGTGTCGATGCTCGAACGGTCGTGGACCGGCATCGGTGGTCGTGCAGCCGCCGCTGATGTACGTGAGGACACGAGCCGAGGCGCCGACAGGCTCGTCGCGATGAACACGCTGGCTCTGGCGATGCACGAGAGCGTCGACGTGATCGCGGACTGCGTGGCCGACAAGGCCGATACGGTGGGGCGAATCGATCTGACGCAGATCGGCGGAGTCCCAGCAGTCGCCCTGCCCACCATCGTGAAGTTCTCGCTGGCGACCATCGGCAGCGGCGCGACGATCGGAACTGTCGCGAATCTGGACGTCCCACTCTTGGCACAGTCTCTTCCTGCGGTGGCGGAGTACGTCGCGGGCCGGGGCCAACTCGACGACGAGGCATTGCGGCGCGTGCAGCGACTGTGCACCGAATGGGTGGAATCGGTGTTCGTGGACGCAGTGACCGAAACGTGCAGCGCTTTCGTGGACCTGTGCGCGGCCACGGATACCGCTGTGCGTGACGCGTTGACCGTCGTTGCGAGTGCTGCGGAGGACGTCGACGCATCTCCGTTCCCGAACGCGGCCCGCGTGGACCAGGATGCGCCCCACACAGAGGTGCGACCCGCAGCGTCCGGTCGAGAGCAACCGTGCGACCCGAATCCACCGAACCGTCCGCCGTCCTCGGCGCAGGCGGGACCCGAGAAGCAGATGCACTCCGGACCGTCGGAATCCGAACTGACGTCATCGGGCCGCGCGCCCTCGCCGCCGAACGCTACCGAATCGAGTGTGCCCGAACGTATCCCGAGCGTCGCCGAATTCGCCGCGCTGGTCGAGGCGGCGATGGAAGGCGTCGCCGACGACATCGCCGAGCAGGTGCGCGTCGCTATGGATGACTTCCGCGCGCAGCTCGAGAGCCAGGCTCCGGTCGACACTCCTCCTCGTGAGAGCGTTACTCCGCGAGAGGATTCGGAGCAACCCACCCCGCCAGCTAGCGGGCCGCACTCTTCCGGGCCAGCGCGAGAGACGCCGGAAACGTCTGCGGCCGAGCCCGATTCGGGCCGAGAAGGTGCGCACCCGCCACCGCTTGCTCCAGGACCGGCCACGGGCTCGGCCGAACGTGGGCATCTCGAAGCAGAGCTCGACGGATATCACGCACGTATCGCGCTGGCGCACGACGGGACGGTGTCGATGAACGTCGGTACTCCCGACGGCGGCAGCAGGCGGTTCGAGCTCCGTGTCGGCCCGTTCGGGCTGCCCGTCGTCGTCGAGACCTTCGACGACGACGTCGCCCCATCCGCAGCAGAAACGCCGACGCTCGAATCTCAGCAGCCCGAACAGTCTTCACCGTCCGCGGAGCCGCAAGCGCCGCACACGCCACAAGTCGAGCAGGCGCCCTCGCCGATTGCCCTGGAACCGGATGACGCTGGGGCGGAGCAGTGCCCGCCCGCACCTCCGTCCGCCCCTCCCGCGGCACCGACGCCTACTGACGAACCGACGAACGTGGAAGCACCCGCGACCGCTGATGACCCAGGCGCGTCGGGTGCACGCCTCGTCGAGGCGGGTCCGCTGTGAACGAGTGGCAAGCCCGACTGAACTCGATACGAGCAACACATCGGGTCGCGGTGGACCGGGCGTCGAACCGACTGGAGAGCGCATCGAGGCCCATGACGGTGCCCGAAGAATTACCGTTGGACGCGCGTCGAACGGATTCGGTGGACGCGACGGCGTCGTTTCTTGTCCCGGCCAATCTCGACAGACGGGAGACAGTGACGCGGCCCGCTATCGACGAACCGCGTTCCAGCTGGCTGGTCTGACTAGCGACCGATCAGTGCGCGTGCAGCCGACAGTGGGCTCGGCTTGGGGTGATCCTCGATAGGCGCATGCGGGTCGACGACGCGGCTGCCCTTCAACTCCACCGACCCGGCCAGCTCCTCGTATCTCTTGTCGCCCGCGACGTGGAAGAGAAGGAAAGCGGTGAGCAGTGACCGCACCGCGCGCACCGTCGACTTCTCGGTACCGCCGACTCCGATGGGGGCGAGGAGTCGTCTGCCCTCGACCATGCCGTCGGACGACGCCTTGTCTATGCGTCGCAGCACCGACGGTCCGCCCCACGCACCTGCGAGCGCGAGGGTGTTGTCGTCGAGCGAGTCGGTGAGCGCGGCATCGCCGAGAACGAGACTCGGGATGGTCAGCCCCGACGCCGCGTCCTCCGCGCTCGGGGCGCTGGGTGCGGGGAACAGTGAGGCGACGGCGAGTACGTCGGATCGTGCGGCTGCAGCCAGAACCGCGACGCTGGCACCCATGCCGTGACCGGCGAGGGCCAGCTTCTGTGGGTGCACGCTGATGTCGCCGGTACCCAGGCGTACCCCGGTCATGATGTCGAGGACCGTGCCGAGGTCGGTGGCGAGACCTCGATGGGAGGGAACGGGACCGCGTTCGGTGTCGGGCGCTGCTGCGACGATGCCCCAGGACGCGAGATGGCTCAGTGTGTTCGAGTAGCGGGAGGCGCCGAGCATCCAGCCGTGTCCGAATGCCACCCCGGGCAGGTTGTACCCCTCCGCAGGGGTGTAGACGACACCGGGCTGCCCGGCCAGAGCCAGGTCACCGCGGAGCACCTTGTACGGGCCACGCTTGGTCAACTGTGCTGCGAGTTTCGATGATGCCGCCACGGATGTAGACGCTATCGGATCGGGCCGCAGCCGGGGGTGAGCGGAGCCGACTCGCCGGGAGAAAGTGACCCAGGACGAACGAATTCGGGCCCCACGTCGCACGCGGGTAGCCTGAACGACCATGTGCGGAATCGTGGGATACGTCGGTCATCGCCCCGCTCTCGGTGTTGTGGTCGAGGCGCTCAGGCGTATGGAATACAGGGGCTACGACTCCGCAGGAATTGCGATACTCGACGGTCAGGGCACCACGGCGGTGGAGCGCAAGGCAGGGCGTCTCGCAAACCTGGAGGCCGAGCTCGAGGAAGTGGGAACCGACAGGTTCGTCGGTACGACGGGAATGGGCCACACTCGGTGGGCGACGCATGGCCGTCCCACCGATCGGAACGCCCATCCGCACCGTGACGCATCCGGAGCGGTGGCGGTCGTCCACAACGGCATCATCGAGAACTTCGGCCCTCTGCGAGCCGAACTCGAGTCCGTCGGCGTCGAGTTCAAGAGCGACACCGACACCGAGGTCGCCGTGCACCTGGTGTCGGAGGCCTACGCGAAGGGACCGACCGCGGGAGACTTCGTCGCGAGTGCCAAGGCCGTACTCCGACGCCTCGAAGGTGCGTTCACATTGGTCTTCACGCACACCGATCACGCGGACACGATCGTCGCTGCCCGTCGTTCGACGCCTCTGGTCGTTGGTGTCGGCGAGGGCGAGACGTTCCTCGGTTCGGATGTCGCCGCGTTCATCGAGCACACGCGCGAGGCCGTCGAACTGGGCCAGGACCAGGTCGTCGTCATCACCGCCGCCGGCTACGAGATCACCGATTTCGACGGCAACCCGGCGACGGGACGTCCGTTCCACATCGATTGGGATCTCGCGGCCGCCGAGAAGGGCGGTTACGACTACTTCATGCTCAAGGAGATCCAGGAGCAGCCTGCCGCCGTTGCGGACACGCTCCTCGGTCACTTCGAGAACCGTCGGATCGTGCTCGACGAGCAGCGGTTGTCGGAGCAGGAGCTGCGCGACGTCGACAAGGTGTTCGTCGTCGCCTGTGGTAGCTCGTACCATTCGGGCCTTCTCGCGAAGTACGCGATCGAGCACTGGACGAGGCTTCCTGTCGAGGTCGAACTGGCCAGCGAGTTCCGCTACCGCGACCCGGTCCTGGACCGTTCGACTCTCGTCGTCGCGATCTCTCAGTCGGGTGAGACCGCGGACACGCTGGAAGCCGTTCGGCATGCGAAGGAACAGAACGCTCGCGTTCTGGCCGTCTGCAACACCAACGGCTCACAGATCCCGCGCGAGGCCGACGCCGTCGTCTACACCCGTACCGGGCCGGAGATCGGCGTCGCGTCGACCAAGGCGTTTCTGGCGCAGGTCACCGCGAACTACCTCGTCGGTCTGGCCCTCGCACAGGCACGCGGCACCAAATACCCCGACGAGGTCGCCCGCGAATTCGCCGACCTCGAAGCGATGCCCGAATTGGTACAGCGCGTTCTCGACACGGTCGAGCCCATCCGTGAGCTGGCCAGGGAACTCGCGCACACGTCGACGATCTTGTTCCTGGGACGGCACGTCGGCTACCCGGTGGCGTTGGAGGGTGCGCTCAAGCTCAAGGAGCTCGCTTACATGCACGCCGAGGGCTTCGCAGCAGGCGAGCTCAAGCACGGCCCGATCGCGCTGATCGAGGACGGCGTGCCGGTCATCGTCGTCATGCCGTCGCCCAAGGGTCGCGCGGTGTTGCACTCGAAGCTGCTGTCCAACATTCGCGAGGTCCAGGCACGTGGTGCGCTGACCATCGTCATCGCGGAAGAGGGCGACGAGGCGGTACGGCCGTTCGCGGATCACCTCATCGAGATCCCCGCGGCACCGACTCTGCTTCAGCCGTTGCTGTCCACCGTTCCGTTGCAGGCATTCGCTGCCGAGGTCGCGCAGACGCGTGGATACGACGTCGACAAGCCGCGAAACCTGGCCAAGTCCGTCACCGTCGAATAATGCGCCTTCGGCGCCCGTGCGCGCATAGTTGGTCCTGACGCCGACGTTGCACGCACGGGCGGCGCAGCCGCACAGAAGGGACGAGCATGCGGAGTTACTACACACCCGATCAAGTTCGGGACGCTGAACGGCCGCTGCTCGCGTCGGGAGCGCCCGGGGCGCTGATGCGCCGGGCGGCGTTCGGTTTGGCGAGTGTCGTGATCGGTGAACTCCGCGCCCGCACGGGCGGCGTCGTCGGCCGTGAGGTGTGCATTCTCGTCGGCTCGGGAGACAACGGCGGCGACGGGTTGTGGGCAGGCTCGATGCTCCGCCGTCGAGGCGTTGCGATGAATGCGGTTCTGCTGAAGCCGAACCGGGCTCACGCGGGGGGTCTGGCCGCGTTCCGTGCCGCAGGCGGAAGGATCGTCGACGCCCCCGGTACTCCCGACCTCGTGGTCGACGCGATCGTCGGTATCTCTGGGAAGGGACCCTTGCGGCCCGACGCCGACGCGCTCGTGTCGGGAATCGACGCGCCGATCGTCGCCGCGGACATCCCCAGCGGCGTCGACCCGCTGACCGGCAACGTCGACGGCCCCGCCGTGCGCGCGGCCGTCACCGTCGCGTTCGGAGCGCGCAAACCCGCTCACGTGCTCGCCGTACCCTATTGCGGCCGAGTCGAACTCGTCGATATCGGGCTCGAGCTTCATGAGCCCTACCTTCGATCGTTCGAACCTGCCGACGTCGGCGCACAGTGGCCCATACCGACGGCGTTGGACGACAAGTACTCCCAGGGAGTCGTCGGGGTGGCCGCGGGCAGCGACCGCTATCCCGGGGCGGCCCTGCTGTGTACCGGCGCGGCCGTCGCGGCGACGTCGGGCATGGTTCGGTACGTGGGAAGCGCTGCGGGCGAGGTGGTGTCGCACTACCCCGAGGTCATCGCCGCCGCGGTTCCGAGCAGTACCGGCCGCGTGCAGGCGTGGGCAGTCGGTCCGGGATTCGGCACCGACGACGTCTCGAAGCAGTGGCTCACCGACATCCTCGGCTCGGATCTGCCCGTGGTCGTCGATGCCGACGGCTTGACGATTCTCGCGTCGTCACCCGAATCGGTCACCGGCCGTACGGCTCCCACCTTGCTCACGCCGCATGCGGGCGAGTTCGAGCGGCTCACCGGCGAGAAGCCTGGACCCGACAGAGTCGCGTCCGTACGCGAACTGGCGTCGACGTGGGGCGTCACCGTCCTTCTGAAGGGCCGCGCCACCGTCATCGCCGACCCCGACGGCACGGTGTTCGTCAACGACGCGGGCGGGTCGGCCGCGTCGACGGCGGGATCCGGCGATGTGCTGTCCGGGATTCTGGGCGCCCTACTGGCGTCCGGGCTGACACCGTCCACGGCAGCGGCATGCGCGACGCGTGTGCACTCGCTTGCGGCGGCGACGGCCGCTCACGGTGTCGACGGAGAATTCGCGGCGCCCATCTCGGCCAGTCCACTGCTGTCGGCCGTTCCGGACGCGATCAGGATTGTGCGGTCGGTCACGGCGCTGGACTGAGGAGAGAAGGCACTCGCCGGGCCGAATGGGGATTCGACGGGGTCCAATGGCACTATCGAATGCTGTGCAGAGTGGAACGACGGAAGTGGCCGGTAGGGATCACGGTGATCCCAGCACCGGATCCACGGTGTCCGTGGATCTCGACGCCATAGCCCACAACGTGCGCATCCTGCGTGATCACGCAGGTGACGCCGGTGTGATGGTCGTCGTCAAAGCCGACGGGTACAACCACGGTGCCGTCGAGGTGGCCCGCACCGCGCTTTCGGCGGGCGCCCGCGAACTGGGTGTGACCACCGTTCAGGAAGCCCTCGTTCTCCGCAGCAACGGCATCACGGCGCCGATCCTCGCGTGGCTGCATCACGACGGCACGGACTTCGCCCCTGCGATCGCGTCGAACGTCGAACTGGGACTGTCGTCGGTCGAGCAGGTGCACGCTGTCGTGGCCGCGGCGACCGATGCGAACGCGACGGCGACGGTGACGCTCAAGATCGATACCGGCCTGAACCGAAACGGCATCGACCCCGTGATTCTCGACGACGTGATCGACGTCCTCGGCCGGGCGGTGGCCGCCGACTCGGTTCGATTGCGCGGCGTCTTCTCGCACCTGGCCTGCGCCGACGTTCCAGATCACCCGGCCAACGATCGCCAGGCCGACGTGCTGCGGGCTGTGGTCGCGCGGCTGGATGCCGCGGGTCTGCATCCCGAAGTGACGCACCTCGCGAATTCCGCGGCTACTCTGACGCGGCCCGACCTGCATTTCGACCTCGTGCGACCGGGCATCGCGGCGTACGGACTGTCACCGATTCCAGAACTCGGCGACTTCGGGCTGCGGCCGGCGATGACGGTGTCGACGAAGGTCGCCCTCGTCAAGAACGTTCCAGCGGGCGCGGGCGTCTCCTACGGGCATACGTGGAACGCACCTGCTGACACCGTCGTCGCACTGATTCCGATGGGTTATGCCGACGGCGTGCGACGCAACCTCAGCGGTCGCTTCGAGGTGGGGATCGGCGGTCGTCGATTCCCTGCCGTCGGACGTGTCTGTATGGATCAGTTCGTCGTCGACCTCGGTCCTGACGGCGCAGGCGTCGCAGTCGGCGACACTGCAGTACTGTTCGGCCCCGGGGAGAACGGGGAACCGCTCGCTCAGGACTGGGCCGACACGCTGGACACCATCCACTACGAGGTGGTCACCGGTATCGGCGGTCGTGTCCGGAGGGAGTATCGGCGAACCGACACAGGGGAGGCGTCGGCGTGAAGTGGACTACCGATCTCGGCATCGTCAGCAGCGTCGGAATAGCGTTGCGCGAGACGGTGCTGCGCTCCAACAAGGATCCGCTGGCTACCGAGAATCTCGAGCTGATGGACGCCGATCGTGGATCGATCGTCACGGCCGACGACGGTGTTCCCCTCGCGGTGCGCGAGGTGGGTCCGTCCGACGCACCGATCACCGTCGTGTTCGTACACGGCTACTGCCTGCGGATGGCGTCGTGGCATTTCCAGCGGCAAGCCCTCGAGCAGGAGTGGGGGTCGTCGATGCGCATGGTCTTCTACGATCAGCGCGGACACGGACGATCGGGTATCCCGACGCCGGAGAGTTGCACGATCAAGCAGTTGGGATCCGACCTCGATGCAGTCGTTCGTGCCGTCGCGCCGCGTGGTCACCTGATGCTGATCGGCCACTCGATGGGCGGCATGTCCATCCTCGCGATGGTAGGTCAGCGTCCGGAACTGGTGCGGGACAGAGTCATCGGTGTCGGACTGATCTCCACGACGGCAGCAGGTCTGGCCGAGACGGGACTCGGCCGTAGCCTCGACAACCCTGTCGTGTCCGCGTTCCGGCTCGCGGTCAGGACGTCGCCCGGAGTCGTGCAGTTCGGGCGAGGTGCGGTGCGCGCGTTGATCGCTCCGGTGCTGCGGGCAGCGTCGTACGGGACACGTGTGAGTCCGCGGCTCGTCGAGTTCTCTCAGTCGATGATCGACGACACATCCGTCGTGACCATCGTCAACTTCCTGAAGACACTCGAATTGCACGACGAGAAGGACGCTTTGGCCGAATTGGCCCGCATCCCGGTGTCGGTCATCTGCGGCGATGACGACTGGATCATCCCGTTCGACAGTTCCAAGGCTCTCGCCGAGGCGTTGCCGGAGTCCGAAATGGTGCGCATTCGACAGGCGGGCCACCTCGTCCAGCTCGAGTTCCCGGACAAGGTGAATGCGGCGCTCGTTCGATTGGCTACGCGCGCAACCGAATTGCGTAGTCGTCGACGTTCGGGGCGGCGGGGCATTGGCTGAGCATCAGGAGCTGCCGTTCGACGGGCGGGAGATATCTCTTGCCGAGGCGGCCGACACCGAAGCGTTCGGGTTCCGGCTCGCGCAGGTACTGGTCGCCGG
Source organism: Rhodococcoides kyotonense (assembly GCF_900188125.1). GTDB lineage: Bacteria > Actinomycetota > Actinomycetes > Mycobacteriales > Mycobacteriaceae > Rhodococcoides > Rhodococcoides kyotonense. The sequence goes on along the minus strand of NZ_FZOW01000020.1, from coordinate 43,327 downwards.
TGACCTCGTGGTGCTCGACGGGCCCCTCGGTGCAGGCAAGACCGCGATGACGAGGGGTATCGCGGCAGGCCTGGGCGTGCAGGGTCGAGTCAGCTCGCCGACGTTCGTGATCGCGCGTGAGCACCGACCCGGTGTGCGTCCCGACGGGTCGTCTCCCGTCGCCCTCGTGCACGTCGACGCGTATCGTCTCGGCATGACGGGGCAGTCGGCGGTCGACGAACTCGACGCGTTGGATCTCGACACCGATCTCACCGCTGCCGTGGTCGTCGTGGAATGGGGCGAGGGGCTGGTCGAGAAGCTGAGCGACGGCCACATCTCGGTGCGAATCAGGCGTGACCCCGAATCCGATACCAGAACGGTCCAGCTCCGACGCGTCGAATCGTCGGATGCGGCGTCGTAGGCGTTTCTGACATGCGGGTACCCTGAACTACCGTGCTTGTTCTCGCCGTCGACACCTCCACGCCCGCCGTCACCGCCGGTGTGGTGCGGCTCACCGACGGAACTGCGACAGCGGTGTCTCAGCGCATCGTCGTAGATGCTCGTCTGCACGCCGAGATCCTGACGCCGAACATCCTGGAATGCCTCTCCGACGGTGGTCTTGCGCCCGCCGATCTGGGCGCAGTCGTGGTGGGCGTCGGTCCTGGCCCGTTCACCGGACTGCGTGTCGGAATGGCCACCGCAGCCGCGTTCGGCGACGCGTTGTCGATTCCGGTGCACGGTGTGTGCAGTCTCGACGCGATCGCTGCCGATGTCGGCGACGAGCCTGCCCTGGTGGTCGTCACCGATGCTCGACGACGCGAAATCTATTGGGCGCGTTACCATCGCGGTGTCCGAGTGGCAGGTCCGGACGTGTGTGCCCCCGCAGTCCTCGACATCGCCGGTGCGACGGCGACGGCTGGATCCGCGGCCCACACCGCGTTGTTCGATCTGCACGCGCGCGACGTCAGCTCGCCCAGCCCGACCGGCCTCGTGCACGCAGCACGCGATCTGCTCACAGCAGGCGCCGTGCCCGCTCCGCTGGTTCCACTGTATCTGCGTCGGCCGGATGCCAAGACGCTCGATGAGCGTGCGGCCGAGAAGAAGGCGTCCTCGTGAGCGTCGCGCTGTCGCCGTTGACTCCCGCGGACGCCGACGCGTGTGCCTGGCTCGAGACGGTGTTGTTCCCCGGCGACGGCCCGTGGACAGCCGATGCGTTCCGGTCGGAACTCGCTGCACCGCACAATCATTACGTTGCCGCTCGTGAGAACGGCGTCCTGGTGGGATACGCGGGCATCGCGCTGCTCGGACGAGGCGACGCCACCGAATCCGAGGTGCACACCATCGGTGTCGACCCGTCAGCGCATCGGCGCGGAATCGGCGGCGCCCTGCTGAACGACCTTCTCGCAGCGGCAGATCAGCACGGTGGCCCGGTGTTCCTCGAGGTGCGTACGGACAACGTCGCCGCCATCGAACTGTACGGCCGCGAAGGCTTCGTCGTGATGGGAACGCGGCGCAACTATTATCAGCCGAGCGGCGCGGATGCGTACACGATGCGGCGTCCGTCAGCTGGAAGTGAAGGTGAACCGTCGTGATCGTCATGGGTATCGAAAGCTCGTGCGACGAAACAGGTGTCGGCGTCGTGCGCTGGCGGGAGCCCGGTGTGTGCGAGATGCTCGCCGACGAGGTCGCCTCGAGTGTCGACGAGCATGCGCGCTACGGCGGCGTCGTCCCGGAGGTCGCGTCGCGAGCGCACCTCGAGGCGATCGTGCCGACGATGCGTCGTGCACTCGCTGCTGCGGACATCGACCGTCCCGACGCCGTCGCGGTCACCATCGGTCCCGGTCTCGCGGGTGCTCTTCTGGTGGGAGTTGCTGCGGCCAAGGCATATTCGGCTGCGTGGGGCGTGCCGTTCTATGCCGTCAACCATCTCGGTGGGCACGTCGCCGTCGACACCATCGAGCACGGGCCCATGCCGTCGTGCGTGGCGCTGCTGGTCTCCGGGGGTCACACCCACCTGTTGCACGTGAAGGATCTCGGTTCGCCGATCACCGAGCTCGGTACCACCGTCGACGACGCAGCGGGCGAGGCATTCGACAAGGTTGCACGGTTGCTCGGGCTCGGCTTCCCCGGTGGTCCCGCTCTGGATTCGGCTGCGAGCGAGGGTGATCCACATGCGATCGCATTCCCGCGCGGAATGACCGGCCCGCGCGATGCGCGCTACGACTTCTCCTTCTCCGGAGTGAAGACGGCGGTCGCCCGATTCGTCGAAGCCCGTCGTCGCGCGGGAGATCCAATACCGGTCGCTGACATCGCCGCTTCGTTTCAAGAAGCCGTTGCCGATGTGCTGACGATGAAGGCGGTTCGGGCAGCCGAGGATGTCGGGGTGGACACGCTGGTGCTCGGCGGCGGCGCCACCGCCAACTCTCGAATTCGTTCGATGATCGAATCGCGTTGCGCGGCAGCAGGATTGAGTTTGCGCATTCCGAAGCCGAGGCTGTGCACGGACAACGGCGTCATGATCGCCTCGCTCGGTGCGCACCTCGTGGCGGGGGGCGCGGAACCGTCCGACTTGACGGCGGCCACAGACCCGGGTCTCGAAGTGTCGACGTCCATCGTCTCGGGACGCGGGTAGAGACGCTATTCGGTCGTGGTCGTCGGGTTCGGTTGAACTGTCGTCGACGACTCGGGAGCCACGCTCGGGGCCGTGGTGGGCGACGGCGCCGGCGGCGACCACACGGTCGGCGGCGGTTCCAGCCCAGGTGACAGCGGCGCGCGATCGACGTCCGTCGTCGGTATCGACGGCGCAGGCACAACAGCCGTCGACCTCGACGGGGTCTCGGACGGCGAATCCGACGGGGTGTCCGACGGACTTTCCGACGACTCCTCGGGCGACGGCGTAGGCGTCACGGGTTCGGTGGTGCTCTCGGCAGGGGGAGAGGTCGACGGTTCCGGAGTCTGGGTGACCGGCGGCGGCGACGGTTCGGTCGGCTGTGCCGGGTACGGAATGACCGGAAGGTCGGGCGCCGGATGCAGCGTCGGCGTCCTCGTCGACGTCGTCCCGGGCGACGACGGGTCCACGGCCGCGGTCGTCGATGTCGGCCGCTGCGAGTACGACGCGTCGCTTCGGGTCGATGTCGCAGGCAACTGCTGCCCGGAGTTGCCGCTCGACGCGTCGCGGGTCGTGGTGTTCAGAACTTGCTCGTCGACCGTCGTCTGCGGCTCGGACGGGACCGCCGACCCCGCGGGGGAGTAGCCGGAGTCGTCGGACGGCGTCAGCGTCTGGACGCCGTACGCCAGGACGATGCCGCCGACGACGAGTGCCCCGACGAGTGCTCCCGAGAACCTGCCGACGGACTTCGTCTGGCCGTCGCTACGAGCGCCGACGGTGGGGTAGAGGTGTGCGTTGCCGGAGAGAGATACCTGTGCGGCGCCCTGTGCCAGGACCGCATCCGGCTCGGATACGGCGAGAACAGGCAGCCGCAGTGTCGCCTCGAACGCCGTGCGGACGGACGGAGTGTTAGCACCTCCGCCGATGAGAACGACGGCTTCGAGTTCGTGGTTCGCCGCGAGGCGGGCAGTGGAATGCCCGACGGTCGCCACCAGCGGGAGGATCGCCGCGTCGAGATCGGCGCGGTCGACGGCCGATGCGCCGTCGTTGCGATCGAGATCCGCCGAATCGTGTGTCGACAGGTGTTCCTTGACAGCGCGGTACCGGGCGGATCCGATTCCACGCTCGTCGCGAAGATCGTCTCGGACGTCACGGCTGCGCACAGGGTTGCCGTGCACGAGATCTTTGACGAGTGCATCGACGACGTTGCCGCCGAACGTTTCGGTGCGCTCGGTCGCGAGCACGGTGCCGGAGTGGGAATCCAGGATCGAGATCGTCGTGCCCGACGCTCCGATGTCGACGACCGCAACAGTGCGGTAGCGAGCGATCAGGCCCGACTCGGCGAGAAAGGCGTGCGCCGCCGCCGATTCCGGGATCAGCGCGATGGCACGGTTCGAGTGCGCGCACGCGGATCGGATGGACGAGGCCTGCTCGGGTGTCCGGTACGACACCGCAACGGTGTCCGGTTCGCGGCGTTCCGAGGAATGGGCCCCGTGGCCGGGTTCGACGGGTGCGAGCGAACTCATCAGCTCCACGGCGGACGACACGAGGTCGCCGATGTCGGTATTCGCCTGGGTGTCCGCCGACACGGTGCGGTACTCGACGGAGTACGAACCGTCGTCTTCCGCCACGATCAGGGCTGCGCACACGACTTCGGTTCCGGTGGATACTCCGAGTCCGACGCGCATCGTGCACCTCCTGCCCTGTTCGTGGTCCAACTCCGCTGGAACCGTTCCGTGCGGATAGGCGAATAGCGTTCTTCGATCTCCGGCTCTTTTCGTCCGGCGTCGATACACGGACTATCACGCCTCGTTATCTTAACGTTACAGAACAATTCCGGAGAATGTGAAACTCGGCACTCGAAAAGCGCTATGACAAGGAAGTTCGCTGTTTCCATCGGAACCATCGAGGTGTCCCCATGGCCGAACACGATCCTTATTCGGCGCTGTCCGACCGCCAGCGTCGTGTATTGCTGCGCCGGGCAGTCGGGCGGCCGATCCTCACTGCGGTGGCGCTGACGGCGCTGTACTTCGTCGTTCCGTTGAAGGACATTCGCGACGTGACCACGGTCGCACTGCTTGTTCTGGTGCTCGTCGTCGTCGGAGTGGTGTGCGTGTGGCAGGTCACGAAAGTGGTTCGAGCGGACTATCCGGCCGTGCAGGCAGTCGAAGCCCTTGCCGCTGTGGTTCCGGCATATCTGATCGGGTTTTCCACCGTTTATTACCTCGTTTACGCTGCTTCGTCACAGAATTTCACCGAACCCGTGTCGCGAATGGGGAGTTTGTATTTCACGCTGTCCGTTTTCGCGACGGTCGGATTCGGGGATATCGCTGCATCGACGGACTTGGCACGCGCGATTGTCACGGTGCAGATGGTCGGCAATCTGCTGATCATCGCGTTGGGTGGCAGGTTGCTGGTCGCCGCTGTCAAGCGGGGACAGGCGCGGCGAGCGCACTGACCCATGTCGTCGGGCCGCGTGGAGATCATCGCCGGGCGCGGCTCGTGCACGAGTCCTGTCGGTTTTCGCCCTCGGCGTAGCGGCAACTGCAATTCTGGCGAACCTAGACCTTGAGTGCTGGCACTCGCGTGTATAGAGTGCTAGTCAGCGCTGAGCGAAGTCCCGGCACCCGCGACGACGGGACCCAGCACAGAGCAGTAGATGTAGAAGACCGATACAGCAGTTCGGGGATCCGACCCCGAACGCGTACCCCGTACCCAATGGAGGGCTCAACGTGGCGAGCGTGAAAATCAAGCCGCTCGAGGACAAGATCCTCGTCCAGGCCAACGAGGCCGAGACGACGACCGCCTCTGGTCTGGTCATCCCCGACACAGCCAAGGAGAAGCCTCAGGAAGGCACCGTCGTCGCCGTGGGCGAAGGCCGTGTCACCGAGAAGGGCAACCGCATCCCGGTCGACGTCAAAGAAGGCGACACCGTCATCTACAGCAAGTACGGCGGCACCGAGATCAAGTACGCCGGCGAGGAGTACCTGATCCTGTCGGCACGCGACGTGCTGGCTGTCATCGCCAAGTAAGCCGTTTGCATTCCGCCCCGGAGCCCGAAACCATTCGGTCCCGGGGCGGACTGCGTTCACGTACTTTTCTCTCCTCGAAGGAGTAGCCCCAGAAGATGTCCAAGCAAATCGAATTCAACGAGAACGCACGTCGCGCTCTCGAGCGCGGCGTCGACAAGCTCGCCGACGCAGTCAAGGTCACGCTCGGCCCGCGTGGTCGCCACGTCGTGCTGGCCAAGGCCTTCGGTGGCCCGACGGTCACCAACGACGGTGTCTCCATCGCTCGCGAGATCGAGTTGGAAGACCCGTTCGAGAACCTCGGTGCACAGCTCGTCAAGAGCGTTGCCACCAAGACGAACGACGTCGCCGGTGACGGAACGACGACCGCTACCGTCCTCGCTCAGGCACTGGTACGCGGCGGCCTCAAGAACATCGCCGCCGGTGCGAACCCGATCGCACTCGGAGCCGGCATCGCCCAGGCAGCGGACAAGGTTGCCGAGGCTCTGCTCGCGGCGTCGACCCCTGTGAACGGCAAGGAAGCCATCGCACAGGTCGCGACCGTGTCCTCGCGTGATCCCGAGATCGGCGAGCTCGTCGGCGAGGCACTCACCCGCGTCGGCGCCGACGGTGTCGTCACGGTAGAGGAGTCCTCGACTCTCGACACCGAGCTGTCCGTCACCGAGGGAGTGCAGTTCGACAAGGGTTACCTGTCGCCGTACTTCGTCACCGACATCGACGCTCAGCAGGCTGTCCTCGAAGACGCCTTCGTGCTTCTGTACCGCGAGAAGATCACGTCGCTTCCCGACTTCCTTCCGCTGCTCGAGAAGGTCGCCGAGAGCGGCAAGCCGTTGCTGATCATCGCCGAGGACACCGAAGGCGAAGTTCTGTCGACGCTGGTCGTGAACTCGATCCGCAAGACCATCAAGGCCGTCGCAGTGAAGGCGCCGTTCTTCGGTGACCGTCGCAAGGCGTTCCTCGACGACCTCGCCGTCGTCACCGCAGGCACTGTCATCACCGCCGACGTCGGCCTCAGCCTCAAGGAAGCCGGTCTCGAGCTCCTCGGCAAGGCACGCCGCGTCGTCGTCACCAAGGACGAGACCACCATCGTCGACGGTGCAGGCACGCAGGACGACATCGACGCTCGCGTCGGCCAGTTGCGTCGCGAGATCGAGGCCACCGACTCCGAGTGGGACCGTGAGAAGCTCGAAGAGCGCCTCGCGAAGCTGTCCGGCGGCGTGGCCGTCATCAAGGTCGGCGCCGCAACCGAGACCGAGCTCAAGGAACGCAAGTTCCGCGTCGAGGACGCAGTGAGCGCAGCCAAGGCAGCAGTCGAAGAGGGCATCGTCCCCGGCGGCGGCTCCGCGCTGACGCAGGCTGCACTGTCGCTCGTCGACAACCTCGGACTGTCGGGCGACGAGGCCACCGGTGTGGCCGTCGTGCGTGACGCGCTCAACGCGCCGCTGTTCTGGATCGCCACCAACGCAGGCATCGACGGATCTGTCGTCGTCAGCAAGGTCGCCGAACTCGGTGCAGGACACGGCTTCAACGCTGCGACGCTCACCTACGGTGACCTGCTCGCCGACGGTGTCGTCGATCCGGTCAAGGTGACGCGTTCCGCTGTCGTCAACGCTGCCTCGGTCGCACGGATGATCCTGACGACGGAGAGTGCCGTCGTCGAGAAGCCGGTCGACGCAGAAGAGCCGGCTGCAGGCCACGGTCACAGCCACTGATCGCACGCAGTAACGCGAAGAACGGCCCCCTTCCGGTTCGGAAGGGGGCCGTTCTGTCGTTCGTCCGGACCTAGCCGACCGTGACGGCTTCCTCGGCCGGCGTGCTGGTGCGGATCAGGTGATCGAATGCGCCGAGTGCCGCGGTGGCTCCGGATCCGGCGGCGACGATGATCTGCTTGTACGGCGCAGTGGTGCAGTCGCCTGCCGCGAAGACGCCTGGCACCGAAGTCCGAGCGTGGTCGTCGACGACGATCTCGCCGCGCGCCGTGAGATCGACCGTGCCGGACAGGAATTCGGTGTTCGGCAGCAATCCGATCTGAACGAACACGCCGTCCAGTTCGATGCTGTGCGACGCATCGGTCGTACGGTCGGTGTAGGACAGCCCGGTGACCTTGGAGCCGTCGCCGAGGACCTCCGTGCTCAGCGTGCTCAGGAGGATGTCGACGTTCGGCAGGCTGCGGAGTTTGCGCTGCAGCACGTCGTCGGCGCGTAGTGCGGAGTCGAACTCGACGAGCGTCACGTGCGAGACGATGCCGGCGAGGTCGATCGCGGCCTCGACGCCGGAGTTGCCGCCACCGATGACTGCGACGCGCTTGCCCTTGAAGAGCGGACCGTCGCAGTGCGGGCAGTAGGTGACGCCCTTGTTGCGGTACTCGGTCTCACCGGGAACGTTCATCGACCGCCAGCGTGCACCGGTGGACAGGATGACGCTGCGAGACAGCAGACGTGCGCCGCTCTCGAGCTCGATCTCGACGAGGCCCTGTTCGGTGGGCGCCGGGGTGAGTTTGACGGCGTTCTGGACGTTCATGATGTCGACGTCGTATTGACGGACGTGGTTCTCCAACTCGGCGGCGAACTTCGGGCCCTCGGTGTATGCGACCGACGCGAAGTTCTCGATCCCCATCGTGTCGAGTACCTGTCCGCCGAAGCGTTCGGCGACCACTCCGGTACGAATTCCCTTGCGGGCTGCGTAGAGTGCCGCGGTCGCGCCTGCAGGGCCGCCGCCTACGACGAGCACGTCGAAGGGATCCTTCTCGGCGATCGCGGCGGCGGTGCGCTGAGCGGAGCCGGTATCGAGCTTGCCGACGATCTGTTCGAGCGTCATGCGGCCGGATCCGAACGGCTCGCCGTTGAGGAACACGGACGGCACGGCCATGACGCCACGGTCGTCGACCTCGTCCTGGAACAGTGCACCGTCGATCGCGATGTGCTTGACGTTGGCGTTGAGGACGGACATCACGTTCAGCGCCTGCACCACGTCGGGGCAGTTCTGGCAGGACAGCGAGAAGTAGGTCTCGAAGTAGAAGTCGCCCTCCAGATCTCGCACCTGGGCGAGCAGAGCGGCGTCTTCCTTCGACGGGTGCCCGCCGACCTGAAGCAGCGCGAGCACCAGTGAGGTGAACTCGTGGCCGAGGGGGATGCCGGCGAACTGGACCTCGATGTCGGTGCCGACGCGACGGATTGCGAAGGACGGACGGCGTGGGTCGTCGCCGGTACGCGAGTGGGTGACAGAGTCGGACAGGCTTGCGATCTGGTCGAGCAGTTCGCCGAGTTCGGTGGACTTCGGGCGGTCGTCGAGCGACGAGATCAGCTCGATCGGCTGAGTCACGTTCTCGAGCAAGGACTTCAGCTGGTTGGCGAGGGCGGCTTCGAGCACGAGGGTTACTCCTGGAATTGAAGGGCGGTCATGGAGTCGGCGAACTTCTCAGCTCGAGCCGAGGGATCGACAGGGGAGACGCGGACGGCACGGGACGAAATGTCCCGTGCCGTCGCGTCGATCCCCGAGAAAATCAGATCTTGCCGACGAGCTCCAGCGACGGCGCGAGGGTGTCTTCGCCCTCTTCCCACTTCGCGGGGCAGACCTCGCCCGGGTGGGTCCGAACGTACTGGGCGGCCTTGACCTTGCGGAGCAGCTCGGATGCGTTGCGGCCGATGCCTTCTGCCGTGACCTCGGTGAACTGGACGACGCCGTCCGGGTCGACGAGGAACGTGCCGCGATCGGCCAGTCCCTGCTCTTCGCGCAGAACCTCGAAATCCGTACTGATCTTGAGGGTCGGGTCGCCGATCATCGTGTACTGGATCTTGCCGATGGTCTCGGACGATGCGTGCCACGCCTTGTGCGTGAAGTGGGTGTCGGTCGAGACGGAGAACACCTCGACGCCCAGTCGCTGCAGCTCTTCGTAGTGGTCGGCCAGGTCGCCGAGCTCGGTGGGGCAGACGAACGTGAAGTCGGCCGGGTAGAAGTAGAAGACTGCCCACTTCCCCTTGATGTCCTCGTCCGAAACGGTAACGAAGGCACCGTCTTTGAAGGCCTCCGCGGTGAAGGGCTTGATCTTCTTGTTGATGAGCGACATGTACAGCCTCATTCGTTCTCGGTTGTTGGTGTGTCGGTTTTCGACCCTAACGATCACGGATTGATCGCACCAATCGATAACCTCTCCGAGATCGATAGCACTCGGCTATAACCGCTGGAACTGTTTCTGGAACGAGTCAAAACAAGCTCGGAGTGTGAGCGACTCCATAGAGGTCGACCCAGCATCGAGTTGTGGCGCACACGACAACGGCCCCCTTCCGGGTGAGGAAGGGGGCCGCTGCGATTGTTCGTCCGTGGATCTACACCGCTATGCGACGGCGGGCATGGCGTGCGTGCATCTCACGCTCGGTCTCGGACATCCCGCCCCAGATTCCATAGGGTTCGGCGACGCTGAGGGCGTGCGCTCGGCACTGAGCGAGCACGGGGCAGCTGCGGCACATTTCCTTGGCGCGCATCTCGCGCTGAGCGCGGGCGCGTCCGCGTTCTCCGTCCGGATGGAAGAACATCGACGAGTCGACTCCACGGCACAAGCCGTGCATCTGCCAATCCCAGATGTCGGCATTGGGCCCAGGGAGGTGATTCGGCTGTGGCATGGGAACTCCTAGGGTGTGTGCTCGCCTCGTGCGGGGCAGTGGTGCATGTTCGGTACCACTGGCGCCTCATGAGTCGCAGGCCATTTCTGCTGACATGTGCACCGACGGTGCACATTCGTAGGAGTTCTCACTGCTCCTTCGAACGAGATCCACGTTATGTTGGGCAATGAAATCGCGTCAATGCTTGATCATCGTGGTCATTTGCATAGGCGAACGCGAGAATTTAACTCGCCCGACATTTACTTCGGAACATTTCCGTGCGTGCGTTTCGTGTTGAAAAACCGCCGGACTCGCGAGAGCATGAGTGCGCGTGGAATCGGTCGATATCTCCTGTGCTCGACCGACCGTCGGTCGACGAGTGTCGGCTGTTCGAATGTTTCTGCTGCTCACCGACGTGAAGTCGACATCGGTGACACGTCGTGGTCGTATCGACGGCCATCGAGTGGTCGATCTCGAAAGACACTCGGCATTCTCTGCATCACCGCACGTGCCCGTTCGCAGTTCGGCGGAGCGCGTGCGCCGCGACGACTGCGATTAACCTGTCGGCTACATGAACGTCAGAAAAACCTCACTCACTCGTTACCGAGAGATTTTGTTAATTCCGTGAAACAAAACGTGAAATAGCCGAATCGACGTCGACAAGCGGGTGTTCGACCGAACCCGGGCGCGAATTCGGTCGGCGACGGCGACAACGATCAGCCGACCAGTACTGTGGCGTCGTGCTCGTTCGTGAAGCGGATCGAAGGACCGGTGGCGGTCCGTCCGCGCTACACGAGGCCGCATGGGGTGGAGCCCCAGGCATCTGGCCGTTGCCCTCTGCACGCACGGCCGCGCAGCGATGGGATCGGGCCGTCGTTCTCGGCGGACAGGGACGGTACAGCCTCGGCATCGCCGAACTCGACGCTCTCGAACATCTCACGGCGCTCGACGACGCACTCGCGTCGCTCGCCTTGTCCACCCGGGCGTCGTGGCTGCGTCAGATCGGTCGACATGGCGAGGCGGCCCGGTACGACGGCGCGGCCGTTGCGACGATCGGGCTCACGCGCGATGCGTCGTCGCATCTCGTCGTGGAGGCTCGATGCGACGCGTTGACCGGACTTGCCGCGGACGCGCTCGGGTCCGGCGGCTTCGGGCGCGCGGCCACCTTGTTGACGCGGTGCGCGCGTGTCCTCGCCGAGTGCGACGGCGACTCCGAGCTCTGGCGTCCACGATTGAGGCTGCAGTGGGTGTCCGCCGAGCTCGCGATGATGTCGGGCGACGGTGCCACTGCGGTGCGTCGTGCACTCGACGCGCGCGAGGTTGCCGGCGATATCGATTCGTTACGTCACAGGGTGAAGACGGACCTCATAGTGGCCGCCGCCTACAGCTCGGTAGGGGACCTCGCATCGGCGACCGCAGGCGCCGAAGCGGTGCTCGGGGCCTGTTCCGAGCATGGACTCGTTCCGTTGCGCTGGGCGTCGGCGATGCTTCTGGACGGTCTCGGCGCGGTAACACCGGCGCGAGCGATCGTCGCCGAATGCGAGGCCGTACTCGGCCGTCGAGGGGGCATCCTCGCTGGTTCTCGAGATGGCGGACCGAGTGGTTCGATCGGGGACCGGTGAGGTCGCTATCCTTACTAGGTTCCACCTGCAGGTGGAAGCGCCTGTCGATGTCCGGCGGCGTCACTGTAACGCGGGGATTCCTTGAGCGATGAACAACACGGGTGAGGAGTTGGACTCCTTCGTCGCTGCAGCAGCGCAGGGCGAACGTGCCGCACTCTCCCGGGTACTGGAAATCATCCGTCCACTCGTCGTGCGGTACTGCCGTGCACGCGTGGGGTCCGCCGAGCGTGGTCAGCTCTCGGCGGACGACGTCGCGCAGGAGGTCTGCTTGGCAGTCATGACCGCCCTGCCGCGCTATCAGGATCAAGGCCGACCGTTCATGGCCTTCGTATACGGAATTGCAGCACACAAGGTCGCGGATGCGCATCGAAGCGCGTCACGTAACAAATCGGACCCGGCTGCCGAAGTACCAGATGTCGTGTCCACGGAACACGGACCCGAGCAGCGCGCTCTGGAGTCCGAGTCGAGTAGACAGATGACCGCACTGCTGGACACCCTCCCGGCGAAGCATCGAGAAATTCTCGTGCTCCGCCTCATCGTCGGATTGTCGGCGGAGGAAACAGCAGCGGCGGTCGGTAGTACTGCAGGTGCCATCCGCGTGGCTCAACACCGAGCCATCGCGAAGTTGAAGAACGAAGTCGTGAAGGCGGGTGAAATGTATGGCTAGGAACAACGGCCGTGATGGCATTCCCCGTATCGGTCGACCCGACCGGTCGGCTGCCAAGCCTGCCGAAGGTGCATACTCCGATCCGGCGCCCGAGACCGGTCCTGTCGACATCGCCTCCGTGCGCCGCGACGACGAGTTCATCGAGGCCATCCGTGGTGACGGCCCGGTAGCCACCGACAACGCCGACGAGTACCAACTCGCGCTGTTGCTCGCGGGTTGGCGCGCCGAGATCACCACGCCTGCTCTTCCGTCCGGTCCCGAGCTCGACGACGTGGTCGCCGCGGTCGACGAAGAGATTCGTGCAGCAGGCCTGAACCGCAGGTCCAAGGAACGTAGCCGACCCAGTCTGCTCCGACCTGTCGCAGGCGCAGCCGCCGCGATCGCGGTCGTTCTCGGTGGATTGGTCGTCTTCTCGTACAACTCCGCGCCGGGCGATCCGCTGTGGAGCGTCAAGTCCGTGGTCTTCTCGCAGCAGGCGGATTCCACTGTGGCGCAGATCGATACGACGTCGAAGCTGTCGCAGGCAGAGGAACTCATCGCTGCCGGTGACGTCGAGGGTGCGCGCGCACTTCTCGACGGTGCAACCGAGACGAGCGGCGGCGTCATCGACCCGGCTCAGAAGTCGGACCTCGAGATCTGGTTGCAGCGTCTCACCGAGCAGCTGCAGGCATTGATCCCGACGTTCCCGTCGATCCCGCCGTTGCCCTCGTTCGATCCGCAATTGCCACCGACCGATGTCTTCGTGCCTCCGGTCCAGCCGGGCATCCCGGTCACCTCGGTACCCGACGTGCCTCTGCCGCAGACGTCCACCGGCGTTCCTCTGCCGCCGACGGACACGAGCGGACCGATCAGCCAGGAACCGTCGTCACCGCCGGTCACCCAGACCACCGCGCCGGTTCCGCCGACCATTCTCAACGAGCCGAGCCCGACGACGGCGTCGGCGAGTGGGTCGACGGGCACAGGCACCGGAACCGGTGAGTCGCCGTCGAGGATCGACACTTCGCAGAACGGCGGCTAAGTCCGCTGGATCGACATCCGAACATACGACAGGGCCCGACTACGAATCCGTAGTCGGGCCCTGTCGTATGTTCGGGGTGTCTAGTTGTCGAAACCGTCGCCCTGAAGCGCGTCGTTCATCGACGCGTCGGCGTATCCGCGGCAGTAGTCCCACGTGACGTAGGCGTCGGGAATGGGGTCGTAGGCAGGCTCGTGGGGGCGAACCGTGCCGTCGACGAGAAGCTGCAACAGGTTGGCCCGCAGCATGTCCCAGTCGTGGTAGTGATCCTGCTGGCAGTCCTCGCAGCATACGACGAGGCCGCGAATGCCGCGGTGACCCAGCAGAGCTTCGTACACCGCGAGGTCGGCAAGATCCTCCTCGACGGCGAGCCGCTCCTGAGGATCCAGCGGCTGGCCCGGCTCGATCGCGTCGAGAGCGGCCGAGGGGTCGGCTGGGTCTCCGGCGAAGGGGTCCGGCGGTAGACCTGGAGGCAATTGATCGCGCACGCCTCCACGGTACGCAGGACTGGTGGGTATGCGCCAGCCGTTCGACTCTGTGCCCGGGAATATACGACTGCCCACGGACCGTTCCTGGTGCATTCGGCAGCGTGCCCGATGCGCGTTCACGCTGGCACGACGGAGCCGATACCATGGAACGAGGCGCTGCGGCCGAGCGCACGTACGCGTCATGTTTCGATCCCGCACTGTCTCCATCCGTTCTCGAACACCGCCTCTCTCGGCGCATCCGTCCACGCGCGAGGAGAGGCACCCAGGCTCTAGGGAGGGCCAGACTTAGATGAGTAGTTCCGGAGCCCATGTCCGTACCGGTGGCGACGACCCCAACAAGGTCGCCATGCTCGGTCTCACGTTCGACGACGTTCTGCTGCTTCCCGCGGCGTCGGATCTGATTCCCAGCGCGGTCGACACGTCGAGTCAGCTCACCCGCGAGATCCGCCTCCGGGTCCCGCTGGTCAGTTCCGCGATGGACACCGTCACCGAAGCACGTATGGCCATCGCCATGGCACGTGCGGGCGGCATGGGTGTCCTGCACCGCAACCTGTCCCTGCAGGATCAGGCGTCGCAGGTGGAGACCGTCAAGCGCTCCGAAGCAGGCATGGTCACCGACCCCGTGACGTGCAAGCCGACCGACACGCTCGCCGAAGTCGACGCGATGTGTGCTCGCTTCCGCATCTCGGGTCTTCCGGTCACCGACGAGACCGGCGCGCTCGTCGGCATCATCACCAACCGCGACATGCGCTTCGAGGTGGACCAGAACCGCCGCGTCTCGGAAGTGATGACGAAGGCACCTCTCATCACCGCTCAGGAAGGCGTCACCGCCGAAGCCGCGCTCGGGCTGCTGCGTCGTCACAAGATCGAGAAGCTTCCGATCGTCGACGGCCAGGGAGCGCTCACCGGCCTCATCACGGTCAAGGATTTCGTCAAGACCGAGCAGCACCCCGACGCCACCAAGGATCGCGACGGCCGTCTGCTCGTCGGTGCGGCTGTGGGCGTCGGTCAGGATGCCTGGGCTCGTTCCATGGCACTGACCGACGCCGGTGTCGACGTTCTGATCGTCGACACGGCCCACGGGCACAACTCGGGCGTGCTCGAGATGGTCAGCAAGCTCAAATCGGAAGTGGGCGAGCGCGTTCAGGTCGTCGGCGGCAACGTGGCGACGCGTGCGGGCGCGCTGGCGCTCGTCGAGGCCGGGGCCGACGCGGTGAAGGTCGGTGTCGGACCCGGTTCCATCTGCACCACCCGTGTCGTGGCCGGAGTCGGCGCACCGCAGATCACTGCGATCCTCGAAGCGGTCGCCGCGTGCAAGCCGCACGGTGTCCCCGTCATCGCCGACGGCGGTCTGCAGTTCTCCGGTGACATCGCCAAGGCGCTTGCCGCAGGCGCGTCGACGGCGATGCTCGGCTCGCTGCTCGCCGGCACCGCGGAGTCCCCGGGTGAGCTGATCCTGGTCGGTGGCAAGCAGTTCAAGAGCTACCGCGGAATGGGTTCGCTGGGGGCCATGCAGGGACGCGGCGCGGCCAAGTCCTACTCCAAAGACCGCTACTTCCAGGACGACGTCCTCGCCGAGGACAAGTTGGTGCCCGAGGGCATCGAAGGCCGGGTTCCGTACCGTGGCCCGCTGTCGCAGGTCATCCACCAGCTGACCGGTGGATTGCGTGCCGCGATGGGGTACACCGGGTCGACGTCGATCGAGCATCTGCAAGAGGCACAGTTCGTGCAGATCACCGCTGCGGGTCTGAAGGAAAGCCACCCGCACGACATCACCATGACCGCGGAAGCGCCCAACTACACCACGCGCTGATCCGACTTCGGCCAGAATTCCAGACGAACTTCTAAGGGAAAGGGGCGCGCGTGCGCGACCTCGTTGAAATCGGCATGGGCAGAGAAGCCCGACGTACCTACCAGCTCGACGACATCGACATCGTGCCTTCGCGCCGTACTCGGTCGTCGAAGGAGGTCTCGACGGCGTGGCAGCTCGACGCGTACCGGTTCGACATTCCGGTACTCGCCCATCCCACCGACGCACTGGTGTCGCCGGAGTTCGCCATCGAACTCGGTAAGCAGGGCGGGCTCGGCGTCATCAACGGCGAGGGCCTGTGGGGTCGTCACGCCGACGTGCAGGCCAAGCTCGACGAGCTGGTCGCCATTGCCGAGAACGAGTTCGACGCCGATGCCCCGGTGAAGTTCCTGCAGAAGCTGCACGCGGCACCGCTGCAATCGGATCTGCTCGCTGCTGCCGTCGCGCAGGTGCGTGATGCAGGCGTCACCGTCGCAGTGCGGGTCAGTCCGCAGAGCGCGGCGAGCCTGACGCCTGCCCTCGTCGCTGCAGGCATCGACCTGCTGGTCATCCAGGGCACCATCATCTCGGCCGAGCACGTTGCGCACGGCGACGAGACGCCGCTGAACCTGAAGACGTTCATCGCCGACCTCGACGTGCCGGTCATTGCAGGCGGCGTCAGCGACCACCGCACCGCGCTGCACCTGATGCGTACCGGTGCTGCAGGCGTCATCGTCGGATACGGATCCGTCGAGGGCGGTACCACGACCGGCGAGGTGCTGGGTATCGGTGTTCCGATGGCAACGGCCATCGCCGACGCGGCCGCCGCGCGTCGCGACTACATGGACGAGACCGGTGGTCGCTACGTTCACGTCATCGCCGACGGTGACATCGTCTCCTCAGGAGATCTCGCCAAGGCGATCGCGTGCGGTGCCGATGCTGCGGTGCTCGGCGCTCCGCTCGCGGCGGCAGCGGAGGCGCCCGGTGGCGGTTGGTACTGGCCGTCGGCGGCAGCGCATCCCTCGATGCCGCGCGGCGCACTGCTGCCGGTGGCCGCAGGCGAGCGTCCGAGCCTCGATCAGGTTCTGCACGGTCCGTCGAATGACCCGTACGGGTCGATCAACCTCGTCGGTGGGCTGCGTCGGTCGATGGCCAAGTCCGGCTACTCGGACCTCAAGGAGTTCCAGAAGGTGGGCCTGAACGTCCGCGCGTAGTGCGCCTTCGGCGCCCGTGCGCGGAGAGTTGGTCCCCAGTGTCACTACGCACGCACAGGCGCGAAGCGCATCACTTGGTGATACCTGAAGTTACAGCTACAGTGGCTTGTGCCGACTGTCACACGATCGTTGGCACTTCGGAGATAATGTCACCTAGGCTGTGACTCCGGTCACCTCGTTGACCGGTCGCGGACGAGGCGGAGGTCGAGTATGGGATCACAGGTTCGCACCACTGACTACGACGTGTTGATCGTCGGATCGGGGTTCGGTGGCAGTGTCACGGCACTACGTCTCGTCGAGAAGGGCTACAAGGTCGGCATTCTCGAAGCCGGTCGCCGGTACGAGGACAAGGACTTCGCCAAGACTAGCTGGGACCTGAAGCGATTCCTGTGGGCGCCCAAGCTCGGCTGCTTCGGTATTCAACGCGTCCACCTGCTGCGTGACTGCCTGATCCTGGCGGGCGCCGGAGTGGGCGGCGGTTCGCTGAACTACGCCAACACGCTCTACCAGCCCCCGGAGTCGTTCTTCAAGGACAAGCAGTGGGCGCACATCACCGACTGGAGCAGTGAGCTGGCGCCGTTCTACGACCAGGCGACGCGGATGCTCGGCGTCGTCCGCAACCCGCACATGACTCCGTCCGACGAGGTCATGAAGTCCGTCGCGGAAGACATGGGCGTCGGCGACACGTTCATCCAGACGCCTGTCGGTGTGTTCTTCGGTGACGAGCCCGGCAAGAAGGTCGGTGACCCGTATTTCGGCGGCGTTGGCCCCGAGCGGACCGGATGCATCGAGTGCGGCGAATGTATGACGGGATGCCGTCACGGAGCCAAGAACACGCTGCTGAAGAACTACCTCGCGTTGGCCGAACGCGCGGGCGCGGAGATCATCCCGATGACGACGGTCAGTGGCCTTCGAGCCTTGCCCGACGGCACCTGGGATGTCGCCACCGAGCGGACGGGTGCCTGGGTGCGCAAGCGCCCGAAGACGTACACCGCCGCGAATGTGGTTCTGGCAGCAGGCACGTGGGGTACGCAGAATCTACTGCACACGATGAAGGACGACGGCGCACTGCCGAGGCTGTCCGACACGCTCGGTGAACTCACGCGTACCAACTCCGAATCGATCGTCGGCGCCGCGAAGATGAAGGTCGACCCAGCGATGGATCTGACGCGGGGAGTGGCGATCACGTCGTCGTTCCACCCTTCGCCGAGCACCCACATCGAACCCGTCCGCTACGGCAAGGGCTCCAATGCGATGGGAATGCTGCAGACCCTGATGACCGACGGCGGAGGTCGCATCCCGCGGTGGCTCAAATTCCTGTTCCTCGTGATCGCGCACCCCGGCCAGTTCCTCCGCGTCGTCAGCGTCAAGAACTGGAGCGAGCGCACCATCATCGCGCTCGTCATGCAGAACCTCGACAACTCGATCACCACGTTCACCAAGCGGGGGGTCTTCGGGCGCAAGGTCTCCAGCAAACAGGGCCATGGTGAACCGAACCCCACGTGGATTCCCGAGGGTAACGACGCCACGAGGCGTATCGCGAAGAAGATCGGTGGCATCGCGGGTGGCACGTGGGGAGAGTTGTTCAACATTCCGCTCACCGCCCACTTCCTCGGCGGCTGTGCCATCGCGTCGGACGCGGAGCACGGCGTCATCGACCCGTATCACCGCGTCCACGGGTACCCGACGATGTTCGTCGTCGACGGTTCGGCCGTGTCGGCCAATCTGGGTGTGAATCCGTCGCTGACGATCAGCGCCCAGGCGGAGCGGTCGGCTGCGTTGTGGCCCAACAAGGGAGAGCAGGACCTTCGCCCACGGCAGGGCCTGCCGTACGAGCGAGTCGAGCCGATTGCACCGAACAGTCCCGTTGTCCCGGCGGAGGCACCGGCGGCATTGCGTCTGCCCATTGTCGAGATTCGCTCACCGAAGCCCGCGACCACGGGTGCTGCGTAATCCACGTCGGTTACGCGCAACTAGACTGACCCGGTGACCGCTACGCAACAGCCCGACCCCGCGCTGCCCAGGCCAGTACTCGTCGTCGATTTCGGTGCGCAGTACGCACAGCTGATCGCACGCCGAGTGCGTGAGGCCAACGTGTACTCCGAAGTCATCTCGCACACCGCCACGGTCGAGGAGATCGCCGAGAAGAACCCGGCTGCTCTGGTGCTGTCCGGCGGTCCGTCCAGCGTCTACGCCGAGGGTGCGCCCGCACTCGATCCGCGCGTGTTCGACCTCGACGTGCCGGTCTTCGGCATCTGCTACGGCTTCCAGGCGATGGCGCAGGCTCTCGGGGGGACGGTGGCGCACACCGGAACTCGGGAGTACGGCCGCACTCAGCTGTCCGTCGACGGCGGCGTGCTGCACGACGGTCTTCCTGCGTCCCAGCCGGTGTGGATGAGCCACGGTGACGCGGTCACCGACGCACCCGAGGGCTTCACCGTCACGGCGACCAGCGCCGGCGCTCCGGTTGCCGCGTTCGAGAACTCCGAGCGTCGCCTTGCCGGTGTCCAGTACCACCCCGAGGTGCTGCACTCCCCGCACGGGCAGCAGGTGCTCAGCCGTTTCCTGCACGAGACGGCCGGACTGAAGGGCGACTGGACTGCGGCGAACATCGCCGACGCTCTCGTCGAGCAGATTCAGCAGCAGGTCGGTCCGACGGGCCAGGCCATCTGTGGACTGTCGGGTGGTGTCGACTCCGGTGTGGCGGCCGCTCTCGTCCAGCGCGCGATCGGCGATCGTCTGACGTGTGTGTTCGTCGACCATGGTTTGCTGCGCGAGGGTGAGCGTGAGCAGGTCCAACAGGACTTCGTCGCCGCGACCGGTGCCAAGCTTGTGACCGTCGATGCCGTCGACACGTTCTTGTCGGCCCTCGAAGGCGTGTCCGATCCCGAAGAGAAGCGCAAGATCATCGGCCGCGAGTTCATTCGCAGCTTCGAAGGTGCCGTCACGGAGGTACTGGGGGAGAATGCGGCCCACGGCGCCGAGGTCGAATTCCTGGTCCAGGGCACGCTGTACCCCGACGTCGTCGAGTCCGGTGGCGGATCGGGCACGGCCAATATCAAGAGCCATCACAACGTCGGCGGACTGCCCGACGACCTGCAGTTCAAGCTCGTCGAGCCGTTGCGCACCCTGTTCAAGGACGAGGTCCGTGCCGTCGGTCGTGAGCTCGGGTTGCCCGAGGAGATCGTCAACCGTCAGCCGTTCCCCGGCCCGGGACTGGCCATCCGCATCGTCGGTGAGATCACGCGCGACCGGCTCGCGACGTTGCGTCAGGCCGACTCGATCGTTCGCGAAGAACTGACCGCCGCGGGCTTGGATCAGCAGATCTGGCAGTGCCCGGTCGTCCTTCTCGCCGACGTGCGCAGCGTGGGCGTGCAGGGCGACGGTCGCACCTATGGTCACCCCATCGTGCTGCGTCCGGTCTCCAGTGAAGACGCGATGACGGCCGACTGGACGCGACTGCCGTACGACGTCCTGGAAACAATCTCGACTCGGGTGACCAACGAGGTGTCGGAGGTCAACCGAGTCGTACTCGACGTGACGAGCAAGCCGCCGGGCACCATCGAGTGGGAGTGATCGGTGCTGCTATCTGCCCCGGCATCCTCGCCCGCCCCGGGACGGGGCCAGCAGTAGTGCGAGTCCGACGACGATCGCGGCGACGATGAATACCCATCGGAACTGAACGTCTCCGAGGGTCTGGATGGCCGACGGCCCGATCAGGGCACTGACGCCGACGACGAGAGCTGCGAGTCCGACGAGGAACAGCAGCGCGGACGGACGCGTCCGCGCGCTGTTCTCCTCGGGCGTGTCGGCGTCGCTGTCGCCGTACTGCCATGTGTCAGTCACGAATAACCTCCAGGTTGCCTGCGCGCGCGGTTGCGTCGATGGTCAGAACGGCGGTGTTCTCCGGTGAATTGCCTTGCTGCACACCGGGTTCATCGCAGTTCGTACTGGCTGCGATCGCGACGCACTCGGTCGAATAATTCATGCTCGGTGGGAGCATGATGGTCGCGTTGCCTGCTGTGACGTCGACCTCGATGGTCTTGTCCTCGGTCAACGTAAGCCCACGAAGGTCGAGCTGGAGATCTCCGCCCTGCACGGTGTAGGTGGGCTGGAGTCCGGCGACGGTCGTCGGCGCGTAGTTCTGTTGGCCGGAGTACTGGCCGTCGAACTGAACGGGCCCGACGATCGATGCGAAGACGACGAACGCCAGCAGCGGTCCCGTGACGATCAGAAGTCCGTAGCCCTTGCGTAGGAACGCACCCACGACGAGGCCCGTGCCGACGACGACGAGTGCGACGGCTGCAATGCGAGCGGGCGACAACCATTCCGAATCCGTCGCGGCCGCAACGGCTCCGGTGATCGCGGCGGCCACGAGCGCCAGGCCGATGAAGCTCGACGTCCATCGTGAGCGTCGCTTCTTCTCGGCGACGACCGGTGTGGCGTCGACTGTGGGTTCGGGCAGATCCCACGCGAACGGTGCGACGCCGAGGGGGTCCCATGACGGCGGGGTCGGAGCGTTCGGCACTGCCGGTTGCTCGGTCGCGGATTCGTGCTTGGTGAGATCCACGGGATTCGTGGATTCGGTCTGCGGGGGAGCCGGTTTGGGGACATAGCTCTCCGGCAGGCGCGTGTACGGCGTGTACTGGTTGTATGCCGCCGTGCGTGACTCGTACTGCGGCGGGCGGTAATTGGCGCCTGCCCACGGGTTCGGGGTGTACGGCGTGTTGAACGAGATGGGGAATCCCTGTTGCGTGTACGTCTGAGTTCCACCCGGCAGGAAGGCCGGTGGTTCCGGCGTGCGTTGGTGCAGCAACCACAGGCCGCCGAGAAGCGCGAGCATACTGATGACACCGGATCCGCCGAGTCCGACCCCGACGGGGCCGAGCGTCGTGACGGCGATGATCAGAGCAACCACCAGTACGACGATCTTGGTGTTCGACTCCGAACTGTTGCCCTTGCCGACCAAGGACTCCGCCGGTGACGCGGTGTCGCCTGCCTTGCTGAAGAGCAGCCAGGCCGCGAGATAGAGGACGATCCCGGCGCCACCGAAGATCGTTCCGACGACGAAAGCGACCCGGATCAGGACCGGATCGACGTTGTAGCGGTAACCGATGCCCGCGGCGACACCCGCGATGTGACCACGCTGAGGCAACCGATACGGACGGGTCCGCCACATCTGCTGTAGCTGTTCGGAGACAGTTGCTTGGCTCATGGAACCATCGTCGCTCTCGGCGGCGGCGAACACATCAGGGATCGCCCTGATCTTCTGCCGCGGGGTGGAATGAACCGTCGACCCATCGGCTTGGAACCAGAGAACTGTTCACTCGACTTTTGAGGAGCCTCGACATGAAGATCGGCATCATCGGAGCAGGATTCATCGGCGGCACGTTGACGCGCAAGCTCGCCGAACTGGGGCACGAGGTACGTGTGTCCAATTCTCGTGCACCCGAGACTCTCTCCGAACTGGCGGCCGAAACGGGCGCGACGGCGGTCTGGAGCACCGAAGCGGCTCAGGACGCGGATCTCGTGATCGTGAGTATCCCGCAGAAGAACACCCCGGATCTGCCGTCGAACATCGTGGAATCGGCCAAACCGGGGGCGCCGATCATCGAGACGAACAACTACTACCCGCAACAACGTGACGGCCTGATCGCCGACATCGAGAACGGCACTCCCGAAAGTGTCTGGGTTGCACAGCATCTCGGTGATCGAGGTGCGGACGTGGTGAAGGTGTTCAACGGTATCTACTGGAAGCATCTCCTGGAGAAGGGCGTTCCGGCCGGTACCGACGGACGCATCGCACTGCCGATCGCAGGCGCGGACGGCGCGGGCAAGAAGCTCGTGTTCGACGTCGTCGATCAGCTCGGATTCGACCCGGTCGACGGCGGAACGCTCGAACAATCGTGGCGTCAGCACCCGGGGACTCCCGTCTACGGCAAGGACTACGACGCCGACGGCGTGAAGAAGGCACTCGCGGAAGCGACCGCCGAGCGTACCGCGGAATGGCGAGCCTGATCCGGTAGAAGATCAGGGGAGACCCTGATGCGGTGGTCGAGGGATTCGTGCCAGGATCGAGGAGTGCACCCTGTCGACCAATCGGCCTCCCCCGGAGGCTACGAACCCGCCAAGTTCCATCGGCGCGGTGGTGGACGCATCGTGGGTGGTGTCGCCGGTGGCCTGTCGGACCACCTCGGCGTCGACGTGTTCAAGGTGCGCGTCGCGTTCGCGCTTCTGGCCATCATGGCCGGGGCGGGAATCTTCGCGTACGGCCTGCTATGGATCTTCAGTCCGGCAGGAGACGACGTCGATCGGCCGAGCAGCGTGGAGCGTCAGCGCGCGCTCGGCCTCGCTGCCGTCGGGCTCGGGCTCGCGGCAGCGCTGGCCTGGCTGCTCAACGGCACCGCCGCGTCGGCGCTCGTACCGATCGTGGTCGTGGTCGTCGGGGCGGCGCTGGTCTGGCGCGAGTTCGACTCGGAAGGTCCACGTTCGGCGCTCGGTCTCGCGAAGAAACCGACAGTTCTCGGATGGGCACGCGTCGTCGGCGGTGCCACGCTGATCGTGCTCGGTCTCGGTGTCGTCGTGCTGGCCCGGGTGGATCTTGCGTCGCTGCGGTCGTCGTTGCTCGCGGTCATCGTCACGTTGGTCGGTGCGGGTCTGCTGACGGTGCCGGTGTGGCTGCGTATGTGGCGTGCGCTGAACGCAGAGCGCTCGGCACGTATCCGCAACGACGAGCGCGAGGAGATCGCCTCGCACCTGCACGACTCGGTATTGCAGACTTTGGCGTTGATTCAGAAGCAGTCCGATCAGCCCGGTGAGGTGATGCGCCTCGCACGCAGTCAGGAGCGCGAGCTACGCAAATGGCTGTTCGAGGAAGGCGATCCCGATCATTCCTCCCTCGCCGAAGCGCTCAAGACGATCGCCGGAGAAGTCGAGGATCAGCACGGCATCACCGTGCGGCCGATCACGGTCGGTGATGTGCAGTTGACGCTGGACGATTCGAGTTCGGGACTGACCCGCGAGACGTTCACCGCAGTGCTGGGCGCTACCCGTGAAGCGCTCGTCAATGCGGCCAAGCATTCCGGCGAGACCAACGTCGACCTGTTCGCCGAGACCGAGGACGACAAGGTCACCGTGTTCGTGCGCGACCGCGGCAGCGGATTCGACGAGAATCTCGTGCCGGAGGACCGTCGCGGTCTCGCCAAGTCGATTCGCGGCAGAATCGAACGCCGAGGCGGTGAAGTGTCGGTGCGCTCCGGCGTCGGCAAGGGGACCGAGGTTCGAATCATGATGCCGCGCAATGGCAACGGTAGGGATACTGTCAAACAGACTCGAACCGAGACCACCGAACCGATACCGCAGGAGCAGCCGAGGTGACCGACCCTTTTCGCGTGTTTCTCGTCGATGACCACGCAGTTTTTCGTTCGGGCGTTCGCGCGGAGTTGGGCCGGGAGGCCGACATCGAGGTCGTCGGAGAGGCAGGGGGCGTCGCCGACGCGGTAGCCGGAATCGAGTCGACCAAGCCCGACGTCGTTCTGCTCGACGTGCACATGCCCGACGGTGGCGGCGTCGCGGTGCTGGGCCGGATCTCGGAGGGGCCGGTGTGTCTGGCGCTGTCGGTGTCCGATGCGGCGGAGGACGTCATCGCCGTCATCCGCGCAGGCGCGCGGGGCTACGTCACGAAGACGATCTCCGGATCGGAGCTCGCCGACGGTGTACGACGCGTCGCCGGCGGAGATGCGGTGTTCTCGCCTCGCCTCGCGGGTTTCGTGCTGGATTCGTTCACGGGCAAGTCCGCGGCACCGGAACCCCCGTTGGACCCCGAGCTCGATTCGTTGACTCCTCGTGAGCTCGAGGTACTGCGGTTGCTCGCGCGCGGCTACACGTACCGGGAGATCGCAGAGGACTTGTTCATCTCGGTCAAGACCGTCGAGACGCATGCGTCGAACGTGCTGCGAAAGACGCAGCAGTCCAACAGGAATGCGCTCACGAGGTGGGCGCACAAGCGTCGGATCGACTGAGGCGGCTTCGCCGCACGTGCACGGAAATGCATAGAGGGCTATGTATTTCCGTGCACGTACGGGCTACAAGAGCAGGGCGAGGAGCACGAGAATCACGAGGACGACCGCCACTGCGCCCGCCAGGATCACGCCGGGGGACAGGTCCGTCTTGTCGCCGACGACGTCGTCGATCCAGTCCAGGACGAGATCGAGCGGGTTCTTCTTCTTGGGTGGGTCGAACGGCGGCGGCGCATAGGGTTTCGGCGGATTGTTGTCGTACAGGCCGTCAGAGCGCACCGCGGGCAAGCCGGCGATCGTGCTCCCGAATTCACGAGACGTGCGCCTCGTGTCGGCGACGGGTGTCGATCGGTGCGCCCACGAGGGCACCGAACCGTCGGCGGAAGTCAGTGGTACACCACGTAATTGAGCGATGCTGCCTCGGCTGCTGATCGCACTCCTGATGATCTCGTCGCGAGCCGCCGCCATCGTCGGGCGACGCGCTGGATCGGGTTCGAGCATGTGCAGCAACGCATTCGTGAGGTCACCCGATCGGGAGGGCGGGATGATCTGCCCCTTGGCGACGCGATGGAGCAACGCGATCGAGTCCTGGTCGATGTCGAACGGAGGCTTTCCCTCGATGGCCGTGTACAGCGTCGCGCCCAGGGAGAAGACGTCGCTGGCCTCGGTCGGATCCTGACCGCGAGCCACTTCCGGGGCAAAGTACGCGGGCGTGCCGGTGATGACCGACGAATCCGATTCGTCCACATCGCCTTTCGCGCGTGAAATGCCGAAGTCGCTGATCTTCACGACGCCGAGTTCCCGTCCGCGGTCGGCGATCAGGATGTTGCCCGGCTTGATGTCGCGATGCACGATGCCTGCCTGGTGTGCCTCGGTGAGTGCGTCGGCGACTTGTGCACCGATCTGCGCGACCTCGTACGGCGGCAGCGTGTCGACGGCATTGAGCGCCTGCGCGAGACTCCGCGACGGCATGTACTCCATGACGAGCCACGGTTCGCCGTCCTCGATCGCGACGTCGTGCATGGCGATGGCGTGCGAACTGGACAGTCGCGCTGCGATACGACCTTCGCGCATGGCGCGGTTGCGGATCTCGCGTGCGGCCTTCTCGCTCAATCCGACGGTCGAGGTGACCTGTTTGACGGCGACCTTGCGGCCCATGAGCGTGTCCTGTGCGAGCCAGACCGCACCCATTCCGCCGCCGCCGAGTTTGTAGGCGAGACGGTATCGGCCGGCGAGGAGGTAGTCGGGTCCCACGACCCGGGCGGCGCGCTTCTGCTCTGTCACGACCACAGGTTAGTTGACTGCTGTACTCCGTGCCGACGAGGCATCACAGGAGTGCGCGTCGGCTCTTTCACCTGCGGTTTCGGAGCCGTCTTGACGAGCGTCGCCGCACCGGCTTTACTGGATAGGAGTTCGAAAGTCTGTTCGAAAGGCGTACTTCCCCGCCGCCTTCCGGATCGGCCCGAGTGTCATATTTCGTCGATTGTTCGGGGAGTTCGCATGCCTGTTCCAGCTGGTGCACCGGGCGACGACGCAGCCATGGCGGACATGTCGTTGCCGGAGCGTGTCGAGTATCTGAGGCGTCGCATGGCGTCGGTCCCCGCGAGGGGTGAAGAACGCGCTGTTCGTCACCCGGCACCTCATCCTGCACCCATGGTCCGACAACGGCCGGAACCCGAGCCGGATGTTCCACGGAAAGCGGTGTTGCCGGTTCCCGATGCTCTTGCTTCGATCCTTCCGCACGGAGGCTTGGTACGCGGATCGGTGGCTGCAGTGTCCGGTGCGGGTTCGCTGTTGCTCGGCATGGTGGCTGCGGTCACGGCGTCGGGCAGACATGTCGCAGTGGTCGGTCAGCCGAGGTTCGGCTTGCTCGCAGCCGCCGAGATGGGTGCCGAGCTGCACAGATTGGCCGTCGTACCCGATCCGGGTGAGGATCCGGTCGAGGTGGCGGCGATCCTGCTCGACGGTCTGGACCTCGTCGTACTCGGACTGGGCGGGAGGTCGGTGCCACCGTCGCGGGCACGTGCCGTGGTGGCGCGTGCCCGAAGCAAAGGGGCAACGCTGGTGGTGACGGACGGCCAGTGGGACGGCGTCGAACTACGTCTGGACGCCGTGGTGCGGAGTTACGGAGGGGTCGGCACCGGCGCTCGGTCCGGACGTGGACGACTGCGGAATCTGCAGTTGGAAGTGCGCGCACAGGGCAAGGCGATGCGTCCGCGCACCACGTGTTTCGATCTTCGATCCGAGCAGGGGCGAATGCAGTGGTCGGTGGCATCCGAAAGCCGCACTGCCGCGTTCGATTCCACCGCGTTCGATTCCACCGCCGGTGATCTCGCGGTGCTGGCATGAGTCGCGTTCTTGCGCTGTGGTGTCCGGACTGGCCCGCGGTGGCTGCTGCGGCCGTCGCGGATCTTCCCGCGACGCACCCGGTGGCGGTGACGTCGGGCAATCGGGTGATCGCGTGTTCGGCGACGGCTCGCACGGAGGGCGTTCGTCGAGGGTTGCGCAAGCGAGAAGCGCAGGCGCGATGCCCCGGTGTGTACGTCACGACCGCGGACCCGGATCGTGACGGGCGTCTGTTCGAGCCCGTCGCAGCGGCCATCGATGCCGTCGCGCCCGGCGTGGAAATTCTGCGGCCCGGGCTGCTGATACTCGGAGCCCGCGGGGTGAGCAGGTACTTCGGATCGGAACACTCTGCCGCCGAACGACTCATCGACCAGGCATCGAGCGCCGGGGTGGAGTGTCAGATCGGCATCGCCGACGAGTTGACGACGGCTGTCATCGCCGCGCGTCATGCGGTCGTCGTTCCGCGTGGTGGCGGTGCGCAGTTCCTGTCCTCGCTTCCGGTGGCCGAACTCGCCGCGGAGCCGAGTCTCGCCGCACAGGACAGGGGCGAGTTGATCGACCTGTTGCGGCGACTCGGACTTCGCACCATCGGGGCCTTCGCCGCGCTCACTCCCGGTGACGTGGCGTCGCGGTTCGGGACCGATGCCGTGTTGGCTCATCGCAGCGCTCGCGGCGAGCCGGAGCGACCTCCATCCGCTCGTGCACTGCCGCCCGATCTGAACATCGAGCATTCGTGCGATCCGCCGATCGATCGTGTCGACGCCGCAGCCTTCGCAGGCCGCGGGATGGCCGAGAAGCTGCACACCAAGCTCGCTGCAGCCGGTGTCGCGTGCACACGACTGCTGGTGCATGCATCCACCGGCAACGGCGAGAACCTCTCTCGCATCTGGCGATGTGCCGAACCGCTGACTCCCGAGGGCACGGCCGATCGGGTGCGATGGCAACTCGACGGGTGGCTCACCGGCCGCAGCGAGAGCAAACCGACCGCGGGCATCACGACCCTTCGGCTCGAACCCGTCGAGGTCGTCGCTGCCGGTGAGCTCCAGTTGGGGCTTTGGGGAAGCGTCGGAGACGAGGACGAGAGGGCGCGTCGTGCGCTGGTGCGAGTGCAGGGCCTTCTCGGCGGAGACGCCGTGAAGATCGGTGTGCTCAGCGGTGGCCGAAGTCCCGCCGAACGAGTCACGCTTCGGTCGTTGGGAGACGAATTGGTTCCTCGACGTGATCCGTCGGCGCCGTGGCCGGGAAAGCTGCCGCAACCGGCACCCGCTGCGGTGATGGAGTCACGTCCCGAAGTGATGCTGGAGGATTCACTCGGCACGTCGGTACACGTCGAGGAGCGAGGCGATTTCGATCGGAAGCCTGCCGTCCTTCGATGGGGCAGCAAGAAGTGGGCAGTGGTGGGGTGGGCAGGCCCGTGGTCGGTCGACGAGCGCTGGTGGGACCCCGCCGTCGGTAACCGTGGTGCGCGGCTGCAGGTGTACATCGAGGAGAACCGGATGCTGTTGCTGGCATACGACACCGACGGGTGGCGCGTCGAAGGTTTCTACGAGTGAGGACGCTCTACCATCTGCATATGGAATTGCGTAGGACGATCACGAAACGGGATGTGCCGCTCATCGCCTGGTCGGCCATTTTCGTTGTGTCGCAAGCGAATATCGTACGGATGCTCGGTCCTGCCGGGCCACGCGTACTCGAAGTTCAGACGGCCTGGTCGGCCGACCGCTATCGACAGATCTTGAATTCGATGGACGGTGTGACGACAGCGCGTTTCCGCAGTCACTACTATCCGGACTTCGTGCACCCGGCCCTCTATGCGATGGCACTGCGCGCCGGGGCGACGAGGCTCGGCGAACTCTCGGACCTGCACCCGCGGACCGCGAAGATACTCGCAGCGGCACCGGTGATCTCCGCGGCCGGGGACTACGTCGAGAATGTCGTCGGACTGCATCTGTTGGATCACCCCGAGCACATCACCGATTCCGTCGTGCGCGCGACAACCGCTGTGAGCGTGAGCAAATGGGCCCTGGCACTGGGATGCCTGACCTACTTGGGAGTCGGGTTCACGACAATCTGGTCGCGAGCTCTCCGTCGCCGAACCTGATCACCAGTTGGCGCCGGGTACCAAGCGGCCGAGTCGTCGTGCCAGTTTCGCGACGCGAGCTCCCGCACTGGACGCGTCGTACTCCGCTGGGTGCCGATAACCGGCAGGCATCGACGGCGTGGCGGTCGATTCCCCTTTGGCTGCGGCGGAATCGGGGAAGCGCCGATAGAACTGGTGCATCGTGCGGTCCTTGCGCCCCGGAACGAAGATGCTGCTGAACTGGCCAAGCGTTCCGAGCGGAGTGTCGATACGTTTCGGCTTGTCCACGAGCGCTCGAATCACCATCGCCGCGGCCTTCTCCGGCGATACGACCGGGCCGACGTTCTTGTCTCCGGTCGGCGCGATCATCGGTGTCGCGACGAGTGGCATGTGGATGGTCGTGAACGTGATTCCGTCGGACAGGGTTTCGGCCGCCGCGACGTCGGCGAACCCGTCGAGTGCGGCCTTGCTCGCGACATAGGCTGCAAATCTCGGCGTATGCCCTTGCACCGCAGCGCTACTGATGTTGACGATGTGGCCGAAGCGTCGTCGGCGCATATGTGGCAGCAGTGCGAGGACGAGTCGGACAGCGCCGAAGTAGTTGACGGCCATCGTTCGCTCGAAGTCGTGCAACCGATCGGTCGAGCGGTACAGGGACCGGCGGATCGAGCGTCCCGCGTTGTTGACGAGCATGTCGACGTGGCCGTGTTCGCTCAGAATCGCCTTGACCGTCTGGTCGACGGATTCGGTGTCGGTGACGTCGCACGGGTAGCCGTATGCGTCACCACCTTTCGACCGAATATGCGCGACGACCGATTCGAGTTGCTCGGCTCCGCGGGCGAGGAGAATGACCGTCGCGCCCTTGCGGGCAGCGGCGGCTGCGCTTGCCTCGCCGATTCCCGACGACCCACCGGTGATGACGATGTGGCGTCCGACCAGCGGGCCGCGCGGATCCTGACGACGAGCTCGATCGGGATCCAGGTTCTGTTGCCAGAAGTCCCAGAGAACATCTGCGTACGATGCCAGTGGAGGTGGTGCAATTCCGCTGTCGCGCAACGTATTCTGTGTGGCCGTGGAGTCGAAGGTCGTCGGTAGTGTCAGGTGATCCAGCATCACGGGTGGTACGCCGAGACGCGACATGATCGCGTCACGGCCCGATCTGACGACGTCGAAGCGGGGTGAGACGACCGGTGCCGCAACGAGACCCGGTATCCCGACGACCTTCGCGCCTGACCCCGCTGCGCGTCCGAATGCGCGGTAGACCTCGGTCATCGGTTGAGGATCGGGATTGACGAGATGAAATACTCGCTGCTGCAGCGGGTTACGGTGAATCAGTTCGACGAGGGCCGCCGCGACGTAGTCGACGGGGACCAGGTTGGTGGCGCCGATGTCGGGAACGGTGACCGGAAACGCGTCGGGCAGTTTTGCCAGTTCGGCGAACAACGGGAAGAAGAAGTACGGCCCGTCGATCTTGTCGATGGCACCCGTGTCCGACCGCCCCACCACTGCCGACGGCCGGTATACCCGCCAATCCGTCGCGGATTCGCGAACTATCGCCTCCGATTCGAACTTCGTCCGGTGATACGGCGTCGGGAAGCCTTGTCCTTCGTCGAAATCGTCCTCGGTGAACGTGCCCCGATGGTCACCGGCAACGGCGATCGACGAGACGTGGTGCAGCCGAGCGCCGGTCCGTACCGCGAGTTCCACGACCGCACGTGTGCCCTCGACGTTGGTTGCCGCCTGCTCGTCGCCTGCGGTCATGTCGTAGATCGCGCCGAGGTGCACGATGTGGTCGATGCCCTCGGGGGTGTCCTGTAGACCGAGTTCGGGTTCGGTGAGATCGCCGACGATCGGATGTACCCGATCCTTACCGTCGAGGCCGGCGACCTGCTGCTCGAGCTTCCCGATCGAGTGCGGGCGAACGAGAACGTGAATCTGCGCCGACGGGTCGCGGTCCAACAGCAACGGCAGCACGTTCTGCCCGAGGAAACCCGTACCGCCGGTAACGATGTAGTTCGCCATGGTCGACAACTTACTCCTTGGTAAGTTCCGCGGCCAGTCCGGTTCGGTCCCTTCCTGGGGTGACCGAATGTCACATTCGGTCACTCGGCGGGGTGGGCTGGGTGAGCGAGGGCGTCATTCGGTCACTCTGGGGGAGCGAGGGCGTCATTTGGTCACTCAGAGTGAGCGAGGGTGACATTCGGTCACTTGGCGGGGTGGGCTGGGTGAGCGAGGGCGTCATTCAGTCACTCAGAGTGAGCGAGGGTGACATTCGGTCACTTCGGGAGCAGCGAGCCCAGACCCACTCAGTGCCCGATACCCACCTTGTCGTGCACCTTCTTCATCCAGGCGGGAGCCCACCAGTTCGCCTCGCCCATCAGCTTGACGAGGGACGGCACGAGGAGCATGCGGATGATGGTGGCGTCGACGATCAGCGCAACGATCATGCCGAGGCCGAGGAATCGCATGATCGACAGTTCGGAGATGGTGAACGCCCCGGTTACGACGATGAGAATCAGTGCTGCCGCGGTGACGATCCGTCCGGTGCGTTGGGCACCGATGACGACGGCTTCTTCCGTCGTCGCACCTGCTGCTCGAGCTTCGACCATGCGGGACATCAGGAACACCTCGTAGTCGGTCGAGAGGCCGAAGACGACGGCGAGGATGAGCACGACGAACGTCGCTTCGAGTGGAGCTGGTGTCACGCCCAGCAGACCCGCGCCGTGTCCTTCCTGGAACACCCACGTGAGTACGCCGAAGGTGGCGCCCAGGCTGAGTCCGGCCATGAGAACTGCCTTGATCGGCAGCACGATCGAACCGAACGCGAGGAACAGCAGGATCAGCGTGGAGGTCACCATGATCGCGATCATCGCGGGTAGCCAGGCTGCGATCGCGGCGTTGCCGTCGTCGGTGAGTGCCCTGTTGCCGCCGACGAGTATCTCGGTGCCGTCCGGCGGCGTGATGTCGCGGAGTCCTCGGACGGCGGAGCTCTGCGATTCGGCCTCGGTGCTTCCGTCGCTCGGTTCGCTGTACGACGCCTGCAGGACGACGAAATCGTCCGACGAACCACGGAACTCGACACTGGCGATTCCGGCGACGTCTCCGGCTTGGCGAGTGACGTCGGCGATCGGGCTGCCTTGTGGTTTGGTGCCGTCCGTGCCGCGCAGGACGACGGTCGCGCCGTCGCCCGTCGTCGGGAATTCGCTGCTGAGTGTCTCGACGGCGACGCGTGCGGGGTCGTCCGCGGGAAGTGCTGTGTAGTCGACTTCGCCGAGTGCCACCTTCAGAATCGGTGCGGACAGCACCAGTAGTCCGGCGACGATGACGGTGGCGACGATTCCGGGTTTGCGCATCACCCGGGTCACGACGCCTCCCCAGAACTTCCGTGCGCGCGCGTCGCCGCGATCCGACGCGGTCTTGCTCCAGGTCCACGAGTTGATTCGGGGTCCGAGGATCGCGAGCAGGGCGGGTACGGCCGTCAATGACAGAACTGCTGCGCCTGCGACGGCGGCCATCGCGCCGAAGCCGAGCGATTTGACGACCGGTTGCGGGAACACGAGCATCCCGGCGAAGGCGCAGATCAGCAGGAGGCCGGAGAAGACGATCGTCCGTCCGGCGGTCAGCACCGTGCGCACGGTGGCGTCGGCGGGGCTCTTGCCTTCGCGCATTTCTTCCCGGAAGCGGCTGACGATGAACAGGCCGTAGTCGATCGCGAGGCCGAGTCCGAGGAGGGAGGCGACATTGATGGAGAACGAGCTCACCTCGGTGAACGTCGTCAGCACGCGCAGAATCGCGAGTGCGGCGACGACACTGAGGATTCCGACGAACACTGGAACTGCTGCGGCGACGACACCGCCGAAGATGACGATCAGCAGCACGAGCGTGATGGGGATCGCGATGGCCTCGGAACGGACCAGATCGTTCTGCAGGGTCGTGCTGAACGAGACGCCGACGACGGAACCGCCTGCGAACTGAGAGGTGACGCCGGGTACCTCGAGGTGCGGGAGGAGCTGACCGAACGTCGCGAAGGAGACGCCCGAGTTCGGGCCGAGCGTGACGGTGGCGAGGGCCTTGGTGCCGTCGTTCGAGAGCAGCAACGGCTTGGCGGCTTCGTTCGCCGTCCAGTACGACGTGACGTTCTCGACCGTGTAGTCGCCCTGGAAGTCGTTCAGCACGGCCTCGACGTCGGGGGCGATGTCGTCGACGGTCTTGCCCTCGGGCGGTGTGTAGATGGCCACGATGTCGGGGCTCTGCTGGCCGAGGTTCGCGACGAGCGAGCTGACCTGCGCCGCTTCACTACCGGGGTCGACGAACCCGCCTTCGCTGAGTTTGCCGAACACTCCGAGACCCCAGATGCCGCTGAGTGCGACGAGCACCACGGCGATGGTGAGGACCCATCGTTTCCTCGCGACGACGAAAGAGGCCCAACGTGTCACTCGAGATCTCCGGCTCTTGTCGAAGGGGATGCGCATTCGTTCCGGGCGAGCCTATCGGTGCCACGAGCGGGCGATTGATTCGTGTCGGTGGCTCGAGGTGTAATGGGAACATACGTTCGAAACATTCAGGAGGTGGCCATGGGTTGGAACGACGGCCCACCTACGTGGTCGGAGATGGAGCGTGTCCTGTCGGGCCGTCCGGCGCGTCCGGAGGTCGTCGGCGACGGGGGTGACAGTCCGGCGTGGTCCCGTAAGCGGGCTTCGTACGAGAAGGAGGTGTCGCGTCCGTCGGAGCCGACGACGGCGTACGCCGAGCTGCACGCCCATTCTGCATTCAGTTTCCTCGACGGCGCGAGCCAGCCGGAGGCGATGGTCGAGGAGGCGGTACGTCTCGGGCTCGAAGCCATCGCGATCACCGATCACGACGGTTTCTACGGCGTCGTGCGCTTCGCCGAGGCTGCGCGGACTCTCGGCATCGGAACCATCTTCGGTGCCGAGTTGTCGTTGGGTACGGCTCGTTCGCGGGCGGGGGAGTTGGACCCGGACGGTTCCCATCTTCTGGTGTTGGCGCGGGGACAGGAGGGGTACCGGCGGTTGTCGCGCGAGATTGCCGCGGCGCATCTGCGAGGAGGAGTGAAGGGCAAACCGCAGTACGACTTCGATCGGCTGTCCGACGCCGCGGGCGGTCACTGGCAGATTCTCACGGGCTGCCGAAAAGGCCATGTCCGACGAGCTCTGGACACCGGGGGACTGTCTGCAGCGGATGCCGCGCTGGGTGATCTCGTCGATCGATTCGGTGCGGATCGAGTCAGCGTCGAACTCACACACCACGGCATCGCCGAGGACGACGAGCGCAACGACGACCTGGCGCAGCTGGCCAGGCGGTATGCGCTACCGATCGTGGCGACGACGGCTGCGCACTATGCGACGCCGGAGAGCGGCCGTCTCGCGATGGCGATGGCGGCGGTCCGCGCGCGCAGCAGCCTGGACGACGCCGCGGGATGGCTTGCGCCGACGGGAGGGACGCATCTGCGTTCCGGTACGGAGATGGCGCGGTTGTTCGAGCACCATCCCGGCGCTGTGCGCGGAGCGGTGGACCTCGGGCGTGAGTGCGCGTTCGATCTGCACTTGATCGCACCGAAACTTCCTCCGTTCGACGTTCCGGCGGGGTACACCGAGATCAGTTATCTCCGCGCACTCGCGATGGACGGCGCGGCGCGCAGGTACGGTTCGCGTCAGTCGCATCCGTCGGCGTACGCACAGATCGAGTACGAACTCGAGATAGTCGAGCGCCTCGAGTTCCCCGGGTACTTCCTCGTCGTCCACGACATCGTGGACTTCTGCAAGACACACGACATCCTGTGTCAGGGAAGGGGATCGGCCGCCAACTCTGCAGTGTGTTACGCGATCGGCATCACCAACGTCGATCCGGTGGCGAACAAGCTTCTGTTCGAGCGATTTCTCGCACCGGAGCGAGACGGGCCGCCCGACATCGACATCGACATCGAGTCCGATCGTCGGGAGGAGGCAATTCAGCACGTCTACGAGAAGTACGGCCGCTCGTACGCGGCTCAGGTCGCCAACGTGATCACCTATCGAGGCAAGTCGTCCGTGCGAGACATGGCTCGTGCGTTGGGGTTCTCGCAAGGGCAGCAGGATGCCTGGAGCAAACAGGTCACCAGGTGGTCCAAGGTAGGGGACCAGGAGGACAGCGAGATTCCGACGTCCGTACTCGACCTGGCGCAGCAGATCGAAGGGTTTCCGCGCCACCTCGGAATCCATTCGGGCGGAATGGTCATCTGCGATCGGCCCATCGCCGACGTGTGTCCGGTGGAATGGGCGACGATGGCCGATCGCAGTGTGCTGCAGTGGGACAAGGACGACTGTGCTGCAGTGGGATTGGTCAAGTTCGACATGCTCGGCCTCGGCA
The DNA here is from genome assembly GCF_900188125.1 of Rhodococcoides kyotonense. Lineage (GTDB taxonomy): Bacteria > Actinomycetota > Actinomycetes > Mycobacteriales > Mycobacteriaceae > Rhodococcoides > Rhodococcoides kyotonense. The sequence continues at coordinate 7,508 of NZ_FZOW01000020.1, read as the reverse complement.
TGCTGTCGGCGTTGCACTACATGATCGATCTCGTGGCCGAACACAAGAACGTTCACGTGGATCTCGCAGAGATCGATCTGAGCGAGAAGGCCGTCTACGACATGCTGCAGCGTGCCGATTCGGTCGGTGTGTTCCAGGTCGAGTCCCGTGCGCAGATGGCGACGTTGCCCAGGCTCAAACCGTCCGAGTTCTACGATCTCGTGGTCGAGGTCGCCCTGATCAGGCCGGGACCCATCCAGGGTGGTTCGGTGCATCCGTACATCAAGCGCCGCAACGGACTCGAACCCGTCACGTTCGATCACCCGTCTCTGAAGAAGGCTCTGGAGCGCACCCTCGGCGTGCCACTCTTTCAGGAACAGCTGATGCAGATGGCCATCGACGTCGCTGGCTTCAGTGCCGCCGAAGCGGATCAGTTGCGTCGCGCGATGGGTTCCAAGAGGTCTCCGGAGAAGATGGACCTGCTGCGCGAGCGGTTCTACGACGGTATGAAGAACCTGCACGGTGTCACCGGCGACATCGCCGACCGCATCTACGAGAAACTCGCGGCGTTCGCGAATTTCGGTTTCCCCGAAAGCCATTCGCAGAGCTTCGCGTCGTTGGTGTTCTACTCGTCGTGGTTCAAGCTGCATCATCCCGCGGCATTCTGTGCCGGTCTGCTCAGGGCGCAGCCGATGGGTTTCTACTCGCCGCAGTCACTCGTCGCCGATGCGCGTCGCCACGGCGTCCAAGTCCACGGACCCGACGTCAACGCCAGTTCCTGGTACGCCGACCTCACCGGCGGCGGCCTCGAAATCAGAATGGGTCTCGCCGACGTGCGACACATCGGGCAGGATCTCGCCGAGCGCATCGTCGAATCACGAGTTCTGCGCGGCCCGTTCACGTCGTTCGTGGATCTGACCGGACGAGTGGAACTGTCGACGTCGCAAGCCGAATCTCTTGCCACTGCAGGTGCTCTCGGATGTTTCGGCGTCACCAGAAGGGAAGCTCTGTGGGCGGCAGGCGCCGCCGCGGGTGAACGAGCGCACCTGCTACCGGGTCTCGGTGCATCGACGCGGGCGCCCGTGCTGCCGGGGATGAGCGATCTCGACCTTGCGTTGGCGGATGTCTGGGCCACGGGCGTGTCGCCCAATTCCTATCCGACGCAGTTCTTTCGGGACAGACTCGACGAGATGGGCGTGATCCCGGCGAACAGGTTGCTTCAGGTGCCGGACGGGGATCGTGTTCTCGTCGGCGGCGCCGTGACGCATCGGCAGCGGCCGGCGACAGCAGGAGGCGTCACGTTCGTCAACCTCGAGGACGAGACGGGCATGGTCAACGTCGTCTGCTCGGTGGGGTTGTGGGCCAAGTTCCGCAAACTTGCTCTGACAGCACCTGCCCTGTTCGTGCGCGGCAAGGTCCAGAACGCCGAAGGGGCGGTGACGGTCGTGGCCGATCACCTGCAACTGATGGATCTTCGTGTGCGGTCGAAGTCCCGAGACTTCCAGTGACCGGTGTCACCGTTCTTAGATTTGCCTAGCCTCACCTGAACCGCTACTTTTCTCGTCAACTAAAGAGTTCGTAAACAAACCTGGTGAGGACAACCGCGTGAAGATTTCCCGTACGTCGATGCTGGTCGTGGCCAGCGCCGCCGCCTCGATGCTTGTCCTGTCGGCGTGTGGTGAATCGTCCACCGACGCGGCATCGTCCTCGGACACGGTCACCGTCGAGACGACCAACGGTGCCGTCGAGATCCCGGCGAACCCGGTGCGCATCGCGGCACTCGACAACACGTCCTTCGAGACCCTGAAAGCGTTCGGCATCGAACCCGTCGCTCTGCCGAAGCCGATCATGCCCGACGAAGGCTTCGAGGATTGGATTGCGAACGAGGACATCCTCGATGTCGGGACACACCGTGAGCCGAACCTCGAACTCGTCAGCGAAGCGGAGCCGGACCTGATCATCGGGGGCTACCGATTCCAGGAGTACACCGACGAGCTGAACCAGATCGCGCCGACCATCGACATCGCTCCGGACGAGGAGAACTGGGTCGAGACGATGAAGACTCAGACCGAGACGCTGGGCACCATCTTCGGCAAGGAAGAACAGGCTGCGGACATCATCGCGGCGCTCGATACCGCCGAAAGTGACGCTGCGGCACAGACGACAGGGCAGACGGTGTTCCTCGCCAACGTCAGCGGCGGCAAGATCGACAACGGGGCCGGACGTATCGGGCGACTGCTCGAACCTCTGACTCTGACCGACGTGTTCGCCGGCGAAGCCGGTGATGTGCACGGTGATTCGGGCCTGGCGCCGGAGACCATCGCGCAGGCCAACCCCGACTGGGTCATCGTCCTCGACCGCGACGCCGCTGCAGGCGAAGAAGGTGCATCGCCCGCCAAGGCCGTGATCGATGCTCAGGAAGCGTTCGCCAACACCACCTTCGTGACGCAGGATCAGATCATCTACCTCGATCCGTACTTCTACACACGCGAGGGCATCCAGGCGTACACCGAGGCGTTCGAGCAGATCGCAACGTCGTTCGCGAACGCCGCATAGGAAGATCTCTGACGCCGGGGTCGGCACTCGACTCCCGGCGCAGTGGTCTGTTCGATCATGGCTCACCGCACCCTGCTGCTCACATCGATAGCGGTCACCGTCGGCGTTCTCGCCGTGGTCTCGTTGTTCGTCGGCGGCTACGACATCACGCTCGACACGCTGATGAGCGATCCAGAAGCGCGAAACATGTTCCTGATTTCGCGTGTACCCCGCACTCTCGCACTGATTTTCGCCGCCATGGCGATGAGCATTTCGGGCGTCATCATGCAGATGATCACGCAGAACAAGTTCGTCGAACCGACCACGGCCGGAACCGCGCAGTGGGCGGGGCTCGGCGTGCTGTTCACGTTCATCGTGCTTCCCGCGGCAACCCCCTTGGCGAAAATGGTCGTCGCCACCGGTTTCGCGTTCGTCGGCACCTTCGTGTTCATCGCTGTGCTGAACAGGATCTCCGTCAAATCGTCCCTCGTCGTGCCGCTCGTCGGAATCATGCTCGGCGCCGTCATCGGCGCGATCACCACGTTCCTCGCCGGCACCTTCGACCTACTGCAATCGATGTCCGCCTGGCGCTCGGGCGGTTTCAGCGGCGTGGTCCGAGGCTTCTACGAACCCCTGTGGGCGGTGCTGATCATCGCGATTCTGGCCTACGTTCTCGCGAATCGGTTCACCGTCGCAGGCCTCGGCAAGGATCTCGCGACCAACGTGGGACTGCGCTACGAGCAGATCGTCTTCATCGGTGTCACGATGGTCGCCATCGCCACCGGCGTCACGACGGTCGTCGTCGGCTTCATTCCGTTCCTCGGGCTCATCGTCCCCAATTTGGTGTCGATGATTCTCGGCGACGACGTGCACAAGAATCTCCCGTGGGTTGCCGTCATCGGCGCGGGACTACTGCTCATCTGTGACTTGATCGGTCGAATCGTCGTCGCGCCCATGGAGATTCCAGCATCTGTCATTCTCGGTGTGGTGGGCGCCGTCGTATTCATCGTGTTGATCGTGAGGCAGCGTCGTTATGTCAGTGCTTGATTCACGCGCCACGCTGGAGCAGGGCGCGTCGCGTCGGATCCCTCGGCCGTCGTTGTCCCCGCGCATGCGCATCGCACTTCTCACAGGTGCATGTGTCGTCGCGACGATCTGCTTCCTGTTCCTGTTCGTCAAGGGATCGTTCTCGTTCGCGTTTCCCCGACGCCTGAACATGGTGGGCGCCATGGTGATCGCGGCGTTCACCCAGGGCGTGGGAACCGTTGTCTTCCACACCGTGACCAACAATCGCATCCTGACACCGTCGATCATCGGGTTCGATTCCCTGTACACGCTGATGCAGACACTGATGGTGTTCGTCTTCGGCGGCACGGTCATCGCCAACACCGAAGGCATACCGAAACTGCTCGCGCAGACGGCGCTGATGGTCGTCTTCGCCACCATCCTGTATCGGTGGATGTTCTCCGGCAAGACCGGCAGTCTGTTCCTGATGCTTCTCGTCGGAGTCGTCATAGGCCTTGCGTTCGACAGTATTTCGACATTCCTGCAACGATTGCTGTCACCGACCGAGTACGACATGTTGTCGGTCGAGCTGTTCGGGCGCCTCAGTGCAGTCAAGGGGGACTACCTTCCGCTGGCGTTCGGGGTGTGCATCGTGGTCGGAGTGATCCTGTGGACACGCCGACACCACCTCGACGCCCTGCTGCTGGGGCGTGAGGCGGCCATGGCAATCGGTGTCTCGCACAAGCGTGAACTGACGTTGATGCTGGTCCTCATCGCATTGATGGTGGCGTTCTCGACGGCGCTCGTGGGGCCGATGACGTTCTTCGGATTCATCGTCGCCACCATGGCCTACCAATTCACGGGTAGTTACAAGCACATCTACGTTCTGCCGGTGGCATTCCTGCTGGGATTGTTGACGCTCGTCCTCGGGCAGTTCGTCATGCAGCACATCTTCTACGCCGGTGGATTCCTCACCGTCATCATCGAATTCGTGGGCGGCATTCTGTTTCTCGCCGTGATTCTCCGTAAAGGCAAGCTGTGATCAATTTTTCGGATGTAACCAAGTCCTATCAGGACCACAGTGTGCTGGGGCCGGTCTCCGGCACGATCGCCGACGGCGGCATCACGTCGCTCGTCGGGCCGAACGGTGCGGGCAAGTCGACATTGCTGACCGTCATCGGACGACTCCTCGATCCCACGACGGGCACGGTTACGGTCGGCGGCATGGACATTCGCACGACCAAATCGGCGGATTTGGCCAAGCATCTGTCGATCCTGCGCCAGGACAATCACATCACCGCGCGACTGACGGTCCGTGAACTCGTCGGGTTCGGTCGTTTCCCGCACTCGAAGGGGCGCCTCGGACCCGACGACGCCGTTCACGTCGACACTGCCCTCGAGTTCCTCAATCTGACGTCGCTCGGCGACAGGTTTCTGGACCAGTTGTCGGGTGGCCAGCGTCAACGTGCCTTCGTCGCAATGGTTCTCGCGCAGGACACCAAGTATGTTCTGCTGGACGAGCCGCTGAACAACTTGGACATGAAGCACTCGGTGCTGATGATGAAGCAACTGCGCCGCGCTGCGGACGAGCTCGGCAAGACCATCGTGCTGATCGTGCACGACATCAATTTCGCCGCTGCGTACTCCGACCGCATCATCGCGCTGCGCGACGGCGTCATCGTCACGGGTGGCACCGCCGACGAGATGATGCAGGACCACATTCTCAGCGACGTGTTCGACACTCCGGTTCGTGTGCACACGATCGAGGGCCGCAAAACGGCTGTCTACGTTCGCTGACGGGGCACACTGGGTACGTGAAGCTGCTGATCCTCGCCGATACCCACATCCCGAAACGCGCGAAGGACCTGCCCGCCGAGGTGTGGTCGGCCGTCGACGCTGCAGATGTGGTGATTCACGCCGGCGACTGGGTGGACCTCGAGTTCTTCGAGACGCTGCAGGCCCGATCGTCCCGCTTGATCGCGTGTTGGGGGAACAACGATGGCGACGACCTACGCACACGGATGCCCGAGCGAGCCGATGTGACACTCGACGGGCTGCAGTTCACCGTCGTCCACGAGACCGGTGCGGCAGCAGGACGCGACAAACGGATGGCCGCGCTGTACCCCGACACCGATGTCCTGGTGTTCGGGCACAGCCACATTCCGTGGGACACGGTGGCGGATTCCGGTCTGAGATTGCTCAACCCTGGATCGCTGACCGACCGTCGCCGCCAGCCATTCTGCACCTATATGACTGCGACGATCACCGATGGTGTTCTCGCCGACGTCGAAGTGCATCGGATCGAGAAAGACTCACGAATTCGTTGACTCGGGAACCTCTCGGGCCTGATCGACGAGTTCCTGAACGAGCCGAATGATCATGTCCATCTCGGCCATGACTCCGACGCGAAGCTCGTCGTGGTCCGCCGGAGTCAGCGGGGGATTCTGCGTGTCGACGGCCATCAGGACGTCGATCTTCGATCGCAGAGTGTTCAGCGGCTCCATCAGTTCCTCGGCCGCGTCGGTGATCAGTTTGTTCTGGCGCGCGCCTGACTTGTCGAGCGCGAGCAGCATCTCGTTGAAACTCGTGGCGAGTGAGGCGAGTTCGTCGTCACCCGTCACGGCGATCGGTTCGAGGGAACCGGTTCGGGCGACGCGTTCGGTGGCACTTCGGAGTCTCTTGACCGGGCGGAGACCGGTCCTCGCGACGGCTGCGCCTGCGATACCGGCGAGTGCGACGAGGAATGCTCCGATCATGACGAGCGCAAGAGTTAGCTTTCCCAGCAGCGGTGCATTGGTCTGAAGTGATTCGGCCACCATGACCGTTTCGCCCGACACCGTGCGTTTCGCAGAGATCATGTAGCCGCGCACTTCTCGGAGTGACGTGTCCGTCGTGCCGTCGGCGACCGCTTGTTCGGGTGCGTCGAGTACGCCGCCCGAACCGGTGAACGGCCTGGACTCCGCGGTGAACGTGATCAATTCACCGTCAGCGGAGACGAGAGCGACTTTGATCGCCGGACCTTCGGTGTTGCCGACGCCGAATCCGAACAGTGTCGACGGAACACCGGACGTCGCACCGGCGATCAGGGCGTCGGCGTTCCGACTGACGCGGTCGGCGACCTGTGCTCGGAGCGCTTGCTCGGTGACGGCGTAGATCGCCAGAGCACTGACCGCCACGGCCAGTGCGGCGACACTCATGATCAGGATGCGGATGCGACTGTGCAATGAGAAGTTCAAGGGCCGCCCGCGCCGGGCTATCGGCATGCCGACAGGTTCGGCGCGGGGTGATCGGACATCGATCGAGTATCGCCCCTGCTGCTGAGAGCCATCTGAGAGCGAGCCCTACGCGTCGGGATCTCCCGAATGTTCGTGGTCGCTGGTACTCAGTGGCGCCCTGCGAGTCTGTTCGAGTACTTCGGTGGTGTGTCCGCCGTGGCTGCCGGGCCCGACGTGGGCTTCGGCGCGCATCCGCTCGACCATGTGCGGGTAATGCAACTCGAACGCCGGACGCTCGGACCGGATCCGCGGCAGTTCGGTGAAGTTGTGCCGCGGCGGCGGGCAGGAGGTGGCCCACTCCAACGAGTTGCCGTAGCCCCACGGATCGTCGACCGTCACGACTTCGCCGTACCGGTAGGACTTGAACACATTCCACACGAACGGCAACGTACTAGCACCGAGCACGAACGCACCGATCGTGGAAATGATGTTCAGCGTGGTGAACCCGTCCGAGGCCAGATAGTCCGCATACCGGCGCGGCATGCCCTCGTTACCGAGCCAGTGCTGCACCAGGAACGTGCCGTGGAAACCGAGGAACGTCAACCAGAAATGCCATTTACCGAGGCGTTCGTCCATCATCCGGCCGGTCATCTTCGGGAACCAGAAGTAGATACCGGCGTAGGTGGCGAACACGACCGTGCCGAACACCACGTAGTGGAAGTGCGCGATCACGAAGTAGGTGTCGGTGACATGGAAATCGATCGGCGGGCTGGC
>NZ_FZOW01000041.1 GCF_900188125.1 Rhodococcoides kyotonense | reverse complement strand
GCGAATTCGACGGCACGCGAATAGTTTTTCGCCGTCAGCTCCGCGGCCATCTCCAACACTGTCGCCTCATAGTGCGCGAGCAGCGTCCGCTCGATACGCCGGACCTTCGCGTACCCGAACGGGTCGAACACCGTGCCGCGCAACATCCTGCCCTTGGCGAGGACCTTCAACGCACCGTGGCTCTTCGGGCCCATCCCGATCTTCTTCTTACGCCCGAGAGCCTTCAACGTGGGCGGGTGCAGTTTGTAAGTCAGCTTCTCCCCACCCGGAACCTCCGCCGCGACGGCCGCGACGAATGCCGGGTCGGTCAACATGCGCGCCACCTCGTACTCGTCCTTGTACGCGGTGAACTTGTGCAATCCGTGAGCCACGGCGTCGACGAACTGTGTCCCCTGCCCGAGACGGGTCTCCGCGTCCCAGACGACCTGCATCGTCTGCAGATACCGACGGGTCACCTTCTCGCCCTGGTAGGCCATCAGCTGCGCGGCACGACGCTCGACGACGGCGAGCGTGTCACCGGTGACAGTCAACGAACCCGTCAGATGACGCGGCACCTCGACGTCACCACGTGACGGTCCGGTCTCGGTCCGGACTGCCTCGGCGAACGCGTCGGGATCGGCGACGGCGACGCGTCCCCACCGAAACGCCGCCAGGTTCGCCTTGACCGCAACACCGTTGATGGACACCGCTTCCTCGATGGCCGCAGCCGGAATAGGCAGTCCCCCAGCCTGATACGCCGCGCCGACGAGCAGGAAGTTCGCCGCCGCAGTGTTGCCGAACAGCACCTCGGCCGCAGCGAGGGCATCGAACGACGTCAATGACGCACTGCGAGCCCTCAACCGGCCGACGAGATCGTCGTCGTCCGGGTAGCTCACCGACGAGTCGTAGACCATGTCGCCCGTCGCGGTCCGGCTCGTCGACGCGATCGTGACCGTGCGTGTATCACTGCCGTATCCGACGTTTTTCGCGTCGGCGGCCGTCAGCAGATCGAACGCCAGAATGCAGTCCGCCGAGGACGGGCTGATGCGGTTCGACGATTCACTGCTGTGCGCGGCCAATCTCAAGTGCGAGGTGACCGGGCCCGCCTTCTGACTCAGGCCGGTCTGATCGAGCCCCTCGACATGCAGGCCTGCCCGCAGCCCGGCCATCCCCAGCACCTGGTTGACCGTGACGATCCCCGTTCCGCCGACGCCGGCGAGGAACACGTTGTGAATATCGTTCACAGTGGCGATGTTCGGGCTCGGAGACGCAGGCGGTGTCGCGATCGGCGTGCGCGGAACCGTGCCGTCCTCCGGTAGCTCGACGGTCACGAACGATGGGCACTCCCCGTCGAGGCACGAGTAGTCGGTGTTGCATGAGGTCTGGTCGATTGTCGTCTTGCGCCCGAACTCGGTGTCGATGGGTTGCACGGACAGGCAGTTGCTCTTGACGCCGCAGTCGCCGCAGCCCTCGCACACGGCCTCGTTGATGACGACGCGCGTGCGTCGCGCAGGGAGGGTGCTGCGCTTACGTTTTCGTCGCGCTTCGGCCGCGCACTGCTGGTCGTAGATCAGCACGGTGACACCCGTCGTGTCACGGAGAATCTTCTGGGCTTCGTCGAGTCGATCGCGATCCCACACCGTCACACCGGCGGCGAACGACGCATTCTTGTGTCGCTCGGGCTCGTCGGCGCAGACGATGATCTTGGCAACTCCCTCGGAGGCCAGTTTGTGCGTCAATTCCGGCACCGTCAGTCCCGCTTCGGCATCCTGCGCGCCGGTCATCGCGACGGCCGAGTTGTAGAGGATCTTGTAGGTGATGTTGACCCCGGCAGCGATGCACGCCTGGACCGCGAGCTGGCCGGAATGGAAATACGTTCCGTCGCCTACGTTCTGGAAAATGTGGTCTATGTCGGTGAATGCTGCCTGGCCGATCCACTGCGCACCCTCACCGCCCATCTGTGTCAGACCGGTGACCTGAGAATCGGTGCGCGAGGACATCGTCACCAGCGTGTGGCAACCGATTCCGCCTCCGGCCAGCGAACCCTCCGGCACAGCTGTCGAACGGTTGTGGGGGCAACCAGAGCAGAAGTACGGCGTCCGCTTGGCGGGGAGTACCGTCAGATCCAGCACAGGTGGCGGCGGCTTCGGGAGATCGACGCGGCCTTTCAGGATGCGCCGGAGCGGCCGCAGTAATCGCGCAGCGGTCAGTTCGCCATCGGCGGGCACCAAAGCTGCACCGCCTTCACGCTTTCCGACGATGCGGGGTGCATCGGTGATGCCGTACAGGATCTCTTTGACCTGTGATTCGACGAACGACGTCTTGTCCTCCACGACGAGGACAGTCTCCACACCCGCCGCCAATTCATGAATCCGTCTCTCTCCCAGCGGGAACGGCATACCTACTCGCATGACTCGGATGCCGGCGCGAGCCAGTTCTTCGGACCCGAGGCCGAGTTCGTCGAGTGCCTGACGGACGCTGTCGTAGGCGGTACCGACGGCGACGATGCCCAGCCATGCATCCGTAGGGTTGACATCGATGCTGTCGATGTCGTTGACGTCATTGAACTGTCGCACCATCTCCCATCGCGGGCCGTACATGTCGGCCTCGGCGAGCAGGCTGTCCGGCGGTGAGGCGAGGATGCGTTGACGGTACGTCCACGCCCTGCCTTCCCACTCGACTTCCGGAACGTCGATGGTGAAGTCGTCGAAGCAGCGGTTCATCGTCCAGATGCCGTCGGCGACATCAGCGACGAGCTTCATCGACGACCAGCATCCGGACGCACGCGACAATGCCACGCCGAGGAGGCCGAATGCGATGACTTCTTCCGCGTTGCGAGGGAAGAAGATCGGCATCCCCAGAGCGGCAAGCGACTTCTCGCTCGCTGCAGGAACACTCGACGACTTGGCTGCGGGATCGTCACCCACCAGGACCAGAGCGCCACCGGTTGGATGCGCGCCGTACATCGTGCCGTGGCGAAGCGAGTCGCTCGCGCGATCGAGCCCGGGGCCCTTGCCGTACCAGACACCGACGATGCCGTCGTGAGTCCGCTGCCCCTTGGGTAGTTCCATCTGACTCCCCCACACCGAGGTGGCGGCCAGTTCCTCGTTCATGCCCGGGACGAGTCGGACATCGTGCTCCGAGGCCAGTTCGGGAATGCCAGCCAGCAGACGGTCGAGCCCGGCGAGGGGGCTGCCCTGATACCCGGACACGAACGTCGCGACATTTCTCCCGGCACGCCTGTCACGCTCGTGCTGTTCCACCAAATGACGTGCAATCGCCTGCACGCCCGTCATCAGAACCGGTCCAGAATCGACGCGATACCGATC
>NZ_FZOW01000009.1 GCF_900188125.1 Rhodococcoides kyotonense | reverse complement strand
TTCACTGCTCGCTCACGTTGCTCGGGCGGGTAACGCTTCGACATGTGCTTCATCCTTCACAAAGGACGAAGCGGCATCAAACCCGAGACGGTTCACAATGATCTTGAAGAGCTACTGAGGCTCTACGAGGATGCCTAGAGCGCTCTGGAACACGGTCGGTTCAAGGACACGTCACTGCCCGCCAGCCTCGATCGCATGCAGAACACGCTAAAGCCGCTGGCGGTGCGACTGTCTGACAACAAATCGCGAAGCAAGGTGTCTCGGGTGGGCTCTTGGGCTTTTATCATCCGGACTGAATGGTTCCACGCTGCACTCCACAACAAGCACCCCGAGCGGCGAACGGACAAGGAAGCGATAGCAGGCGAGAATAAATTGCTTGATCTATTGAAAGATGAAATTCCGATGGTCAAAGAAATTATCAGAATCCTCAATGACAAGGATCGTGACGGCAGCGACAGGGGATACGTCGGCCACTAACACGCCGTTCCCGCTCGTCACGTTCAGAATCGACGCCGCTACGACGCGATTGACCAATGGGAATTCTGTGGCGAAGGACTGCAGCACATCCTCGATGGTATAACGTGTGGCGTTATTGACGCAACGCGTTATGTGGATGGTTGCTGCGTCTGCCGTTGCGACGTCGCTGACGCCTTGGTGTCACACGTGATCGTCGGGTATGGGCTCGGCGACAGCGGGGATCCAGATTCGGAGACGTATTGGGTTGAAAGTGTGTGGACTTCGTTGGACCGGTTTGTACGATCCTGAGGGCCGGAAGAGTGCGGTGTCTGTTGTGGACTGGTCGCGCTTGATTCTGGTCAAGTGGCACAGCGGGTTTCGGTTCGAGTTCGGCAGTTTGCCGGAGGTTAGCCGTTGGACGTGTGTACGGGGGCGGACGGTCACGGTGTGTACTGAACCCGCTCTCACGCCGAACCCGAGTGGTGGTGCGGCGGCTGAGTGTTGGTGGGGGAGTCAAGTGCGCGCGTTTTCGTAGTTTCTGGGTGTCACGAGGTTGTCACAACTCGGTGCGATCGGGTACGGATCTGTGTGTACCTCGCTGGACGCTCGTGCCTGCTCAGGCCTGGTTTCGTGGTTCCAGCTGGACCCACGGGAACCCCTTGCATGTAGCTGGGGGTCAAGTGGTCGCAGGTTCAAATCCTGTCAGCCCGACATATAAGAGCAGGTCAGCGGCGGTCTCGGAAAGTTCCGAGGCCGCTTTTTTCGTCTGCGTGCCGCGAGCGTGTCATTACTCGTTTCCCGCTGGGTCGGAATCCGGGGAATCGTCGGGTCCATGTGGACTCATCGAATGTTCGAAATCAGCGCCGGACGGGCGAATGGACCTGAGCGGATGAAGCCACTTGATTCGGTGGTCCCGAATCAAGTGGCTGGTGCCAGTCCGCTGTATGCTTGGGGGTGGCTGGCGAGACCTCGTCGATGTATGGCGGCCGGCGTGGGTTCCCCTATGAGATGACGGGGTTCACCCAGAATGAGTGACCCCCGTGTTACTCGTCGTGGTCGGACCTCACTCGACCGAGACTGAGGATCAAATCCTCGTGCAGTTCCATCCATACGTCGTGGTACGAACCCGACATCGGCCTCGCGAGGGCGGACGTGTCCCCACCGCGAAATGCGGTCAGCGCATTCTCGAATCGCGGTTGATAGAACTTCATCCGCGGTGCGGCGGACGCGGCGGTCGACAGTACGTCACCGATGACTCGGTGAAGTTCGAGCAGATCCGCCTCGACGACGGTGATGTCGCCTTCGGCCTCCGTCTGCCACTTCGTCGTCACTGCCTTGAACGCGCGATTGGGGGCGAGGAATGCCTCGTAGGCCTCCGATAGACCTTCACGTTCCTCGGTCGTGACGTGTTCGGCCAACAGATGCTCATGACGGGTTCTGCCGTCGGGGGTCAGCGTGTATCCCTGAACGCGACCGCCGGTGCGTGACTTGGCAAGTCCGCGAGCGACGGCGTCGTCGAGCACGAGCCGAACCGAATCGGTCGAGGATCCGATACCTTCGGCGACCCCCTCCGGCTGTGCCATCCCTCGGATTCGCACGGCATGCAAGGTCTCGAATTCTTCTCTGGTGGTGTACGTCATCGCTCGTTCCTTTTAGTCGTGATCCAGGGTGAGTTCGGTTCTCTCACCGACGCCTACGCCGTCCGTGCGGTGGTGTGCGATGTATTCGGGCGACCATGCGCATTCGAGGTACCCAACGCCGTCGACTCCGTCCACCGTGGTGTGCATGGCGGCTTCGTGAATCCACAACCTTGGGCTCACCGGCCACTGCAGATCGCCGCCCTGCCTGCATGTGACCTCGGTCGTGCGCCCTTCGTCGTCGTGGATCGTCGCCGAGATGCCGGTATGGACGAATCGTTCGTCGAACGTGATGTCCGCGTCCATGTCGAGAATCGTCGCGATGACGCCGTCCTTCTGGACGTAGCCGTGCAATGTCGTCTTGCCGAAGTACTGAAGTTCCATCGCGTGGATCGCGGTCCCGGCCTCGGTAAGAATGTTCCACCACTTCCAGTGTGTTGCACCGCCCCAATCGCGCATTCCCCATGAGTGGTCGCGGTGCGCAAGGCCGTCGATCTCGTGCCGCACACCGTCGACGGTGATGCTGCCGACGACGTGGCCGCCTTGCTCGGTGCGGTCCCAGGCAAGCCACTGGGGACAACCGTTTCGATTGACACCGAAGCCGAACGACGGGTTTTCTCCCACCCAGTCGTAGTCGAAGGACACTCGCTTGCCCTCGAATCCGATCGACGACTTCATCATGTCGTCGGACAGTGACAGCCTCGCGGGTCCCACTCTCCAGTCGTCGAAACTCATCTCGTCGGGTACACCGATGTGGTCGTGGACTTCGAACACGGTCTCGCCGACGCCTTCACCGAAGACGATGGCAGCGGAACCCGCACGGCCCTTGCCGTTCTCACCGAGTGCGTGAACCCAGGTGTAGAAGATGACGCCCATCTTCAGCTGCGGTAGCGGCAGCAGATATGCAAGCGACTCGCGTACGTCGGGGTGCGCAGAGCCGTCGAAAAAGATGTGTCGACGCTCGTAGCCGTGGTCGAGTAGTCGAATTCCCATGTGTGTCCTTTCGTTCGTTCAGCGTCGGGGAGTGAGAACCACGCGAAGTGCGGCGCCGCTCTGTTGTGCGTCCACTACTTCGTTGATGGAATTGAGGTCTTTCGTGTCATCGATGAGTTCCTCGATCGGGAGTCGGCCGGTGCGCCAGAGCCCGACGAGCATCGACAGGTCACGGTGCATGCTGATCCCGCCGTGGAAGCTGCCGGTGATGCGTTTGTCGTCGTGGAAGAGCTCGTAGGCGTCGATCTCGACGACCTGGTCGGGCCGACCGGCGCCGACAACCGTGACGGTGCCGCCGCGGCGAACTGCTTTCCATGCGGCCTGCACTGTCGGCGGTTGCCCGACGGCGTCGATGACGACATCGAGATTCGCCAGCTGATCGAGGTCTGTCGGGTCCATCGATTCGGTAGCGCCGACGCGGCCTGCGCGTGCGCGTCTCGATTCCATTGGATCGACGGCGATCACCCGTGCAGCTCCGGCGACGACTGCGCCCATGATCGCGTTGAGTCCCACTGCGCCGCAGCCGATCACCGCGACGTTGTCACCCGGTTGCACTCGTGCACTGCGCAGTGCCGATCCGACGCCGGTCGGCACTGCGCATCCCATCATGGCGGCGACCGGGAAGGGCACGTCGTCGTCGATGCGCACGACAGCGTTGGCCGGGACCACTGTCTCCTCGGCGAACGTCGACGTCGCCATCCCTTGGTGAATTGTCGTGCCGTCGACACTCAAAGGGGAAGGACGCGGTGAACCCTTGCCCGCGCGCGCATCCGCCGATGATCGTCGGTTGGCGCAGAGGTAGTCGTCACCGCGACGGCAGGGAACGCACCGACCGCACGGCGGAACCCACACCAGCACCACGTGATCGCCCAGCGCGACAGATTGGACGCCGTCGCCGATGCCGACGACGACTCCTGCCCCTTCGTGCCCGAGGACCACGGGTGTGGGCTGACCGAACTTGGTCGTCAACGACAGATCCGAGGCGCACACCCCACAGCTGTGCAAAGCGACCTTCACTTCACCCGGGCCGGGCGCAGAGATCTCGATCTCCTGAACTTCGAAGGGCTTTCCCGGCCCCCACATGACTGCTGCTCTCATCGTCTTCTTTCGGTCAGGACGGGTAGTGGACAGAGGTGTACTGCAGGTAGGCGGCAAGCCCTTCGGGGCCGAACTCGGTGCCGATTCCGCTGTCCTTGTGACCTCCGAACGGTGCCGCTGCGTTCGACCCGTAATGGTTGATACCGACGTTGCCCGTCTCGAGTCGTTCGGCTACCGCACTCGCCCGTTCGATGTCAGCGCCGAAGACCGTGGCCGCGAGCCCGTACGGGGAATCATTGGCGATGGCCACCGCCTCGTCGAGGTCGGTGTACGGGATGACGACGAGAACCGGTCCGAAGATCTCCTCGGCGGCGATCGTCATGTCGGGCGTCACGTCCTTGAACACCGTCGGCTCCACGTAGTAGCCGCGATCGAAGCGCGACGACACGCTTCCTCCGGTCACCGCTTTTGCTCCCTGAGCGTGGCCGATGTCGAGATACCCTGCGACACGGTCACGTTGGCGTGCCGAGACGAGCGGTCCGAAGAACGTACTCGGGTCGAACGGATCACCCATCGGTGCCGCTGCGACGACGTCCGCGGCGAGTCCGGCCAGTTCGTCGTGCCTCGATGCAGGCACGAGCAGTCGAGTGCAGGCCTTGCATGTCTGACCCGTGTTGCGCATCGCGACCTTCAGCACGTTTGCGGCCAAGACGCCCGTATCGACGTCGTCCAAGACGAGAGCGGGTGATTTCCCGCCCAGTTCGAGGGTGACCGGCCGGAGTCGGTATCCACATGCCTGGCCGATCGAGCGCCCCACCGAAGTCGAGCCGGTGAACGAAATCTTGTCGACGCCGGGGTGCTCGACGAGTGCATTTCCTGCGCGGGTGCCGCCGGTGACGAGATTGACGACACCATCCGGGAAACCCGCTGCAGCAACGGCATTCATGAGCAGACGCGTCGCCATCGGGGTTTCGGGCGCAGGCTTGATCACCACCGTGCAACCGGCGAGCAGAGCCGGTCCGAGCTTGATGATGACCAGGCCCAACGGAAAGTTCCACGGGGTGATCAATCCAGCGACTCCTACGGGAACACGGCGAACACGTGATCGTCCTGCGGCCAACGGATTCGGTCGAATATCGTCGGAAGCCAGTAGGTTCGCGAGACCGGCGGTCAATCGCAGATGCGCCGCGCCGTGCGCGGGCGCGGATCCGCTCTCAGCGATCGGAGTTCCGTTCTCGGTGGTGATAAGACGGGTGAATTCGGCACTGCGACATTCGATTTCGTCGGCCAGGCGCACGATTGCAGCTGCCCTGTCCGACGGCGAGGTGGACCTCCAGGACGGCAACGCCGACCGCGCGGCGGCGACGGCGTCGTCGATGTCGCGACCGTCGCCGTCGGGCACCCGCGCCCAGATCTCCTCGGTCGCAGGGTTCACGATGTCGGTGTACGACGACGAGTGCGAACGTTTCCAGCGGCCGCCGACGAACACGTCGTCATGGATCTGCATCGAATCGCTCCTCGAATGATCAGGCATGCGACACCGACTTGTTGCGCTTGCGGGCAATCTCGAGGGCCGACTCCCAATCGGCGCCCCGTGCGATGCGGGTGCGGTACTTCATGATGTCGCCGCGGCGATCGAGGGTCAGCACTCCGACGAGCCGATCGTCTTCGCGGTACAGAGCGACGAACTCGTCGCCGTCGAAAGCGCCACTGACAACTGTGGGTTCGCCGATCGGAAGGCCTGCGAACTGGATGCGACGTCCGTACCAGTCGGACCAGAAGTACGGCACGTGCTGGTATGCGGTCGCTTCGAGCGGATCGAGCAGGTTGGTCATCGCGTGTACGGCTTGTTCGCCTGCGTTCGTCCAGTGTTCGAGTCGCATGTGTCGTCCGAACAGCGGATTGTTCCAACGGGCGACATCTCCTGCAGCCCATACGTCGTCACCTGCATACATGTTCTCGTTGCACACGACGCCGTTGTCCAGCGTGAGTCCGCTGCCCCGCAGCCAGTCGGTAGCGGGGTCCGCGCCGATCCCGACGACCACGAGATCGGCGGGTATCTCGGACCCGTCGTCGAGCGCGACGGCTTCGACACGCGAGTTTCCCAGCAGCGCTGTGACACCGACTCCGCAGTGGAGTTCGGTTCCGTGGCGGGCATGCAGACCCGCCAATGCCGCGCCTGCTGTCGTTCCGACTGCGCGTACCAACGGTGTCGCGGCTGCTTCGACGACAACGGCAGGGCGGCCGCGTCGGGCTGCTGCCGATGCCACTTCGGCGCCGATGAATCCGCCGCCGATCACGACGACGCGTGCACCGGCGTCGAGTCCGGCTCGGATCGCACCTGCGTCGTCGAGAGTGCGCAGGACGTGCACGCCGGCGAGTCGATCGGAACCCGGCAGGACGCGTGCACGTACACCTGTTGCGATCAGTGCTGCGTCGTACAGGATTTCGAATCCGTCCGATGTTCGGATCAGGTGATTCGAGGCGTCCATACCGGTAGCTCGAGTGCCCAGGGCGAGATCGATGTTCGGATCGTCGACGAGGGTGTCCACCTCGGGTAGGTGATGCGCGGTTGTCGGTGGGCCCTCCTGAAGGAACTCCTTCGACAGGGGCGGCCTGTCGTAGGGGAGGTGCGGTTCCTCTCCGATCAGCGTGATCCGGCCCTTGAAGCCGGAGTCGCGCGCGGTCTCGACAGCGCGTAACCCCGCAAGAGATGCGCCGACGATCACTACGTGCGCAGGCGATTCGGTATTCATGCGGGCGAGACCTCGTGCTCGAGTGCCCACTTCTCGATGCGAAGGAGATGAGGGAGCTCGTCGGCAACGAGGTCGTCGACCGAGTCGGTGTGCGCGACCTCTCCGCGCCATACTGCACCGGATGCGCCGTCGATGGTGACGACGTCACCTGCTCGAACGATCATGCCGTCGGTGGAACGGATTTCGTCGCCGACGATCGTCAGGGTGTCGGCTCCTACGACGGCAGGAACTCCCCATCCTCGTGCGACGACGGCCGCGTGGCTGACCAATCCGCCCTTCGTCGTGAGGATTCCGACCGAGGCGGCCATTCCTGCCACGTCCTCGGGGCTTGTGCACGTGCGGACCAATACGACGTCGTCGTCGGCGCAGATCGCATCCTCGGCGCTGAGGACCACGCGGCCGGTGACACGACCGGGCGACGCCCCGAGGCCGGTTGCGAGTAGATCGTCGTCGTGCCCGGATGTGCCGGAGCGAGAGGCGATCTCGGTGCGTGCTTTGGCTCGCAGCGTCGGAGAGACCCTGGCGAGGGCCTCGTCGACAGTCAATGCGACGTCCGGGTCCGAGGTGAGATCGACAGCGATACGGACGGCGGCGACTGCGCCGCGCTTACCGATTCGGGTCTGGAGCAGCCAGAGTTTGCCCTCCTCCACAGTGAACTCCACATCGCAGATGTCCCGGTAGTGCACCTCGAGCTTCCTGAGTGCAGCGGTCAGAGCTGCGTACGCCTCGGGCTGGTATTCGGCCATCGACGCGATCGGCATGGTCCGGGCGCTACCTGCGACGACGTCCTCACCCTGTGCTTTCGGGAGATAGTCGCCGTAGGGTCGTGCTTCGCCTGTCGCCGGGTTGCGGGTGAACACGACGCCGGTGCCCGACGACGGTCCTCGGTTTCCGAACACCATCGCCTGAACGTTGCATCCGGTACCGAGATCACCGTCGATCGACTCGTGTGCCCGGTACGCGCGCGCTCGGTCGGAACCCCACGACAGGAAGACCGCCTCGATCGCTTCGCGCAGTTGCTGCACGGGGTCATGGGGAACGGGCCTGCCCGCGAGAGCCTCGACGGCGGACTTCAGCGATACAACGGCGGCACGGAGCCCGGGCGCGTCCGCAGGCAGGTCGTTCCGCGGAAGCGCGTCGGCGTCGACGCCCATGACCGTGGTCGCATACATCGTCACGAACCGTCGGTAGCTGTCCCATGCGAACCATTCGTCGCCACTGCGTCGCGCGAGTCCTTCTACGGTGTCGTCGTTCAGGCCGAGGTTGAGAACGGTGTCGAGCATGCCTGGCATCGACACCGGAGCGCCGCTGCGAACCGCCACGAGCAGTGGATCTTCTGCGTCACCGAGCTGTCGGCCCATCAGATCGCCGAGACGACGCACATGTCGGTCGAGCTCGTCGTCGAGATTCGTCGGCCAGCCGGTTGCGAGGTACTCCCGGCACACCGGCAGCGAAATCGTGAAGCCGGGTGGAACACTGAAGCCCAGCGCAGCAGTCATCTCAGCGAGACCTGCACCCTTGCCGCCGAGCAGTTCACCGAGCTCACGCGCCGGAACCGCGTGGTCGTGATCGAACGAGTAGACACCTGGCGCCACTGTCGCCTCCGCATTCTTATGGTCAGACCGATGATTGAGCTGTCCACAAGGTAGCGGCCGCGGAGGGTCTCTGACAGCCGAAATCGTGATCGCTGACACAGTTCCCTCTTTCGGGGGATGGGCAGAAGGCGGGCCTCGGAGCAGTGTGTTCCAGGTAACGATTCCGCCTCCGTCGAGAGGCACTGCCGACGTCGAGAAAGCAGACGATCCATGACCGAGATGACAGATTTCGCAGCATTCGTAGAGAAATTCATGGCGGAAGTACCTGGTGGGATTCCAGGAGACACCGAGATGCGCCGACGCGATCCGCACCCGTTCGTCGACACCACGGCGGCCGATGTGGAACCAGACAGACTGGACGACGACCAGATCGACAGCTGGTTCGGATACATGGCCTGGAACCTGTGGGAACTGATGGCGTCTCGATCCACCGAAGGCGAGTCGGGGCTGATTCCGCGCCAGGAGTACGAGACGTTGTCGTTCGTGCAGCAGTGGGACGTCTATCCCGAGGCGATGCGCGCCGTCACCGAGCGAATCGGCATCGACGGCCTGGTCGAGATCGGCGGGGTGTCGAAGCGAGAAGTGGGCACGAAAGTCAATCACCTCCGCAACTATGCGAGCGCCCTGATGGCCATTCTCGGGCGCGGAATCGGTGTCACCCTCGACCTCGTCGACCCGGTTGCATCGAGGCACGACGTCGAGACGTGTATTCAATTCGGTCGGCGCCTCTGGCACGGCACGTGGGGCGATGGACCCGGCCTCGCGTCGGGGCGCGGATTCGAACTTCCTCACCTCGACCGCGACGTGCTCGACCCACTCGTCGCAGCGGCTGTGTCGGTGGAAGATCCGGAGCACCGCAGTGTCTTTCGACGATTCAATGCCACCACCGAGCTGTTCGGATTCATGTTGCATTACGACAATCGCCTCGGTATGGGCGACACGGGACCCTACCGGTTGCCGGGAGGCGGATTCGCGCTCGTCCGAGACCACTTCCTGCACGAATCGGCCTATCCGTGGGCGACGGTCGCGGAGGGAATGCCCTATGCGGTGACCGAGGTGATGGTTTTCCGAGACGAAGGAATCGAGGTCAAGATCAACGACATCGGAACGACGTTCACGACGCCGTCGACGTACCTCGACAGTCTCGACCGGGTAGTCGTATTCGCCAGGGACACCATGGACACTCCTATGTCGCAGCTTCGTGTCCTGGGCGACGAAGAGATGCGTCGGATATCGGTTGCCGCCGAGAAAGGCGTGCTCGATCTGTACCGCTCGTTCGCGAAGAAGTCCGCGGACGAGAAGATCTGGGACGGAATCACGGTGTACTCGCACGACTTCTTCCGCCCGATCGCGCAGCACGTCGACATGTGGGACGAGATCCGACAGATGGGATTCGATGCTCCCACCGAACTCACCAAGAAGGCCTGGCCGACTCTCACCGGCGGACGTGCAGCGGAGATTCTTGCGCCGGTCTTCATCACCGGTGGTGGATTCCCCTCGGTCCGAACGACAGTGGACAGCACTGTGATCGGGGCAGGCTCGTGAACTTCACTCTGACGGATCGCGACGACCGCAGGCACGTACTGAAATCCACTGCGTTGGAACGTGAGAGCCTGATTTTCATTCTGTTTCTTCCGGACCAGGACATCGGCGTCATCGCCTATACCTGGGTGGACGGACAGCATCGGGCGGGTTCGATGGGGCTCGTCTTCGGGAAGGACAACGAGCGAATACTTCAGTTCCACACCGAGGGCGTGGAAATGTCTCCCGAGGCGGACTTCGACGACTGGACGGTGGGGCCGCTCACCGTGCGGCACGGCGAGGCACACAAGGACGCCCACGTCACGTTCGATCACGACGGTGTGGCACTGGACTACCGATTCGAGGCGACAACGCCGCCTTTCACCTACCACGACAACGCCGACGGATGCCCGAGTTGGTTGGCGGACAACCGATTGGAACAGAGTGGCCTCGTTCGAGGCTCGATCCGAATCGGCGACAGAACCGTCGACTTCGACACGACGGGCCACCGCGACCACTCGTGGGGACGCCGTGACTGGACGGCGATCCACCAGTACCGATGGGTCAACATCCAATCCGGGTCCGACATCGCGATCAACTTTCTCGAAGGTTCTGCCCTCGACAAGCATTACCAGCTCGGCTACGTCGACCGTGATGGTGTGCAGTCTCCGGTGGCATCGATCGACGTCGATATCGAGCGGGACGTCGAGCACTTCTCGTACACGGCGGCACGTTTCGTCCTCGTGGACGAGCTCGGCCGAACGACCGAAGTGAGCGCCGACGCCCGGTCCGCGCTCGCCGTGTGGCCGGCGGGCGGATTGCAGTCCCACGACGCAGGCGGACCGTGCAACGTCGCGGGAGTTCCCGGGCTCATGCACATCGAGGAAGGATGGCATCCCGAATTCGTCGAACGTCGAAAAGCGATGATGGAAGAGAACTTCGACACAGAGCACGCTCGGGCCGTGCTGTCGGTCAACCGAGATGTCGGCTCGATCTCACACCACATAGAAGGAGACCAAGGATGACGACTGTGGACAGTTCGACGACATTCGGAACCATCGGACGCGGTATCGCGGTGTTCGAGGACACCGAACTCGTCGAAGGCACGACGGTGTGGCTCGACACCCCAGATGCAGTGATGGACTTCGTCGAACGCGACGACGTCGAGAATTGCATCGTCATTGCTCGAGGCGGCACCACGACCTTTCTGACGCCTGCATTGGTGGCAGGACCGCGCGGAGTTCTCACGCTGCAGGGTGCGCCCACCAGCCATCTGGGAATCGTGTCGAGAGAGTACGGAATTCCGTGCATCATGTCGGTGGCATTCAGCGTCGGTGAGACCAATGCGCGCGGCGAAGTCGTTCCTGCCGACGGGACCGTGGTCAGGCTGGATATCACCGGTGCACCGGTCGGAAGAGTATTGGCACAGAACGCACGTGGCGCTGAGGAGGTGCCGCATGCCGCCGACGACGAACCCGATGCTGTTCTCGTCCCCGTCGATACCAGGGGCGTGCCGGGCGGCACCGCCGGTCACGAGATCATGCTGGGCAAGATGTCCACCGGTGTCCTGAACCTCACCGACGAGTCGCTGATCAGAGAGCTGACGAACGAAGAGGCGAACGATCTTCTCGATTACTACGGTTGGAATCTCTGGGATATTCTCGCTGCCCGAATCAGCGAGGGGGAATCCGGGTTGATCCCTCGTCAGGAATACGAGGTGATGGGCACGTATCTGCAGTGGCAGCATCACCCTCGATTCCACCGAATGATCACCGACGCGGTCGGGGTCGACGGTCTCCGCGAGATCGGCGGACGGATCAGGAACGAAGTGGGTACCAAACTCAATCCGCTGCACATCTGGGCGGCAGGCGTTCCGTCGGCGTTGGGACGGTCGATCGCACTGGATCTCGGACACGAGAAGCCGGGTGATCGAACCGAGGATCTGAAGGGCGCGATGCAATTCACGCGCAGGCTGTACCGAGGGATGTGGAACGATCAGGGTCCGATGTTCCTCTCCGGCAGGGGATATCACGCACCGCTGCTCGGATCCGAGTGGGTCGATCGGTTCATCGCGGATCGAACGCCGTTGGCGAAGGATCCGCAGGCGCGCAAAGACTTTCAGCGTTTCAACGGCAGTACCCAGCTGGCATCGTTCCTACTGCATTTCGACTGCCGGAACGGGGTTGCCGACACGGGCCCCTATCCGTTGCCCGGCGGCGGATGGGCGCTCGTGCGCGACCACGTCCTCAACGACCCGGGATATCCATGGGCCGACGCGGTCCGTGACCTTCCGTGGTCGGTCACGCTGGTTCTGTTCTTCGAAGGTGAGCAGCAGATTTCGAGCAGCGTCGTCGACATCGGCACGATGTTCACCACTCCATCCAACTATCTCAAACACCTGACCGGCTATGCCGTGTACGTGCGCGAGCGTTCGGACTCACCGGTCAGCGAGATCAGGCTTCTGCGCGAGGACGAGTTGGCGCCGCTGGCTGCCAAGGCGGAAAAGGGCGCGGCGCAGCTCTATCCGCGTATTGCGGCGATGTCGGATCGCGAGAAGATCCTCGCCGGCAGTTACGTCTACTACACCGACTTCGTCGGCACTGTGGGTAAGGCTGCGGGGATCTGGGACGACATGCTCGCAGCAGGCTTCTACGATTTCCAGGACAGCGTCGATCGCGGCTACGGCCCCATCGTCGAAGAAGGCAGGGCGATGGAGATGCTGGGACGCTTCTGGTCGGCTGCCGAAGGGATGGATCACGTGTGAGGCGCGCGTGACGCCGTGGGACACTCGGCGTCACGCAGAGCCGGACAGCTGGCGGTGGTACATCGCGCCGGCCTGTGAGCGATTGTGCACGCCCATCTTTCGCATCAGCTTCTTCACGTGCGTCTTGGTGGTTTCCTCGCTGATGAACAGGCGAGCACCGATCTGGGCGTTGGTCGACCCCTCCGCCATCAAGCGGAGAACCTCACGTTCTCGAACGGTCAACACCTCGATCCAGTTCGTCGTCGCGGCCGGTGGTAGTGCGCGTCGAACAGTGTCGTCGGATTCGAGGAGTCGATCGAGCATCACGCCGACGCTCTGTGCGAACAGACCGAGGAGGTCGCGGTCGAACTCGTCGGTCTGCCCGGTCTCGATGTTGCGATCGACATGGAGGATCGCTGCAACGTGATTCCGAGCGACCACCGGCGCAGCGGTGTACGTCGTCGACAGCGACACAGGTGAGATCTTCGGGTGCACTCTGGGGTTCGTCTTCGCATCGAGAACCAGAATGGGCCGACGCTTCCGTACGACGTCGACTTCCATGAGTTCCCTTGTGCTGACGTATGGCTGCCGCCCGGCGTCGAGCAGGGCATTGGCTTCCATCGCGCCGCTCGCGCAATAAGCGGATCGTGGCACCCAGAATTCGTTCTCGATCCACGAGAACATGACTCGTTCGTAGCCGAGACCGGAGGTCTCGATGGGGATGGATTCGACGAGATCGTCGAGTGTCATCGCGGCCCGAAGCCGCGCGAGGCACTCGGTGAGTTCGGCCAGCATCGAGCGTTGCCGTCCCAATTGGAACGCCAGTAGGTCGGCGCGAGCGGCGCGCAGTGACAACATGGTGTCCCGGCTGCGATCACCGACCGCTCGTGAATCGTTCGCGGACTCTGCCGCGTTCAGTGCGTCGAGAGCGGTGGCGGTGTCGAGTACTCCGCGGGTGGCGTCGCGGACGCTCGCGCCGATCCCGATGGCGGCTGTGGAAACGGCGACTATCGCCGCGTCCAGCGCAGGCTCGATAGCATCGTCGTTCATTTCGTCACCTCCTGGCGGATGGTCGTGTCGATGGTTCATCCTCCGACCGAGGACTGGGTTCGCGCAGCCGATCCCTCGAAAGAGGGAAACGTCGGCAGGCGCGACCGGATCGATTGACGCGGTGTGATCCCCGCTACACAATTCAGCAATTGGTCTAACAATTTGTCAAGCCAGTTCATCGGGCTTGCCGTCGAAGGGGACGAAATGGGTAACAGCGTCGTGGCAGAGAATCAGATCGGCACCGGTGTCAAGGCATTCACCTCGGCCGTCGGAGCAACCGGAACGATTCGATTCCTGGACTCGCCCGAAGAGGTGCTCGAATTCATCGACGGTCCTGACGTGACTTCGACCGTCGTCATCTCTCGCGGCGGCACCACCACATTCATGTCGCCGGCGCTGATGTCGGGCGTCGCGGGCCTCATCACGCTCCAGGGAGCACCGGAGAGTCACCTCGGGATCCTTTCGCGAGAATTCGGGATCCCCTGCGTCATGTCGACCGAGTTCACCGACGGTGTCCAGACCTCTCGCGGCGAGACCATCCCGGCCGACGGCACGCTCGTCCGACTCGACACCTCGGGTGAGACAGGGCTGGTCTTCCTCGTCGGTGACGGCGAATGACAGTGCAGCAGCAGTCGTCCATCGACTTGATGAATCTCGGCCCGTTCATCGACGGCGTCGAGAACGGCATGTTCACGCGGCTCCGATCGGACGAGCCGCTTCATTGGAACGACGAGTCGGACGGCCCAGGATTCTGGTCTGTGACCCGATACGAGGACCTCATCGAGGTGGTGAACGATCCCAAGAGGTTCGTCAATGGTGAAGGTACCCAGATCCTCAGCCGGAAAGTCGAGGGCGGGACGAGTACGGTCCACAACACCGACCAGCCGCGACACACCAAGCTGCGCAAGCTCGCGGCGCCGCACCTGCGCGCGGTGAAGATCAAGGAGTGGCAGGCCGTCATCGACGTGTCGGTGAAGAGCATCCTCGACCGCATCGAGGATGCGGGCGAAGTGGAGTTCGTGCATTCTGCCGCCGCTCTCCTTCCGATCCAGGCACTCGGACAAGTCCTCGGAGTTCCGCTCGAGGACTGCGGGCTTCTGCTCGACTGGACCAACCGCGTGGTCTCGGACGACCCGGAGTTCATGCGAAGCCCCGACGAGAAGGAACGCGCGCGAGAGGAGATGTTCGGATACTTCCGCGAACTCACCGAACAACGACGCGCCGAGCCGCGAAACGATATGGTGTCCAAACTCGTACACGCCGAACTCGACGGCGAGCCGCTCGGCTGGGAAGACCTGGCTGCGTACTACTTCGTGCTCGTCGGTGCGGGGAACGAGACTACGCGCAACCTGATCACCGGTACCGTCCTTGCGTTCGACGAGTTCCCCGACGAGTGGGACAAACTGGTGGCTGATCATTCGCTGCTGCGACCTGCCATCGAGGAGATGCTGCGGTACGTCACCCCGATTCGCGCCATGAGGCGAACCGCGGCAGTCGACGTCGATTGGAAGGGTACGACGATCAAGGCGGGCGACAAGGTCGTGTGCTGGTTTCAGGCGGCCAACCGTGATCCGCGGGTGTTCGCCGATCCGGACGTCGTCAAGATCGATCGAGCAGAGAACGACCACGTCGGATTCGGGTGGGGGATCCATGCCTGCATGGGATCGCACCTGGCACGTGCCGAGGTGACTACGTTCTTCCAGTCCGTGCTGGACCGCGGGCTGCGGATTCGGCCTCTGGCTCCGCCGGATCGGTTGCATACCAATCAATTCAACGCCTTCAAGCGTCTGCGCGTACGAGTGGAGAAGGGATGACGACCATGAAGATCGAGGTCGACTGGGACCTGTGCGAAGGCCACGGACAGTGCGAGTTCGCTGCACCGGACGTGTTCACGATCGACGACGACGGTGAACTCGAAGTTCTCGACGAATCCCCGGGCGAAGATCAGCGAAAGAGTGTCGAGCAAGCCGTCAGGCGCTGCCCGACAAGGGCATTGGTCATCGGGGACTGACAAGTCGATGACTCTGGAACATACTCGCCTGGCCCTTCCTGGAACGTCGAATCTACGGGACCTCGGCGGTCTGCGGACGGTCGACGGCCGATCCGTGTCCGCAGGCGTCCTGTACCGGTCGGAGGCGATGGTGATCGGCGACAGTGACACCTACGCCGTCTATCGGCCGGAAGCACGAGACGCCCTCGGGTCGCTCGGACTGCGCACGGTGGTCGACCTCAGGGCCGAACGGGAATCGGTTCGAGCGCCGTCCGCCTGGGCGGATGTGTCGGGCGCGAATCTCGTGACCTTGCCGATCGCCGAGGGGGGTGAGGGAGCCGACACGAACTACATGCGCATGCTGCTCGACGGCGAGATTGCGCGGTTCGACGCCGACAGCATGTTCGAGTTCTACATTCGTATGCTCTCTCGCCGCAGTGATGTATTGGGGGAGGCGTTTCGGCTTCTCGCCGATCCGTCGAATCTGCCCGTGTTGGTGCACTGCGCAGCAGGTAAGGACCGCACCGGAGTGTTCGTCGCTCTGGTGTTGTCCGTCCTCGGAGTCCCCAGGGAAGTCGTTGTCGAGGACTACGCATTGACCGGGATCCTGCGGCCCAATCGAATAGACACCTACGCGCACCTCTTCCACGACGCGGGCTTGGACCCCGAAGTCGGGCGTGGGCTTTTCGAATCACCCGCCGAGGCAATGCATTCAACACTCGAGCACCTGGATGCGGAGTACGGCGGAGTGGTCGGTTACCTCACCGGGCCCTGCGGACTCCTCGACTCGGACATCGATGCGGTGCGGGAGAACCTGCTCGTCTCGTGAACGGCGATCTCGCCGTTCACGAGACTCAGTCGAACAGGCCGTGGGCGGAGGATCGGGTTCCACCGCCCACGGCTTCTCACGGTCGGACGTGCGTAGCCTCGTTCACCGATATGACCTCGCGGTAGCCGTCGGCATCTGCGTTGATTCGGGTGATCGATGTGTATGCGGTGTCCACGAAGAACATTCGAGGAATTTTCAAGATGTGTGCGAGATAGGCGCTGATGACTCCGCCGTGGCAGACCACCGCAGCAATGGAATCGTTGCCGCTGTCGCGAGCGATCATGTCCTCCAGCCCGGCGACGACTCGGGCGGAGAACTCGTTCGGGTCGAACACGTTGTCGCCCAGTCTTCCTCTGTTCATGTCGTCCCATGCTGCGCGGCGGCTCGGATACGTGTCCAAACCGACTCCATACGACGTCCATCCCGAATCCACCTCGACGATGCGCGGATCCGTGTCGAACGGCAAACCGAGAGCCTTCTCGAGCGGGGTCGCCGTTTGGACCGCTCGTTGCATGGTGCTGGCGAACAGTGACGTCACGACACCGTGCGGTGCGGCGGTCAGGAAGTCGGCGAGGTCCTGCGCCTGCCGTTCTCCCTCAGGGGTCAGATCAGGATCGGCGACCCGCGTCGGATCCGTGACGTGATGTGGGCGAGCATGTCTGATCAGCATCAGTTGCACTGGTGTGTCGTACCCTTCGTTCTCGTCAGACAGCAGTCTTGTGCCCGGTGTTCATCCAGATCGCCACGGCTTCGGCACGATTGGCTGATCCGGTCTTGCGGAGAATGCGCTTCGCATGAGATTTGACGGTCCCCTCGGTAATCATCAGACGTCGTCCGATCTGGCCGTTGGTCAGACCCTCTGCCATCAGTCGGACCACGTCGAGCTCGCGGTGCGACAACTGCATGTCCGCAGCGGTTCGAGAGATCACGCCGTCGGCCTCGTCCACTCCTGTATGCGGGGTGAGTATCGTGGAATCCGTTCGGCTGCTGCGTCGTTCGATCGCGTGGGGGATCGAACGACGTGAGACGAACTCCGACGGTCCGGACGAGAACGCCTCCGCCCACCGGTCCAACGCACGTCGCGAGGACAGCGCGTGGCCCAACTGCTCGCACAGTGCGTGCAGCGCACCCACCTCGATCTTGCTGGGGAGTCGATCCTGAAAGTAACAGTCCGCGTGTACTAGGGCGACGACCTTGGCGCGTTCGAGTATCGGAACGACCCAGAACGATTTGGAGCGCGATTGCTGCCACAGTTCGTAGCCCTCGTGCGAATCGGTGTGCCTGCGCATGGTGTCCGCCGACACCTGGGCAGAGCGGACCTCGCGAGCAGATTTCGGAAGGCGGTAGGCGTCGTCGCGGATTCGGTCGAGAAGACCTTCTGCTGCCGACTGGTCGATCCGGCTGTGGAACGACAGCGGTGTCCAGCTATCTCCGGTGACGAGCGAGAACACCGCCCGATCGAAGCCGAGCAATCCGATGGCGGACGGGACCGAGTGGACGAGTTCGTCGGTGCTGTTGCATCGGGCGAGTCCGACGATCGCTTGAGCCGTCCGGCGGCGCGCTCGTGAAGCGAGGCTTGCGGTGAAGCCGTCGACGACCTTCTCGAGCCTACGTAGCTGAGTGAGCAGTCCGACCAGTTCCATCGAACCGGTACCCGTGTGCGACTCGGTGGACAACCGGTACGTCGTCGCATCCCACGTACGTGCGATGAAATTCTTGACCACGACCGGGTCCCGGAGAAGCTTGGTCGGATCGGAGGCCACGCCCAGATTCAATCGCTCACGTACCACGCGGTGAAGATCGAGTACTTGGACGACGATCTCGTCGTCGAGGTAGTCCGAACCGTACTTCGCTCGGGTCGGCGCGTGGAGGACCCGTCGGTACACGGGCATCCTCCGCTGTTCGATATCGGTCACGGTGTTGATAGCCAATCGCGGCACTGTTCTCGTCCCATCGATCATCCGCCGAATCGCGGCACGTGTGCTGGATCACACTTAATATCAACCATAGAATGGTTTGACCATTACCGCAAGGGTGCTCGACGCTTTCCGTGATCGAGACCGTCGAATGGCTGGTCCAATTTTCGACGGCGTCGGGTGGCCTCCCGCGACCGGAGGGCATCCGTGCTCCCCGTCGCGAGTTCAGTTCGGAGCGTGAGGTTCTCGAGTCAGAAGGTGGTCAAGATAGATTCGCGGCCACGTGTACTGGATGTACGCGCTCACCGGTCCGCCGGCCAACGTTCCGTCCATACCCGTATCGGTGAAGTTGAACGTAGGAGAGTAGTCCCAGCGTGCGGTGCTGTAGTACGACGGGAACTCGATGTGGGTCGTCCGTCCGAGTTCGTCGAGCACCTCTGCGGTGATCGACTTCTGGAACTGCAGCTCGTCATATTCGGTGGACACGTGCGCCGACACGACGGGGGAGAGCTTGTCGTCGACGAAGACGTAGCCGTTGTAGATCGTCTCACCCTCGACGAGCGCCACCATGATGTTGGCGGCGCGGTCCGCGCCGACG
Organism: Rhodococcoides kyotonense; assembly: GCF_900188125.1. Lineage (GTDB taxonomy): Bacteria > Actinomycetota > Actinomycetes > Mycobacteriales > Mycobacteriaceae > Rhodococcoides > Rhodococcoides kyotonense. The sequence goes on along the minus strand of NZ_FZOW01000009.1, from coordinate 248,207 downwards.
ATCGACAACCACTTGTAGTGGTGGATCGCGTCCCAGTCTCGACGTCCCCACGAATGATCACGGTGCCCGGGGCCGTCGAATTCCGTCGTCACGCCGTCGCGAGTGAGCGCGCCGCGGATGACTCCGGACTGCTCGTACCGGTTCGTGGCCTGGTACGGAGGGCAACCCGCCTGGTTTCGACCGTAGTCGAATGCCTCATGAATGGAACGGAACTCGATCTCTATGGAGAGTTCGTCGTCGGAGTAGCTCGCGACCGCACTCTCGAAATCGTCGCCGACATGGATCGACAGATTGCCGATCTCCCAGTGATCGAAGTCCTGGCCTGTCGCGTCGATGCCCTCCTGGCGGGCGAAATACGCGGGCTCGGGGCCGTCGCCGTAGATTGCGAACGCGTAGCCGGCTTTGCTCTCGGCGTCGACCCACGTGTACAGCAGGTAGATCCCTGTGCCGGGGACGATTACGCAGTAGGCGAGGCTTTCGCGTGCGAATCCTCCCGAAATGCGGTGTCGGAGTCGGTCCTTCGGTTCGAGCATTCTTCGCTGTCCTTCCTTCGGTTATGGAGTTCGGGTCACGCGTGACGTAGCAGTAGCGAGTGATCGACGGACGGTTTCGGATGTGCGATAGGCGGGGCATGGACGTGTCTGCCCATTGCATGGTGTGCACGTTCGCGGTCTCGAAGTCGGACCGCGTCGGTTACCGAGCGGTGTGCGCGAATGGACTGCGCGCGTGACTCCGGCTCACTGTGGTCGTCTGCGTCGGTCTGGCGGATGATCGCGCGCCCCACGGCCTCCATGAACGTCGACAGGAGCTCGTTGTGCGCCGCCGTCGCAAGCGCGGCGTGCCACCGAACCTTGTTCTCGATGAACTCAGCCGAGGACTGGCAGTGCGCCGCCCCGGCGTTGATCTCGTCGAGCAGCGTGAGATCGTCGTCCGTCGCCCGTTCCGCAGCCAGTGCGGCGCACCACGGTTCGATCACTTGGCGGGCCTCGAACAGCATCTGCGAACCGGGCGCCCACCCCTGCAGTTGCAGATCGACCGAACTCATGAAGGCAGACGCGTCAGGACGCGCGGCCACCGATCCTCCGCCGCGGCCCGGCCTCGTCACGATCAGTCCCTGATGCTGGAGCAGCTGCAACGCTTCCCTGACGGCAGCGCGAGTGAGCCCGCTGTCCTCGACCATGGTCCGCTCGGGCGGTAGACGAGCGCCCACCTCTATGTCCCCGGCGAGAATCTTGCTGCGAATCACGTCGGCGTACAGCTCCGCGGCGCGCGGAACCTCGATCGCGCCGAGGGGGCGAAGCGGTCGTGGGGTGCTCACGTCAATGCACCGTGACTGTGCCGTCGTCACCGTTGACCGTCACGATCGTTCCGTCCGGAATCAGGCTCGTCGCGCCCTCCACGGACACGGCCGCCGGGATCCCCAGCTCACGCGAGACGATCGCGGCGTGCGAGATGGTCGCGCCTGTCTCGCACACGATTGCACCTGCTGTGAGAAACAGCGGCCCCCACGACGAATCGGTCGTTCGAGCGACGAGGATGTCCCCGGCGTCGAACTCACCCTCGTCGTCGAGCGAGGTGATCACTCGAGCTGGCCCGGTGCACGTTCCCGGCGATGCGCCGAGCCCGGTGAGGACTGTTCCCGCCTCGATGGTCAGGCCACGTACATCGGAGCGAGGAGTGAACTGATCGAGCGTCGGAGGTGGTCCGTCGAATACGAACGGTGGAGACAACGATTCGAGGAGCGACAACCGTTCCTTGCGCTCGGCGACGGTGTCATTCCACGGTTCCGGATCGGCGACGAACGAGTCGATCTCGTCGTTCATCAACAGCAGGACGTCCTGCCATCGATCGATGGTTCCTGCTGCGGTGAGTCGCCCGCCGAGCTCGCGCATGGTCTTTCGTGCTTCCTCGATCATTCGCGTGCACTGCACCTTGATCCGTTCGCGCGCAGGCATGTACACCGGGACGACGTTGGCCGCGGCCATGAACGTGTCGTGCAACTCGCCACCGGCCAGGGCGTCGCCGACCACCTTGACGGCGTCGATCCGGTCCTGTTCGAGTGAGTGCGAGCGTGCCGTGGGCGACGCCGCATCCTCGACGTGGCGAGCGCGGTCGATCATGCGTAACGCGATCTCCGGATTCTCGCCGTAGGTGGGCGAGCGCAGTTCCCAAATGCTCGGCCCGAGGAATCCCCACTGCTGCTGGAAGACCTTCCACGCAGCGAGGAACTCGGCGGCCTCCGCACTGTCCGAAGACTCGAGTCGTTCGAGTAGATCGCCGATGCCCTTGTCGAACTTGGCAGCGACGGATGTCGACTTCGCCAGCCGAGACAGGTTCCAGATGTCTATGGACTGCACCACGGAATCGACGTCGCCGACCCCGGCGGTCAGGCTCGACAGGAGTTCCGGCTTCCCTGCTGCGGCGGCCGCCTGCGCAATGACGCCCGTGACAATCGTGGAGCTGTATGTCTGCGTCATATGAGTGGCGAACATGTCGCGCATCTCGGGGACCAGCGAACGGAAACGCTCCAGAAGTTCTGCGTCGGTCAGCGTCGTGAGATCGGGTCGGGTGGCGACGATCTCGTCGATACGGTGTCGGTGCGCGTCGATTTCGGGGACCGACGTTGCGGCGAACAGCGATCCCATCCAGTCCGTCATGCGTGCAGTGCACTCTTCGTTGACGTCGTCCGGGTGCGGCGCGTACGGCGGGGCATCCGGCTGGTCCCCGAAGAACGACTGGTCGATGGCTTGCCAGGTCATCCCAGGTGTTCGTTCGGCGAGGACACGCGAGAGCGAGACGTTGATGTAGACGTAGCCGCCGAAACAGCCGACGACCTCGCCCTCCCACTCCGGCCGAAAGTCCTCGGCGGTGAAGACGCCGAGTTTCAGCAAGGCGTCGCGGTAACCGTTCTCGTAGACGCCGCGACCGTAAAGGCTCCAGGTGAGTGGGGTGGCGGCGTCGACGAACACTTCGCCGGTGTTCGCCCGCGTGAAAATGGGGAATCGCTTGCTTTCGTCGTCGTCGCACGGCCAGATCTTGTCCACGTCAGCTCCTTCTCGAGGTTCGGTCGGAACATAGCGAGAATGTGACCGGCCACCGTCGTTGTCGGCGGAAGTTACCCCTTTCGGGGTAGCGGTTCGAGCGGTTCGCGACGTCGGACCCCAGCGGACATTGGACTTACCATTTGCACACGACTACCGTCATGTGACGAGGAGCACATCGACAGCCTCGATCGTGCGGAAAGGTAGCAGATCCGTGCTGACGTCCGACCCCGCCGCCGACTGCGCAGGCTCATGTCATCGACAACTGCACAACAGGTTCGACGACCTGACACGTCGCCACGACCTCGAGACCGCACTAGCCGAGTCATTGGGCGGCGGCAGCGATTTCGCCGATCTGTTCGGTGTGATCGTCGACCGGGCGCGACACACCCTGTGGTTGTTCGATACCCGAGGCGGCGAGGTGGCCAGTTCCGTTGCGCGAGTAGGTGGGCTGACGACCCCGAAGGCGTCGGCGATCCTCGAGGATGTCATCCGAACTGTGAGTCGCACCTCGACACCTGCGGTGGTCGACGCCCGAGTGTCTGTCGGTCCGGCACGCCGATACCTCGTCGATCGGGTGGTCAACGGGACGGACGTCGTCGGCTGGCTCGTCATGGCTGAGGTGAGGCATCCGTTCGATCGATTCGACCGGCACTTCGTCGAACGCGCCGCTGCGTATCTGTCGATGCATCACCGACTGCACCGTGCGGTGCGGCGATCGATCTCGGATCTGACCGTCGAGCTCGCGGACCGGTTGATCAAGGGGCACTCCGAGACCGTCGAATTGCGCGAGGAAGCCGACCGACTCGGCGTCGACCTCACTGTGTTCAAGGTGGTCGTCCTCGTCGACGATTCTCGCGTCGTCGGCAAGCTCGGTGACGCCACGACGCTCGCTCGACGGTTGTCTGCGCGCACCCGGGCCGACGTCATCGGCACGCGTACGGCGCACGGCATCGCTCTGCTCGTCGACGTGAACGAGGGCGATCGACACGGAGTCGTCGACTTCATCAAGCGTGCGGTACTGGCGCTGTCGCCGAAGGACGGTGTGCAAGCAGGTATTTCGGCCGTGTGCTCCCCGGTCGACATCAGTGATGCCTATGCCGAGGCCTGCGAGGTGGTCGAATGCCTCGACCGCTTCGACGCCGACCATTCGCGGGTCGTGACGGCACACGATCTGGGACCGGCTCGCGTACTGGTGGCCAACGGCAACATCGCGTCGATCAGACGCTACGTTCAACACACGCTGGGAGCGCTGTGGAACAGCGGGGAGGACGAGCAGGTTCTGCTCGACACGCTCGTCGAGTTCTCCCACTCCGGGCACAGCGTGCGCAAGACGGCGACGGCGATGGCGGTCCACGAGAACACGGTCAGGCAGCGAATCTCGCGAGTCAAGAAGCTGACCGGTCTCGACGTGGCGAGCGATCCGTCGGATCAGCTCGCCGTTCACACCGCGCTGACGATAGTGACGCTTCGCAATCGGCCACACCCGCTGTGGCAGAACCGCAATACCCGCACCGACGGCGTGCGTTCGGTCATTCCGAGGCCGTCACCGGTGTGAGCTCGGAAAGCTTCGTGAGATCGGGTAACTCAGTGGAGTCCGACTCCCACCCCATCCCGAGAAAGAGCTTGCGGTTGGCGGCGACGCGGCGACGTTCGTGGTCGACGACGGTCGCCGTCACACTGGCGCCTGCACCGTTCGAACCGTCGACCGCGACGGCGTGGACCAGCGATTCGATCGCACTTCCGAGTGTGTCGACGTGCGCGCAGACGTCGGCCGGCCCGTCCTCTCGCTGGGTCGCCGTGAGCGACGTCAGCAGCGATACGGCCGATGTGGTCTTCGGCCCACCCGTTACGCTGCCGATCAACGATTCGGCGAGAAGGGAATACGACCTGAGTTCGTATCGATCGAATTCGACTGCAATGTCGATCTGATCGCGAATCACGGCCAGGTGTCCTGCCACCAGTGCAGCCTGGTCGGCTGCTGCAGTTCCCGGAACGAGTTGCGGCAGAACGGTATCGGTGAGAGCCCGAATCATGGACTGGATTCGGACGTCGAGCGATGGATTCATGGTCGAACTCCTCTGTCGATCAAATCGCAGATGTCGGCGGCGAAGACGTAGCCGCACGATGCCAACCAGGACAGCAGGACGTCCTGGTGACTGTGATTGTCCTTGGCTGCGCGCACCGACGATGCCAGTGTCGCAACGAGGCTTTTGAACGCGCACAGTATTTCGTAGTAGTGCAAGGACTCCGGTGACACTCGCCGACCCGACGCCTCCTCGTACCGCCGGAGGAATTCGTCCTTGGGCATCAGGCCTGTCACCAGACGGCCACCGTCGGGGCTGGGGGTGCTGTACATGCGTTGCACTGCCCAGCCCAGGTCCTCGTGGTGATCCCCGATGTGGGCAAGTTCCCAGTCGAGGATCGAAGTGATGGTGCGCGTATTCTCGTCGAACAGATAGTTCCCGGTGCGGTAGTCGCCGTGTACGACGGCGAGCCCGTCGTGCGCGGGCAGGTTTTCGTACAGCCACTCCTCGATCACGGCGACGAGTGGGAAAGCTGCAACGCTGTCGTCGTGCCAGACCCTGGTCCACCAATTCACCTGCCAGCGAGCAGCTTCCAGTGGGTCGGAGTCGGGGATTCCCAAGGATCCGGCCGTGTCCTCGGTGATAGGAACGGCATGGATGCGAGCCAGGCGGTCGACGAACTGCGACGACAATGCAATGCGGAGCTCGTCGTCGAGGTCGGTCTGCAGTCCCGAAACGCTGTCGTTGGTCCGTCCTGTCGGCTTGGCGACGCCGGTGACGAAGGACGTGACGAGGAAGGGGCGGCCGAAGGTGGACCCGTTCGGGTCGACCCATCGAGCTTCTGGCACATCGACGTGCGGGGCGACCAGTCTCAACGCGTCGAATTCCCGCAGGCGATCGGTTTCCATGACGCTCTGCAGCGCGTCGAGTCGAAGAACCACACGCTCGGGTGGTCGGTTCGAGCGGAGAACCTCAACCGAGTACTGCTCCTTGGATGCGCCTCCGGTCATGATCTCGACCTGCCCGACGGCGATGTTGTCGTCGTACTGCCGAAGGAATTCGGTCAACGGTCCGGCGATGGACCCCGGGCCGACCGGAACATAAGGTGTGAGATCAGTTGTAGCCGAAGCTTTTCGGTCGAGCATTCGTGCGATGGACGGTTCGAGTTCCTGCCGCGCCGAGGCGGTGGCGTCTTCGAGTTCGACACTCATCGATAGGCCTCCGAGTCTGATCTGTGCACATCGAATTCACGTGCGTCGTTTGATCTTCCGAACTTGCTCGCCGAATCGAACGAAGTCAACGACGGGTTCTACGTCGAGAGTGGAGAACTCCACGGTCGATGTCGTGGTCGGCATCGATCCGGTGGTCCCGCGTGGCGGGATCAGTGCCGAACGCGGTCTGGGGTGTGGACAACTCCACCGAACTGATTGGTCCAGCCATCTGTACAAAGTCCTGATCTCTAACGCTGAAAAGTGTGGAAATGGACTGAATTTGGCACGTAAAGTTGCTTCCACGAGAGTGGTTCAGTTCGTACGCGAAAGTATAATTCAGCATGTGTTGCGAATTCTGTTCGTGTGTGCGGATGCGGTTTTGGTCGATGTTTCGAAGCGCATCGCCAACTGAATTCGATATTGGCGCAGCCATTGACGATCTTTCAGATGCGGTGCACACTGCTGTGATCTGGCTTACATCGTGGGCGGATTCCACTTCGCGAGGAGAAAACAATGAAGGTGAACTATGCGTGGCGCATGGCGATGGTGCTGGGGGCTGCCGTCTCCGTCGTGACCGGGTGCTCCAGCGGTGGCGCGGCCGCGATCAAGGAAGACGGCTTCGTGGGCGCTACCGAGCTTCGGACCGGCACGGTAGGAGTTCTCAACGTGCTGGGCTCATCGGAGAATCAGATGCATTGGGAGAACACGGCTACCGGTGCTCTGGAGAAGGTCGGGTGGACGCCGAACGTGACCGATGGCAAGGGTGATCCCTCCGTCTGGAATCAGGCACTGTCGACGTTCGTGCAGCAGAAAGTCGACGGAATTCTCATTATCGGCGGTGTCGAGACAGCAGCGATCGCTACCCAATTGAAAGCAGCCCAGGCTGCGGAGATTCCCGTGATCGCTGTCGCGATCGGATCGCCCGACCCCGAACAGCTACTGGATGCAAATTACGCTGCGCCCGACGGCGAGTTCGGAACCATCATGGCGGAGCACATGAACGAGACACTTCCACCTGGCGCGCCGTGGGTGGCTCTGACCATCAGCGCAAGCGAGGGCGGCAATGCTCCGAACCTGACAGCGCTGCCGATCCTCGAGGCCGGTGGGCATCCGCGGGTGGGGACCGTCGACCTCAATCTTGCGGGTGACCTGCCCGGTCAGGCATCGAAGGGTGCAACGGACCTTCTTCGGGCGAACCCTGATGCCGCACTACTGTTCTCCTGCTGTGATTTCACTGCGACACAGACGATTCCGGCGTTGGCCGAGTCCGGGCACGACACGGTGATCAATGCGCTGCGATATGACAACCTCAGCACTTTGGACATGATTCGCCAGGGCAAGCCAGTCGTGACAGTGGGAACCAACAGCGACAGTGCCGTTCTGACCGGCGTCGACCAACTACTGGCTCATACGGCCTTGGGAACGGAGATCGATCCGACTGCGTTCGACGGAAAGGCCGAGTTCACAGTGATCGACCAGTCCAACGTCCCTCGATCTGGCTACTACTACTCGCCGGACGATCAGATCGCCACGTTCGTCGACAAGTGGCAGGCCGAGTACAAGTGACCGGCACGCTCTCCCCGGCACAGACAGCAACGCAGGCGAGCATGTCGTCGGGTACACGCTCGCTACTCCCGATCCTGGCGAATCTCGCCGTTCCGATCGGCTTCGTCGTCATGGTGGTGACGTTCGGAATACTGCGCCCCGACACCTTCCTGACGCTGAGCACCGTCACCGACGTACTGAATCAGGCTGCGATACCGGTGATTCTTGCGTGCGGAGTCACCTTCACGATGACCGTCGGCCAGTTCGATCTGTCGTTCACCGGTCTGTTCGGTTTCAGCGGAGCGGTGGTCATCGTCGCGATGTCCGAAAACGGTTGGCCCGGGGTATTGGCCGGTGTTGTCGCGCTGTTGCTCGCGCTCGCGGTAGGAACGGTGATCGGACTTCTGGTGACGCTCGGACGGGCGTCCTCGTTCATCGTCACCCTCGCTCTCGGATCGGTGCTCATCGGGCTCGAAACGATGGTTTCGGGCAACAAGAACATCTACCAGAACATCCCCACAAGCTTCACCGACCTCGCGACTGTGAAGATACTGGGCCTCAACCTCCCAGTGTGGATCGCGATTATCGTGTGCCTGGTGTCCTTCGTGACCATGCACGCAACGGGATTCGGGCGGCACGCGTATGCGATCGGAGGCAATGACAAAGCCGCCTTTCTGGCGGGCGTCCGAGTTCGCAGGGTTCGCGTGTTGGCATTCGTGGTGCTCGGCGCGACAGCGTGTATCGGCGCGGTGATCGCGACGTCGAAGGCCTCGTCGTATTACCCGAACATCGCAGGCGGCTACCTCCTGAGCACGTATGCCGCAGTGTTTCTCGGCGCCGCGATGAGTCGAAGCAACCGTTTCACCGTCGGTGGGTCGGCGCTGGGAGTGGTCTGGCTGCTGTCCCTGCAGACCGGACTCACGCAACTCAATCAGCCGGCGTGGGTCTCGACACTGCTGCAAGGTCTCGTACTGGCCTCGGCGGTACTGATCGCCGCAGGCAAGGGCGGAGGCAAGAAGTGAGCGTCCGAGTCTCGGAGACGCAGCGTACGGACGTGCCGTGGTTGGAGGTGTCCGGAATCTCCAAGAACTACGGCGGCGTGCACGCACTGCGTGAGGCGAATCTGACCATTGGAGCGGGCACAGTGCACGGCCTCGTCGGGCCGAACGGAGCAGGGAAGTCGACGCTCGTGAAGATACTCGCCGGAATCGAGCGGCCCGACACCGGAGTGATGAGGATCGACGGTACCGAGACGATCCTGCGCAGTCCGTCTGTCGCGCAGCAACATCGGTTGGTGTTGATGCCTCAGGAGATCTCCTTGATCCCGGACAGCAACCTCGTCGACAACATCGTGCTCGGCTCCGAGCCGACTCGGCTCGGTTTCAGGATGCGCAAGCAGGCACGAGCGCGCGCATCGGCGGCGCTCGAGATGGTGGGCCTCGAGCTCGCTCTCGACACGAGGGCAGGTGACCTCGCCACCGTGCACAAGAGGTTGCTGATGCTCGCTCGTGCCGCCGCCGAGCGCGACGCACGTCTGCTGATCCTCGACGAGCCGACCGCAGGCCTGGAAGCGAACGAAGCCGACATGGTGACCGGGACGGTTCGCCGACTGGCGGCCGCGGGTGTCACCGTCGTGTACATCTCGCACCACCTGACCGAGGTGGCCGAACTCTGTGATCGGGTCACGGGTGTGCGCGAGGGGCGGACGGTCGAAACCCTGGTCGGGTCCGACGTCGCGAAAGCCGAGTTGGTCAGGCTCGTGCTGGGAGTGTCGAAAGCGAATACGGACGGCAGTGTCGAGAGCATGCACGCACCGACGGCGTACCGCAGCGGGGACCGAGAGTCGATACATCTGGACGATGTCTGTGGCACGAGACTGAGGAATGTGACCGTCACGGCGCGATCCGGTTCGGTCACCGGCATCACCGGATTGTTGGGCTCCGGCGTCGTCGAGTTGGTCTCGGTGCTGGCAGGAAGCACCGCGCCGCGGTCGGGCGTCGTTCGGATCGACGGCAGGCAAGTTCGATTGAAGACTCCGGCGGACGCTCTCGCCCTCGGAGTCGGCTACCTCGCAGGTGACCGAACCGCGGCGGCGATGACCGAGATGACCGTGCGTGAGAACGTCGCACTGGCTGCAACCGCGAGGCTGTCACGGTGGGGGATCATCTCCAAACGCAGAGAGAAGGCCGAATGTGATTCAGTCACAGATCGACTGAAGGTCGAGGCCGGAAGCGAAGCGGTGATGTCCTCGCTGTCGGGCGGCAATCAACAGCGTGCGCTCGTCGGTCGCCTCATTGCCGCAGACGTCGACGTTCTCGTCCTGGACGAGCCGACGGTGGGAGTCGACATTCACGCCCGCGAGGCGCTGTGGAAGGCCATCACTGACGTCGCCGTCGACAAGTGTGTGATCGTGGCCAGTACCGATCCCGACGAGTTGGTTGCACTGTGCGATCGGGTGGTCTGCCTGCTTCATGGTGAGGTCGCCGCGATCCTGGAGAAGAACGAGATCTCGGTGTCCGCGATCACCGCAGCGGTCACGTGAGACCACACCGTATGGCCCGACCTCCATCGAATGTAGACAACTCCATCGCCCGCTGTGATCGGTGTTCCGTCGGAGTTCCCCGACTGAAAGTATCGAAGGCGAGCGGCCGTGGACACTCGAAACCGACTGTGCCGGAATACGACGCAGTACCAGAACGGAGCACGCGATGACCGAAATCGACTTCGTCAAGATGCTGGAGCATTACCGGGGTGAACACTCACTCGGTAGCGCAGGAGACCGCAGCATCGTCGACACACTCAAGACGTCGATCGTCGATACCACCGACCAGAATGTCTCTCGCAACAGACTTTCGGTGGAAGAGATCGACGACTTCCTGACGTACACGGGGTGGAACCTCTGGGATCTGCTCGCGCGTCGTTCCACCGAGGGCGAATCGGGTCTCATTCCCCGCCAGGAATACGAGACCGTCTCGTTCGTACAACAGTGGCTCAAGTTTCCACACCTCTACGACCGCGTCACCGAGGCTGCAGGCGGAGCGCAGGGGCTCGTCGAACTGGCGCGCACGTGCGCGTCGGAGCCGGCGAACAAACTCAACAACACCAGGGCATGGGTCAACGTCTGCTCGCTCATGGGCCGAGGAATCCTGATCTCGCTCGGGATGCAGAACGCGTACGACGGTCTGCACGAACTGAACTCGGCGATTCAATTCCAGCGTCGAATTCAACACGGTGTCTACGGTTCCGGGCGCGGATACATCTCGGGGCGCAATTACAAGCCGCACGTTCTGGATCAGTCCTGGATCGATCGCTTCTACGAAGAGCGCATCGCCGTCGAGGACGAAGAACACCGGGCATTCTGTCGCAAATTGAACGCCAGCACAGAGGTTTTCGGGTTCCTACTGATGTTCGACACGCGTTCGGCTACCAACACGAGTGGACCGTACGAACTGCCCGACGGCAGCGTGATGCTGGTACGCGATCACTACCTGCGCGAGCCTCTGTATCCCTGGATCGACGACGCCGCAGGCACCCTGCCGTACTGCATCACCCAGGCGATGATCTTCGACAAGTCGGCACCGGAATTCAACATCAACGATATCGGCACCACCTTCACCGCAGACTCGGCGGACTACTGGGGTGCGCTCACTCATTTTTCGGTCTACCGTCGAGACCGTTGGGACAGCAAGGAATTCACTCTCATCGATGCCGCTGAGCAGCAGGACATCTTGCAGAAATCGCAGCGCGGTGTGTCGACGCTGTACAAGCGGATTTCCGGCATGAGCAGGCGGGACCGCATCATGGCTGGTGTTCTGGTCTATACGCGAGAGATGATGGCGCCCTTCGCTCGTCCGCTTGGACTGTGGGATTCGTTCGTACGAGACGAGCAGTTCGACGAACTGCATCCGTTGACGTCCCAGGCGTACTACCCCCTGACCAACGGCCAGGCACAGGACCTGCTGCCGCCGGCATTCATTCTCGGCGAGGCCTTCGTTCCGGTCGGACACAGTTCGACCTGGTGAGAACCGCAATCGAAAGGAAACATCATGGCTCTGCACGCTCACGACCATCTGAGGCACACCATCGAGGGGCCGTTCGCGCGGGAAAGCGTCGCGTACTGCCTGATCATGCCCGAGCACGGGCTCATGGGGCACTGGTACACCTGGGTGAACGAACGTGACGAGGGTGGCCGCGCTTTCGTCCTCCACGGAACGGGTCCTGACCCTGTGTTCTTCGATCACAAGGACGGTATCGCGGTAGGCGGGCAGAATTTCGATCACTGGGATCTCGATGGTGCCGGGCTGCGCGTCGGCGAGCCGCTGATGGGGGCGAAAGCGAGTTTCGAATCGACAGATCTGTCGGTGCAGTTCGAGTTCGAAGGATTCCATCCTGCATTCGACTACGACTCGAATACGACCGGTACACCCAGCTACCTGGCCCGCAACCGCTACGAACAGAGCGGACGCATCTCCGGTCGGCTCACCTGGAACGGCACCGTGTACGACTTCGACGGACCAGGTCACCGCGACCAGTCCTGGGGCACTCGAGACTGGGACGCGATACATCACTACAAATGGATTGCGGCGTCGGGCAACGGGGTATCGGCGAACGTCATGTGGACGATGGCCGAGGGTGAACTGGACGTCAACGGATACGTCTTTTCGGGCGGCGTGCAGTCACCGATCGTCGACGCTTCCGCGCGAACGAAGTACGGCGACGACTTCGTCCAGGACGTGGTGGAGTTCGAACTGACGGACGAGGCAGGTCGCACCACGTCGCTCGACCTCGATCGGCGACACACTCTGGCACGGTGGGACGTCAGTCCGACCTTCAACTTCACCGACACGATGTTCACCGGCACCCTCGGGGGAGAGTACGTACAGGCCTACGTCGAATACACCTGGCCCCGTTCCTATCTCGACCATCTGCTGGCGCGGTGATCATGGAGCAGGCGCAGAGATTTCGGGAATCTCGGAACGTCCTCGACGTCACTCGTCCGAAGCATCGTGAGTCCGTGGTGTGGGTGGTGCCCTCTGTTCGCGAGGACGTGACCGCGTTCGCCTACACCTGGGTGGACGCGCACGGGATCGCAGGCGCTGCCCTTACGGTGTTCGGACACGGTGTAGGGGAGCAGATCTTCGAGAAGGTCGACGGTATCGAGGTCGCGGTGGATGCCGGTTTCGACGACTACCGTGTCGGGCCCATGCGGATGTCGATCGATTCCGACGGAATGGATTCTCGCGTTTGCTTTTTCGGTGAACGAGTATCCATCGATCTGGAATTCCGAGGGTTCCACGAGCCGTATCGCTACGGCACGCATCCCCAGGGCTGTCCGTCGTTCTTCGCCGACGACCGACTCGAACAGAGCGGCAGAGCCTCGGGTGTGCTGAGAATCGACGGCGTCGACCTCACCTTCGACACCGTGTGTCAGCGCGACCACTCCTGGGGCGAACGGGATTGGGGTGCGATGCACCACATGAAATGGATCAATGCATTGACCGACGACGGTGACGCGGTGCACGCAGTCGAACTGTTCGCGTTCGGCACCAGACATCTCCGCGGATACATCCTGAGAGACGACGTCCTCGCGCCGGTGGGCACACTCGACCTCGCGTACGAGTTGGACGAGGAAATGTTGCATCGCGACATCGATGCAACATGGGTCGACGGGCTCGATCGTCGCGTGGACGTGCAGTTCACCGATGGCGGCCCGCACTTCGTCTGGGACGTCAACCCACGCCTCACGCTTCGGGACACGGCCATGAAGGCTGTTGTCGATGGCAAACCGGCGCATGCGTACGTCGACATGTCTTGGGAGCCGGACTATTTCGATCGTCATCTCGGATCGGGCCGGTAAGCGATATATTCGAGCGCGAGGACGGCCGTGTCGATTGCTCACCCCCCGGTGGCAACGTTGTCCGTGCGACGTTCTACCGTCGTGACATGTCCGCAGAGGAACTGGCCGAGCTGCTGGGTGAGTGGCGGGTTGCGGACGGCACGCTGAGCATCGGTCTGGCGACGGCGCTGGCGCATCTGGTCGAATCGCAGCAACTGCCGAGCGGAACGCGGCTGCCTGCACAGCGGTCGCTCGCCGAGGCTCTCGACATCGCCCGCGGCACAGTGACGACTGCGTACGAGATCCTCGTCGGGCGGGGATACATCAACGCGGAGGTCGGACGAGGCTCGACGGTAGCGTCGGGCAACCGTCGGAGCCTGCGGCCCAGCGAACCGCAGACCCTGTTGGCGGCTGCGGTCGACCTCTCGACCCAATCCCTCCCCGCCAGTTCCGAAATCGGAGCCGCTCTGGGTCATCTGACCCAGAGCGCACTGCGTCCGTATCTCGAGACCGACGGACATTTCCCGTTCGGAATTCCCGTGTTGCGCTCCGCGATAGCTCGGCATCTGTCCGCCACGGGAATCCCGACGACGCCCGATCAGATCCTGGTGACGGCGGGTGCTCAACAAGCCCTGTGGCTAGCGACGTTCGCACTGACAGAACCCGGCGACGGCGTTCTGGTCGACGATCCCACCTACCGGGGAGCACTGGCCGTTCTCGACGGTATCCGACACCACCTGAGAGTGGTTGGATACCCGGCTTCGGACCCGAACTTCGCCGCGATGCCCATGGCATCCTTGCTCTACTGCCAGTCATCGGTACACAGCCCGACCGGCAGGATTCCGACCGCCGACGCTCTGCACCGTCTCGCGTCGTACGCCGAGCAGCGTGGCCACGTCGTCGTCGACGATCGAAGTGCTGCCGAACTCGTCTACGACCCCAAGCACCAGAACACCGGCCTGCACGGCCTCGTCGACCCGAGCAGGCTGCTGACCATCGGAACCGCGTCCAAACTCTTCTGGGGTGGGCTCAGAGTCGGGTGGGTGCGCAGCGATCCGCAGATGATCAACCGTCTCACCGACGTGAAGCAGGCCATCGACATCACCACCTCGGTGGTCGACCAGTTTCTGGCCGTCGAAGTTCTCCAGAACGCGGAACAAGCAGCAGCCGAACGACGTCAGCTGCTGCTCGAACAACTCGACAACACCATCGAGGTCGTGAAGGAGGTCCGACCCGAGTGGGTATGGGAGCGGCCGTCGGGCGGCAGCGGCTTGTGGGTCGATATCGGTTCCGACGCAATCGAATTCGCGATGAAGGCGCAGACTCGTGGTATTCGTGTGGCCGACGGACCGTCGTTCTCGGTCGACCACGGCTTCGAGACACATGTGCGCCTGCCCGTTTGGAGAGGTCCAGAGCTGCTGCGTCGAGCGCTGGACCTCGTCGACCGATAGCTCAACGCTCGAGCAGTGACTCCATGGGAACGACAGTGGACGGTTGTGGATCGAAGCCGAGAGGTATCAGCCACGAACGATCCAATTCGATTCTGCGCATTCCATGTTGCAGTACTGCAGATTCGATGCGCCGTCGCGCATCGGGTTCCAATGTGTCCGCAGCTTCACAGATGGCGTCGAGAGTTCGCCCGAGCCGGTAGCTCATTTCGGAGTACGACGTCGCTGTCGCCGACGCATCACCAGTGAGCTTCTTCGACGCTCTTACGATGTCGTCGAGATTCTCGTCGAACGTCAGGGACGCTACATCGGGATCGGCAGAGAGGATTTCGATCGCTTCGGTTGTGGACACGACCTCGTACCGCCTTCTAGCCGCTACCAGATCCACACGATCCCGTGCGAAGAGGATTGCATCCATGACGAGCATCGCTTGCTCCGCGGCCTGTGCTTGGCCGCTGGCAACAGCGGCCGGAATGACAGTGTCCCGCAATGCTTTGGCGGCTGCGCCGAGAGTGACAGCAGTGAAATCCATCGTCAGATCACTTTCTCGAGTTGGCGACCCAGTTGGCCCAGAAGAATCGGCACCGTGCCTTCCAGCCGTGCCAGGAGCACGTCTTGATGCGACCGGCCGAGTTGAGCGATGCGCATCGACGTGGCCAGCGTCTTGACCGTCGCGGAGAAGCCGCACAGGATGGAGTACCAACGCAGTCGATCGGGATCCACCGACAAGCCGGAGGCCTGCTCGTAGCGATCGAAGAACTCCTCGCGTGGTACTAGACCTGACACCAGAAAAGTCGATCCAGCCTCGTCGTAGTGGCCGAACAGATCCTGTGAGCAGTACGCGAGATCCATGTGACGGTCGCCGAGGTGCCCGGACTCCCAATCGAGCCACGCCGTAATCTGTGCGGTCTCTTCGTCGAAGAGGAAGTTTCCACTGCGGTAGTCGCCGTGGACGACGCTCAGCCGATCGAGAGTGGGCAGATTGCGCGCAAGCCAGTGAGCGGCCAATTCCATGATCGGCGAGGAGTCGAGCCGGTCGAGTGACCACAGCTGACGTTCGAAGTTGAGCCGCCACTGTGCCAGATCGGTGGAACCGATAGCTGCGCCGGGCAGTTCGTCGGAGATCCAGTCGGATGTATCGATCGTGTGCAGCGTCGCCAGGTTACGCACCAGTTGCTCGCCCAGCAGGGGTCGGAGTTCTGGACCGAAGTTGGTTCCGAGTCCGGTCACTTGTCCGGTGCTTGCTGTGGTCGGTTTGGTCACCCCGTGTACGAAGCTGCACACGAGCCCCGGCTCGGGAAGATGCTCGGCTTCCTCGTCGACCCACAATGCCTCGGGAGCGGCGACTGACCCGGCCAATCTGCGAAGGATCCCGAATTCACTCGATTTGTTCGTCGCATTGAGCGACTCTGGTGGGTCCATCCTGAGCAGAAGACGCTGAGGCTCGCGGCCATCTACGACGAGTTCGAAGAACATCTGAATCTTTGACGCGCCCCCGGTCAACCACCGTGGGTCGTGAATCTCGAAGTCGTGGTCGAGCTTCGATCGGAGCAACTTGTCGACCGAGGCGCTCAGCACCTCGAGGGGGATGGGTTCCCAAATCGGTCCCCGACGGCGGTGGTATTTGCGGTCGATTGCCTTCTGTCCTGCTGGATCGGTCGGGAACCGTCGCCGAACTTCGTCGAGCATCAGAGACGATATGTCCTCGATCAGAGTGTGTGTCAAAGGATTTCCTTACGCGAAGTCGTCAGATTCCTGGGCCGAACGATGAGGTGGTTTCGACGCCGTGGCGTGAGGTTCGATCGGCGAGAAACTCGATGCCGTAAGTGTCGGCCATGAGCCCGTAACCGAAACGTCCCTCGTGCTCGTATTTCATGAGAGCCTGGAACGTCACGTACGACGGACTGAAGGTGTACCAGGGTGCACTTGCGACAGCCGTTCCCCTGAATCGATGTGTCTTGCCGCGTTGGTCGGTCACCGTGATCTCGTTCGTGTACGGCGCGAGTGCATTCTGCTGTCCACGCAGACTCGCGTCCACGATTCCGAAAACTTCTCCGTTCTCGTGAACGTATCCGAAGCGGAGTGGACCGTAGACGACCTCGCCTCGCACCAATTCGATTCCGGTCACCAAGTGGACGCCGTAGTTCTCGTCGAACGGCACGTGAATGTAGGAGATCGCAGCTTGTCCGAGTTCGGTTCGTCTACCCCAACTTCGGTCGATTCCGCCCATCGAGTCGATGCGATACGACTTGCCTCGCAGGGTCAGCTGACCCCGAACGCGGCCGACGAAGTCAAGGTGCCCGCCTGCCCAAGCGTCACCGAGACCCAGGTCGGAATGTGCTTCCGAAGCAGCGAGCAACGGGTTCTCGGCAGGATCGTTGGGATCCCACGCTCGCATGGAGCCGTCGAGGGTCATGTCGAACGAGCAGGACCCTGCGATGTTCTCGTATCCGAATCGGTACACGGTCGGTGGCTTTTCGACATCGACGGTCAGTCCGCTCGTGAGCGTGAACTTGGTCATCGAATCCGGGCACGGAGCGTGCATCTGCGGATCCGTCAGGTCGACGGTGAACGGGTGGCGATTGATTCCCTGCACCACGTTGATCGATGAGATCGTGGCTCCGACATTGGGTCTGGCCAAGACATAGACGTTGCCGTAAATGGACTCCTCGGGAATCGCGAACCAGAAGCCGATGGTTTCGGTCCAGTTGGTGATCGAGGGATCGCTGGGGTGGAAGTCCGAATCAGCTGGAACGATCATTGCTGCCTCTCATGCGTCGCCGGTGTATCGACTACGACCGTCGCGTCGTGTTCGCCGACCGCGGAAATTGTGGGGACGTGCCTAAATCTGCTGGTTCGACCATGCAGCTAGAATTGGCTAGACCAATATTGCATACTGTGTCGTGCGGCACAATGGCTCGCGCTTCAGGCGTCGGCCGGGACCGCGCTTGACACTCTGGTCTAACCATTCTATTTTCAGACAGAACGTCTGTGAGCGTTGCCACATCGACAAGGGGCGGCCCAGTGCCTGTGAATGCCGAGGTCCAGCAACTATCGAAATGCTGTCGCGGGACGGAGTCACTCGCGGAGTATGCCGAGTTCGTCAAACAGTGTGATGACCGACACTTCGGCTGATGGCACAATTGCCGAGTCGGCTTCTTCCCGTTGTGAATGTACGCACAAGCGGTCGACCATGGCAGACGTCGAACCAAGCCTTGGTAGGGATGGCACCCCACGGCGTGCCCATGGCGTGCCGGAATCGGTTCGGGCACGTTCTGCGGACGTATTTGAAACGCAAGAACATCGGAGGTCCGACCGCCCCATGGGGCGTCGGCCGCAACTCGAAGGTGACTGCCTCATGACAATCGAATACTCGACTCTCTACATCGGCGGCAAGTGGGTCGAACCGTCCTCCTCGGCAAAGATTTCGGTGGTTTCGCCTACGACCGAACAGGTAATCGGCTCGGTACCGGAGGCTGTCGAGGCCGATGTCGACGCCGCGGTGTCGGCCGCGAGATCGGCGTTCGACGATCCGATCGGTTGGGCGTCGTGGACAGCATCGGAGCGCAAGGACGTCATCGAGCGTTTCGCACTCGAATTGGAAAAACGTAGTGAAGAGACGGCGCAACGAGTTTCGTCGCAGAACGGCATGCCTATCACGTTGGCACGCGCCTTCGAGGGTGCGTTCCCTGCGGTCATGCTGCGTTACTTCGCCGATCTGGCAGTCTCGACTCCGCAGGAGGAAATCCGCCCTGGCCTGCTCGGTGGCTCGACGCTCGTATCGAAGCTGCCCGTCGGCGTCGTGGGTGCGATCGTCCCGTGGAACGTGCCGCAGGCGATCTCTTTTCTGAAGTTGTCGCCGCTTCTGTCCGCAGGCTGCACGGTGGTGCTCAAGCCGGCACCCGAGACGGTTCTCGACGCCTTCTTGATGGCTGAATCCGCCGACGCCGCAGGGTTCCCTCCGGGAGTCATCAACATCGTCCCCGCAGGTCGTGAGGTCGGTGCCTACCTGGTGTCGCACCCCGGCGTCGACAAGGTGTCGTTCACCGGATCGACCGGTGCGGGCCGCAGCATCGCCGAGACATGTGGTCGTCTTCTTCGGCCGGTGACGCTCGAGCTGGGCGGCAAGTCTGCAGCCGTCGTTCTCGACGACGCCGATCTGGCCAAGAGTATCGAAAGCTTCGTTGGCGCAACCATGATCAACAACGGGCAGATCTGCTGGCTGAACACCCGTATCCTGGCTCCGCAATCGCGGTACGGCGAGATTCTGGACACCGTCACCGACATCATCGGATCGATGAAGATCGGCAACCCGCTGGACGAGACGACCCAGGTCGGACCACTGGTCTCCGCACGTCAGCGCGACCGCGTGGAAGGCTACATCGCCAAGGGTCTTTCCGACGGCGCACGGCTGACAGCGGGTGGCCAGCGTGCCGGTGATACGGGTTGGTTCGTCCAGCCGACGATTTTTGCCGATGTGGACCCACGGTCGACCATTGCACAGGAGGAAATCTTCGGACCCGTGCTGTCGGTGATCCCGTACACCGACGAGTCGCAGGCGATCGCAATCGCGAACGACAGCGAGTACGGCCTGGGTGGCACTGTCTGGTCGTCCGATCCGGATCGTGGTGCAGCAGTGGCGCGTCGGATTCAGTCCGGCACCGTCGGTGTGAACGGATACCAGAACGATCCGACGGCACCGTTCGGTGGCATCAAGAGCAGTGGACTCGGGCGGGAGCTCGGTCCTGAAGGGCTGGCGTCGTACCAGTACCCGAAGAGTATCTATCTGGACGCGTCCGCCAGCTGATTCGACCTGCATTTCACCCCTATGGTCGGCACTACTGGCTATAGGGTGATTCGTCGTTCCATCCGGTCGGCAAGTCTGTATTCGGCGGACCGAACGCTGGTCAAAAGCATCGACACTCCGTTATAGTCCAATGGTTGGACCGAAATGGAGGTGCGGTGTACGCGACAGTGATGACCGAATTCGGTGGACCCGAGGTGTTGACTGCTGCCGAGGTGCGCAACCCGCCGGTGCCCGAAGGCTGGGTTGCCGTGAAACTCGAAGCCGCGGCGTTGAATTGGCATGACGTGTTGGTTCGTCGTGGGCAGTACGGTTCGCCGCTCCCGCACACTCCAGGAGCCGACGGCGCTGGAATCCGTAGTGATACCGGAGAGAAGGTGCTCGTCGTTCCTTCGCTCTGGTGGGGCGGGGACGAGTCCGCGCCTGGTCCCCGGTGGGAAATCCTCGGCGACCGTCGACCCGGCACGTACGCGGAGAGGGTTGTGGTCCCCTCAGGTTCGGTGGTCCCGAAGCCGGCGGGCTGGGACTGGCATGGCGCTGCGGCGCTTCCACTCGTCGGTGTGACGACGTACCGGGCCCTGTTCACTCGCGGTCGACTGAGGGAAGGGGAGTCGCTTCTCGTTCTCGGCGCCGGAGGTGGTGTTGCCACGATGGCGGTGATGCTTGGCGCAGCCGTGGGCGCCAGGGTCATCGTGACATCGTCGAGTCAGGCCAAGATCGATCAGGCGGTCGGGCTCGGCGCAGCAGGCGGAGTGCTGTACACGAATGACGGCTGGCCCGACGCCGCTCGACAACTGGCAAATGACGCAGCAGGTTTCGACATGGTGCTCGATTCGGTGGGAACGTGGGAATCCTCTGTCGATTCTGCGAAGCATGGCGGACGAGTCGTGGTGCTGGGGGCGTCGCGAAGTGGCACCGGAGTTCTCGATGTTCGACAGTTCTACTTCGGCCAGTACGACCTACTCGGGACGACGATGGGTAGCCCTGCCGACTTCGCCGAACTTCTCGGTTTTCTCGAGCGGTATTCGGTGCCGCCGCCACCCGTGGGTCGAGTCTTTCCACTGGACGGCGCGGTCGACGCGCATGAATACCTCGAAAGCGGAATGGGATTCGGCAAAGTTGTTCTCTCCATGTCGTAGCCGAGTTCGGGCGATACGCGTCGTGCGGTCGAACGCGAGCCGTGTTCGGTACCGATATGGCACGAAATGCTTGCAAACTTCGGTCCAACCATTCTACCCTTTTATCAAGTCGGCATCTTTCATCGAAGGACGGGCACTATGGCAAGCGAGCGAAGCCTCGGACGATTCACTTCTCAGCAGATCGAAGATTTCTACGCAAACGGCCAATGGACCGGCGAGAACTTCACCGACCTCCTCGGCTCGCGGGCCGCGTCGAACCCGGACAAAGTGTTCATCACCGATGGAACGCATGCTCTGACCTTTGCCGAGCTCTACGACACTTCGCAGCGGTTGGCGCTCGGGCTCAAGCGTCGTGGAGTGAACTACGGGGATCGTGTTGCTGTCCAGCTGCCGAACTGGGCGGCATTCGTGGTGGTGGCCGCTGCCTTGTCCCGTCTCGGCGCAGTCACCGTGCCCATCATGCCCATTTACCGCCGCGACGAGGTGTCGCACGTGGTCGCAGACGCAGCGGTCACGACTGCTATCGCTCCAGTCGAATTCAAAGGGTTCGACTACGCTTCCATGTTCGACGACATTCGCACCGAGTCTTCGACGTTGAGGACAATCGTTGCCGTTCGTGCACCCGAGGACAAGCGATCCGAATTGGCAGAACGAGGAATCGACGTTCTGGAGGACCTCGTGGTTCAGGACATCTCGTCCGCGAACATCGACGCCGAGTTGGACACCCGCGTTCATCCGGACGACCCATTCGTCATCGTATACACGTCGGGAACGACCTCACGGCCGAAAGGATGCCTGCATACATTCAATTCGTATGCATCCGGAGCTCGTGCCCTGACCGTGGCCTTCGGCCACACCGAGAACGACGTCCAATTCGGTCCTTCGCCGATAACCCACACGACAGGTTTGGTGACCAGCGTCCTTCTTCCATTGCTCGTGGGAGCCTCGACGCACGTCGTAGCCGAGTGGTCTCCCGCACAAGGGCTGGCAGATATCAAGCAGTACAGATGCACGGCCGCGGTCACAGCAACGACATTTCTGCAGACGCTCATGTCCGCTGCGGACGAGGACGCGGACGCGGATTTGTCCAGTTTGAGGGTGTGGACATGTGCGGGATCGCCGATTCCGGCTTCGGTCGTCGAAAACGCCAAAGCCAAGCTACCTGCCGCGAGCATCCTGTCGTTGTACGGCCGGAGTGAAAACCTCTCCACGACTACATGCACTGTCGATGACGACGCCAGTCGCGCAATCACTTCCGATGGCGCGGCGCTACCGAGTGCGGAAGTCAAGGTCGTCGGCGACGACGGGCTGGAGCTTCCCCGGGGTACGGAAGGTGACATTGCCTACCGCGGACCTTCCCACATGATCGAGTACTTGAACCGCCCGGAGGACACTGCAGAACTCTTCACACCTGAGGGGTTCTCGCGATCCGGTGATCTCGGAGTCATGGACGACGACGGATTCGTCCGCGTCACCGGTCGTACGAAAGACATTGTCATTCGGGGTGGAATGAACATCAGCGTGCGTGAGGTCGAGGACAAGCTTGCCGATCATCCCGACCTGCTTGCGCTCGCAGTGGTCGGCATGCCCGACGAGAAGCTGGGCGAGAAAGTCTGCTGCTATATCGTCGCCAAGGACGGGCACGATGCTCCCTCTGCCGAAGACTTGCGACACTATTTGACCGATCGCGGTGTCGCGATCCAGAAGACACCAGAGCGGGTCGAGGTTGTCGATCAGCTTCCGATGACGGCGACGGGCAAGATTCAAAAGCACACGTTGCGAAAGTTGATTGCAAACAAATTGAATGCCGCAACCACTGCCGGCGCCCGATAAGCTGGGAGAACAGGTTATGCCGCTGGTCAGGTACCACGTCGAAGATGCTGCGCTGGCCTTCGTCACATTGGACAGTCCGAGCACTCGGAATGCGTTGAGCGACGAGATGCTCGATGAATTGATCGACGCATTCGAGCGGGCTCGCGACGATGCGCACGTGCGGGTAGTCGTTCTCACCTCGTCGCACGAGAAGATTTTCTCTGCAGGAGGTGACCTGAAAGCGTTTGCCGACGATGCGCCCACGATTCGGAAATATGCTGGTTTGCACAGGTTTCCGCGGCTGTACCAACTGATCGGGGGGTTGGGAAAGCCTGTCATCTGCGCTGCGAACGGGGACGTCCTTGCTGGTGCATTCGGTCTCGCATTGGCGTGTGACCTGATCCTGGCAAAGAAATCGGTGCATTTCGGATGTCCCGAGATCAATGTAGGAGTATTTCCCTTCATGATCTCCGCGCTCATATACCGCAACGTGGGGCGGTTGACTGCGAACGAGTTGATGATGCTCGGTGATCGGTTGAGCGCTTCCGAAGCCAAAGATCATGGCATCGTGAACCGCGTTGTCGCTGACGACGAATTCGACGATGTGGTGCGAGCGTGGGCTCAGCGTGTGGCCGAGAAGTCACCCCTGCTGATGAAGCTCGGCAAGGATGCAGTGAACGCCACCAAGGACATGTCTCTGCCCGACGCGCTCACGGCCCTTCAATCGCAGTTGGCTCTCGCGTTCACAACCGAAGATATCGGTGAAGGCGTCGCGGCATTCCGAGAAAAGCGAAAGCCCGTGTGGAAGATGCGCTGAGCCACGAATGTCCTCAGTGCGCAGGTCGGAGCCTGGGCAGGCTCCGACCTGCGGGAGTGCAGGTGCCTCCTAGGGCGAAGACGTACTGACGGCGGCGCGTCCGGTGACGATCGTGTCGGAACCGCGGGTAACTTTCAGCGAGATCTCGGCGATTCCGCTTTCGCTACTGCTCACCGTCCCGTCGAAGGCGAGGTTGTCGCCGACGAACACCGGTGCTACGAACCTCACGCCGAATTCCCGCACCCGCTCGACACCGACCCAATCGGTCAAGTAGCTGCCGAGTATGCCGGCATGGAGCTGGCCCATCGCGATGACACCGGGGAAGCCGCTGGCGCGGACGAATTCCGGATCATGGTGCAGTGGATTGAAATCTCCTCCCGCACCGGCGAATCTGACGATATCGGTTTGCGTGATCGGCCCGATATTCCGGGTCGGTGCGCTGAATCCGGGTTCCAGTTCGGTCATGACGCTGCTCCTCGTTCGATGATCTGCTCACGTTGGCGGAGAACTGTCGAGCCTGCAGCATCCACGAACTCCGTTTCGAGAGTCAGAATGCGCATGGAGCCGCCTCGCTTGCCTTCCTTCACGGCGTCCGCGACGACGCGTCGTGTTCCGGTCAGTCGGTCTCCGACGACGAGCGTGCGCATGTAGGACCAGTCGACGGAGCCGACGACCACTCGTTCGAGGGCGAGTCCCAATGCATCGACGAACGCGCGCTGGTCCCGGTAGTGGCCGGATACGACGGAATGCGTTGCGGTTGCAGCGATGCCTGCGTGACCGGCCGCAAGGGCAGCCTGTTCGTCTACGTGCACGTCGCTCTCTGCGAAGGTCGCACGCGCGAACTCGTGCACCTTCCCCTGCTCGACGGTGAAGGACACTGTGTCGATGATTCGACCCACATCCGAGGTGTGATCGACCTGTACTTTCACGGACACTCCTGGTTGTTTTGGTCCGACCATAGTAACATCAAGCCAAATAAAGATGAGGAGACCCGATGGATCTGTCAGACTCCGCAGACGAAGCGTTGTTCCGCAGCGAGGTGAAGGTGTGGTTGGGCGAAACGCTTCCTTTGCTACCGTGGCCCGAGCCTGTGACTCTGGTGGACAAAGTGCCGTTCTGGAAGCAATGGCAACGCGCATTGTTCGACGCCGGATATGCGGGATTGTCGTGGCCCAAGGAGCACGGGGGACAGGGCGCCGATCCGATACGCCGCGCGATATTCGCCGAGGAACTCGATCTTGCCGGTGCGCCGGAACGACTGAACACGATCGGTGAGGATTTCGCGGGCCCGACCATCAGTGACTTCGGGACGTCGTCGCAGAAGGAGCGATTCCTTCAGTCGATTCTGACCGGTGACGAGATCTGGTGCCAGCTGTTCTCCGAGCCCGACGCGGGCTCCGATCTGGCGTCGCTGCGCACGAAGGCGACGAAGTCGGACGGCGGTTGGAAGATCGACGGGCAGAAGATCTGGACGTCGAGGGCGCACATCGCCCAACACGCAATTCTGTTGGCGCGTACGGGCGGTGGCCCCAGGCACAAGGGAATCACGTTCTTTCTCGTGCCCATGGACAGTCCTGGAATCACGATTCGCCCACTCGAACACATGCTGGGTGAGGCGGAGTTCAACGAGGTCTTCCTCGACGACGTCTTCGTTCCGGATGAGCTGGTCGTCGGAGAGATCGACGGAGGCTGGAAAGTGGCGATGGGCACGCTCGCCTACGAGCGCGTTGCGATAGCCACCGGACGGGTGAACACCAAGAAGGCAGTCAGCGAGATCGTCGACGACGTGCGCGACAGGGTCGACGAGGATGGAAATCCTCTCGGCGCCCAGGCATCTGTCAGACAGACGGTTGCCGATCTGTACGGACGAGCACTGATTCACTATCTGATCGGTCAACGAGTGGTGACGCTTGCCGCCAACGACGGTCCGCCCGGGCCTGTTACGTCCATCGGCAAGTTGTACTTCTGTCCGCTGGTGGAAGAGTTGGCCGATTTCCGGCTCTCCCTCGAACCCCTCGGAGGTCAACAAGATTCCGACGACCCGGACCAGAAGACTGCGAAGTGGCTGCGACTGGCTTACCAGGCTCGCGGTACTGCCATCGCCGGAGGTTCGACGTACATTCAGCGCAATATCGTCGCCGAGCGGATTCTCGGCATGCCGCGAGGAAAGTAGCAAGACGGGCCCTGAAACGCCGAGGGCGACACTACATTTCGTAGTGTCGCCTTCGGCGTCTGTGTTTGGTTCGCCCCGAAAGGAAGACCCGGAGAACCTAATCGACCGGTGTCGCAGTCTGCGTGGCATCCTCCGGTTCGGTGGCCTCCACATGCTTGTGGTCGAGTGTGAAACGGTACGGTCCCAGCAGCAGGAGGCAGACGATGCTGACGATGACGAGGCCGAGAATGGGTAAGGCTCCCGCGCTGTACGAGCCGGTTGCCCTGAAAATCTGCCCGAGCAGGAAGATTCCGAACGCGGAACCCATCGCGTACAAGAAGTAGATCGATCCCAGTACACGGCCGTACGAGTGCTGCGGGAAGTAGCGGCTGCACATGTAGGCAGCGAGATCACCCTCGGCGCCCAATCCGAGACCGACTAGAAGAGCTGCTGTGATCAGCACCGAGACGTTGGACGACGAGATCATCAAGAACGCACCCAGTCCGCAGAGCGCGAAGATGATCGAACCGATGATGGGTGCGTAGAACCGATCGAGTAGGTACCCGACGAGCAAGCGCGCCACGATCGACGCAAAGCTCAATGCGGAGAGGATTCCCACCGCGGTGGCTTGGGCAATGCCCTTGTCGGTCGTCATCGGTACGACCTGCGACATCAAACCGAACGTGGCCGAGGATACGAAGAATATCGACACCGCAAGCAGCCAGAACTGACGGTATTTGCGTGCGATCGTCCATAGGGATTCGCCGGCAACCTTGCCCGCTTTGAGCGCAGTTCTACGAACTTCCTCGTGGTGGGCGGGCATCTTGGTCACGAAGGCATACACAGATGCCGGAATGACGGTGCTCAGGGCGCCGACGACGAGAAAGGCTGTACGCCAATCTGTAATTCCGAGAACGAAGTTGGCCAGATAAGGCATGAGTACGCCGCAAGCGCCGAGGCCGGCCATGAGGATTCCCAGGGCCATTCCGCGGCGGTCCTGGAACCACGCGCTGACGACGGTCGAGTGTGCGACCGGGTTGACCGCGCCTGCACCTGCGCCGATCAGTATGCACAACGCGTAGAAGGCGATCTGGCTGTTCGGAAGAACCGACATCAGCATCAATCCGATGCCGAACGTCAGTGACATCGGAACCGTCGGTGTGCGAGGGCCGAATCTGTCGATCAGGAAGCCGAGGACGACGATGCTGACGCCGACCATCAGTGTCTCGATCGAGAGGCCGTTACTGATGACGCTGCGTTCCCAACCGAACTCTTCGCTCATCGGCTTTCCGAGAACGTTGAAGAGCACATTGACGCTGGTGGTTCCGAACAGCAGTGTCAGGAATCCGGTGACGACATACCACCATCGATTGAGGTGGCGGTCCGAAGTGCGTGCGCTCGAAGTGACACTCATGGAGATCCCGTCTTGTCGAAATCCTGGCCGGAAAGGCAGAGGACCTGTGGTCGAGGGCCCACCCAGTGGTGCCCGTCACATATCCAAACATATGGACCGACCAAATACAATGTTGACCAAAAATGAACCTCGAGAACCCAAGCGAGCGTCCCGGAAAACACTTCAGGCAGGCCACCGGTGGTGGCCTGCCTGAAGTGCGACTCTCGGTACTGCTAACGGCGTTCTGTTGCGCTCAGTCCTCGCCGGGCACTGTGATGTCGACTCGTTCGTCCACCGCCAGAACCTCTTCCGCGTAGGAGTGCACGTGTCGAGTCATTCGGCGAACGGCCGCATCCGGGTCACGGTCTCGGATTGCGCGCGTGATCGATTTGTGGGCGCGCACGGTGGTGTTCCGAACTGTTTCGTCGACGAATCCCTCGTTCTCGGTGGCCGCGTAGATGGCTCGCGAGAGTGCCGTCATCATTCCCATGAGCAATTCGTTCTTACTGGCATGGGCGACGGCGACATGCCAGTCGACGTTGGCGCTCAGAAATGCGTCCAGGTCACCTTCGGCCGTGACTATCGCGTCGTTGGCGGCATCGAGTGCCTTCAGGTCCTCGGTTGTCCGGTTCTTGGCTGCGAGGCGCGCACAGAACGGTTCGAGAGCTTCTCGAGTCTCGAGTAGTGCTGCGAGGCGAATCTGCTGACCGCGGATGAGCAGCGCGACCGAGCTGGCCATCGATTCCCCACCGGGACGCTGGACGAACGCCCCACCTGCGCGGCCGGCTTTGATGCGCACCAGGCCCTGGACTTCGAGGATTCGCAGTGCCTCACGGACTGTGGTGCGGCTCATCTTCGTCTGAACAACCAGCTCACGCTCAGGCGGAAGGGGAGTGCCTTCTTCGTACTCGCCGCTCAAGATGCGTTCGCGCAGTTCGTTCGCCAGGACGTCGGATGCCTTGGGGACCTCCATCGGGGACAGCTGAATGGCGGATCGCCCATTCTTGGTAGCTCCAGGAGCGGCTGGTGTCATAGGATTCCCCCATCGCTGGTCTAACGGTCAGACCTAATATAACATTAACATCATGCCTGCACTGTGACATGTGCAGAGTAATCGCTGTCTCGAAAATTAGGAGCAGGCGCATGCGGTGGGAACTCTCCCAAGACCAAGAAATGTATCGCGAGTCGTTCCGAGGGTGGGTCGAGAAGTTCGCCCCGAACGAGTCGGTTCGCGCGTGGCTCACCTCCGGGGATGCCAGGGACTTCGAGAACCGATTCGTGGCCGAGGGTTGGTTCTCGGTCGGCCTGTCCGAGGACGTCGGTGGGCAGGGTGGTGGCGGGCTCGAATTGGCATTGACCGCAGTCGAGTTGGCGCGTCGATCGGCTCCCTCGGGTGCGTGGATCGCGTCCGTGCTCGCGGCACCATTCCTCGGCGGAGAACTGGGTGTCGAAGTCCTACAGGAAGGCGAGTTCGCGGCGCTCGTGGCGGACAGCACCAGGCCGCTGGACAGCGCGCCTCGGCTGCGCGTTGCCGACGGAAAAATCTCCGGCGACGTTTCGGGCGTGTTGGGCGGGGACCGCGCGCGCCATCTGGTTGTTCCTGTGCTCGGTCCGGATGGAGTTCAGGTCGCTCTCGTGTCCGCCGAAGCCGATGGGGTAACGATCGAGGCGACGACCCTCCTCGATCGGTCTCGGTCGGCGGCGAAGATACGTTTCGACGGTGTTGCCGCCGACGTACTCGACGTCGATGCGCCTGTGTTGCTGGCCAACGCGTCGTTGGTCTCTGCCGTACTGATTGCAGCCGATTCGCTCGGCGCAATGGAGCGCATGCTCGACCTAGCGGTCGAATACAGCAAGAGCCGAGAGCAGTTTGGCGTTCCGATCGGCTCGTTCCAGGCGGTCAAGCATGCAGCGGCCTCGATTCTCGTGTCCGTGGAAGCCGCGCGGTCGATTGTGTTCTACGCGGCCGAATCGATCGATGCGGGTATGGCGGAGTGTGACTTACATGCCGCGACTGCCAAGGCTCAGGTGACTGCTTCCGGCGCTGTGGCAGCGGATTCTGCGCTGACGATGCACGGAGCCGTTGGGTACACCTGGGAGCATGACCTCCATTTCCTGTACAAGCGGACGAAGTTGAACAAGGCGCTCTTCGGGAGCCCGTCGGTGTGGAACGAGAGGATCGCACGGTCGCTGCCACTCGTTCCGTTCGCACCGGCTTGATCGTTGACTTTTTGGTCTGTCCTTTAGTACGTTAAGTCCAAACATTCTTCATGGAGACAGGACGATTGCTGTGGACTTCGACCTCACAGAGGATCAGGCGACGATCCGAGACGCCGTGCGCGAACTCGCCGGAAAGTTCGACGACGAGTACTGGTTGGACAAGGACTCGGAGCACGAATTCCCGACTGAGTTCTACGACGCCTTCGCATCCGGTGGATGGCTGGGTATCACCACTCCCGAGGAGTACGGCGGGCACGGTATGGGCATCACCGAGGCCTCCATACTGCTCGAGGAAGTTGCGGCCTCCGGTGCGGGCATGAACGGTGCGAGCTCGATGCACTTGTCCATTTTCGGCATGCACCCGGTCATCGTCCACGGTTCGGAAGAGCTCAAGCAGCGCAATCTCCCGCGCATCGTCAACGGAGACATGCATGTCTGTTTCGGAGTCACCGAACCGGGAGCCGGTCTCGACACGACGCGCATCACGACGTTCGCCAAGCGTGAGGGCGACAAGTACATCGTCAACGGACGCAAGGTGTGGATTTCCAAAGCGATGGAGTCCGAGAAGATTCTTCTTCTGACTCGGACGACGAAATTCGAGGACGCGAAGAAGAAGACGGACGGACTCACACTCTTCCTCACCGACCTCGATCGCAGCAAGGTCGAGATTCGCCCCATTCGGAAGATGGGCCGCAATGCGGTCACGTCCAACGAACTGTTCATCGACGGCCTCGAAATTCCGGTCGAGGACCGCGTCGGCGAAGAAGGAGAAGGCTTCAAGTACATCCTCGACGGTCTCAATCCGGAGCGCATGTTGGTCGCGGCCGAGGCATTGGGTATCGGACGTGTCGCGCTACGCAAAGCGGTCCGGTATGGAAACGAGCGCGAGGTGTTCGGACGGGCGATCGGCAAGAATCAGGGAATTCAATTTCCTCTCGCCGACTCTCTCGCACGCCTCGACGCAGCCGAGCTGGTGCTTCGCAAAGCCACGTGGTTGTACGACAACGGGCGACGGTGTGCCCGCGAGGCGAACATGGCCAAATACCTGTGCGCCGATGCGGGATTCGAAGCTGCCGACCGCGCACTGCAGACACATGGCGGCATGGGGTACTCGGAGGAGTACCACGTGGCTCGCTACTTCCGTGAAGCCCGACTCACCAGAATCGCACCACTCAGCCAGGAAATGATCCTGAACTACCTGGGTGAGCACGTTCTCGAACTTCCCAGGAGTTACTGATGTTCGATCTGACGGGCAGATCAGCCCTTGTCACCGGTGCCGGAAGCGGCATCGGCGCGGCCGTCGCGCGCGCTTTCGCCACAGCAGGCGCGGCAGTACTGGTCACCGATGTGAATGGAGACGGCGCAACGGCGGTTGCCGCATCGATCGTGGAGGCAGGCGGAATCGCGAAATCCGCGGTACTCGACGTTCGAGACGGCGATCAGGCGAAGGCTGCAGCCGAGCAGG
The DNA here is from genome assembly GCF_900188125.1 of Rhodococcoides kyotonense. GTDB lineage: Bacteria > Actinomycetota > Actinomycetes > Mycobacteriales > Mycobacteriaceae > Rhodococcoides > Rhodococcoides kyotonense. Next base: position 217,297 of record NZ_FZOW01000009.1, on the reverse strand, counting down.
CTGCATCGTTGACCGATGGAGCCTTGCACATCGTGGTGAACAACGCGGGTGCGATCGCTCCCAACATGGTGCCCAACTTGAGCGTCGATGATTTCAGACGCATCGTGGACATTCACCTGAACGGCAGCTTCGTGGTCAGTCAAGCCGCCCTACCGTTCCTGCCCGAGGACGGCACCGCCCGCATCATCAACGTCACGTCGGCTGCGGGATTGACCGGCACCATCGGTCAGGCGAACTACGGCGCAGCCAAGGCGGGCATCATCGGGCTGACCAAGTCGCTGGCGAAAGAGCTCGCTCGCAAACAGATCACCGTGAACGCCATCGCCCCACTTGCGGCCACGCCGATGACGGAAAACATTCGTTCCAACGAAAAGCTCGCCGCGAAGACACTCGCTCGAATTCCATTGGGACGGTGGGCGTATCCAGAAGAAATTGCGGCAACCTTCGTCTTCTTCGCGTCCGACGGCGCCTCGTACATCACCGGCCAGGTTCTTCCGGTCGACGGCGGGACGGTCATCTGATGGCGATATCGAATCCATTCGTCCGATCCTCGCGCGAGGTTCTCGTCGTCGACGCCGTGCGGACGCCGATGGGAAAGTCGCATCCCGAGCGCGGCTGGTACCGCGACACGCACCCCAACGAGATCCTCGGGGCCGTGTACACATCGTTGATCGGCCGAAGCGGTCTCGACCCGTCAGTGGTGGAGGACCTGATCATCGGCTGCACCGCGCCGTTCGGTGAGCAGTCACGCAACATAGGCCGAAACGCTTGGCTGCAGGTCGGATACCCGGCCGAGGTTCCCGCGGTCACCCTCGACCGCCGCTGCGGATCAGCCCAGACGGCTGTGGAGATGGGTGCGGCGCTCGTTGGATCGGGCACGCACGATGTTGTCATCGCAGGCGGCGTCGAGCACATGGGCCACGTCCCCATGAACTCACCTGCCAAGATCTCCGAGCTCTACGGCGATCCATGGCCGGCGGAACTGCGGGATCGGTACGACTTCGTCACCCAAGGCGAGAGCGCCGAACTCATTGCCGAACGATGGAACATCTCGCGCGAGGAGATGGACGAGTTCGCCGTTCGTTCGCACCGGCTGGCGTCGGAGGCGTCGGACGCCGGACGGTTGCAATCAGAGATGATTCCGTTCGAGCTGGCGGGAGAGATGCGGACGACAGATCAGACGGTCCGCCCCGGTACTGACCTGGACGCACTCGCCAAGCTGCGTACGGTCTTTCGGGAGAGCAGCGGTCGAATCACGGCTGGTACGTCGTCGCCGATCTCGGACGGTGGCGCAGGCATTCTGCTTGCCTCGCGCGAAGGCATCGACACGCACGGACTCACTGCGCGTGCTCGTATCATCGACCAGACCACCGTCGGAGTAGACCCGATCATCATGCTCACCGGTCCGATTCCGGCGACTCGAAAGTTGCTCGAGCGCAACGGACTGACGATGGCGGACATCGACCTGGTCGAGATCAACGAGGCATTCTCTTCGGTCGTACTGGCCTGGGAGCGTGAGCTTAAGCCGGACATGGATCGGGTGAACGTGAACGGTGGTGCCATTGCGATGGGCCATCCCGTCGGCGCTACAGGAGCGCGGCTGATCGCCACTGTCGTCGCCGAACTCGAACGCCGCGACGCGGAAATCGGGCTAGTCACGATGTGCTGCGGTGGTGGGCTCGGTACTGCCACGTTGATTCAGCGGGTGTGACGATGATCGATCTGACGCCGCACATCGGCGCCGGCTCAGGTGTGTGGTGGAGCCAGACCACGGCGGAACCGTCGCCGTTGGTGCATGCGCTCATGCGCCAGATTCCCGAGATCGGGCCGGTGCGTGCGTTCGTCGGAATGTCCCTCGACAGAACGTTCGCCGACGCGGTTCCCGACCAGCTGAGTGTCGTGTCCTACGGCGGGCTCGGTGAATTGCGGAAGCTCAGTGCACGAGGGCTTCTCGATGTTGTGCCGTGCCACTATTCGGCACTGCCGAGTCTGTTCGAGCAGAAGCTGTTGCCGTGCGACGTCGGGATGATTCAGGTGTCGCGGCCCGACGCCGACGGCTACTGCTCACTCGGGGTCGGAGTCGATTACGTCGAGGACGCAATACCGCACACCCCGGTCCTGATTGCCGAGATCAATACGCACATGCCCGTGACGCACGGTGCGATGAAGCTGCACATCAGCCAGTTCGCTGCCACCGTGGAGACCGACCGTCCGCTGCCCGAAGTGCCCGATCGGACACCAGCGGACGTCGAAACAGCCATCGCAGCGAACGTTGCGGGCCTCGTCTCCGACGGCGACACCATTCAGATCGGTGTCGGTTCACTTCCAGGAGCGGTGTTGGTAGCACTCTCGGATCACCGTGACCTCGGGTTGCACTCGGGGATAATTTCCGACGGCATTGTTGCGCTGGTCGACAGTGGTGTTCTCACCGGAGCGCGCAAGGAGATCGACCCGGGTGTTCTCGTGACCGGAGCTGCCCTGGGGACCTCTGCACTGTACGACCGGTTGGCGGATCTGCCGATCGAGTTCAGGCCTGCGAGCTACACCCACGCCCCGAAAGTGCTGTCCCGACTGTCCACATTGGTGGCGATCAACTCGGCTATCGAAGTGGACCTGTCGGGTCAGGTCGGATCGGAAACCCGCGGCGAGGAATACGTCGGTGCGGTCGGAGGCCAAGTGGACTTCTGCCGGGCGGCGTCGTTGACCGGCGGACGGTCGATCATCGCGCTGCGTTCGACATCGCGCGGGGAGTCGACCATCAAGGCGGCTCTCGATTTCGGATCGGTCACCACAGGACGGTCGGACGTCGACTTCGTCGTGACCGAGCACGGAGTCGCAAGTCTGCGCGGCGTGGGATTGGCGGAGCGAGCGCGTCGGCTCACCGCTGTCGCCGCACCCGAGCATCGTGAGCTCCTCGAGCGGAGCCTGACAGAACCGGACTGCACGTCCTGACCGGCGGCAGGGGAGAGGAACTTTCGAGACCATGACAAGACCACAGAGCGTGAAGATCCGGGAAGTGGGTCCACGTGACGGCTTCCAGAACGAACCCGAGACGATCTCGACCGACGACAAGGTTCGGTTGATCGATTCGTTGGGCAAGACCGGGCTTGGGCGTATCGAAGTAGCGAGCTTCGTACGTCCAGACGTCATTCCGCAACTTGCCGACGGTGTCGAGGTGCTGGAACGCATCGATGTCCCCGACCACGTGAAACTGATGGTGCTCGTTCCGAACTCGCGCGGTCTCGACAATGCGTTGAAGATCAAGGAGCGGTTCCACGAAGTCACGATCTTCGTCAGTGCGTCGGAGACCCACAATTTCAAGAACGTCAATCGGACGGTCGACCAGACGATGGCAGACAACGACGGCATGGCAGGCCGAATCGTCGATGCAGGCTTGAAATGTGCTGCGGTGATCGCGACATCTTTCGGATGCCCATACGAGGGACACGTCGAGTTGGACAGGGTCCTCGATCTCGCACAGCGGTTCGCCGAAGCCGGCGCCACCGAGATCGGTTTCGGTGACACGACGGGAATGTGCAATCCTGCGTACTCCGCGAAGTTCTTCGCGGCGGCGATCGAGCGTCTGCCGGATGTCGAGATCACGGCACACTTCCACAACACGCGTGGCCAGGGTTTGGCCAATGCATATGCGGCACTCGAAGCGGGATGTGCCAGTTTCGAGTCGAGCTTCGGCGAGTTGGGTGGGTGCCCGGTGCCGGCCGGCTCGACAGGAAACATCGCGTCCGAGGATCTGATCAGCATGTTTCACGAGATGGACATCGACACCGGTGTCGACCTCGGCAAGCTCATCGAATCCGCGCGCGACGCCCAGGACGTACTGGGACGCAAGTTGACCAGTCATTCGATCGTGGCAGGCCCGATCACATGGAACACTTTGGCCGCCAACGCCTGAGCGGCACAGCACACATCATCGAACAACGCAGGAAGAGAGAGCACAGCATGAGCAGAGTTGCATTCGTTACCGGTGGAGCACAGGGAATCGGCAAGGGAATTTCCGAAACGCTCGGAGCCCACGGGTTCAAGGTCGCAGTCGCGGACCTCAACCTGGACGTCGCCAAGAGCACCGCCGACGAGATCGCCGCTGCGGGAGGCCAGGCGTTCGCGGTTCGCGTCGACGTCACCGACACCGCGTCGGTCGAATCGGCGGTGAAGGAAGTCGAAGCACAGTTGGGTCCGATCGAGATCGCGGTCAACAATGCAGGCTGGGACGACTTCATGAAGTTCCTCGACACGAACGAAGAATTCTGGGATCGAATCTTGGAAATCAACTTCAAGGGTGCGTTGCGTGTGACCAAGGCCGTCGTTCCCGGAATGATCGAGCGGGGCTTCGGACGCGTTGTCAACGTAGGCTCCGACGCCGGACGTGTCGGGTCGTCTCTCGAGGCCGTCTACTCGGGTGCAAAGGGGGGAATCATTGCGTTCACCAAAACGCTTGCGCGTGAGGTTGCGACGAAGGGTGTCACCGCAAACACCGTGTGCCCCGGTCCGACGGACACGCCCGCGCTGCGCAAGTTCGCCGAGGGGTCGGGCGGAGACTCGGAGAAGGTGATCGGCGGAATGACGCGTGCTGTACCGATGAAGCGGCTGGCCAAGCCGAGCGATGTCGCAGCCGCGGTGTCGTTCTTCGCTTCCGACGCGGCCGAGTACATCACGGGTCAGACGTTGTCGGTCAGCGGCGGACTCACGATGGCCTGATTCTTGCCTTGCGCTATGCCCCTGCTGTGATCGTTTGCGGCAGGGGCATTTTCGTGCTCCTGATAACGATCGTTCACGGATGCCGGTATGCTGTGATCCATGACGGCAACACAATCGGTTCAGTGGACGAGCCTCGGTGAATACGAGGACATTCGGTACGAGCACAGCGGTGACGGAATTGCCAAGGTCACCATCTGTAGACCCGAGGTCCGCAATGCGTTTCGCCCGCAGACGTTGATGGAGATATCCGATGCTCTCGTCGAAGCGCGTGAGGACCCGTCGATCGGCGTCATAGTGCTGACCGGCGAAGGACCGGATGCCTTCTGTTCGGGTGGTGACCAACGCGTCCGTGGTGACACCGGGTACCTGACCGAGCCGGGTAAGAAGGGGAGCGTCGGACGCTTCCACGTGACGGACCTGCAAATTCAGATCAGGCGTCTGCCGAAGCCTGTCGTTGCGATGGTGGCGGGATACGCCATCGGTGGTGGGCACATTCTGCACCTGGTGTGCGATCTGTCCATCGCGGCCGACAATGCACGCTTCGGTCAGGTCGGACCCAAGGTCGGTTCGTTCGACGGCGGTTTCGGCGCGGGGCTTCTCGCAGAACTTGTGGGGGTCAAGAAGGCGAAGGAGATTTGGTTCCTGTGTCGTCAATACAACGCTGATGAGGCCCGCGAGATGGGCCTGGTCAACACTGTCGTGCCACTTGCGGATCTCGAGGCTGAGACAGTGCAGTGGTGCCGCGAGATGCTGCAACTCTCGCCCTTCGCGCTTCGCCTGATGAAGGCCAGCTTCAACGCCGCAGAGGATGGGCTTTCCGGGATTCAGCAGCTGGCCCACGATGCGAATCTCTTGTTCTACTCCACCGACGAGGCGAAGGAGGGCCGTGAGGCGTACAAGGAAAAGCGGCGTCCGGAATTCGAGAAGTTTCCGAGGCGGCCGTAAGCTTCCATTTTGGTCCTACAATTAGTAATGTAGGACATTATTGCCGAATGTCGGCCGCACCAGACACACGAGGACGGACCGTATGACCGACAGCAAAACCTCCGCAGTCGAATGGACCATCGACGCCGGAATCATGGTGGTCACCATGAAACGCACTCCCGCCAATGCCCTGGGTCTGCCGATCATCGACGGGATCAACGCAGCGGTCGATGCTGCAGATGCAGATGGCACGGTCAAAGTCATCGTCGTCTCGTCGAGCATTCCGAACTTCTTCGCCGCGGGCGCCGACATCAAGCACATGGCTGCCGTCGACGCCGCATCGTTCACCGAATACGGCGACAAGTTGCGTGGCGCGCTGGATCGCCTGGCATCGGCCGATCGGATCACCGTCGCCGCGGTCGACGGGCTTGCGCTCGGCGGTGGGTTGGAGCTGGCCATGGCCTGCCACCTTCGGGTCGGAGGCGGCGAAGCGTCGTTCGGTCTGCCCGAGGTCAAACTCGGCCTCATCCCGGGCGCCGGTGGAACACAACGGCTTCCGCGACTCGTAGGCCGTGGCCGCGCGCTCGACATCATGCTGACTGCGCGTCAGGTGCCCGCTGCCGAAGCACACGCCATCGGTTTGATCGATCGACTCGTCCCAGCGGGAACCGCTGTCGAGGCAGCGGTCGAGCTTGCCAAGACACTCGTCACCAAGTCTCTTCCGGCGCAGCGAGCGGTCATTCGCACGGTCGACGCGTCGTTCGATCTTCCGATCGACGACGGCTTCGCGTACGAGGTTGCCCAGGAACAGGACTTGTTCGAGGACGGCGAGGCCAAGGAAGGCATCACCGCGTTCCTCGAGAAGCGCGCACCCGAGTTCTCCTGACGTGGCGATCGAGCAGGCAGACGCAGCGCGCTCAGGCGGAGGGTTGGCCGTATCCAGGCCTGCCGGCCGCGGCGCTGTGGCATTGGCTCTCGGTCTCGTCTACGTCATTTGGGGATCTATCTATCTGGCCGTGCGGTTGGTCATCACCGAGCTACCGCCCCTCGGATCGATGGGCTTGCGCTTCATCGCAGCAGGCCTCCTGATGGGACTCTTTCTGGGGATACGGTCGGGGTTCGGTCAGTTCGCGCTGACATGGAGGCAATGCCTCGGCGTTGTCTTCATGGGAACGATCCTTCTCGCCATGGGAAACGGTCTGACCTCGCTGGGACAGCTGAAGGGCGTGCCTTCAGGTATCACAGCGCTGATCATCGCCACCGTCCCGCTCTGGATTGCGATGTACCGCACGATCAGCGGCGACAGGCCGTCGGCCATGTCGCTCATCGGGGTCGGAGCCGGCCTTGCCGGGCTGATCTTCCTGATATCGGCCGGACCGGGTGTCGACGGAGGTGGCCTACCGCTGGTCGGTGTCGTCATCATCCTGATCTCGAGTCTCAGCTGGTCTTTCGGTTCGTGGATTCAGCCGCGAATCTGGCTGCCGCGGAGTCCCTTCGTGGCGGCGACCTATCAATTGGTGGTTGCAGGGTCGGTCATGTCGCTGGGTGCACTTGCCGTTGGAGAGTCTTTCGACGGAACGGTCGGAACACGTACTTGGGGTGCTCTTGCATACCTCGTCCTGATCGGCTCGATCATCGGATTCACCTCGTATGTATGGCTTCTCGGTAACGCCCCGGTCTCGCTCGTTGCAACGCACGCCTACGTCAACCCCGTCGTGGCGATCTTCCTGGGATGGCTCGTCCTCTCGGAGCCGGTCACCGTGCCGGTGCTGATCGGCGGTGGCGTCGTCGTGCTGTCCGTGATTCTCGTGGTGGGCGGAGAGCGGGCGAGCCCCGACGTCACCCGCAACGGAAGAGCCTCGCACCCCGTCGGGGGATGAGCGACGTTCGTAGACCAGGCAGTGCCGACCATTCGAGAAGAGAAACCACGTATGAGCGAGACATTCACAGGTCCCCTGAAAGGGATCAAAGTCGTCGAACTGGGGTCTATCGGTCCAGGCCCGTTCTGCGCGATGCTTCTCGCCGACCTCGGAGCCGACGTCATTCGCGTCGACCGTGTGAGCGGAGCCGGCCTCGTCGGGCCCAATGCTGACTTTCGCACCGAACTGCTTCATCGCGGCAGACGATCGATCGCGGTGGATCTCAAGCATCCGGACGGAGCCGAGGTGGTGCTCTCGCTCGTCGACAGTGCCGACATCGTCATCGAAGGGTTCAGGCCCGGGGTGACCGAGCGTCTCGGCGTAGGACCTCAGCAGTGCGCCGAGAGAAACACCCGGGTGATCTATGGGCGTATGACAGGATTCGGTCAAGACGGCCCGTTCGCTCAGACCGTCGGCCACGACATCAACTACGTCGCTCTGAGTGGAGCTCTGTCGATGATCGGTCGCCGTGGCCAACCACCGACCCCTCCGCTGAGTCTCGTCGGTGACTTCGCCGGCGGTGGAATGATTCTCGCGCTCGGAATTCTCGGTGCGCTCGTCGAACGTCAGACCTCCGGCAAGGGTCAGGTCGTCGATGCCTCGATGGTCGAGGGAGCGGCACTGCTGGCGACCGCGTTCTACGGTTTCGTTCAGAACGGCACTTGGAACCGAGAGCGTGGCACCAACATCGTCGACAGTGGTGCACCCTTCTACGACGTATACGAGACAGCAGACGGCAAGTGGCTTTCGGTGGCAGGCATGGAGCCGCACTTCTACGCCGATCTGGTCACTCTGCTCGGGATCTCGGACGAACTGGGCGACCAGAACGACCAGTCGAGGTGGCCCGAGATGAAGCAGGTGTTCGCCGACGCGGTGCGTACCAGAACGCGGGACGAATGGGTGTCCGCCGCGGCGGGTTCGAATCCTTGCGTCGCTCCGGTGCTCGATGCCGACGAAGCGCCGAGGCACCCGCACAATGCCGCGCGTCAGTCGTTCGTCGAGGTCGACGGGATCGTTCAACCCGTCCCGGCGCCGAAATTCAGTCGAACACCAGCGGAGGTGGATCGACGTCCACCCCTGCCGGGCGAGCACTCCACGGCCGTCGCAACAAGTTGGGGCGTCGACGCCACGACGATCGAAGCTTGGCTCGCCTCGGGCGTGATCAGTCAAACAACACTCGGCCCTGAAAGGGCGACAACCGAAGGAGTCGAACACAGATGACGTACGCGAATCTCGATCTCGAGACCATAGAGATCACCGAGCCCTCTCCAGGAGTGGTACTGGCGACACTGAATCGGCCGTCGAGGATGAACTCGATGACAAATGTGATGTTCGTCGAATTGGAAACTCTCGCACGCACTCTCGATCGCGACGATGATGTCCGAGTGTTGGTGCTCACCGGCGCAGGCAAAGCGTTCTGCGGAGGCTACGATCTCGACGACGCCGAGCTGCTCACTTCATTGTCACCGATGGGGATGCTCGATCAGCAGGAGCTCGCCGCGCGAGGTCTGGCCGCGATTCGCGCAATGCGCATTCCGGTCATCGCCGCAGTCAACGGTGCCGCCGCGGGTGGCGGTTTGTCGCTCACACTTGCAGCAGACATTCGCGTCGGATCCACCAGAGCCCGGTTCAACGCAGCGTTCGTCCGAATCGGCCTGTCTGCAGGCGATCTCGGAGCATCGTGGTTGTTGTCACGGTTGATCGGACCGGCGCGCGCCGCAGAGTTCGCCTACACAGGACGATTCATCGAAGCGGTCGAGGCGGAGGAGATCGGGCTGATCAACTCGGTGTTCTCGCCCGAGGATCTGGTGAACGAGGCAGTGGAACTCGCGAAGAAGATCTGTCTCAATTCGCCGGGCGGAGTGCAGTTGTCGAAGCGTGCCCTGCAGGCGAACATGGAAGTCGCCTCGTACGCCGCTGCACTCGAACTCGAGAATCGCGGGCAAGCTCTGTTGACGCGTGGCGAGGACATGCCCGAAGCATTGGCGGCGTTCAAGGAAAAGCGCACCCCACAGTTCACCGGGAAGTGACAGTCATGACGGACATGATCAGCCACGAGGCAGCAACACTCAGCAACTACACGCCGCCGGAGCTCGAGACCCTGAGGCTCGAGGTTCTGCCGGGCAAGATAGTCGTGCTCTACAACGACCGCCCGGCCCGCATGAACTCCCAGACAGTGAAGATGTTCGAGGAGTACAACACTGTCGCGTACGCGTTGCGTGACACCGACGCGCGGGCCCTCATCGTTCGAGGGGAAGGGGAGCGGGCGTTCTGTGCTGGGTTCGACCTGGACGAAATCGATGTGATCACCACGATGGGTGTGCGCGACTTCTTGAAATTCCAGGAAACCGCGACCGGTGGTCTGGCCGCCATTCGGCATCTGCCGTTTCCTGTCATTGCAGCCGTGCACGGTGCCGCGACCGGCGGCGGAATGGCTCTTGCGCTCGCAGCGGACATCCGTTTGCTGGCACCGACCGCGAAGTTCAGCGCCGCGTTCGTCAAGGTCGGATTGTCCGTCGGTGAACTCGGGACGTCGTGGCAGTTGACCCGGCTCGTCGGATATGGGCGCGCCGCCGAGATCGGGTTCACCGCCCGATTGGTCGAAGCAGAGGAAGCCGTCCGGATAGGACTTGCCAACCGAATTGTGCCTGCCGACGACTTGATGAGCGCAGCCGTCGAACTTGCTGGTCAGATCGCACAGAACTCGCCGGGTGGTGTGCGGATGTCGAAGCGCGCCCTGCAGCGAAACCAGGAAGTGTCCTCCTACGCGGCGGCGTTGGAATTGGAGAATCGCGGTCAGGCCCTGCTCACACGTGGCAGCGACATGCCGGAGGCACTAGCAGCATTCAAAGAAAAGCGTCAGCCCCGTTTCACGGGTCAGTGATCTGGAATACGAGCATTTTTCGAAACGAACGACAGGCCGGTGTGTGATGTGGGAATGGTCCGATGAGCAGCTGAGGGCGCTGCAGCAGTTCCTCGAGGAGCGCGGTCTCGCGTCGGGTCCGGTGACGACAGCGACGATCGGCGACGGTCACTCGAACCTGACCTATCTGGTCAGTGATGGAACCAGGCAGATGGTGCTTCGGCGTCCGCCGCCGCCGCCGGTTCCACGCGGTGCACACGACATGCTCCGGGAAGCGCGTTTGATCTCTGCGCTGAGCGGCACCGACGTTCCGGTCGCGGATGTTCTCGCGACCGGCCAGGTCGGTGACGTCCTCGACGTGCCCTTCTACGTGATGAGCCATGTCCAGGGACCGGTGGTGACGACGGAAACGCCGGATGCGCTCCGATCTCCAGCCGACCGTCTGGCGGTCGCGTACGACCTTGTCGACACACTCGCAGCGCTGCACAAGGTCGACTGGCGCGCTGCGGGTTTGGACGACATAGGAAAGCCCGAGGGATTCAATCGTCGTCACCTGGAACGCATGGGTAAGTTGGTGGCCGACGAGTCGGGCAGGCCGCCTGCTGCTTTCGCAGCCATCGATGGCTGGCTTGCGGCGAACGTTCCCTCCGAGTCGGGAGCAGCAATCATTCACAACGACTATCGCATCGGGAATGTAATCCTGGCACCGGATTCGCCGGGACGTATCGCTGCGGTGTTGGACTGGGAGTTGGCAACCATAGGCGACCCGTTGTTCGACGTCGGCTACTTCTTGGCGTCGTATCCGGTTGCGGGCGAGCCGTTGACGCCGACAGCCGAGCTGGGCATCGCAGTCCTCGAGGACGGATATCCGACCCGGGACGAGATCGCTCAGCGGTATTCCGCAGTCACCGGTGCAGATCTAGGGAACATCGACTGGTACACGGCTCTGGCGCTGTGGAAGCTGGCGGTGCTGTACGAGTACGGTCGCCGTCGAGCCGATCGCGGAGTCGGGGACCTTTACTACAAGGATCCGGCGTTGGTCGAGTCCTTCCTCGGCGCAGCCCACCGCGCAGCGGGGATTGCCTAGCGACGAAAAAGATGGCCGGTGGGAACCCCCACCGGCCATCCTTTTCGTCTGTGGAAAATCAGACGCCGCGCTGAGACTTGGCCACTTCGCTTGCGGCCTTGCTCTTTTCACGCGCAGCCACCCAGTCCTCGTCGGACATCGATGTGAGGCCCGCGAACGTGCCTGGTCCTGCCAGCATCTGACCGCCGTCCATTGCGATCGTTTGACCCGTCAGATAGTCGCAGCCGTCGGACAGCAGGAACGTTGTCAGGTTCGCCAGTTCCTCGATCGTGCCCATACGACCAGCAGGAACCTGATCCGCCTGCGTTGCTCCGACAGCACTCTTGTCCGTCGGGTTGAGCATCTCCCATGCGTAATCCGTCGGGATCGGGCCTGAAGCAATGGCATTGAACCGGATCCCGTAACGCGCCCATTCGACGGCAAGCGACATCGTCATAGCGTGCACGGCGGCCTTGGCCATCGCAGACGGCACGACGAATGCAGACCCACTCCACACCCAGGTGGTGAGGGTGGACAGAACGACACCCTTTTGTTTGCCGGCGATCCAGCGCTTTCCTGCTGCGTGCGCTGTATTGAACGATCCGTTCATGACGGTGGAGGTAACCGCTTCGAAGCCTCGCGCGCTCAACGATTCGGTCGGTGCGATGAAGTTCGCAGCGGCGTTGTTGATCACTCCGGTCAACGGGCCGTGCCTGTCCCAGATCTCGTCCATTGCGGCACCGACGAGATCCGCTTTGCGGACGTCGACGGTCTGCCAGTGCACGCTGCCCGGCCGGGAGGCCGACGCCTCTGCTGCCGCCTCTTCCAGCACCGCGGGGCGCCTGCCCCACAGGTGTACTTCGGCGCCGTTGTCGACGAGATGTCGGGCGACGCCGCGTCCCAGACCGGTGCCACCGCCGGTGATGAGAATTCGCTTGCCTGCAAGGGTGGTGGGTGCGAACAACGGCGTCGTTGTCATCGATGATCCTTTCGGGTGGGTGTGGCCACTACAGGCCCAGACTCTTCGAGATGATGTCGCGCTGAATCTCGTTGGTACCGCCATAGATCGGAGGGGCGAGCGAGCGTCGAACCTGCTCTTCCATTCCGTACTCGCGCGCGTACCCGTAACCGCCCATCATCTGCATCGCTTCCAGCGCACTTTTCTTGGCGATCTCGGTGCACTTGAGCTTCGCCATGGAACCCTGGCGGTTGAGCGAATCCTCCTCGCCTGCATCGATTCGTTCGGCGACGGAGTAGACAAAGGTGCGGCAGTAGTCGATCTCGGTGGCCAGATCTGCGATGCGGTGTCGGATGGCTTGGAACGAACTGATGCTACGTCCGAACTGCTCGCGGTCCTTGACGAAGGCGATGGCGTCGTCGAGCGACCGTTGGGCGGCGCCCATCGACATCGTCGCGATGATCAGGCGTTCGACACTGAGCCCACGCATGAGGTGCTTCCACGCCTGCCCCGGTTGACCCACGACCGCGGATACGGGGATCTGTGCGTCGGTGAAATACAGGTCGTTGCACGTGCGCGCCTCCATGGTCTTCACCTCGTGCATGGTGAGGCCTGGAGTGTCGGTCGGCACCATCAGCAGCGTGAGTCCCTGATGCTTCGGACCGCTCGAATCTTCACGGACGAGGAGGAGGATGTTCTCGGCGACATGCGCGGCCGAGATCCAGGTCTTCTGTCCGTTGACGATGTAGTGGTCACCGACGCGTTCGGCTTTGATGCGTACGCCGCCGAGGTCGGACCCTGCGCCGGGCTCGCTCAGTGCGATGGCTTCGAGTTTGCCGGACGCCATGTTGGTGACGACCGATTTCTTCTGTTCCTCGGTGCCGTATCGGAGATAGGTCTGCACCGCGGTGAGGCCTGTCGAGTACCCGATGATCGGTGCGAGGCCGCGCGATGTCTCCTCGAGGAAGATGCACTCGTCGACCATGCCGGCGCCGCCTCCGCCGTATTGCTCGGGCAAGGAAACCCCCAGCCATCCGAGTTTTGCCATCTTCGCGAGGATCTCGGGACTGTTGGCCACAGTTCCGTTCTCGGTGAGCACATCTCGTTTCGAAAGAGTCCCGCATTCGGCGTCGCAGAGGTCACGCACTGCGCGTGCGAAGTGCTGTTGTTCATCGGTGAAACGCATGGTTTCGGTGCTCCTCGATGTATAAGCACGATATCGGCGTCACTGCGGTCACGTGGGTTCGACCCAGTGACGGCAGTGACGCCGACGTCGCTACTAGTTTCCGCGGTACTTCGAGAAGTCGGGCTTGCGCTTCTCGTTGAATGCGGTGATGCCTTCCTTGGCTTCCTCGGACTCGCCGAAGACTTTCAACGTCGAAATCGCCATCGCACCTTGCGCTATGAAGTGTTCCGAGTCGGCGTTGAGGGACTGCTTGAGCACTTTCAAGGTGAAGGGGGAGAGCAGCAAGATCTCGTCTGCCCATGCACGGACTTCCGCCCTGAGCTGATCTGCCGGTACGACCTTGTTGACCAAGCCCCAGTCGAGGGCTTGTTCGGCGCTGTATCGGCGGCACAGGAACCAGATCTCACGCGCACGTTTCTCACCTACTGCGCGGGCGAGATAGCCGGTGCCGAGGCCGGCGTCGAACGAGCCGACCCGTGGTCCGTTCTGGCCGAAAATGGCGGTGTCGGCGGCGATGGACAGGTCGCACAGCAGGTGCAGCACATGTCCGCCGCCCACAGCTACTCCGTTCACCGCGGCGATGACAGGTTTGCTGACATCACGCAGCACGCGGTGCAATGCTTCGACCTCGAACAGTCCGCTGTCCGACGGGCCATAGTCGCCGGTCTCCATCCGCTGCTTCTGATCTCCGCCGGCGCAGAATGCTTTGTCGCCTGCGCCTGTCAGAGCGATTGCCCCGACGTCGCTGCTCGCCCACGCGTGTTTGAACGCCTTGACGAGTTCGTCGACTGTGCGGGCACGGAAGGCGTTGTAGCGGTCGGGACGGTTGATGGTGATCCAGGCGAGCCCGTTGTCCACCTCGTAGGTCACATCGGTGAAGTCGGAGAAGTCGGTCATTTGACTGTGCTGGTCCTTCCTGTGTCGTGGCCTCGCTGCCCCGCAAAAAGGTGTCGGTGCAACGCCCGTGTCGGCTTTGGTCCGACCGTATACTGAATGTAGCCCTGTGAACGATCGTTTTCAAGACCCGATTCGAGATGGAGCTTTCGACAGTGCGTCGACAGATGCCGCCTGACATCTCGGACGTTCACCGTCTATGGTGCGCAGCGAACCGACCGGCATCCCGCCGCCTCGTATTTCCATACGGCACAGCATATTCGGAGGATCGATGACCCAGCAGGACAGTTTCGACGTGACCACGCTGCGCGGACGCCGAGCCGATCGGCGGTGGAATCGGCTGGCCGTAGGAGACATTCTCGAACGGGTGCGCAGTAGCGCGCCGGACAAACTCGCTCTCGTTGCACGAGAGGGGGCATGTGCTTCTGCACGATTTCGGAGGATGACCTATCGCGAGGCCGACGAAGCCGCCAATCAGGTGGCGCACGCGCTACTGGATCGCGGACTGAATCCCGGCGATCGAGTGCTGCTGTATTGCGACAATTCCATCGAGGCCATCGTTCTGATGTTCGGGGTTGCCAAAGCGGGAATGGTTGCCGTACCGGTCAATCCATTGCTTGCCCCCGATGTACTTCGGTGGGTCATCGGCCACGTGGACGTGGCGTTCGCCGTGGTCGACGGCGAGTACATCGAACGAGTGAACGGCGATCTCGACGAGGCGGGCGTAGGAATCGGCGTAGTGATTCCGGTCGGCGGTCAGGGACTCGGTGGAGTGGATACATTCGACGCGTGGATCTCTCGGTATTCGGTCGAGCCGCCCGAGATCGAGGTACACGCCGACGACATCTGGAGTCTGCTGTTCACCTCGGGCACCACCGCGATGCCCAAAGCGTCGATGACCTCTCATACGTATTCGTACATGGCGGGATTCTCGTACGCGATGTCGTTGACTCGCGGGCTGAAGTTCGAGACGAATTTCGTCATGTGCACGTTTCTCCCGATCGTCTTTCACTGCGGACACAATTCGACGCTGCTTCCAGCGTTGCTGTCGGGCGGGACGATGGTGCTGGGACGGCGCCCCGACCCGCGGGGGCTCGCCGATGCGATCACGGAGCACGGGGTCACTGCCGTGTGGGCGGGCTCGCCGGCCTGGGTACAAGCGCTGGCAGACGCGGCTCTGGACGACCCGACGAATCTCGACCTGAGCACGCTGACGGTGGCGATGTTCTCGTGGGGAGCGATGAATCCGACCATGGAGAACGATCTGCGCCGAGCTTGTGGCACGCAGGTGGCGCTGCTCGAGGTGTTCGGCCAGACCGAGTCGATGTCGTGTTTCAGATTCTGGCCGGAGATGCATCCGAGCAAGTTCGCGCAGACGTTCGACGGGGTCAACTACGTGGGAGTTCCCAACCCGATGTTGGGCGCCGACATCGTCGACATCGATGGAGTGAGTCTGCGCGGGAAGGCGAGTGTTCCCGGCGAGGCCGTGTATCGAAGTCCGGTGATCACCGCAGGGTACTACCGCGACGAGGAGTCCACCCGAGAAGCGTTCCGCGATGGGTGGTTTCATAGCGGGGACAGCTGCATGTACGACGACGACGGCCTACAGATCATGGTCGACAGGTTCAAGGACATCGTGAAGTCCGGTGGAGAGAACGTGTCGAGCCTGCGCGTCGAGGGTGTACTGGCCGCTCACCCCGACGTCGTCCGGGCGGCAGTCATCGGACTTCCGGACGACAAGTGGGGCGAACGGGTGACCGGAGTCGTCACGGTGAAGGCGGGAGTGATCCCAGACGCGGCGTCACTGATCGCATACGCACGTGAGCGTCTTGCCAGCTACGAGGCACCGAAGCAGATCGTGGTCGTCGACGCCATGCCCGAGACGGTCGGCGGGAAGATCCTCAAGTACAAGCTTCGTCAACGACTGAGTGGGGCGGGTAACGCCGGCAAGTCAGGATCGGAGTCGGGCGACGACGACCTTCGCGGCGTCGGCGGCGCCATTGACCGAATACATGGCGACGCCACCTGAGGAGGAACCGTGTTCGTCGTTCGAACCCACGTCGACCACGATGCCCTGCCCGATCGAGCGCATCGCCTGCAGTAATTCGGCGCGCACAGCAGTGGGTGCGTCGGATACCTCGACGAGTACGTCCGGTTCACCCAGGGACGCCGACAATTCGGCCACCATCCGGCGGGCTTCGGCCGGAGAATCCGGATCGCCTGATGCCGACAGTGCCCAGACCCCCGACGCAGATCGAAAGATCTCGGTCGCGGCAGCGTCGCCTGCCCCGGCATCCCGGCTGACGAACCCGATCCGCTGCACTCCGACGCGAACGAGCTCGTGAGCGATCTCGAGTCCTACGCCCAGATGATCATCGACCACGAACACCGTCGAGTTCACGATCCCGCTCACGAGCGCACCGTCAGCGGGATCGTCGTGTGCGAGTGGTCACCTGCCATCCCGTCACATCCCGTGCACTGGGGGACGATGCCCGCGGCCCGGTCGACCAGCTGATTCTTGGCGGCTACGTCTCGTGTCTCCGTCGCGGCGATCGAACCTGCGTACTCGTCACGGGCGAGCAGCCCGGCTCCGTATGCGCCGGCTATCTGCGGTTGATCGAGCAGCTCGATGGGATGCCGCAAGGCCTTCTCGACGTAGTGACGGGCGGCGGGATTCCGTGCGACCCCACCGGTCATGACTGTCGGGGTCGCCTTGCCGACCTGCGCGACGAGGCCGAGAGTGCGTACAGCGACAGCCTTGTGGACCGACGCAGCGACATCGGCCTTCTCCTGTCCTTGGGCGAGCAGCGAGATGACCTCGGTTTCGGCGAACGTGGCGCACATGCTGCTGACCTCCAAGCCGTCGGCTCCGGCGAGAGCCAGATCACCCACCTCGCTGACGTCGACTTCCAGAGCGCGGGCTAGGACGTCGAAGAAACGGCCTGTCCCGCTGGCGCATCGGTCGTTCATCGCGAACCGGTCGACGAGACCGTCGGAGTCGACGGCGATGACCTTGCTGTCCTGTCCACCGATGTCGATGACCAGGCGAACTCCCGGGTGCAGCGCCGCCGCACCCCGTGCGTGGCAAGTGATCTCGGTGAACGAGCGGTCGGCGCCCGGCACGAGCTTGCGACCGTAGCCGGTACTGATGGTGCGTCGAATATCCGTCTGCTCGACGCCGGCCGCAGTCAGTGCAGCGTCCATCGCTCGCCGGACGGCGTCACGACTGACCGCTCCCATCTGAACGACGCTAGATCCGACCAGCGCCCCGGAATAATCGACGACGGTTGCCTTGGCCGTCGTCGATCCGAGATCGACGCCCATCACGTACCAGTTCATCAGATCAACGTCTTCATTCTCTGCACGTCGATGGCTTCCAACATGGCTTCGAGACGACTATCGAAGAGTTCGTCGTTGTAGAACGACGCATCTGCGACATCACCCTCGAAGAAGAACGACTTGACGCCCCGCTCCCGCTCGGCGGCCTTCGCGAGCATGGACTGCGGATTCGTCATGGCGCGGCAGGTACGGGTGGAGTGGAATGCGATACCGTCGATCGAGTACTGATCGAGTCGACGAATCAGCAACTCTTGCAGGTTCTTCAGACCATGGTTCAGTGGGCACAATAGATAGTGCTGCCCCATCCCGCGCAAGGGGTTGTCGATGTCGACAAGTTGCGGTTCCTGCCAGAAGGATTCGTGCGTATAGCGGCCCGCGATGACAGCGACGTCGTACTCGGCGAACTTACGCGTCAGGAAGCCGAGCTTGTTCCAGTTCATGATGCCGTCGAAATACACTCGGTAGCGTTCGTTCTCGACCGCGGAGACACCGTCGACGATCCGTTGTTGGATTTCGGCCTTCATGCCGGCGAAGTAGTCGACGAGAGCTTGGTTTCCGGGAAGGAAATTGATCGGTGCGATGCTGGCAACCCAGTCCCAGTACGTCGCGGGAGTCGGTGCAAGCGTGCACAGTTCCATCGCTTCGAGCCGGAGCTCTGATGCTCGTTTGATGTAGGACATGCTCTCGCTCAACTTGTCCCAGTCGAACGGCCGGCCGGTCTGGTGTTCGAGAAACACGATCAGTTCGCGGAGCTGGCCCTCGACGTAGTCGCCGACCTCTGCCCATTCCTCGCCGCGCATGTACCCAGCATCGGGCTTGTTGCCCCACAGCATCGGGATCGAGACGTTGAAGATCGGAAGCTTACGATCGAACACGCGGTACGTCATCGCGTCCCACTGCTGACCGGTGCTGCATCCGGAGTAGCCGTTGACGAAGAAGTCGGGCGCAGGCAGCTTTGCAGCCAATTCCTGCTGATCGAGCATGCCGACGACACCGCTTTCGCGTTCGTTGACATTCTTCTGCGTCAGCACCGCGCACCCGAGGTGAGTCCTTGCGTACGAACAGAGTTCGCCGATGTAGCCGTACTCGGCACCTGCAGCCTGAGCTGGCTCTTCGAGGTGCTGCGCAGCGAGCCGGGCGGCGAATGCCTCACCGTGACACCACTCCAGACCTGCAGCTTGGAAAATCGGATTGAGCGCCGAGCCGTTGTACCAGACGACGTGCTTTCCACGTTCTTTCGCGGTGAAGATATTGTTCCAGTAGTCGGCGGTCATCTTCCCACCGAGTCGGGTGCTGGACAGACGATTCGTCTTGTCCTTCTGGGGTATAGCGATCGACATTCGAACTCCTTCGAACAATGGTGTCGGGTCAAGCCGGAACAGGTGCGCCCTGACGGCGGATGCGTTCGACGAAGGTCTCCATCTTGGTGCGGAGCGTCTCCACCGGAATGCCTTCGTGCTCCGTCTCGATGAGCAGCGACGGAATGCCGTTCTGTTCGAGCGCTTTTCGCAGCTCCGGGTAGTACAGCATGTGAGGTTCGCAGAACTTCGCCATCAGCACGACTACACCGACGGACCTACTGACCGACAGGGAGTCGAGCAGGTAGGTGTCCCAGTCGACCTTGCTGGTCACACGAGTGGGACACGGAGCGTTGATGTTTCGTTGCATGTACCACGTCGACAACGCTTCGAATGGATCCCCGATCTCGGGAACGTCGGTCGAGATGTAACGAAAGCCCGTGTACAGATCGTCGTCGACGACGAGTCCACCGGATTCCTCTATGACGTCGAGGATCTCAGGCTTGGGAGCGTGACAGAAGTGCCCTGAAAGATGTAGTCGAACGAGATCGTCAGGCGCGTGGTCGCGTATCGGCAAGTGGTTCGACAATGTCTGTAGTACTGCCGTGTGTTCCTCGATGTCCATCACCATCGACGATTTGACGAGCAACTGCATCTCACTCGCAGTGATTCGCGCACGTCCCGATCGGCGCAGGTCGTAGAACGTGCGCAACAGTCGTCTGTTCACGTTGAAGGCCCGGATGCTGTGGGACAGCCGTTCCGGCGTGACGACGATGCCCGTGACGCCTTCGATGTCGCCCCTGAGGTCTTCGATTCGGTTGTCCACCCGAGGTTTCGACCACGTATCGTCCATCGCGCTCGTGAATTGGGCGAAGTGAACCGGCTTTTCGGGGCGCGTGTATCTGATGGCGTCGACCGCGCCGAGCAGCTGGACGCAGTGGTCGGCCGCGACGAAGGCGTCGAACACATCGAGTTCGCCGATGGCTGCCTGATCGGCGACGCTCCGGGTGTAGCCGCAATAGAACTCGGCGAGCATGCTGCGCCCCTCGGTGATCGGCGTCTTGCTCTCCTGCACGATGACCGGCAATGCCCCAGCGGCATGCACGATCTCGGACGGGAAGTTCATGGGGAACGAGCCGACCACCGGGCGTTCGTGAGTCTGCTTCCATTGCTGTGCATACGAGACGGGATCGTCGGCGACTTCTCGTAGCGTCGCCAACGAGGGTGCGTGGAGTTCGCTCACTGTTGTCCTTCGACTTCCTGGCGTGGAACGCACCTCACCGGCGCTGTCTAGAACGATACATTTACTGAGCTGATCTGTCCATAAATGTAGAACGAAATCTGAATACAGCTATGCCAGGACTCTGCAGAGGATGTTGCCTAGTCCAGACGCGCTACGGACAGCCAATGCGCGTGAGCTGCCGGCGCCCATTCGGTGCGAAGATCCTGCAGACGCTTCACCGCGCCCAAGCCCGACCACTCCGGAAGCAGTGCGTCAGGAAGGTGCGGGTCCATATACGGCGTCTGCCGGAGTGCGTCGACCAACTCGAGGTGCGCGACCAGCGCAGCCTCACCCGACAGACCTCGCTTGTCCTCGAAGCGGTTCAGCAGCTCGTCGTACGTGTCGGCGATCTTCTCCAGATCCCACGAGCGCTGGACCAGTTCGTTCTCCGATATGCCTGCAGCCGCGGGCGAACCGACGAACGAGACGGTATTCGGCGACAGCCCGAGCGAGTCGATGACGTCGGTCGCCTCCGGCAGCCTGTCGACATGAGGGGTGACCCAGACGCCTGGACTCGGATTGCCGAAGCCTGCCCAACGGAACGCGGCGTAGAGCTTCTTACGCACAGCCCGATGGGACTCCGGCACAGGAGCGATGACGACGAGCCATCGGCCGTCCCAACGACCGGACCGCGATGCGTCGGGAAACACCCGGTTCGTGCCCTCGACGAACAGTCGATGACCCAGCTCGGTCAAGCTCCACTTGGTCTCGCGGCCGTCCTTCTCTGCCGTGATCAGCCCTGATGCGCCCGCGCGTGCAATGGCCTGGCGACTCGCGGGTTCTCCGTAACCGAGGCGTGCGAGCGCATACAGCAGCGCGGAAGTACGTACCGGCCGACGATACGGGTTGACGAACTCGCCGAGGATGGAGATGAGCGCAGACCGAGCGCTACTACCCGCAGTCGGCCTCGACACCTCTTTCGATAAGGAATCCGTCACGGGCGACATGCTATCTGCGAGCCAGCACGGACACTGCACTCAGCACTGCATCAGAGCAGCACCGGAGAGGGTTCCGGAAGCGACGCCGTGAGACCACGGAGGATATCGGCCGCCTCCGACGCCATCGAAGGCACGAATTCCGCGATGTCGATCACGTCGTGGATCGCCGAGGCCACTTGCCCGGTCAGAACGAGCCCGTCCTCGACGTCACCGTGCGTCTGAGCGCGTTGCATCGATTCGATCTTCCAGCGAGTCAGCTCGACGGCGTCGAGAACCTCGCCCGCTGTGGACCGGTGGTCGGTCAGCTTCATCGACGCCGTGTTCCGAAGCCCGCGGCACGGGCCGTACACGCCGTCGAATGCGACGTCGTCACCCTCATTGGCGTCGAGAATGGCCTGGATGTAGCCGGGATGCCAATCAGAATTCGCGGTACTCGCAATGAATCGCGTGCCCATCGCGACGCCGTCGGCACCCATGGCGAGAGCCGACGCGAGGCTTCTGCCGTCACGCGCACCGCCCGTCAGGAGCACCGGCACGTCGACCGCTTCGGTCACGCTCGGAATCAGCACGTACGAGTGCACTGCCTTGCTCGGTGCGTGTCCGCCCATCTCGAACCCTGCTGCGATGACGACGTCGACGCCGGCGTCGGCAGCTTTCACGGCCTGACGCGTCGACCCGACTTTGTGCTGGTGGATCATCCCGGCGTCCCTGATCATGTCGATGTAGTCACCGGGAAAGCCTGCCGACGTCGTGAGGACCGTCAGCTGTGTCGCCAGAGCGGAATCTGCGCTCCGCGCGTCGAGGACCATACGGATGTAGACGTCGGTGAACGGGAGTACGACGCCGTTACCATCCACACCGACCGGGATGTTGACGGCGAAATGTCGGTCGGTCAGGGAAGCGCATTCTTCGATGTGCTCACGAAAGGTGCGCGCGCCCGCCTCGATGTCGGCGGGCATTCCTGGCATCGACACCGTACCTAGGCCTCCCGCGTTGGATACGGCTGCGGCGAGTTTCGGTGTACGGAAGGGGCCGAGACCCTCCTGCACGATGGGGTGGTCGATTCCGACGAGACGGGTGTAGCGATTGACGATGGGGTTCACAGAGACTCCGTAGCGGTCGATGTATGACGTGTGAAGCGTGTAGGTGTCGTGCAGTGTCAACTGACGTCTGCGCGTTCGGCTGCGGAAGTCAGTTCACCGGCGACGATCTGATCGCGCAGTTTGAACTTCTGGATCTTGCCGCTCGGAGTCATCGGGAACGCATCGGTGAAGTACCACTGCGACGGTGTCTTGTGCGCCGAGATACGTTCGCGGCACCACGCTTTGAGCACTTCGGGTTCGAGGCGATCATGACCTGCGTGCATCCGGATCACCGCACCGACCTGCTCGCCCCATTTCTCGTCGGGGACGCCGACGACCACGACGTCGGCGATCGCGGGATGCCGGAACAGCAGTTCTTCGATCTCCCGCGGGTACAGATTCGCACCGCCGCGGATGATGACGTCCTTCAGCCGGCCGGTGACCTTGATGAATCCACGGGAGTCCATGGTGCCGAGATCGCCCATGCGCAGCCAGCCGTCGGCGTCGATGGTATCCGCGGTGGCGTCGGGCATCTCGTAGTACGCGAGCATGTTCTGATAACCGCGACAACAGATTTCGCCCTGCTCATCGATCGGCACGACCTCACCGGTCAGCGGGTCGGCGATCTTCACCTCGAGTTCGGGCAATGGCTGGCCGACAGTCGTCGCTTGATCCGACGGGTCGTCGGTGACGCGCGTCTGACTGATCACGCCGTGCATCTCGGTCTGACCGAACAGAATCGTGAACTGGCAGTCGAATCGGTCGATCACACGGTGGATCAGACTCTCGGGCACCGTTGCAGCGCCGGACATCACGGTGCGCAGGCTGGACATGTCCCGACTCTTCAGATCGGGGTGGTCGAGCAGTGCGATGAGCATGGTGGGCACCATCAACGAGTGTGTGCCCTTGTAGGTTTCGAACATCTCGAGCGTCAGACCTGCGTCGAATCCTGGTAGCACGACGTAGGTTCCGCGCTTGGAGAACGTCCCCAGCTCGGTCACAGCACCACCACCGATGTGATACATCGGCATGGCATTGATGCAGACTCCACCGTCCTGCATGTCGGCACGCTCGAAGACGAACGTCGCTTCGTTGATGATTCCTTTGTGGTGAAGCAGGGCACCCTTGGGGAAACCGGTTGTGCCCGAGGTGTATTGGATCTGCACTGGATCCGTCGATGCGACATCGGGGAGTTTCCTGCTGTGGTCTGCTGCGTCGACGAAGGACTTCCACTGGCCCGTGCTGACGAGCGTGCGCAACGCGGGAAGGTTGGGGCGGATCTCGTCGATGATCGGACGGAGGTCGGTGCCGCGGTACGAGTCGCGATAGAACAGCGCGACGGCACCGGACTGACGCAGAACATATTCGAGTTCGTGGGCACGATAAGCGGGATTCGCAGCGACGACGACCATGCCCGCCATTGCCACCGCCTGCTGCAGTATGACCCATTCGCCGCTGTTGGGGGCCCAGATCCCGATGCGGTCGCCCGGTTCGCACACGGTGAGCAGCGCTCGCGCCACGGACTCGACCTCGATCAACAGTTCTCGGTACGTCCATTCGGTGCGCTGGTCGACCTCGGGGACACCGTCGACGAGGGCTACCCGGTCCGGCACCGTGCTTGCAGCTTCGCGCAGCAGCCCACCGAGGGTGATGTCGCGAACTCCGGTGCTGGGGGTCGACGGCCAAAGTGACAATTCTGGATGCATGCTGCGGTCCTGCCTTCGGCTTGGAGAATTGACATGGGGTGTTGCCTGAGTCACACCCATGAAGTAATACATCGAGTATCGGTTTTCGTCTATAGCTGTCACACGAACGTCAGTGTAGATCTGCACAGTAGTGCTGGTTGCCCGATTCGGCATCTGATGTTCTGATACATGTCAGAAGATCCACTTCCGTCAAATGTAAATAGTTTGGCGAGCGAATAACTTCGGAAAGGTAACAAATGTCCGTATCTCCGCTGGTCCGCACCTACGAGGACTCCTCGGTCCTCATCGCTGGGGGTACGTCCGGCGTCGGACTGGCCTCGGCCTTGGCGTTCGTCGATGCAGGCGTTCGACGACTTGTGCTACTCGGGCGAAACGAAGACCGGGGCCTCGCTGCTCGTCAGAAGGTTCTCGACCGGTGCGGCGATGCGAAGGTCGAGTTCATCGCCGCCGATGCCTGTGACGCACGTCGAGTGGAGCGGGCGGTCGACGAGGCGCAGCGGGCAATGGGATCCATCGATGTGCTGGTCAACTCGACGACGACCTCGTATCGGCCGGAGCTGCTTCATCGAACTGCTATCGACGACATCTCCGGGATCCTCACCGGTCAGGCGCTCCCGCCCATGTTCTTGACCCGAACCGTGCTTCCGATGATGCAGCAGCAGGGCGGCGGCAGCATCGTCAACATCGCATCGGATGCAGCCAAGGTCCCGACGCCGGGTGAGAGTGCACTCGGTGCGGCGATGGCCGCGATTGTCATGTTCTCACGGGTCGCCGCAATCGAGGGCAAGCGAAACGGCGTACGCGTCAACGTGGTGACGCCGTCGTTGATCGCGGGCACTCCGACTGCGGCCAACGTACTCAGTGACGGATTCAGCAAGTCGTTGTTCGATAAAGCTGCAGCTCAAGCGCACCTGGGCGTGGCAGAACCCGAGGATTTGGCATCGCTCATCGTGTATCTCGGTGGACCGGCGTCGGCTCGCCTGACCGGCCAATCGATCAGTGTCAACGGCGGAATCTCCGCGTTCTGAGCTGGAGAAATCATGACCACTGTCGAGACCACCGATCAGAGCCTCATCGCTGACGCCGTGCGCGACTTCGCGCGGAAGAAGCTCGCACCCGGGTATCTCGAGCGAGCCAAATCGTCGACATTTCCCTGGGACCTACACCGAGCCGTCGCCGAACTCGGGATCTACGGTCTCCTCGCCGGCGACGAGTACAACCCCCTCGATCAGGAAGACTTCGTCGCGGCGGTGCAGGCCGTCGAAGAGCTCGCGTACGCCGACTTCAACATGGCCAACGTGGCGATTCCTGTACTGCTGATGAGCTCGCTGTTGCAGCAGCACGCGACCGACACGGTCAAGCGAGAATGGATTCCGCAGCTGGTATCGGGCGACGCCTACGTTGCTTTCGGCCTGACCGAACCCGAGACCGGATCGGACGCGGCCAACATCCGAACCACTGCGCGTGCAGTCGACGGTGGTTACGTCATCACGGGCGAGAAGACCTCCGTGACGATTCTGGCCAATGCGTCGTCGATCCTTCTCGCTGCCCGGACGATTCGCGGCGGGGTCGATGTAGGGGTCTCCACCTTCCTCGTTCCGCTCGACGCCTCGGGAACCGTGAAGTCGACTGTCGCCGACACCGGCTGGGCCATCATGGGACGTGGAGTGCTGCACCTCGACGGTGTCGAGATACCTGCGGAGAACCTTTTGGGCGTCGAAGGAAAGGCGTTCTCGCGATTGCTGAACGGCTTTGACTTCACTCGTCCGTTGCTGGCTCTCACCGGGATCGGTGCGGCGCAGGCATCGATCGACGAGACGGCACGATACGTCGCCTCGCGCACTGCATTCGGATCGCAGCTGTCGAAATTCGAAGGTGTGTCGTTTCCGCTCGCCGAGCATCTCACGAAACTCGAGGCAGCTCGGCTCGTCTGCTATTCCGCACTGGACAAGCGAAACCGCGGCCTACCTCACACGGCCGAGGCTGCGATGGCGAAGTGGTACGGACCCTTGGTCGCCAGCGCCGCTGTGAAGGAATGCCTCCTGCTGCACGGCAATTACGGCTACTCGCAGGAACTTCCGTTCGAACAACGACTCCGCGACGTGATGTCCGTCGAGATCGCCGACGGTACGGCTCAGATCCAGAAGATCATCATCATGCGCGAGCGCTACGGTCTCGATTTCGTGCCCTACACCAAGAAATCGCGTTCCTGAGCTCGCTTACCTACGTCGGACACCGATGGCGCCCGACACCGGCAAATCGAACGTGCGATGCGCGGTCGACGCGATTTCGGCGTCGACCGTCGCAGCGAGGTCGTCGGCGAACGGCACGACGCGCCGCGTGGTCATATCGACGTGCGGTGCCGCAACTTCGAGGCTGTAGACCAGCTGTTTCGTATCGTCGTCAACAAGGAACGCCATGGCGTGGAACACCTTGTCCGACCTCTCGACGAAGGTGAAATAGCCGGATACGGTCTCGCCCGCATGAACCTCGGCGAAGTACTTCAGGTGGTGTTCGGCAGTGAAGATTCCGTGCCCCCTCGACGCTCGATACTCGTCGTCGATCCCGATGCGATCGAAAACACGGGCCACCACTTCGACTGCGAGATCGAAGTAGTGCCGAACATTCATGTGGCCGTTCTCGTCCTCGAACTCCGGTGGGACGACGAACGGACCGAACTCACGGGCGAGCGCAGTAACCTGTGAGTACGTGGGGATCGTCGCCGTGGAATCGATTGGCATGGTTTCGGTGCACCTTTCGTCCTTGATCGTGACCGAGTGTCGGTCGAAGATCCTTCGACACTGCTTCGGCTCGGTTGTCCACCCGCAGTTTTCGAAGAATTCGGCCGACGTGTGACTTCACGGTGTCCGAGCTCAGGTCGTACCCCGGGGCGCCGTGCACGTCCTCGGTGCACTGCGCGAGCGGTTCGGCGGCGGACAGGACCGTGAGACCCTGCAGTGCGATTCGCTGCGCGTGGGAGTCTGCGGACTTGTCCAGTTCCGA
The DNA here is from genome assembly GCF_900188125.1 of Rhodococcoides kyotonense. Taxonomy (GTDB): domain Bacteria; phylum Actinomycetota; class Actinomycetes; order Mycobacteriales; family Mycobacteriaceae; genus Rhodococcoides; species Rhodococcoides kyotonense. The sequence goes on along the minus strand of NZ_FZOW01000009.1, from coordinate 190,123 downwards.
GCTCACTGCGTATCACCTCGTGGATGGTCGTCGGGTAGATCAAAAGTATAACGCTCGTTCACTACCGTGCTAGTTTCGACCCGTGGACCGCAATCGGAGAATTCTCGATGCTGCCGCCGAGCTCTTCTACGAGAAAGGGTTTCACGGCACGAGCGTCGACGAACTGGGTACTCGCGCAGGCGTGAGCGGCCCGGCTGTGTACCGCCATTTCGCGGGCAAGGACGAGATTCTGGCCGCGCTCTTCGATGAGGCGATGGACATTCTTCTCGCTGCCGTCGAACCGATACACGACGGCGCGGGCGACGACCTGGAGAGGCTGATACGGCATCACGTCGAGTTCGCGATCGGCAACAGGCATCTGGTCAATGTGAGCCAGCGTGAGGACCGGTCGCTCGTGCAGCCGTTCAAACGCCGAGTCGATCGGCGGCGTAAGAAATACGTCGAAGGGTGGGAAGCGGCTGTCGGTCGCTACCTCCCGGACGCGACGAGCACCCAGGTGTCCGTTGTGACGCAGACGTGCCTCGGCATGATCTTCTCGATCTCCTACTGGCCGACGAGTGCAACGAAGTCCAGCACGCTCACGGACTCCGTTGTCGCCATCGCACTCGGTGGTGTGGACGCTGCAGGCCGGTGAGATCAGCGCCGCGAACCGAAGTCGAACATCCGGCTCGCGATCCGACGCAGCTGCAGTTCGTCCGTTCCTTCCGTGATTCGATATCTCCTGTGGTGACGGTAGATGTGCTCGAACTGCTTGTGCCTGGTGTATCCAACTCCACCGTGGATCTGGATGGCGCGGTCCGCGGCCCGGCACGCGAGTTGGTTACTGCGCATATTGACCATCGCGACCTTGTCGCTGACCTCCGACTTTCCTAGCTCGTCCATCATGGACGCCGTCTTGTGAATCGTGTTGCGAATCAGCTCGGCATCGGTCTGGAGTTCGACCAACTGCCACTGGATTCCCTGATGCTCGTACAGCGGCTTCCCGAACACGACGCGTTCCTGCGCGTACTCGATACTGCGGTCGATGCAGTACTGAGCAGCACCGAGGGACGAGGCTGCCTGACGTATCCTGTTCTCGTGCACGAACAGTTGTGCACAGTCCAGACCCCTGCCCACCTCACCGAGGACGTTCTCCGCCGGGATTCGGACGTTGTCGAGATGCACTTCGGAGTGATCGCTCGGCATGTTGAATGTCCAGTGGTTGAACGGAACCGAGAATCCAGGCGCGTCCGTCGGCACGATGAACGCGGTGATACCTTCCGCTTTGCCGTCGGTGCCGGATGTGCGGGCGAACACGATGTCGATCGCCGAGCAGTCGACGAGCGAATTGAAACGTTTCGCTCCGTTGATGATCCAATCCGTACCGTCGCGGTGGGCCGTGGTCTCGAGATAGGTGGCGTCGCTGCCGTGGCCCGGTTCTGTCAGGCCGAACGCGATCTCGATGTCGCCGCTCACCAATGGCTCGAGGTACTTCTTGCGTTGCTCGGGAGTACCGAAGGCGTGAAATACCAGTGCGAGAGGAAGATTCGCCACCACCGACGCCTCGTCGGCGTGCGGGAAGTGCAGACCGGATCCCTTCTTCAGTAGGTGCTCGCGGACGACTGCCATGGCCAGGTTACTGGCGTCCTGCCCTCCGAGTGCCGCAGGAAGCGGATAGCGGAAGAACCCTGCGGCGTCGGCACGCTTGCGTGCCTCGTGCAGAAGCTCGCGCCACGCCTGTTTGGGAAACCCGTCACGCTCCCAGTCGGTTCGGGCGAATTCGCGTCGATGGTCGAAATACTCGGGATGTTCGTTCTCGAGCGGGGTGATCTCGGATGCGATGAACGCGTCGAGCGACACAAGGAAGTCCTGAATGTCCTTGGGAATTGTCCAGTCCACGATTTTCGTGCCCTTTCGGCCGTTGGTGTTTCGGCAAATGTACGGCCAGCAGGACCGTCCATCGCTCGACCTGTCGGCACACCGGTGTGGGGTTCTCCAGTATCGCCGTCTGGGCACGTGGTCAGCTCACCCGCGAGCATGGTTGCCTGTCGACATGCTGAAAGTCGACGGGATTGCCGATCTGGCCTCGCGGGTGGGACAGCACCTGGGAACGAGCGCCTGGTACGCGGTCACGCAGGACAGGATCACGGCGTTCGGAGCGTCGACAGACGACTTCGAGCGTATTCATCTCGACCCCGAGCGCGGCCGCGCGGCCGGATTCGGGGGCACGATCGCGCACGGCCTCTACACGCTGTCGCTCGGACCGAAGTTCCTATACGAGATCTTCACGATGAACGGCCACTCGCTCGGCCTCAACTATGGGTTCGAGCGGGTTCGGTTCCTCACACCCGTTCGGGTGGATTCACAGCTCAGAATGCGAGCCACCCTTACCTCGGCCGCGCCGATCGACGGCGGACAACGGTTCACCATCACCGAGACTTTCGAGCTCGCCGGGCAGGACAAGCCTGCCTGCGTCGCGGACTCGATCGTCGCCTACTTCCACTGACAGCCACACACAAGGAGAGCACGTGCGCGCGATAGTCGTCGACCGGTTGGACGGACCACAGTCGGTACGAGTGCAAGACATTCCCGAACCGGTAGGGGCACATCCACGAGCCGACGGAGCTCGTCTACTCATCGATGTTCGCGCTGCAGGACTTTCCTTCATCGACGCTTTGCAGACACGTGGTGGGTACCAGAACGGTGTTCCCGTCCCGTTCGTGTGTGGCAGCGAATTCGCGGGTGTCGTTCTGGAATCACCGACGGAGTCGCGTTTCGCACCGGGTGATCGGGTCGGCGGCATCGTCTGGAACGGCGCAGTGGCCGAAAGAGCTTTGGCGCTACCGGAATACACGGTGTTGCTACCGGACACGATGTCGTTCACGCAGGGCGCCAGCCTGTATATGAACTACGCGACATCCTGGTACGCATACTATCGAGCGCAGGTCAGACCGGGTGAAATAGTCCTCGTTCACGGCGCGGCAGGTGGCGTCGGGACTGCTGCGCTGGACCTGGCGTCGTCGTTCGGTGCTCGGGTGATCGCGGTGGTGTCGAGCGAGGAAAAAGCAGACATGGCGCGCTCTGCTGGAGCGCACGAGGTGGTTCGCTCCGACAGTGACTGGTTGGACGAGACGCGGGCATTGACAGACGGTCGAGGTGTGCATGTGGTGATCGATCCCGTCGGAGGCGATCGATTCACCGATTCGCTGCGTGCGCTCCGGCAGGGAGGCAGGCTGGTCGTGGTTGGGTTCACCGGCGGATTCATCCCGACGGTCAAGGTCAACAGACTGTTGCACCGCAATCTCACCGTCACCGGGATCACGATGGACAACATGGAAACCGAGTATCCAGGAACCCTGACGATGGTGCGTGACGCCGTCGAGAAGCTTGCGCACGACGGCGCAATAGCACCTGTCGTCGGGCGTATTTTCGCGTTCGGCGATACTGCTGACGCGCTGGATGCCCTCGAATCTCGCTCGGCGACAGGAAAGATCGTCGTCGAGATCTAGCCTTTCGGCGCCAGGGAGCGCGCGCGCTCGATCACGTCGGGTAGGTGCCGAGCGGCCACCTCCAACGTGGGGTCGGGACTCTCGCGTCGGCGATTTCGTTTGACCAGAACCGAGATGGTCGACGCGGTCTTGTACAGGCAGTACGCAAGGAACCAATCGATCGACTCCAACAGGTTGTCGGCGCCTGCGGCCCGTGCGTACGCATCGGCGATCTCGACTCTGCTCGGCATGGCAGCGCCCGCTGCTTCGTCTGCGGCACTGCGAGACTCGTGAAACACGTGCGCGGGATCGGTGTGCATGAGGAGCCACGCGATGTCGGTACGCGGGTCGCCGACCGACCAGATCTCCCAATCGATGACAGCGGTGAGTTCGGTGCCGTCGAACAGCATGTTCGCGAGCCGGTAGTCGCCGTGCACCAACTTGTCAGCCACCGGTTCGGGGATCGAGCGTCGAAGGAGTTCTAGCACGTCGGTGTGCCCGGAGCACACACTGTCGTCGACGGTGGCGAACAGTGCCGCCCAGCGGTCGAGCTCGTCCGGGAGTGCTAACGACTGCTCGTCGCCGACACCGAGTTCCTCAGGGCCGAACGAGTGCATCGCGGCGAGCTGGCGCGCAGCGGCCAGCGCCCGCGGCGCGACGACGTCGGGCGACGGCGGCTTCTCGGAGATGTCGAGAAGAGGTTCGTAGGACTCGCCGCGCATCAGACTCATCGCGAACAACGGGGGATCGCCGGCATCCTCGAACAGAACCGACGGCATCGAGATCTCGGGCCGCGCATCGAGCAACGCGATGATCCTGGCTTGACGCAACACGTCTCGGTTGCGCACCGGCGCCAATCCAGGGGGAGCGACCTTGACGACGATCGGCTGCGCGGAACAGCCGGGACGCGACAGATCAGCGCGATACGTCAGCGAGGACACCCCGCCGGGAAGCGGCGTCAGCTCGCCGATCGAGGTGTCGGCGCCCCAGCGCGCGCGGGCTGCTTCGTTCGCGCGTGCGACGACGGCGTCTACGTCCAGTTCGGTCACACCGCAACTGTCGCCGTCCCCACAGGTGTATCGCAAGGCCGAAGCAATGACCCAGATGGAGACTTCCACAGTGCATCCCACGGATACTCGTGTGCGGAAAAGTCGCCGCATGGTAGCCATGATGCATGTCATCGAAGAGCATTCAGCGGCAGCCGGTTTCGTCCAGGTTCTCGCTCGAGGGCACCGTCGCGGTCGTCACCGGAGCTTCCTCCGGGCTCGGGGCGGCGTACGCGATTGCGCTGGCCGAATCCGGTGCGTCCCTCGTGCTCGGTGCCCGACGCGAGGACAAGCTGAACATGACGGCCGATGCGGTCAGGGCCGTCGGTGCCGACGTGGTCACCGCCGTCACCGACGTGGTCTCGCCCGACGACTGCACCGCCCTGGTCGACGCGGGTATGTCGAGGTTCGGTCGGATCGATGCTCTGGTGAACAACGCGGGTACGGGCGGCGAGTACCACCGGGTCGACGAGGACACACCGGACCACTTCCGACGCGTCGTCGAGACCAATCTTCATGGTTCGTACTGGATGGTGCAGGCATGCACGCGAGTGATGCTGCCCGGCAGTGCAATCGTGAACATCTCGAGCGTCATGGCACTGACCACGGCGCGCATGCCCGCAGCCGCATACAGTGCGAGCAAAGCGGCGATCCTTGGGATGACACGCGACCTGGCAGCGCAGCTGGGTCCACGGGGAATTCGTGTCAACGCCGTGCTTCCGGGAGTGTTCCCGTCCGAGGCGACCGAGCACTACAGCGAGAACTACAAGCGCAAGATCGTCGATGCGCGGATCCCGATTGGCCGCATCGGCGATCCAACCGACATCGCAGCCGCCGTCGTTTTCCTCGTCAGCGACGCAGCGAACTACATCACCGGGGTCTCGCTGCCGGTCGACGGCGGAATTCTCGTCAACTGACCGTCTGGACCACGACATTGCCGAGTGCTTCACGACGGTCGATGAGGGACAGGGCTTCGACGGTACGCTCGAACGCCCTCACCTCAACGCCGCACGACGGAGGAGGTGACCGATCGGGTGTTCAGCTCGTCACCCGCGTCGACCGTCAGTACCTGTCCGGTGCAGCTGCGCGCACTCGGAGACGCGAAGAAGGCGACGGCGTCGGCGATATCGTCCGGGTCGACGAAGCCGCCAGGAAGGGAAGCGAGCCAGGCATCCTGAATATCCTGCGGCATCGACAGGATTCCGGAACTCGCGGTCATTCCCGGGCACACCGCGTTGGCGGTTATTCCGCGCGTCACGTTTTCTGCGGCGACGGTCTTCGTCAGGCCGAGTAGGCCGGCTTTGCTTGCACTGTAGGAGATCTGAGCGGGCATACCCTGTGTTGCCGCGGTGCTGGAAATGATCACGATTCTTCCGAAATTCCGTGCGCGCATTCCCGGAAGGCACTGCTGTAGAACGCGGAAGGTGCCGGTCAGATTGACGTCCAAATCGCGCTGCCACTTGTCCAGGGTCAATCCGTGCGCCGAACCGAATGTGGTGGTGAGGCCGGCATTCGCGACGTAGACGTCGATGTCGTCGAGGTCGGGCAGTTCGCCCGACGCGATGTCGACGGTGTACGTGCATCCTTCCTCCCTGTCGAGGGTCACCACTGTCATCCCGTCCCGTTGGAGTCGAGCAACGATGGCGCGCCCGATACTTCCTTCCCGAGCGGCACCCGTGACGAGTGCGCGAAGTGGGCGAGAGGGATCGGTCATGCGAACTTCCTTCCTGGTTCACCGTCTACTCCGTCGTTGCCGAAGGTCGGCAGAGCGGGGTGGCCCTGCAACCTCAGCAGGAGCAATGCGGTCTGTACGCTCAGCTGATCGTTGGCATCCGATGCGACATCGAGCCCCGTCACCCCGTGCACTCGTGCAAGGCGTAGTCGAACGGTGTTCTCGTGCAGTCCAAGTCGAGCCGCCGAGGTTCGTACACTCCGGCTGGCGTCGAAGTAGTGCTGAAGCGTCACGAGCAGATCCGCTGTCCCTGGTGTGCCCGTCAGCAACGGTCCGAGGACGTCGTCGACGTAGTGCGTGACGGCGGTCGTACTGCTGTTGGCGAGGAACAGTCGGGCGGGCCCGAGGTCGTCGACGGCCATCACACGATGATCGGTAAGTTGCGCGAATCGGTCGATGCACAGTACGACCTCCCGTGCTTCGCGATAGCCGCGCGCTAGGGTCGCGGGAGTGCACACCGACGACACGCCGATGATCGCGGACGCGAACGATGGAATCGTCGACGATGCCTGGGCCGCAGCCGATTTCACGCGCGCGACCGATGTGAGGGCGCCGGAGTGTCGCGGCGCTTCCACGAGCAACATGACGCCGTCGGATCCGCGGGTCGCGAGCACCTCCACCTCGAGAGCCCGTTCGAGGCGAGCGGCCAGAGCTTGGTCGAGAACGGCCGAGGTGCGAACCCTGTCGGCGTCCTGGACGTAGACGACGACACGATCTGCGTCGATGTCGACGCCGAGATACTCGGCACTCGACGCGAGGTCGGCCGACTCGTTGGTGCCACGGATCAGTTGTCGGGTCAGGGACGAACGTGCATTCCACGCGACCCTGGCGATCCGCTTCTGCACTCCGTACTCGTGCGCCAGCAACTGCGCCGACCGCGCGACGACGAACTCGTCGACGGCGCCGAACGCGGCTGGATGCTCGTCCAGCACGAGCCAGCCGAATCGTTCGCCGCCCGCATGGACCGATGCGATCATTTTGCGTCGACTCAGCGAGCCGCCGAGCGCCGCGTTCGCGACGTGCACCCGGTCGTTCTGGTGCGGCCGAGATTCCAGCGAATCGAGAATATCCGCAAGCGGCGGCGTCGGGACCGTGGTTGAGGTGACGTGCGCGGACATGGTGCGTCGTCCGTCGTGGTCGAAGAGTGTCACCGGTTTGCCGGTGAGGTGCGAGCACGTGCGGACGAGTGCGGCCAAGCCTCCGCCGTCTCGCGCGCAGTCGACCAGCCTGCGATCGACGGCTGTGCGAGCATCGGCGTCTCGGCGGAGTCGCTCGGATCGGGCGAGGTCCTGCTCGAGTTCCTGCACACGGGCGTCGGCCCGTGCGAGCAGTGCACGCAGATGTCCGACGGCTCGCTCGTCTTCGGTGCCCGGTTCGTTCGTCATCTCGGGTGCGTCACGCCGAAGTACCTGCGACGGCGTCGGATCGCTTCCCGGCCCATCCATGTTCGGCTACGAGAATGCGGCGGACCGCGGCGGCGTGGTCGATTTCGGCGTCGCCGTCTCGGCCCACAGGAATGATGGTGATGCTGCGTGCGCCCGCGTCGACGAATCGGCTCAGCCAGTCGGCGACCTGCTTCGGTGTTCCTGCTGGAGCTACGTGCTGGAATTTCTCACGAGGCAGGCGGTACATCGTCGACATGCGATCGCCGATGAGTTTCTCCGCGACGTCCGGATCGTCGTCGATGCCGCACCAGACGTTCACTCCGAACTCTTCGGGGTTTCGGCCGAGTTGGGACGCCGCCTGGACGATTTTGACGCGTGTCTCGCCGAACCGGCGAGCCGAGCAGAAGATGCCGAGCCAACCGTCGCCGTAGCGCGCGGTCCGTGCGACGGCGCTGTCGCCCTTGCCGCCCACGACGATCGGGATCGGAACCGCGGGCGGCGGGAGGATTCTCGCTCGGTCGAGTTCGAAGAACCGGCCCGCGTGGGTCACTTCCTGCCCGGTGAGGAGTCGTTGCATCACGTCGAGCGACTCGTCGAGCCTCTTGCCGCGTGTGGCCGGATCGACTCCCGAGTTGCTGATCTCGGAACGGTCCTCGCCGCCGACTCCCACTCCGAGCGTCAACCGGCCAGGCGCGATCTGCGAGAGCGTTGCGAGCTGTCGTGCGGCCAGCATCGGGTGTCGCAGTCCCAGGAGGTAGACGCCGATGACCACTCCGAGATTGTCGGTCGACGCCAGAATCGACGTTGCCGACACGATCCCGTCGAACCCGGTCCCGCCGTGGAAGCTGATGTGGTCGCCTACGGTGACGTAGTCGAGGCCCGCGTCCGAGACTCGGTCGAGCAAGCGTCGTCGCTCGACCGGGTCGGGTACGAGGAGCGACTCGTGTACGGACAATCCGACTGTGATCATTCGGCTCATTCCCCTCGTGACTGCTATTGGACTGACCATAAACTGATGCGACCGAATGGGCAAGGAAAAGTCCAGTTCGGCGTCCGTGCGGTCATCGTGGTCGCGCTGAGCTGGAAGATTGGCGCATCCGCAGAGCGCGCTTCTATGATGTGCCTTGGGTCACATCGCGCCGGGCCCTTCCTACAGTCACAAGGAGTTGATCGCTGGGATGAGGTCCGCCGCGTCTTCGGTCACCCCGACGGCCCGTACGTCCGCTCACGATCTGTTCGGGCGAGTGCGGGACGTGCTCGGGGGCTCGGATGAGCTGACTCGCATCGAACAGGGCGGCTCCGATGTCGTGTCGCTCCGCCGATTTCTCGTGGAGCGGCTACGCGCAACGGTGTTCGATCGCAGCGAGATCGAGGCGATCGCCCGGATTCTCGTTCGGATCGATGCTCACCAGTGCGAGACGGTCTCCGCGCAGATCGAGAAGTGTGCGGCCCAGTTCGCGGCTCTACGAACCGTCGCTGACGCGATCGGCGCGGCGCAACCGGACGACCTGGCGCACACGGTGACCACATCTCTGTGCGGTCCACTCGGGTACCGAAAGGCGATGTTCTCGGTCGTGAACGGATCGTCCTGGTCGCCCGCATCGGTGTCGATGCAACCTGACCTCGCACCGATGTTCGCCGACCTTGTCTCGGCCGTCGACGGTCATGGAATCGAGTTGCGGGACGCGCCCCGCGAGGCGGAACTGGTGCGCAAACGCAGGCCGTACGTGCTCGATCGAGTCGACACGTATCGGTACACCTATCGGCCCCTGATCGATCTGTCTCGTCCGTCCGGGTACCTCGCGGTACCCATCGTCGTCGGAGGCAGGGCACGGGGCATCATCCATGTCGACCGGCACGAGGAAGGCTTGACCGACTCGGACATGCACATGGTGGGCGCTCTCGCTGCGGTGTGCACGTTGTCCAGCGAACGAGCCGATCTGAGGGGGTCGCTCAGAGCCCGTCGCACCGACATGGAAACGCGCATCGCACAACTCGCCCGCGCGCTACGGGAACTCGACGCATCGAGTGTTGGTTTCGCCTCCGCAGCGGACGAGCAGAACGGTCAGGTCGGACGCGAGTCGGGGCCGGTGTCGCGGGCAGGCCCGCCCGCCGAATTGACGCACCGCGAATGGGAGGTACTCGAATTGCTCGCTGCAGGAGAAACGAACTCGTCGATCTCGCATGCGCTGTGCATCTCCGACGGTACTGTGAAATCCCACGTACAGAGGATTTTTCGCAAGATTCATGTGTCGACGCGCGCGGAAGCCGCAGCCTTCGTCGCGCGCAGGCGTTCACGACCGCGGAACGCCGACGGTCGATGAGCTCATCGTTCAGATCGGGTACGTACCGGAGTCCCGAGACATCGGAAACGGTCCGACGAATCGTCGCCGACGCCGACTCAACCCACGCCGAGGTGGCTGAATCGGTGGCAGCCCTGTTCGATCGTGAGGTTGCGTCCGAATCCGCTCTCCTGGAACAGATGACACGATCGGTGACGATTCTCGACGACGTGTTCGATTCCATGGTGTCCGCACCGTCGGAGCGCGAGCTGATCCACCGTGCATGCTCCGGTGCAGCGCGGCTGTGCGACGCGGACACAGCGGTACTGTCGACGGTGTCCGGCGACACAGCGACGGTCGTGAACGCGAGCGGCTGGGCAGGCATGGGTCGGTTTGCGCTGGGGGAGAAGACAATCGAGGTAGATGCGCTGTCGGTCGGCGGCGTCGCAGTCCAGTTCGAGAAGTGCCAGACGGCATCGATCACGTCCGTGATTCCCGACCGTCCGTGGAGCGTTGCAGCAGTGTCCGTCGACGGCAAGAACATCGGGTTGCTCCATGTGGCTGCGGTGCTGCCGCCGACGCTGCGCGACGCGTTCGGGGCCTATGCCGCGACACTCGGTGGTTGCATCGAGCGGAGTGGCCTACGTGTGAAACGCATTCGGCAAGAGCAGGTTCTGTACGACAGCGTCCGATCGTGGGCCGACGGCGCGGAGTTCTCCATCGGGATGGCGTCGGGCTCGCCCGGCGCCGAGGCCAAGCACGAGGCCGTGGCGACCGGGTCGGTGATGCACCCGAGCGAACCGCTCACCGATCGGGAAGCGGAGGTGCTGTCGGCGGTGCTGACCGGTGCTTCGAATGCGGCGATCGCAACCGAACTCGTCATCACGGTCGACACGGTGAAGTCGCACATGAAGAAGATCCTGCGCAAGTTCGGCGCAGCCAACCGTGCCGAGCTCATCGCCCGGCACGGGTGACCGTCGTCAATTCTCGCCAGGGACGGTGACGTGCACCGTGGGAGTGTCTTTGCCGATGATGAGCTGACACGCGAGTCGAGAGCACGGGCGTGCGCCTTCGATGAATTCGATCAGATCTTGCTCCTCCAAGCTTGGCTCATCGAAGTGTGTGGTCGTCGAGTGGTCGTCGAGATACACGTGACACGTTGCGCACGAGCAGCTTCCGCCGCACTCGGCGATAATTCCTGGAAGATTGTTGCGCACTGAACCGTCCATGACGGATTGGCCGGAGGGCACGTCGACGGACACTTCGGATCCGTCGGACAGTCGATAGACAACTGTGGACATCGGTAACTCCTCGAGAAGACGGAACGGGCGAACGGTGCTGCCCGTAAGTGTTGCGCCACCATCTCCTGGGCCGCATCACCTCGGTTGCGTAACCATGTGCGCCATCGGGGGGATAGCAGGCGGCGAGATACCCCTGGATGACGACGCGATTCCACCGAAGGTGTGATGTGACTCACCCGTAGTGCGAGCAGTGTTGATCTCGCGACGCCCCGCAGTCCGACGACGGGGTCGGCCGCGCTTACCGACCAAGGAGATTCGATGACGACGACCGAAGGCACCACTCACATCAACCCAGGCGGAGTGCTTCAGCCCGATGCCCTCATCCCGGAGGAGATCGCGCGCCAGATCGTTCTTCCTGAAGGCCACCGCGACAACGACGCCTTGTTCGAGGCATACCGCTGGCTGCGTGAGAACAATCCGCTCGGCCAAACCGACGTGGAGGGATACGATCCGATCTGGCTTGTCAGCAAGCATGCCGACATCATGGAAATCGAGCGTCAGCCCGACGTGTTCACCAGCGCGGGTGGCGACGAAAAAGGTTCGGTCAACCCGATTCTTGCCAACCAGGTCGGCGACCAGTTCACGAAGTCGATCAACAACGGCAGCCTCCGCATCCTCGAGACGCTGACATACCTCGACCCGCCGGAGCACACCGCAGTCAAGGACATCGCCTTGGACTGGTTCCGCCCCGGCAACGTCTCTCAGTGGGAGACCACCATTCGCGGGCTCGCGAAGAACGCGGTAGAGCGACTGCTCGAGACGGACGGCAAGATCGACTTCGTCAAGGACTTCGCCATCCACTACCCACTCCACGTCATAATGAGCCTGTTCGGTGTGCCGGAGACCGACGAGCCACGCATGATGATGCTGACGCAGGAGTTCTTCGGCACCGCGGATCCCGATGCAGTTCGCGAGGACGTCGAGCCTCTGAGCGCGGATGCGGCTGCCAAGCAGTGGGTTGCGACGATTCAGGACTTCTACGCGTACTTCGAGAAGTTGCTTCTGGACCGACGCGCCAACCCGCGCGACGACCTCGCGACGATCATCTCGCAGGCGCGACGCGAAGACGGCGAGTACTACCCCAACGAGGTTGCCTACGGCTACTTCATCGCAATCGCAACTGCCGGACACGACACGACGTCGAGCACACTCTCCGGTGGCATTCTCGAACTCGGTCGCAACCCAGAACTCCTTGCACGGGTTCGCGAGGATCCGAAGCTGATCCCGAACCTGGTCAACGAATCGCTGCGGTGGGCTTCGCCGGTGAAGCATTTCATGCGGATGGTCACCAAGCCCTACACGCTTCGCGGGCGAGAGCTCAATCCGGGAGATCGCTTCATGCTGCTGTACCAGTCGGGTAATCGCGATGCCGAGACAATTCCGAACCCCGATGTGTTCGACATCGATCGCAGGCCGAACAAGCACATTGCATTCGGCTACGGGCCGCACATGTGCATCGGTCAGCACTTGGCCAAGCTCGAACTCAAGATCATGTTCGAGGAACTGTTGCCGCACATCGAGTCGATTGTCTCGGTCGGCGACAACAAGGTGATTCAGACCAACTTCGTCGGCGGGCTCAAGAACATGCCGGTCCAGATCGAATTCCGCAGGTGACCAGCGATAACCCCGGACAGCATCAGGTAGTCGTCGTAGGAGCCGGGCACGCCGGTGGCACAGTTGCCGGCGTGCTCAGGCAGCAAGGGTACGCCGGCCAACTGGTGATGCTGGGAGACGAACCCGACCCGCCGTATCACCGGCCACCTCTGTCGAAGAAGTTCACCGATTCAGCATCGGTGCAGTGGTTGCGCCCTGCGGAGTTCTACACCGACAACGACATCGATCTGAGGGTGTCGCAGTCTGTTTCACGTATCGACAGAGACGGCCGCTACGTCATGACCGATGCAGGGGAGAGGTTCGACTACGACACCCTGATCCTTGCAACGGGCGCGGCGGCTCGTGGTCTGCCGGTGCCGGGACACGACCTGGACGGCGTTCTGTCGCTACGTACGTTGGCCGAGGCGGAGACGTTGCGGCACAGTGTTCGCGCCGGGGCCCGCATCGCGATCATCGGCGGAGGGTACATCGGTCTGGAAGTGGCTGCATCGGCCCGTGCGCACAATTGCGACGTCGTGATCGTCGAACGGGAGGATCGCTTACTCGCTCGGGTCGCGAGTCCCGAGTTCGCCGATGTGCTGAGCGGATTTCATCGTGCCCGCGGAACCCGAATAATGACCGACGCTTCGGTGGTCGAGATCGGTTCAGCCGCTGACGGATCCGTCGGATTCATCCGCCTGGGTGATGGGACAGTGATCGAATGCGATGTCGTCCTGGTTGGGATCGGTGCAGTCCCCAACGATACGCTCGCCCGTCAGGCGGGGATCGAGTGCGATCAGGGCATCGTGGTCGACGGAGCTGCGCGCACGTCGGACCCGAGCATTCTGGCAATCGGTGACGTCACCAACCGCATCCACGACGGGATCGGGCGTCGAATGCGACTGGAGTCGATCCCGAGCGCAGTCGAACAAGCCCGTCAGGCTGCTGCAGTGGTCATGGGCACAGAGATGCCGAAGCACGAGGTTCCGTGGTTCTGGTCGGATCAGTTCGACATGAAGATGAAGATGGCGGGTGTGAAGTCCGACGGTACCCACGCGGTATTGCGTGGAGATCCAGCAAGTGGTTCGTTCGCCCTGTTCCATCTGGCTGCCGACGATTCGGTCGATTCGATCGAAACGGTCAATGCAGCAGCAGAATTCATGGCGGGGAAGAAGTATCTCGCCAGTCGGGTCCGGTTGGATTCACTCAAACTGGCTGATGTCAGCGTGTCGATGCGCGAAGTGTTGCTCGACTCCTATCTCGCTCACTGACAGACAGAGAATGCGCCGTGTGCGTACCAAGGGGTACACACACGGCGCATTTCGTCGTCCAGGAGGGGTCAGGCCCTGAATGCCTTGGCATAGTCGACATACCACTGAAGTACATCGGTGTCCGCGACGGTTCCGCGATTGACGGCAACGGACTCGTCGACGCCCTGAATCAGCTTCTTGATCGGCACTTCGAGCCGTTTACCTGTGCGGGTCAACGGGATTGCAGGCGCCGCCAGAATCACGTCTGGTACGTGGCGCGGTGAAACCTCGATGCGAATGACTTTCTTGATGCGGTCGATCAAGGTCGCGTCGAGTTCAACACCTTGAGCCGGGACCACGAAAAGCGGCATGTGGTACTCCCCGCCCGGCAGTTCCGCGCCGATGACCAGGCTGGAGGACACTTCCGGCAAAGCCTCTACAGCGTCGTAGATGTCTGCCGAGCCCATCCGCACTCCACCGCGGTTGATCGTGGAGTCGGAGCGTCCGTGGATTTGGCAAGTGCCGTTCTCGGAGATCGTGATCCAATCCCCGTGCCGCCACACACCGGGAAAGGTGTCGAAGTAGGAGTCGTAGTAGCGAGTTCCGTCGACGTCGTTCCAGAACTTGATCGGCATCGACGGCATCGGGGCCGTGATCACCATCTCGCCGACACCGCCGACAACGGGCGTTCCGTCCTCCGTCCAGGCCTCGACCTTGCAGCCGAGGCAGGGTCCCATCAGCTCTCCGGTGACGACCGAGTCCAGCGGGTTCGCGCCTACGAACGCCGTTGCCACATCGGTTCCGCCGCTGTCGGATCCGAGGAGAACGTCGGAACTGACCTTTTCGTACACCCAGCGCCAGGTCGAGTCCGGAAGTGGGGAGCCGGTGGTCATGATCGACCGCAGCGCAGAAAGGTCGTATTTCTTGCCCGGTTCCGTGCCCTCTTTCTCGCACAGGGTGAGATAGGCGGCTCCGGTACCGAATCGGGTCACATCGAACTCGCCGCACAGCCGTAGGGCGGTATCGGGGCCGGTGGCTGTCGGGCTTCCGTCGTACGTGACGATCGAACATCCCGTGAACATCGTGTCCACCAACATGTTCCACACCACCCATGCCGTACTGGCTGCGATGAGAACTCGGTCGGTGGGACCGAGGTCGTAGGCCAGTGCGTTGGCCTTGAGAACTTCCAACAGGATGCCGCCGTGCGAATGGACGATGCCCTTCGGAAGGCCAGTGGTACCCGAGCTGTACAAGATCCACAGTGGGTGCTCGAACGGAAGCTGGGCGTAGGTAGGCTCCTCATCTCCCCGTACGAGTGCTGCGAAGTCGAGATCGCCTTCCGCCAAGGTCGATTCGGGATCGAGATGACGGACGGTGATGGTGTGCTCGACGGTAGTCAGGGAGCGACGCACTTCGCCGATCACGTCGCTGCGGTCGACTCGTTTGCCTGCCCAGACGTATCCGTCGACGCCGATGAACACCGTGGGTTCGATCTGGACAAATCGATCGACGAGCCCTTTCACACCGAAATCCGGTGCGCAGCATGACCAGATGGCGCCGACACTTGCGGTAGCGAGCAAGGCGATGACAGTCTCTGCGATGTTCGGCAGAACAGCGGCGACTCGGTCGCCGGGGCCGACGCCGAGTTCGCGGAACTTCGCAGCGAGGTTGGCGGTCTGTCTTTCGAGCTCGCCCCACGAGGTCGTGGTCGGTCCGTCCGTCTCCGTGACTGCGACGATCGCGGGCGCATCCGGAGTGATGCTCGCTCGGCGAAGGAGATTCTCGGCCCAGTTCAGCCGCGCGCCGGGGAACCACACCGCCCCGGGCATCGTGGCATCGGCGAGAGCCGATTCGGGAGGTGTCGAATGCACGACGTCGAAGTACTCCCAGATCGACATCCAGAATGCGTTCGGATCGGTGACAGACCACTGCCACAAGTCGGTGTAGCTCTCGGTGTGCGTGTCACGGTGCCGTCTGATCCAGCGTTGGAAGTCGGCCATGCGCGAAGAATCGATGCGGTCGATCGACGGGGTCCACAGCACCTCGCGCTCTGCAGGTTCAGTCACGAAAGGTCTCTTTCTTCGAGTGAAGTGTCGCCGACCACGTTGGTGCGTCCGCAGTCCGTCACTGCGTCGAACGAGAACGTACACAGGCACTTCGAGTGCGTTGCGGAAACTCCGCGAGGGACGACGCCAACACTGGAGTCCGGGTCAGCGTCGAACGCTCGACTGATATTCATAGGTCTTGCTGCGAGTGAGGGCAAATTCGAAAATTCCTCGACCCGCCGCGTTTCGCAAACGGGTGACCTCGTCGGCAGGACCTCCGGTGAGCGTCAGATCGAAGTCGGCAAGCCTGTCCGTCAGTGCGGAGTCGAGAGTCTTCTGAGTCACCGATCCGTCGAGTGGATAGACGTCGTGCTCGACGACATCGACTCCAGCTGGAGTGCCATGGTGCCCGCCGTATCCGGCGCCCGCCATATAACCACCCCCGGCCGACGCGTCGGTGCCGATCTCGTAGCGACGACCGGCTGCCGTTGCCACTTCCACGATGCCTGATCGCAGGTCGAGGTTGCTGTCGAACGTGAGGTCGTGCCGTACGTCGGTGATCGTGTCGACTTCTCCGTCGGCGTGCATCACGGCGCCTTCGAGGAGGAGCCGTGTGTGATCGCGTGTCTCCACGAGAAGGAAGCCGACGCTGCGGTCGTCGAACTGCGCCTGATACCAAATGTGCAGGCCCTGTCCGCCGGACATCGTCCGGACGCCGCGCGAGCGGTCACGTTGTCCGTCCCATCCCTCGACTGACGTCGACGTGCCGTCGATGGACAGAGTGCCCTCGTAGAACCCCGACTGAAAGAGATGGTCGAACGCCGAAGCGGCTGCCCCGGCGTTGTTGACTGCCACCTCGCCGAACCACGCGGGTGTCCTCGCGGTCCATGTCACATCGAACTCGACGCCGATCGGATTGGGGCCGAGCTTCAACTTCCAGACCTTGTTCGGTGAGACCACCTCGAATGAGAACGGTCCGCCGCCGTTGCCGTCGGTTGCACTCAATTCTGTCGAGAATCGGAGATTACGCTGTTCGGAACCGTTGGAGAAGACGATGAAGCCGTCGACTGTGTTCTTAGGGGGATACATCCCGAACCCGATCAACACCGAGATCGGGTCCCCGCTCCGCGGATGCAGATTGAACACGAATCTGTCGAAGAAGCGGTCCGGAAGGCCCGTGGTGTCGGGGGAGACGAGCTCGTCGTGGAAAGTGCCGTCGATCGTGTCGGTCATGAATGTCCTCGAATCTCGGAGCTTAGTTGTTCAGGAGCACGACTTTGGTGACTTCACCATTGTGCTGGGCAGTCACTGCGTCGTTGATCTTGGACAGAGGGAACGTGGTGATCATCTTGTCGAACGCGAAGCGGCCTGCTTTGTACAGATCGAGCAATTCGGGAATGAAGACATCGGGATCGCTGTCGCCTTCGACAATGCCTTTGATGGTGAGCCCGGCCTGCATAGTGGCAACGATGTTGATCGGAAGTTCGACGGAGAAGTCCTTGGGTACGCCCACGAGGCCGAGCATGCCGTTCACGGCCATCGATTCTATGGCAGCTTTGATCACCGCGACGTTGCCCGTGGTGTCGAAGGCGAAGTCCGCGCCGCCGGCGATGATGCCGCGCACCTGCTCGGGCAGCGGCCCGTCGGCGGGGTCGAGAGCGTGGGTTGCACCCAATTCCAGTGCCAGCGCACGACGCCCTGCGTGAGGCTCGGACACTATGATCGTCGAGCATTTCTGAACGACGGCACCCAACACAGCAGCCAGGCCGACGGGGCCTGCGCCCAGGACCAACAGCGACGATCCTTCGGGGGCTGACATCGATCGCATGATTGCTCCCGCACCGGTTTGAATGCCGCATCCGAGAGGGCCGACCAGTTCCAGTGGAATCGACTTGTCGATCTTGACCACGTTGCGCTCGGAGGCCATCGCGTGAGTAGCGAGCGAAGACTGGCCGAAGAAGTGACCGTGAAGTTCGGCGTCGCCGAATCCGCCGAGAGGATTGGAGCCGTCCGGGCGGCTTCCGATGTAGTTGTACGCAACGAACTCCAGACAGTACGCAGGGCTGCCTTTCGTGCACGACGTGCATTTGCCACAGCTGTTGAAGGACAAGGCGACGTGGTCGCCGGGCCCTACCTTCGAGACATTCGCCCCGACTTCGATGACCACTCCACTGCCTTCGTGGCCCAGGACCAAGGGGTAGGGGAGCCCGTAGACGCCGTCGCGTGCCGCAATGTCCGTGTGGCATAGACCGACACCTGTGATCTCGACCAGTACCTCATGGTCGCGGGGGCTCTCGAGTGTGACTTCTTCGAGCGCGAAATCAGTGTTCGGACCGACGGACACTGCGGCGGTGATCTTCATACGGGCTAGCCTCTCGCGACTGCGTCCGACTCGACTCGGAACGACTTAACTCGAACGAAACAATGGGCCAACATTAGAATGGTCAGTCCGAAGTGTCAAGGGTCGTTCATCGCTTGGTGCAGTGCCACTTCTGCCAGCTACATGAGCCTGATCGCCGGCATTTTCAGTTCGACAGTCCCTGAGCAGTCTTGGCAGGCGCGGTCGACGGAGCTAGCAGGATCAGCGAGCCGTACATCCGGGGGAGTGTCCCTATCGCCCGCGTCGAGCGCAAGAAGCGCGGCTCCGTACGCGCCGGTGGTCTGTGGATCCGCGGGCACGTCGATGGGCAATCCCAGCGCCTCGCTCAGAAAGTGCACTGCTGCAGCGTTTTTGGCGACCCCTCCAGTCATGACTACGGGCTTCTTCTTTCCCACCTGGGCGATGAGTCCCAGCGTTCGTGCAGATACCGCTCGATGAACGGACGCCGCGATATCCGTGCGCTCGGAACCCGACGCCAGGAGCGAAACGATCTCGGTCTCGGCGAAGGTGGCGCACATGCTGCTGACCTCGAGATTCTTGTTGCCTGCCAGCGCGAGGTCTGCCAATTCGTCGACCTCGCATTCGATTGCCCGGGCCAGCACCTCGAAGAATCGCCCGGTTCCGCTGGCGCACCGATCGTTCATGGCGAAATCGTCGACCAAGCCGTCCTCGTCCACGGCGATCACCTTGCTGTCCTGGCCGCCGATGTCGATGATCAATCGAACACCGGGGCACAGGGCTGCCACTCCGCGAGCATGACAGGTGATCTCGGTGAACGAGCGTCCGACGTTCGGAACCAGCCTTCGCCCGTACCCGGTACTGATGGTCCCGGCGATCTCACCCGGGGTCACCGAAGCTCGTTGCAACGCTTCGGCAATCGCGCGGTGCATACCCGCGCGACTCACCGCACCCATCTGGATGGCGCTCGATCCCAGGAACGCACCCGACGCATCGAGGACGACTGCTTTCGCCGACGTCGACCCCAGATCGACGCCCATGTAGTAGCCCGTCACCGGAAATCAGACCCGGCTGCGACGGACATCGATGCCTTCGAGCATCGCGGTCAGACGACTTTCGAGAATCTCGTCCTTGTAGAAGGACGCGTCGGCGACGTCGCCCTCGAAGAACATCGAGGGAATGCCGAGCTCCTTCTGCGCGGACTTGGCAAGCAGGTGCTGAGGATTGGTGAATGCACGGCATGTTCGCGACGCGTGAAATACGATCCCGTCGATGCCGTAGTCCTCGCAGTCACGGTTGGTCAGATGCTTCAGCGTCTTGACGCCGTGGTTGGTAGGGCAAAGCAGATAGTGCTGCGCCATACCGAGAATTGGGTCCTCGGTGTCGATCAGGTGGGGCTCCTGCCAGAACGCATTGTGCGTGTAGCGTCCGCAGACCACCGCGACATCGGCGTCGGCGAATTTGCGTGAGAGCCATCCGAGCTTGTTCCAGTTCATGATTCCGTCGAAGTACAACCGGTAGCGCTCGTTGCGGACACCGGGAATCGAATTGTCCAGTCGGCGCTGCACTTCGGCTTTGACGTCGGCGAAGTACTGGACCAATTCCGGTCCGGCAGGCATGAAGTTGATGTGCGCGATGCTGGCGATCCAGTCCCAGTAGGTAGCTGGAGTCGGGGCTGCCCGGCACAGCGCCATTGCCTCCCTACGAAGCTCCGAAGCGCGCTTGATGTAAAACATGTTCTGCCGCAGAGCATCCCAATCGAAAGGCCGCCCCGTCATCGCTTCCAGGAAAGCGATCAGTTTGTGTAGCTGATCGGCGACGTACTGAGACGCCTGCACCCACTCCTCGCCGCGGAGGTACCCGGCGTCGGGTTTGTTGCTCGGTAGGAAGGGGATGGAGACGTTGAAGATCGGCACCTCCTTGCCGAAGACGCGATACGAGATTTCGTCCCACTGCTGGCCGGTACTGCATCCGGCGTATGCGTTGACGAAGAAATCGGGTGCGGGAAGACGCGACGCGAGCTGCTGCTGGTCCACGAGTCCGACAA
Source organism: Rhodococcoides kyotonense (assembly GCF_900188125.1). Lineage (GTDB taxonomy): Bacteria > Actinomycetota > Actinomycetes > Mycobacteriales > Mycobacteriaceae > Rhodococcoides > Rhodococcoides kyotonense. The sequence goes on along the minus strand of NZ_FZOW01000009.1, from coordinate 169,637 downwards.
TGCCGTTCTCGTCCTCTGACCTCGCCTGCTCGGTGAGCACTGCGCACCCGAGGTGCGTGCGCGCATAGGAGCAGAGCTCTCCGATGTAGCCGTACTCCTCACCCGCGAGCTGGGCGGGCTTCTCGAGCTGCTGCGCGGCCAGCCGTGCAGAGAAGGCCTCCCCATGGCACCATTCCAGGCCGGCTGCCTGGAAGATCGGGTTGACGGCCGAGCCGTTGTACCAGACCACCTGCTTGCCGCGTTCTTCCGCGGTGAACAGGTTTTCCCAGTAGTCGCCGACCATGTTGGTGGCCGTCGGGATGACGATCTTGTTCGCGTTGCTGATCGTGGGTGCAGACACAGTTGTTTCCTCCGAAGATCTTCGAGTTGGGGGTCAGACAGCCGACAGATGCTTGCGCCGAATCTTCTCGACCATTGCTTCGACACGGGTTCTGATCGATTCCATCGGCAAACCCTCGTGTTCAGTCTCTATGAGCAACAAGGGAATCGAGTGCGAGCCCAGCGCCTTACGCAGCTCTGGATAGAACAGCATGTGAGGTTCGCAGAACTTCGCCATCAACACGATGACGCCCTGCGCGCCGCTCTCTCGGACCGAATCGACGAGGAAGCCATCCCAGTCGACCTCGTGCTGGACCCGCGTCGGGCACGGTACTGCAGTGTTGCGCCGCAGGTACACCGATGCAAGTGCCTCCATCGGGCTATCGAAAGGACCGATATCCGTTGATACGTAACGGGTTCCGTGGAAAAGATCGTCGTCGACGACGATGGCGCCGCATTCTTCTATGACGTCGAGAAGTTCTGGCTTGGGTGCGTGGCAGAAGTGCCCCGACAGGTGAACTCGAATTCGTCCGTCGCGGGGCACCGGGTTCGAGTTCTCGATGACCTCGCGCAGCAGTTCCGTGTGCTCCTCCTTGTCCATGACCATGCTGGACTTGACGAGTATCTGTATCTCCGACGGCGACAGTGCGGCGTCGCCGGAGCGCCTGCTCTCGAAGACCTCTCTCATCGCACGACGGTTGGTATCGAAGACGGCGATGCTGCGTGCCACGTCGGAGTCGCTGATACGGACGTCGGCGAAAGCCTCGAGTTCGCGGCGAAAGTCGGCCATCTTGCTCAGTACCTGCGGGAACGCCCAGTCGTCGCTCAGCGACGACATCAATTGACCGAAGTAGACGGGCTTGTCCCCCTCGTCCTCGCGGACGACGTCGACAGCTCCGAGGAGCTGAATGCAGTGGTCGGCGTGGAAGAAGCCGTCGTAGACGTCGAGTCGACCGAGTGCTGCTTGGTCCGCGACACTTCTGGTGTAGCCACAATTGAAATCGCCCAACAGGTTTCGGCCCACGGTGATGGGCTCGCGGTCCTCCTGGATGACCACGGGCAGCACTCCGACGGCATGCGCCAGTTCGGCAGGAAAATTCATCGGAAACACTCCGAGGGATTTACGCCCGGTTCGTCGTTTCCAGTGTGCGACATAATCGTTCGGGTTGTCGGCTGCGGCCTTCATCGTGCGCATTGCCTGTGTGATCGTCGACGGCATGGATCCTCGCCTGTTCTTCTCGGGGGCGTCGTGAAGGTGGCGTCGGAGCGCGTTCTCGGCTGTGACGTGCCCGACTCCAGCGATCATGCGCCCAAGTTGCACAGATTGCAATAATTGGTTCGAAAAAATGTACAACGTTGCAGCTGGAGGGAGTAGTCTTCAGCTCGGCGCTCGCGCACGACGGGTTCGTACGGACTCCACTGGTGACACGGAAAGGTGGATCTCTTGTGCACGCTCGAACGGGGGGGCGACATGGCCGTGTGTCGAACTATATTGTTGCGCAGTGATATTCGGGACGTTGACCCCAAAACTTTCCTTGACGAGATGTGCATCACAATCTATGGTCGTACCAATCGTGGCGAACTCCGTGCGATACCACGGCCTCTCCTTTGGCCGCGGCCCCCCTTCCTCATCCACCAGCCCCCTCGCAACGAGCACAGGAGAAGATATGTCCTTGTCCCCGCCTCCCGATACCGCCGACGCCCCCTCGAAAACCACCTCCAGGCGTGCAGCGGTCGCAGCGTTCTCTGGATCTGCGATCGAGTACTACGACTTGGTCGCTTATGGAACGGCAGCAGCTCTGGTCTTCGGCAATCTGTTTTTTCGCGACGTCAGCACGCATGTCGCGTTGCTACTTTCTTTTGCGACATTCGCTGCCGGCTATGTGGCTCGTCCGCTCGGTGGTCTGCTCTTCGGTTATGTGGGGGACAAGTATGGCCGTCGCACCGCAGTGCTCCTCACTATCTCGGTGATGGGCGTAGCCACGGTGTGCATCGGGTTGTTGCCCACGTACGACACGATCGGAGCTTTCGCCCCAATCCTGCTGGTCGTTCTTCGTGTTCTGCAGGGCCTCGCCGTAGGCGGTGAGCTGGGTGGGGCTGTACTGATCTCGGTCGAGCATGCGCCGCGGAACAAGCGCGGTTTCTACGGTAGCTTCTCCACCGCTGGTGCTCAGGCCGGAACTGTGCTTGCGACCATCGTGTTCGCGATCGTCGCGCTCATGCCCGACGAGGCGTTCAACTCGTGGGGTTGGCGACTTCCGTTCCTGCTCAGCGCCGTCATCGTTCTGGTCGGCATGCTGATCCGCCGCGGTCTGGACGAAACCCCCGACTTCAAGCAGAGCCAGCGCGACCGTGCATCGACGACGGTCGAGCACAACCCGATTCGCGACGCGTTGTCGCAGCATCCGATGACCATCCTCGGCATCACCTTCATCATGGCCGGGATGATGTCCATCTGGTACGTCATCACGGTCTACAGCTTGAGTTACGCCGTCAACCACTCCGAAATCCCGCGTACGAGCATGCTGTGGGTCATCTCTGCGGCCACGCTGGTTGTTGTTCTGATGAACCCGGTGTGGGGGTCGTTGTCCGATCGAATCAGTCGCAGCCGTCTCATCGTCTTCGGGCTTCTGAGCGAGGCCACGCTGCTGTTTGTGTACTTCGCGATGCTCGACGTCGGCAACCTCACCCTGATCTTCGTTTCGCTGGTCCTCGTCGCAGGCTTCGGTCACGCGGTCGTAAACGGAATTTTTCCTGCCTTCGTCGTCGAGAGTCTGCCTCCCGCGGTCCGGTACACCGCAGGATCCTTCGGAATGCAGCTCGCCGCGCTGTTGGCTGGCTTTGCGCCACTGGTCGCGACGGCACTCGAACCCACAGCTGGCGGCATCTGGACCGTCTGTGCACTATGTCTTGCACTGTGTGCCGTCGGTGCCTTCAGTGCTGTGTGCATCGTCAAAATACATAAGCCCCAGGATGATTCGACCGTTGATCCGGCATCGCCCGCAACGAATAATGAAACGAGCAGTGCGCAGTGACACACGCATCCACGACGCCACAGCCCTCGCAGCATCGAGGCTACGATTTCTCCGGTTCCGGCATCGTCATCGCCGGTGGGACATCGGGAGTGGGCCTCGCGACGGCCAGGTACTTCGCCAACGCAGGGGCCGAGAAGCAGGTGTTGGTAGGTCGAAACGAGCAGCGCGGCAAAGAAGCGCTCGCGAGTCTCGCCGAAACCAACCCTGAATGCGATGCGCTGTTCGTCGCAGCGGACGTCAACGAAGTCGGGGCGGCCGACGACGTAGTCCGACAAGCGCACGAGCACATGGGAAGAGTTGATGTTTTGGTCAATTCGACTGTCGCGCAGTATCAACCGACGTTGTTACATGACATTCCGGCAGACAAGCTGGTGGACATCCTCGTGCAGCAGGCCGTCGGGCCGATCTTGATGAGCAGAGCGGTCGTTCCCGTGATGCGTGAACAACGTGTAGGTGCGATCGTCACCATCGCCTCCGACGCGGCCAAGGTCCCGACTCCCGGTGAGACCGGAATCGGCGCCGCGATGGCTGCCATCGTGACGTTCTCGCAAACCCTCGCAGTAGAGGCGAAGAGATACGGGGTACGCGTCAACGTGCTCACGCCGTCGCTCATCGTCAACACTGGATCGTACGACCGTGCGATGAGTGCCGAGTTCAGCAGGAAGATTTTCGACAAGATCGTTTCGCAGGCTCAGCTGGGACTGACCGAACCGGAAGATCTGGCTGATGCGATTCTCTTCCTTGCTTCACCTCTGTCGCGCAGAATAACGGGACAGGTGATCAGCGTGAACGGTGGTATCTCAGTTGTCTGACGTGAGCGTGCACGGACGTTTGGTACGCAAGCGTGTTCGGTCGCGCGGCGACATCGAGGACGTGGAGATGCGCGGTCACGAGGCACTTCTACCCGGTGCGACGATCCGGGCGTCCCTCGCTGAATCTGCCCGACGTCATCCCGACAAGAGCGCGATCATTCACCTCGAAGCACCGGACTTCATGACGCCTGTCCGGGAGGTCACCTATTCCGAGCTGGCAACTGCGGTCGATGCATCGGCGGCGGTGTTTCTCGACCGGGCCGCGGGCGCGCCCAGCGTTGTCGCGGTCATGGTGCCGATGGTGCCGGAAGGGCTGTACGCGACGTGGGGTGCTCAACGAGTCGGCGTCGCCGTTCCGCTGAACCCATTTCTCGAACTCGCCTCGCTTCTCAACATCCTCAGACGCACTCATGCCACGGTGCTGGTTACGACGGCCGACATCCTGCTCGAACGCGGCGTGGACGTGTCTGCCGTGCTCGACGACGTCCCAACGCTGACCGACGTACTCCTCGTCGGCGACGACACCAGTACGTTCTCCACTGCGCTGACATCTCACAGAGGCCGCCGCGTCGTCGACTTCCTCGACGACGCGGAAAGGGACGCGATGGTCATGCCGACTGGCGGCACGACTGGCGCACCCAAACTGGTGCGAATGTCGCAACGCGGTCAACTTGCCATCGCATGGAACGTCGGTGCGTTGATGGGATGCGAGGAAGACACCGTCATAGGCCATGGCATGCCGAACTTCCATTGCGGGGGGAGCATCGCTCTCGCGTTGCGTTCGGTCGTCTACGGACAGACGCTGCTCACCCTCACCTCGGGTGGGTTCCGCTCGCAAGAAGTGGTGGAGCATTTTTGGGCGATCGTCGAGCGTTACCGTATGACGTCGACCATGGCCACTCCGACAACAGCTTTCGCAATCCTCAATGCCGAGTCAGTGCCGTCGGCGGCTACGACCCTGACGGACTTCAACGTGGGTGGAAGCACGGTGTCCACCGCTCTCATCAGAGCATTTCACTCACGGTTCGGAGTCTGGTTGCGTGAATGCTGGGGTGGCACAGAGTTTCACGGCACCATCACCGGGCACCCGAACGACGACGCCACGCCCCGAGTGGGTTCGGCAGGAAGGGCACTGCCGCATTCGCGCGTCAGAGCTGTAGTTCTGGACGCCGACGGCGAGTGGATCCGTGACTGCGAGCCCGGTCAACACGGCGAACTGCTCGTCGGCGGCCCGACTGTCAGCCCCGGATACCTCGACGCGCACCTGAATGAGGGGTTCTTCGTGGCGAGTGTGCCTGGCGGCGGTGACTGGGGACGGACCGGAGACCTCGGCACCGTCGACGCCGACGGATACGTCTGGGTGTCCGGACGCAGCAAGGACCTCATCATCCGCGGCGGACACAACATCGACCCGCGCGACATCGAAGAAGCGCTCGGCGCGCATCCAGCTGTCGAGGTGGTTGCAGCGGTCGGCAGACCGGATCAGACGAAGGGAGAGATGCCGGTGGCGTACGTTCAGCTCAAGTTCGGTGCGGTTGCCGAGCCGCAGGAGCTGCTGGAGTTCTGCCGCGAGCACGTACAGGAGAGGGCTGCTGCCCCCGTCCAGGTCACGGTCCTCGATCGTCTGCCGTTGACGCCAGTGGGCAAGATATCGAAGCCAGCTTTGCGCACTCTCGCGCTGCAAGACGAAGTGCGTCAGGTGGTTTCCGGGTCCAGCCGCGCACGCGTCGACTGCGAGATCGCGCTCGACGACACAGGACTCCGTCGCGAGGTCACAGTCACTCTGACGCCGGAGAGCGCATCCCGCGTCGATCTGGAGTCGCTGCAGGACAAATTGAGTTCCTACGAGTTCTTCGCGAGGGTCGAAGTGAGTAGATTCGTGACGACGCCGTAGGAGGAGAGAACTTGATCGTGTCCAACCGACTTGCTCAGCAGCCGCTGCCACCGCCGAGCGCGCGGTCGATGCTGCTGACAGTGATTGGTGAGTTCTTGTATGACTCGGAAGAAGGCGCCTGGACTGCCGCTCTGATGAAGGTTCTCGGTGGCATGGGCATCGAGGATCATGCTGCACGGCAATTACTTTCGAGAGCGGCGACGGCGAAGTGGATCGAACGTGAACGCATCGGACGTGGGGTCCGCTGGCACCTCGCTGACCACGGCCGCGCTCTTGCGGCCGACGGCATCACACGTTCGCAAGCGTACCTCGACAGTCCTTTGCCGTGGGACGAGCAGTGGTTGGTTCTGACAATCACTGTGTCGCAGCGCAAGAGCACAGTGCGCAATCGACTCAACGGTGGCTTGTCGTGGCTGGGAATGGGAAACCCAACTCCCGGCGTGTGGGTGACGCCGCACGTCGAACGCGTCCACGAGCTGAGCGAACTCGTGTCCTCACTCGGTTTGTCCGAAACGTCACTCATCATGGCCGGAAATGTGCAAACAGGGGGCCTCGACAATCATGAGATCGTCGAGCGGGCGTGGGATCTCACCGAACTGGCCACCAGCTACCGAAAATTGCTGAACCAGGACGGTGCGTCTGAGCCGAGAGACAACGACGAAGTGCTGCTTGCGTTCATCGAGCTGATCAGTCTGCAACAGAGGTTCATGCGACTCGATCCGCAATTACCCAAAGAACTGCTCGCGGAGTGGGTTGGCCGCGACGGGGCGAGTCTCTTTCGTCGACGACGGGAACAGTGGTCTGAACTGGCCCACTCTCGCTGGGCCAGCGTCGTTGACGAGTCGGCTCCCCGTTAGAACCTGCCTGGCGGTCTTCGGGCTCGCTGTGGAGAGTTCGGTGGTGATGACGTCCGCCTGGCGCGTGGGGCGAGTTCGATTGGAAATTCGGTGGCGCTGGCCCAGGCTTCAGTAGACATCGACTTCTGTGCCGGCTGTGGAATAGCTGTAGTGGTCGATGGTGGGGTTGAGTTTCCCTCGCCGGTGTTCCGGGCTGTTTGGCTTCGAGCAGACGAGGTTGGTGGCTCAGTTCGGCGAGGGCATGGGCCCACCTACATCGTTTGGGTCTTCCGCGAGGTAATGCTCACCGGTGTTGCACCGTCGCTCCCGGATGCCGCTGATACCGGAATCATGTTTCGTCGAACTCATCGCAAATGGCCACGACGAGGTCGACCGTGTGTGCGTCATTGGCGCCTTAGACTGACCAACCGCAATCGCTTTTCGCGGTGATGGACGTGTGATCGGTGGGGGATTCGGGTGGGTTCGTCTGGAACATTCGTAAATCGAGCGTGCCGCGAGAGTGTCATTACTCGTTTTTCACAGGGTCGGAATCTGGGAATCGTCCGGTCCATGTGGACCCAGCGAAGGTTGGAAATCAGCGCCGGATGAGCCGATGGACCTGAGCCGACGAAGCCAATTCATTCGGGTATTTCGCTGTCAAGTAGCTATCGAGTCCAAAGGGATCCGTAGCCGACTCGGAGACTGCGGGTTGAAATCAGTGCTCCAGAACGGGTTTCGCTCAGATCCGGCCCCTTTGGACGCGATGGACAGCTCATCGAGACGGCACCGGGCATTCTGAGGAGCTAGTCGGGGGTGCCACCGGCGCGGCCTCTTCACATCTGATCGACGATGTTCGCGTAGTGCCGCTGAAGGACTGGGACAACTGACTTCGACGCGGCCCACGAGGGTGTGGGTCTGGGCCGCGTCGATCAGGTGGTCAGCGCGAACTCGCCGACTGTTGTGCCGCGAAATCGATTGCCGTCCATGCCATTGCGATTGCGCCGTCGAGTACGGCTCGGTCGGCCTCCTTGCCGATGCAGGCGTCGGCGAACTCGGGTTGGTGATTGGCTGCCGGCATGCAATTCAGTCCGAGCATGGGGTGGATGGTCGGGACCACGTGCGACACGTTGCCCATGTCGGTTGCGGCACCGACCATCGCAGCCGGCAGCGCAGGAAATGTCCGACCGAGGGATTCTGCATTTGCGCGGTACGAAGCAAGCAGAGCGGCATCGGGACGTAGATCGGCATAGTCCGGTCCGCTCGAGGTGATCGACAGTTCGCATCCGGTGGCGAGTGCACCCGCTTCGAAGCAACGTTTTACGCGCGCCGTGAGCGCCTCCAATGACTCGGCCGTGTCGGAACGAACGATCCATCGTCCGGCCGCCCTGTCCGGGATGACGTTGACAGCGGTTCCGGCGTCGGTGACGATTCCGTGAATCCGATCGGCGCCGCGCGTCTGCTGTCGCAGCTGACCTATCGCGACCTGTGCGATGAGCATCGCGTCGGCGGCGTTGACCCCCGACTCGGGGTAGGCACCGGCATGCGCAGGTGTACCCGTGTACGCCACGTCGAATTGGGACACGGCCGTTCCTGGCATGGCCGCCATTTCGACGGCGGCCGGGTGAACCATCATCGCGGCGTGGATTCCGTCGAAGGCGCCGCGTTCGAGCATGAGGATCTTCCCGCCGCCACCCTCCTCTGCAGGGGTGCCGAGGAGGGTCACGGTCAACCCCAGACTGTCGGCGCTGTCGGCCAGGCCGAGAGCTGCTCCCACTCCGGCTGCCGCGATGATGTTGTGGCCGCATGCGTGCCCGATGTCTGGAAGGGCGTCGTACTCCGCGCAGATGGCGACGTGCACAGGACCTCTCCCGATCATTGCGCGTACAGCGGTGGGGAGGTCATAGCATCCGTGCTCGACCTCGAAGCCACCCCGACGCAGCTCGTCGGCTATCCACGCGCTGGCGCGGTGTTCTTCGAACCCCAACTCGGGGTTCGCGTGGATGCGATGGGACAACGTCAGCAGCCCCTGTTCATGTTGTCGAATGCGTTCTTCGGCAGCACGTTTCGCATCCGCGATGCTGTACGTCATGATCGTGCGGGCACCGGCGCAGCGGCCGTGTGAATGGATGAGGGCCGCGTCGCGGCGTCGTACGCTGCCCGAGCGCCGGTCGCGCCCATACCGCTGTCACCAGCCGGCTCGTAAAGCCTTTCCGGGCCACCGCCCTGCCACTGATTGATCCAGGTGACGCCCGCTGGGATACCCGCGGCCGCGGCGGCGTGCTCGGGGTTGTGCGTGTAGACGGTGGCCCCGAGAGCGAAGCGCGACGCACTTGCGCGCTCCAGTGCTTCCTCGAACGACGAGACGACGACAACGGGAGCGATGGGGCCGAATGTTTCCTCGGTCATCACGCGCATCGAATCGTCGACGTCGACGAGCACGGTGGCCGGATAGAAGAACCCCTTGCGCGTCGGAATGGCACCGCCGGTGAGGACGCGAGCCCCGCGCTCGACGGCATCGGTCACGTGGTGATGGACGATGTCGCGTTGCCGTTCGTCGACCAACGGTCCCAATACGGTGTTCGCATCGTGGCCGTCCCCTAGAGCGTATGTGGAGGCGGCATCGACCAAGGCGTCGACGAACGCGTCTGCTATGTCCCGATGTACGTAGATGCGTTCCATGGACGTGCAGATCTGCCCCGTGTTGACGAACGCACCGAAGGCGATGGCCGCGGCGGTTGCCTGCGGATCGACATCGGCGTCGACGACGACGGGATCCTTGCCCCCGAGCTCGAGGATCGATCTGCACAAGCGACCACCTGTGCCTGCACCGATGCGTCGACCGGAGTCGACGGATCCAGTGAAATGCACCAGCCGGATCGAATCGTGCTCGACCAGCGGTGCCCCCGCGCGGGCGTCGCCGAGAACGAGATTTACTACCCCCGGGGGCAGGGTCGACGACAGCTCGAACAGTCGAGCAGTGGACAATGGGGAACGTTCGGATGGCTTGATCACCACGGTGTTGCCTGCCGCGAGCAGCGGTCCGAGAGCGCCGAGCACCATAGGTATCGGAAAATTCCACGGCGTGATCACCGCGGTGGCGCCCAGAGGGTGACGCACGATCTTCGTCTCGCTGCCGTCGGCGCCGGGGAGCGTCTCGACGAATGGATAGGTCAGCGCCTCGTCCACGGCGGCGCGGAATCCCTGAACCGCACCGGCGATGAACGACGTGGCCAATCCGACCGGTTTGCCCATCTCCTGGCATTCGAGTTCGCCGAGTTCCTCGGCATGTTCGGCGATCGCGTCGGCCCATCGGTTCAGCTGTTCGACGCGTTCGGCAACCGACAACGCTGCCCACGCGGGCTGCGCTTCGACTGCTGCGGCGACGGCGCGGTCGACATCCACGGTTGATCCACCTGGTACGCGCGCGATGACGTCTTCGGTGGCCGGATTCACCAGATCGCGGAGCGATTCGCTGTGGGAGTCTTCCCACCGTCCGCCGATCAAGTTCTGCAAGATTCTCATCGGAAAAGTGTTGCCTTCCTTTGTGTATCGATGTCAGCGGATGCGGTCGGCCATGAGCTCGCCGACCATGATCGCCGTCAGGTTGGTGTTCGCCCGGGGGACGGAAGGAAATATGGATGCGTCGACGACTCGCAGACTGTCGGTCCCGAGGACACGACAGGACGGATCGACGACGGTGTCTTCGTGACCGGATGCGCCCATCCGGCATGTACTGGTGGCATGTTGCACGTCGCTGACTGTCGCGAGCAAATGGTCGTCGAGCTCGCTGTCGCTGTCGAGCACCGCAAAGAGGGCCTTGTTCTCGGTCTCGAGCTGTCCGTGTGTTATCGCGGCGACTGCCGGGTCACGGGCAAGCTGGACCAAGTCACGAATCCCATCTCGTAGACGAGACACGTCGCGCTCGTCGGAGAGCATGCGGGTATCCATCTGTGGGTGATTCGCCGGGTCCGACGAGGTCAACGTCAGTACGCCACGCGAGTACGCTTGATTGACCCAGACCCCGAATGCACCTGCCAGTGCACGCATGTCGGGGTTGGCCATGGCTACGACATTCTGATTCTGTGACACGAACATCATGTCTCCGACGGGCGCGTCGGGCGCACTGGTGTAGCGGACGCAGACATTCGTGTGCCGGTCGTCGGGGCTCTGGATCCCGGCCTCGTCGATCAGCGGGATCGACACCACCGCCATCGGATGGTCCTGGAGGCCGTGACCGACCGGAAGATCCTGCCGCACAGTAATTCCCAGAGATCGCAACGTCCCGGACGGCCCGATGCCCGACCGCATGAGAATCGCTGGAGAATGGACTGCTCCGGCGCTCAATATCACTTCGTCGGCATACTCGGTGACAATGCCACCGTCGACGATGATGCGGACACCGGTCGCGCGATCACCGGAGAAGACAACCTGATCGACCAATGCGCCGCCTCGAATTGTCAGCGTCGAGCACTCGCGTGCGGCCTCGAGGTAGGCGTCGTTCACCGATACGCGCTGACCGGACCTCGAGTTGATGGGGTAGGGCGAGACTCCGATCGCATGGGGCGCATTGACGTCCGGGGCCCATGCATGGCCCGCAGACAACGCAGCAGTGCACAGTGCAGAGTCCACGGAACCCCAGTTCTCCTGTGGCATCCGGTATATCGGAGTCGGGCCACCGCGGCCGTGGTAGCTCTGGGCGCCATATTCTTCGTCGTCCTCGAGCTTGGCGAAATACGGCATGACGTCGTCGGGAGCCCAGCCCACACATCCCCAGCCGACCCAGTCGTCGAAGTCCTCCATCGGGGGACGAATCGCGATCTGCCCGTTGATCGATGAGCTTCCGCCGACGCCGCGTCCGCGCCAATACGGTGCAGCCGGCTGCTTTTCGGTTCGAGCTGCATCGAGGCCAGTCCACACCAAATCCTCGGTCGCGGTCGGGTCGAGCAAGGCCCGGATCGGGTTCGGTGAGCGCCACGCGGGATGCATCTGCGCCGAGCGATAGTCCGGGCCTGCCTCGAGCAGAAGTACGCGCTTGCCCTTGTTCGCGGAGCGGACCGCGAGCGCGGATCCCGCCGACCCCGCCCCCACAACGATGATGTCCCAACCTGTTTCGGTCACAGCAAACCTCCGTAGCGAGTTGCGTAAATGAGGTGTCCGGAAACGCCCGGGTCCTGACGAGTATGATTCCCAATACGGAGTGTTCAGTCAAGAGTGAAAGTTCATTTAATTCTGATTTAACAGGAAGTGGTGATATCGATGCCGGCCGATGACAGAGTCAGCGACAGCGACAGGATGTCCCTCATCGAGGACTTCGGGATACGTATCGGGGGAGCGATGGGCTGGCCCCCGATGGCCGGCCGAGCCGCAGGCGTGCTGATGCTCAGCGATGTACCCCTGACTCTGACGCAATTGCAAGAAGTGCTTGCGGCGAGCAAAGGGTCGGTGTCCGAGATGACGCGCCTGCTCATCACCACCGGCACCGTGGAGCGATTCAAGGAGCCGGGAAGTCGCCACTACGTCTTCCGGTGGCGTGACGACGCCTGGATCGGTTGCCTGCAGCACCAACTCCAGCAGACGGTCGATCTGAGAGAGCTCGCAGAGACAGCACAACAACGCGGCAGCGCGCTCGCACCCGAGCAGCGTGCACGCTTCGACGCAATGCACGAGTACTACAGCTTCATGGTCGGCCGACTGGAAGCGCTCCTGAATGAATACACGGCTCAGATCATGTGTGACAGTCCGAGGATTCCGCCTGTGGGCTGACGAGAGTTGCCCAACGACTAAGTATGGCTGTGAAGGGGTTTACCCGACAGCGCCATCATTGCCTCGCCGAGGGCTTCGTTCTGCGTGGGGTGGGCATGTACGAACGCGCCCACCTCGGACGGAAGAGCTTCCCACGCAACAGCGAGTTGTGCTTCACCGATGAGCTCACCGACCCGGTCGCCGACGAGGTGTACACCCACGATCGGGCCGTCGTCGCCGGCACGAATCACTTTGACGCCGCCCGCGGTGCCGAGAATGCGACTTTTGCCGTTGCCGCCGAGGTCGTACACCGATGACGTCACGCTTCCGTGTTTGTCCTTCGTGGCCTGCTCGGTCAGGCCGACCGACGCGACTTCGGGGTGAGAGTACGTAACCCGAGGTATCACGTCTCCATCGACGCGTATTGGACTCCGGCCGGCAATACGTTCGGCGACGAAGATGCCGTGCTGGAAGCCCCTGTGCGCAAGCTGATATCCGGCCACGATGTCTCCGACCGCATAGACACCGGGCACCGACGTCGTCAGATTGTCGTCGACGGTGACGAAACCGCGGTCGGTGATGATGCCATGTTCTGTCAGACCGAGTCCCTCGGTTCTGGGACCACGACCGACGGCGACGAGCACGATGTCGGTGGCGAGGACGTCACCGTTCGACAGTGCCACGGTGACACCGGTGTCTGTCTCCTGAACAACGTCGACTGTGGTTCCGACTCGGAGATCGATGCCGCGCTTCTTCAGGGCGCGACCGAGTTGTTTCGACGACCATTCGTCCTCGCCGGGAACGATACGGTCGAGGGCCTCGACGACGGTGACCTGTGCACCGAACGATGTCCAGATGCTTGCGAACTCGATACCGATCACCCCGCCACCGAGCACGACGACCGATTCCGGCACTCGTTCCAACGTCAAGGCTTGGTCGCTGGTGATCACCCGCGGTCCGAGTTCGATGCCCGGGACGGTGCGGGAGTAGGAGCCGGTTGCGAGCACCATCGACTTTCCGGTGATGTCGCGGTCGCCGACCGACACTGTCCTCGATGCCGTGAGATGTCCAGTTCCGTGGACGATGTCGATGGTCGGGCGCTCGAGGAGCCCCTGCAGTCCCGAATACAGTCCTGCGACTACCTTCGATTGGTAGTCGAGTGCCGCGCGGGCGTCGACACCGCCGAACGTCGAGCTGACTCCGACCTGTTCGGAGGTGCGCACCGAATCGGCGACCTCGGCGGTGTGTAGTAACGCTTTGGTTGGAATGCAGCCTCGGTGCAGGCAGGTACCGCCGAGTTTGTCTTCTTCCACCAGCGCGACGGACAGGCCGAGTTGCTCGGCTCTGATCGCACACGAGTAGCCTCCGGAGCCGCCGCCGAGGACCAGAACGTCGACATCGCTCATCGGACACCTGCCAGTGCCATGACCGGGTTCTCGATGTAGTCGGCGACCGTGCGGAGGAATCCTCCGGCGACGCCGCCGTCGCACACCCGGTGATCGAATGCCAGCGAGAGTTGAGCCACCTTGCGCACTGTGAGCTGACCTCCTACGACCCAGGGTCTGTCGATGATCCGGCCGATGCCCAGAATCGCCGCTTCGGGATGGTTGATGATCGCTGCAGAGCCGTCGACGCCGAAGATTCCGTAGTTGTTGAGGGTGAAGGTTCCGCCGCTCAGCCGGGACGCCGGCAGGGATCCGATGCGCGCGAGTTCAGTTGTCTCACTCAGCAGTTCGGCGAGCTCCTTCAAATCAGCCCGTCCTGCCCGGGAAATCACCGGCACCATCAGACCGCGATCGGTCTGCGCCGCAATGCCGAGATGAATGTCGTCGTATCGCACGATGTCACCGGCAGCGGTGTCGACCGTGCTGTTGAGCTCGGGGTACTTCGCAAGCGCCAGAGTGGTCAGCTTCGCCAACACTGCCAACAGCGATACCGTGGTGCCGTCGATCGTAGCGTCGAGGTCGCGACGCGCCTGTAGTAGCGCGGTGGCATCGACATCGACCCACACCGTGGCCTCGGGTATCTCGGATCGACTGCGAGAGAGCTTGTCCGCGATAGCTTTCCGGATACCGCTCAACGGAATTCGGGTGATTCCGGAACCGGTTGCGGCCTCGGCCTTCGGTTCGGATCGCTGCGACTGCAACGCCAATGCACGGTCGACATCGCTGCGTGTGATCACGCCGTGGCTACCCTCGATCTCGATCCGCTCGAGTTCGAGTCCACCCGAGAGAGCGAGCGCGCGAACGATCGGGGACAGCACTCGTGGTGCCGCGACCCATGTCGAACTCGGCGACGTCTCGCGTGTGGGGGTCGTTGCGGAGTTCACCTGCGCCGCTTGTGTTCTGGTTCGATGCCGACGTCGGCGCCCCGTGGGTCCGTGTCCGGTCCCGTAGCCGATGAGCACGTTGCCCGACCCGGCGCGTTCTTCCTCGCGATACTGCTGGTGTGCAGAGGGGGTGTCGCCGGTGGCAGCATCGGTGACGGTGATCAGCGGTTGCCCGACTTCGAGTACTTCGTTCTCTGCGCCGTGCAGTTGTGCGACAACGCCTTCGAAGGGGCAGGGGACCTCGACGGAGGCTTTGGCGGTTTCTACCTCGACGACGACCTGGTCGATCGTGACGGTGTCGCCTTGCTTGACCTTCCATTCGATGATCACGGCATCGGTCAGGCCTTCGCCGAGGTCGGGGAGATTGAATACTCTCGCGCTCATGCCGTGACCGCCCTGGACAGGTCCGGTGCGTCGTTCCACTGCAGGCGATCGATCGCGTCGAGGACGCGGTGTGCGGACGGGAGGTGGAAGTGTTCGAGTTTCGGTGCCGGATAGGGGATGTCGAGGCCGCTGACCCGCAGGACGGGGGCGTGCAGGTGGTGGAAGTGTCGTTCGGAGACTCGGGAGGCGATTTCGGCGCCCACTCCAGCGAAGCTCTGTGCTTCTTGGACGACGATGCAGCGGCCCGTCTTGTGTACCGAGGCGGCGACGGTGACATCGTCGAATGGGTTGAGCGAGCGGAGATCGACTACTTCGACGCTGCGGCCGTCTTCGGCAGCGAAGTCGGCCGCCTGCATGGCCACCGAGACAGTCGGGCCGTACGCGAGGACCGTGACGTCGGTGCCGGGGCGACGAACGACTGCAGTGCCGATGGGCTCGGTTTGTCCCAATTCGACGTCGGCCTTGGAGAAGTACAACCGCTTCGGTTCGAGGAAGACCACGGGGTCAGGATCGGCGATAGCGTCGCGCATCATCGAATACGCGTCCGCCACAGTCGACGGCGACACGACTTTGAGACCCGGAGTGTGTGCGTAATACGCCTCGGATGAGTCGCAGTGATGCTCGACGCCGCCGATGCCGCCGGCGAACGGGATACGGATCACCATCGGAGCTGTCAGCGACCCGCGCGTGCGGTTACGCAGTTTGGCGACGTGCGAGACGATCTGCTCGAAAGCTGGGTAGGCGAACGCGTCGAACTGCATTTCGACGACTGGCTTGTACCCCGACATTGCCATGCCGATCGCGAATCCGACGATGCCGGATTCAGCGAGGGGGGTGTCGAAGCAGCGGTCGTCGCCGAAATCACGGGTGAGGCCGTCGGTCACCCGGAAGACACCGCCGAGTGTTCCGACGTCTTCGCCGAAGACGACGACTTTGTCGTCCTCGGTCAGGGAATCACGGAGCGCCGCGTTGAGCGCGCCCGCCATGGTCAGTGTTGTCATGTCAGTTCTCCTCGGCTGCGATTTCGTCGGCAACCTGGTTGCTCTGTTCGATCAATGCTGGTGTGGGAGTGGAGTACACGAACCGGAACAGGTCCTGCGGATCGACACTCTGTTCAACGTTCATACCCGCGCGAAGTTCGGCGGCGTCGGCATCGGCGGACACGGTGATGTCCGAGCGCAACTCGTCGTTCAGAAGACCCTTGCTGGTCAGGTAGGCGTCGAGGCGGGACAACGGATCTCGCGCGAGCCAGCCCTCTACCTCGTCGGACTTGCGGTAGCGGGTCGCGTCGTCGGCATTGGTGTGCGCGTCCATGCGGTAGGTGTGGGCCTCGACCACAACCGGGCCTTTGCCTGCCCTGACATAGGCGACGGCTTCGTCCATCACGGCCATCATGGCAATCGGGTCGTTGCCGTCGACCTGCTCACTGCCGATGCCGTACCCGACACCCTTGTGCGACAACGACGGTGCGGCGCTCTGACGGGCAAGGGGAACGCTGATCGCAAATCCATTGTTCTGCACCAGGAAGATCACCGGCGCATGGAACACTGCAGCAAAGTTCAGTGCCTCGTGGAAGTCGCCTTCGCTGGTGGCGCCGTCACCACAGAACGCAAGTGCGATCGTGTCGCGTCCTTGCTTCATTTCGGCGTATGCGAAGCCGGTTGCGTGCAGCAACTGGGTCGCGAGAGGTGTGCATTGGGGAGCGACGCGGTACTGCTTGGGGTCGTAGCCGCAATGCCAGTAACCGGCGAGCATGCCCAACAGTTCGACTTGGTCGACGCCGCGCGCGGCCAATGCCATCGAGTCCCGGTAGGTCGGAAACATCCAGTCCGTCTCGCGTAGGCACGTGGCCGCCGCGATCTGGCAGGCCTCCTGTCCGCGTGCAGATGGATAGACCGCCAGCCTGCCCTGCTTGGTCAAAGCTGTTGCCTGCTGGTCGAATCGGCGACCATGGACCATCGTGCGGTACATCGAGAGCAAACGTTCGTCGGACGGCCGGGCATACCGCGCGGCACTGTCTACATCGGTGCCGTCCGCGGCAAGGTACTGGACAGGATGCTCGGCTGGCATGAACTGCTGATATGCCCGTGCCGAACCCTTCTCGACGGTAGTCATGGGTACTCTCCTGAGATCGACGTGTCCCATGATTCTGCGTCGGCGATCACAGAATTTACTTGTCGCAGGCCGATTCGTAGACTCATGGACGTCGAAGTTCTCGAATTCGATACTTTTGTCTTTCGAGGTCGACGACAAGAATGGAAGGGTGGACAGATGGCACGCATCCCAGAGCCGACTCAGCTCGACGACGTCGATCGGCAACTCTTGAAAGAGTTGGTCGTGGATGGCCGGGTATCGATGCGAGTACTAGCCGAGCGGGTCCACATCTCGCGCGCGCACGCCTATACCCGCGTCGAACGACTGAAGTCGGCAGGAGTCATCGACCGGTTCACGGTTCGGATCGACCACGCCGCAGCAGGTCTCGACACCGCGGCCTTCATAGCCTTGTCGATCCGCCAAGATTCGTGGCGGGCGGTGTCCAACGCGCTGCGGTCGATGCACTATGTCGATCATTTCAGTTTGCTGGGGGGTGATTTCGATGTGCTCGTGCTGATACGAACTCCGGACAACGAGACATTGCGGCGCGTCGTCTTGGAAGGTCTACAAAGCCTCGATGGTGTTCGCTCGACACGGACCTGGTTGGTGTTCGACGAAGCATACGGCGGCCTGGGGGAGTAGAAGGAGGGCGGCCACGGCTCAGCCGTTTGTCCAGCCATCGTTCCCGGATCCAACTGATGATGGACGGATGGCTCCAATTCTGCGAATGGAATTCGCGTATGTCTTCTATCGGCGATCTTGGGCAGACACTGCGACGACGAGAGTTCTAGTCTGCGAACGAGCGAATGCCAAGAACCTTGAACACTCGGGTCACGGAACGCTCTCGAATCGGTTATCGCGAAGGGACTTCGGCACATGACGAAATTCGATGGAGCAATGGAGTGGGACGGTGAACTGACAGTCACGCGGTTCGATCGCGAAACTGGGACCTGGTTCGTGATCCGGTTGGACTCGACCCGGCTCGGTCCCGCAGCCGGCGGCACTCGTGCACTGCAGTACCCGCATATGGACGACGCAATTGTCGACGCCGGTAGGTTGGCCGGAGCGATGACCCTGAAGATGGCCGTGAGCAATCTGCCTATGGGCGGTGGCAAGTCCGTGATAGCGCTACCCGCACCCCGCAAGGACATCGACGCCGCGACATGGCGACGCATCCTGAAGTTGCACGCCGAAAACTTGAACAAGTTGCACGGCAACTACTGGACCGGACCCGACGTGAACACCAACTCCGCCGACATGGACACCCTGAACGACACGACGAAGTTCGTCTTCGGTCGATCGGCCGAACGCGGCGGGGCCGGGTCCAGCGCGTTCACCACGGCGCTGGGCGTGTTCGAAGCGATCAAAGCAGCCACAGTCCGCCGCGGCCTGGGAACCCTCGCAGGCAAGAAGGTCCTCGTTCAGGGATTGGGTGCAGTCGGAGGTTCCCTCGCAACATTGGCTGCCGAAGCAGGCGCCGAACTACTTGTCGCAGATCCTGATCCTGCTCGTCTCGAACACGCCGTGGCGCTCGGACATCAGGTGGTAGACCTCGACGACGTACTGAGCACCGCCTGCGACATCTTCGCCCCGTGTGCAATGGGCGGAGTCATCACCTCGACGACAGCAGCACAGTTGCAATGCTCCGTGGTCGCGGGTGCTGCGAACAATGTGCTCGCAGACGACGAGGCCGGTGGCATTCTCAAGGACCGCGGCGTCCTCTATGCCCCTGATTTCGTCGCCAACGCCGGAGGCGCAATCCATCTCGTGGGCCGCGAAGTCCTCGGATGGACGGAGTCCGAGGTGTATAAGCGGACCCTCCAGATCGGTGACACCCTCGATCAGGTGTTCGCAATTGCAGAAACAGAAGATGTCACAACGGATGTCGCGGCCCGGACGCTTGCTGACAGACGAGCAAGTGAAGCTGCGGTCACTGCGTCATAGTTCAGACTCGATGACCACGTGGCCGGTCACCCCTTCGGCTACCTGTACGACGGCGTTCTCTCGGTGATCCCGTCCGAGAGCGACGTCTGCGTCGAGTTCGTTGTGAGTCAGGTCGGCGAAGGGCGACGCGCTACGGGTTCGCACCGGATTTCTGTCACGCCGCAACTCAACCCAAGGAGATCGTCCACGACTACCCAGCGCAGGTGGCTTCGATCAATGGTCGAATGCCAAGGCGTCGGCGAGCATGTGCATTGCCGCGGTGGTGGACAGTGAACGGACGCTGGTGCGGTCACCGGGAAGGTGGAGTGTTCGGGTGATGGTCGGTCGCCCGGTGAACGCGACTGCGAAGCAGACCGTGCCGACCGGTTTGAGATCGGTGCCGCCCCCTGGTCCGGCGATTCCGCTGGTCGACAGCGCGATATCGACGCCCAGTCTCTGCAACGCGCCTTCTGCCATGCTGGCTACCACTGGTTCGCTGACGGCTCCGAATTCGTCGATGATCTCGGGGGATACGTCGAGAAGACTCGATTTCACCTCGTTCGCGTAGGACACCACGGCGCCGACGACGTATGCCGATGAACCTGCGCGTTCGGTGAGGCGGGCAGCGATCATGCCGCCGGTGCACGATTCTGCGGTGGCGATTCGATGGCCGGACAACCGGTTGGCCACGATGTCGTCGATAGTGGATCCGTCGGTCGAAAAGACCTGCGTGCCATGATGTTCGTCGATCAGGCTTGCGAGATGCGCGTACGTGGTTGCCGCGGGGGTTGCATATCGGGTCACTATTTCGAGCTCTCCGAGCCTCAGGCAGGTGGTGATCTCGAGATCGCCGAATCTCGGGATCGTCCGTTCGGCCGTCCGTAGCGTTGCGGCGAGGTCGGCTTCGGACAATCCGTATGCGCGAATTGTGTTCTGACTTACCTGCGTTCGACGAACCAAGACGTCGGCGACCGGTGGGCTGTCGAGTGCGTCCTGCCACATCGCCTGTAGCTCGCGTGGCGGGCCGGGCAAGATCAGGATCGTCGGTAGCGTGCCGGAGTCGTTGGCTGGCATCGCAACTCCGGGTGCGGTTCCCGTCGGTGGGATGGAATGCGCACCGCGCGGAACCAAGGCCTGCTTGCGAATACCTGCCAGAAGCGGCTCGGAGTCGGCTGAAGAACTCAGCCGGCTTCGCCATCGCTGCACGATTGTCCGGATGCGTTGTTCGAGTTCGTTGTCGAGGTGTAGTTCGCGACCGTAGAGAGCGGCGACGGTCGCCACGGTGAGATCGTCAGCGGTCGGACCCAAGCCGCCTGTCGTGACGATCAGGTCCACGTGCTGATCGGCGAGAAACTGTAGTTGCGCGGTGAGGTCGAGGGGCCTGTCACCGCAGACCGTGATGTGTGCGACGTCCACGCCCATTTCCAGCAGCTGTCGGGCCACCCATGGGCCGTTTCGATCGGTGACACGTCCCGATAGAACTTCTGTTCCCGTGACCACTACACCCGCTCGGACAGTCATTCTCCGACCATACTTACGCCGAAACGGACTCGGATAGCCGCAGCCCGTTGTGCGATGTGAAGGACGTCTTCTCCCGGCCTGCATGGACTGCGCCGAATTACGGCTCCATCTGCGATACCAGAGTTCGTGGAGCTGTGTAACCCCGATCACCTGGCCCGATGGCGCGGCCCAGGCCAGGCCCGCGGGGGTCTTCTGTCGTGTTAATCGCACGTTACAAATCCCGAAGTCGTTTGTCCCGAACATTGCTGGCGCTTAGGCTTCTACCACGTAGTAAACACGCTTTCTATCAGGTGGGAAAATGCCAGGCACCATTCACGAGTTACTCGCACCGCACATGACGCTCGGCAACTCCGCACCAGCACAGCGATTCGCGACCGAGTCAGGCTGGACGCAGCGGAGCTACGGAGAGCTTCGAACACTCGTCGATTCCGCTGCCGACGTGCTCTACGCGGCCGGCGTACGACGCGGCGACCGAGTGGCGATCCAGGTCAGGACGCGAGCCGATTGGACCGTCGTCGATCTCGCGGCCGCGTCACTCGGGGCGGCGCTCGTTCCGGTGTATCCGACCGCAGCATGGGCGCAACTGCGCGACATCGTCGAGCGCACCAGTCCGGCGGTGCTGGTCGTGGAACGAGGGGCGTCGCTGCCGGAGTTCGGCGACCGTGGTCCGCACGTGCTACGGCTCGGCGATCCGGACGGCGACCTGGGTGACCTCGCCTCACAAGACGAGTTGGCGGCGCACGACGGTCCAGCTGCGCAGACCACGGATCTTTTCTCGATCTCGTTCTCTTCCGGGTCAACCGGAAAGCCCAAGGGCTGCATGCTCACTCATGCCAATTATGCAGCGGTGGTCACCATGGCGATCGAGGCCGAGACGCACCCTGTGCACGGGCTCGGGCATCGGGAACTGGCATTCGTATACCTTCCGCTCGCCCATGCGTCGGCGCGACTGCAACAGCTGACCACCTTTGCGGCAGGTGGCGAGCTCGCGTATGGATCGGGAGGCACGGCGGATATTCTCCGTCAGATCGCCGATGTCGCACCGACCTACGTTCCTGGTGTTCCACGTCTGTTCGAAAGTGCCTATATGCGTGCCGACAGGGACCCACTGACACTGCGCAACATGTTCGGAAACAGGCTCGCCTATGCACTGACCGGCGGCGCACCGATCGCGTCCGAAATGCTGGAAACATATGCGCGCGCGGGTATTTCACTCGTCGAAGGCTATGGACTGACCGAGACGTCCACGGCATTGACCATCGCGACGCCGCACGACAACAAGCCGGGAACTGTCGGCCGCCCACTATCCGGAGTGCAGATCCGCACGGCCGAGGACGGCGAGATCCTGGCGCGGGGACCGAATATCTTCCTGGGATATCTCGACGACGACGAGGCGACCGCGGATGTGTTGCGGGGAGGCTGGTTTCATACCGGCGACCTGGGAAGTGTCGACGTCGGCGGGTATCTGACCATCACCGGCCGGAAGAAGAACCTCATCGTCACCTCGACGGGTAAGAATGTCGCACCTGAGCACGCCGAGAACATCTTTCGTCGATCGTGCCGAATCGACGGTGTCGTCGTCGTCGGAGACGGTCGTCCGTTCCTCATCGCGGTGGTGTTCGCGGGCGACTACCCGATCGACGACGAGGAACTGGGCGACGTGGCATTCAGAGTCAATGCCGATGTCTCACCGCCCGAATGGATCCGCAAGATTCTCGTGCTGGATCGCGCGCTGTCCCACACGGACGGCGAGCTCACCGACAGCGGAAAGATCGTGCGCCACATAGTCCTGTCCACTCTCGACAGCGCCGTCGACGATGTCTACCGCGGACTCGTGCCCGCCGGTGCCCGTGTCATCGACACGGTCAGGCAGGCGCGCCCCGCCGCACTCTGACGCGCTTCGTCGCGTTCGACATCCCCCCTTCGAAAACAGGAGAACAATGAACACGACCTTTCGTGGTCGCTTCGGCGTAGCTATCGCCCTGGCAGCCACAGTCTCAGTCCTCGCGGCCTGTTCGTCCGGGTCAGGCGGAAGCGAGAGCGGAGCCGAGGCTTTCGCAGCACCGACATCCGAAGCGACCGCAGGCGATTCCATTCCCGAAGCCACCGTCAAGGCCGGATTCTCACCCTACGGCGACGAGCTGATGGGTGTCGCCGGAATTGCGCGCGGCTACTTCGATCAGGTCGGCATCACCATCGACCCAGCACCGAACGGAGCGCAAACGGACCTGATCGGATCGCTGACGCCGCTGATCAACGACCAGATCGAACTCGGCAGCGGCTACATTCCGGCGATCGCATCGCAGCTGGACAACGTCGACAACGTCGTCGGATTCGGCATCAGCGACGTGTTCTACGGGTACCGACTGCTCGCCCCGGCCGGCAAATACACCACGCTGAGCCAGGCGATGGCCGAAGGTCAGTCGTACGAGGAGGCGGTCACGACCGTCCTCGATCAGGTCAAGGGTCAGGACGTCATCCTGCGCCAGGGTGTCGTGCCCACCTTCTACAACCTGATCACCGGTACAGCAGGCGGCGCGATGACCGATTGGAACGTCGAATACCTCGCCAACCCCGACATCGTTCGCGCCGCGCAGGTCGGTCAAGCCGACTTCGTCTCGCCCACCGGTGCGGTCGAGATCAGCCGTCTCCAGATGGATGGATGGGAGCCACTGATCGACCTTCAGCAGGTCGTCGACAACATGCCCGAGGAAGAGACCGTCTCGCTTCGGTCGACGTTCTCCGGATACCTCACCACCACCGACTATGCGACCGAGAACTGGGACACGTTGCTGCGGTTCACCAGCGTCATGTACCGGTTGATCGACGACATGGAGGCAGACCCTGTCGGAGTCTCCGCCGACTTCGTCGACTACCTCAACAGCTACACCGGATCCTCGCTCACGCCAGAGGAGCTCGCGGCCACGTTCGACGGCTTGTATTCGCTACGTGACTTCGAAGCAGCTGCGGCGCTCTACGACGACGGCGACGACGCCTTCAACTTCCAGAAGGTCGCAGGCGCACAGGTCGCGGACCTCAGCGCGCAGGGGGTCATCGGCGAAGGCCACACTGCCGACCAGCTTTCCATCGCAGGAGCGATCTACGACGCTCTCGTCGAGTACCGGGCCAAGGCCGATGCAGCCCTGGCCAGCGCTCCGGACAGCGAACTGACCCAGCAGGCGCAGGAGCAGTACGACGCCAGGAACTATCTCGACGCGTACCGCCTCGCCGAAGCGGCGAACGAGACGTCATGACAACGACGCTGCGCGCGAAGCCGGTCGCTGCAACGCCCGCGTCCGGTGCGGCGGCGCGCCCGCGCCGGTGGCTCTCCATCGGGGGTGCGATCGGGTGGCGACTGCTCGGCGTCGTGGTCTTCGTCGTGGCGTGGCATGTCATCGCACTGAACGTCGACTCCCGCGCGATTCTGCCTGGACCACTGACCGTCCTCACCGATTTCACCGATAGCTTCTTCGACGACCCGGGCCTCCGTTACCTCGGAGTTCGATCGCCCGGAGTTGCGATCAATCTGGCGTGGACGGTCGGACTGGCCGTGCTCGCCTGGGCGATCGGGAGCACGTTAGGTGCGGCAGTGGGACTGCTCAGCTCGCGAATGCAGTGGGTGCGCAACGTCTCCGAACCGCTGTTCTTCGTCTTCGGCGCCGTGCCTGCACTCGTTCTCGCACCGTTCTTTCTGGTGTGGTTCGGCCAAGGACATCTCAACAAGGTCGTGCTGGTCGGGTTCTACTGCTTCGTCTCGGTCGGTCTCGTGGCACAGTCGGCCGCCGCCGCATTTCCCCGGACTTCCGAGGAATACGCAGCCACACAGGGACTCGACTCGCGGGCACGATTCCTGCACGTGATCGTCCCCGGCACACTGCCCTCGGTGTTGTCCGGGCTTCGAATCGCACTGGCCACGGGAATCGCGGTCCAGGCGACGGTGGAATTGCTCGGCTCACAGATCGGGATCGGGCGTCTGATCACGTTGCGCGCGGGTCAGGGCGACGTCTCCGGCGTTCTCGGCCTGTCGATCGCACTCGGCATCGTCGCGATCGTCGCGGATCTGATTCTCCGCCAATGTATTCGATTCCTCACTCGTTGGCAGTGACGACAGAAGTGGAACACAACATGACGACAACACCGATTGCGCGAATGGGCGGTCCTCGCCTCGATCTCGCGTTCGAGATCACCGACCTGACGGTGTCCTTCGGCAAGGGCGCCGCCTCGGTGACGCCGCTGAAGGGCCTCGATCTCGAAGTCCCGCGAGGGCAGTTCCTGTGCATACTCGGTCCCTCTGGTCAGGGCAAGAGCACGCTACTGCGCTGTATGGCAGGACTACAGGATGCGACGTCCGGGCTGGTCAGAGCGGAGGGACGCGAGGTCACCGGGCCCGACGCGAACCTGGGAATGGTCTTCCAGCAGGACGCCATTCCTGCGTGGCTGCGGGTGCGGGACAACATCTCGTTCGGTCCGCGCATGCGGGGAGTGCCCGAGTCCGAATGGAAGCCACGCGTCGAGCACTTCATCTCGGCAGTAGGTCTTGCGGGCAGGGAACGCGCCTGGCCGAAGGAATTGTCGGGAGGCATGCGCAAGCGAGTCGCGATCGGCGCGGTATTCGCGAACGATCCCGACATCCTGCTGATGGACGAGCCGTTCGGATCGCTCGACTACTTCACCAAAGCGACGTTGCACAGCACCCTGCTCGATCTATGGCAAGAGACCGGGAAGACCATCGTCTTCGTCACCCACGATGTCGACGAGGCCCTCAAGCTGGCCGATCGTATCGTCGTCGTCACGGATGGCAAGGTCGGAGCCGATCTCGACCTGGACTTCGCACGTCCACGCGACGATCGGCTTCGCATGGATCCCGAGGCGGACAGGATACGAACCGATCTCCTGGCCGTGTTGCAATCACCAGCGAAGATGCAATCATGACGACGCGACAGGCACTGGTGCTACGCACCCGGTCCAGTGGCGTCGGCATCGCCGTCGGCCTCGTGGTCGCACTTCTGGGCTGGGAGATCGCGGCGAGAGCGTTGGCCGCGACCAACGATCAGGCGGATCGGGTTCTGCCGTCCCTGGTGACCATCGCCGACCGCGGATTCCTCGGGCTGGGCCACTACTACAGCGGCGGCCTCGGAGTTGCCGCGTCCGGCGACGGCAGCATCGTGTCCTCGTTCGCGGCACTGTTCTACAACGGGCTGGTCACCACCGGCCGCGTCGCGGTGGGACTGGTCTTGGCCATCGTCTTCGGAATTGTGCTGGGTCTGTTGGTCGCTGCGGTGCGCTCGGTGCGGCTGAGTGTGTCCGGGGTGGCCGAACTGATGCGTATGCTTCCCGCCCTCGCGATGGCGCCGCTGTTCACGTTGTGGTTCGGCGCCACCTCGACGGCGAGTGTGGTGTTCATCGTGTTCGGTGCCGCGTTCATCGTGCTGATCGCCGTCGTCAACGCGGTGGCGAATCTGGCCCCACATGTCACGGAATATCCTCGAACTCTTGGTGTTTCGACGCTTCGGCTCTACTCCCGTGTCGTACTTCCCGCGATACTTCCCGAGCTGCGCGGACCTCTGGTCTTCGCCGGGTTGGTGGCGTGGACGAGCGTGCTCGCGTCGGAGATGTACGGACTGCAGTCCGGGCTTGGATGGATGCTCAACGACACACTTCGGTTCTCGCAGATCGACCGCATGTTCGTCGTCGCAGTCGCGTTCTCGGCGCTGGCACTGGTGACGATGAAGCTCCTCGGTGCCGCGGTCAACCGTGCGACGAGGTGGAACGCCTAGTCCGCAACAACGAGTACGACAGGAAGGGGCGCAGCCGAATCGGCTGCGCCCCTTCCTGTCGTCGTGTCCGTGACTAGAACGGTGATGCACTCAGCGGCAGACGAACCCCGATGGCCGACGCCGTCTCCCGCAGCTCGGGAAGCCATCCGAGCATGCGGTCCTGCGTGACCCGGAATGCGGGCGCCGAGATGCACACCGCGGCGCGGGTTTCGCCACGCCCGTTGCGAACCGGAACGGCCATGGCTCGGACGCCCGGATCGAATTCCTCGTTCGACGTGGCGAAGTCATCGGCACGCACGCGACCGAGTTCGGCGAGCAGTGCGGCGCGGTCGGTGACGGTGTTGGCCGTCCACGCGTCGAGCGAGACATCGTCGAGTGTGGCAGTGAGTCGGTCGTCGTCGAGTTGGCCGAGAAGTACCTTGCCGGTCGACGTCGCGTGCAACGGCTCGCTCTCGCCGACCGAACCGCGGATACCGATGGCCTGATCGGTCCCGACCTTCTCCACGAACAGTGCTCGGTTGTTGCTCAGCACGGCGAGCTGAACCGTCTCACCGGTGAGACGGCTCAGCTCGCTCATGATTGGTCGTGCCGTTTCGGCGAGCGAGAGGACTCCGGAGACCTTGGTCGCCAGCTCGAACACTCGAACGCCCAGACGGTAGGTCTTGTTCGACGGGTCGAAGCTGACGAAACCGTGCTCGACCTCGGTGTGCAGCAGGCGATGCACCGTACTGACCGCCAACTTCGTCTCACGGGAGATATCGGTCGCGGTCGCTCCTCGGGGATGGTCGCCGAGGGTTTGCAACAGTACGAGCCCCTTCGACAGCATTCCCTGGGATTCGGCGGGTGGCATGGTCCTCCTTCGTCTTCGCTGAGTTGGATTCTTGTTTCTCAGAACACCGATTTGCCGGTGAAATCCGGTGCGCGCTTACCCATGAACGCTTCAGCTCCTTCGGCCGCCTCGTCGGTGCCGTAGTAGAGCAGGCAGCTGTCGTTGGCGAGCTGTGCGATGCCGTGCAGGCCGTCCTCTTCGGCATTGACACTGCTCTTGAGCAGCCGCAGAGCGGCAGGTGACATAGCGACGAGCTCACGCGCCCAGTTGATTCCTTCGTCGAGCAGTTCCGCGACCGGAACGACGGCGTTCACCAGGCCCCAGTCGAGGGCTTTCTCGGCACCGTATTGACGGCACAGGAACCAGATTTCCTTGGCGCGCTTGTGGCCCACTTGCTTGGCCAGAAGGTTGATTCCGTATCCGCCGTCGAAACTGCCGACCCGCGGTCCGACTTGACCGAACACTGCGTTGTCCGCCGCGATGGAGAGATCGCACACCTGGTGCAGCACCTGGCCACCGCCGACCGCATAGCCGGCGACGAGTGCGATGACCGGCTTCTCGATTCGCCTGATGGCGACCTGAACGTCGAGCACATTGGCCGGAGCCACCGCGCCCGGAGTCGGTGTCTCGCCGTCACCGGTGCGCTCGGACAGGTCCGCTCCCGAGCAGAACGCCTTCTCTCCTGCGCCCCTGAGGAGTACGACGCGCACTGCCGAATCATGCCGGGCAGTTGCCAACGCGTGCACGAGTTCTGCGCTCGTACGCGGTCGGAATGCGTTACGCCGATGTGGCCGTTCGATGGTGACCAGGGCGATGCCTTCGTCCGACGTGCGATACGAGATGTCGGCGTACTCGCCACTGGAGATCCAGGTGGCGATCGCGGCGTCCTGGGTGTTCGGGATGGTTCTGGCGTCGGGCATTACTACTCCTCGTGCGTTCGCTCAATGGGAAACTTTTCCGTACTACAGCAATTGAGGCAACTTCCAGTCCCACTTCCGTTTGACGGCTTGGTGAGCCCGTGCCTACGATGATTCTACACAGTAGATACACATTCCATCAGATGAAAAAAGCTCAGTTCTTGCACTGATGGATCACTTACGAAGGGCACGACGTGAAACGCATCGGTATCGACGCGGGTGGAACGTTCACCGACGCAGTCCTGTGGGACGAAGAGACCGGTTTGGTCAGCAGCACGAAAGTGTCCTCTCGCCGCGGCGACCCTGCAGGCGCCGTACTGGCCGCGGCGCAACGCGTCGTCGAACTGGCACCCGAAGACGAGCGGGCCGACATTCGGGACCTCGTGCACGGCACAACCATCGGCACGAACCTGAGCCTCGAGCGCAACGGTCCCCGGATCGCGTTGATGACAACGCATGGATTTCGCGACATCCTCGAGATCGGACGCCTCACCCGCCCGGCGCACAGTCTCTACGATCTGCTCGACACCGGCGCGGCGCCGCTCGTCGCACGTCGTGACCGCTTCGAGGTCATCGAGCGTCTCGACGGAGACGGTACGGTGGTCACCGCACTCGACGAGGAGTCGGTACGTGCCGCTGTCAGGGCGATCGTCGGCCGCGGAATCACAAGTGTCGCAGTCTGTTTCCTGTATTCCTATCTCGACGACACGCACGAGCGGCGTACTGCCGAGATCATCGCCGACGAGGCGCCCGGCCTGGCGATATCCCTGTCGTGCGACGTCATGCCGCAGGTCCGCGAGTACGAGCGAACCTCGACGACCGTGCTCAACGCCTATCTCAAGCCCGTCTGCGCGCCCTACCTCGCCGAGCTCGAAGACAGCGTCGAGACCTGGAAGCCGGACGTCCGCACTTGGATCATGCAGTCCAACGGCGGCGTCACTTCCACCGACCGCGCCGCCGAGACTCCGGTGAACCTCCTGCTCTCGGGACCGAGTGGCGGCGTCGTTGCAGCACGGTCCATTTCACGGCAGACCGGGCTGCGCAACACCATCACCGTCGACATGGGCGGCACGAGCTTCGACGTATGTCTGGTCTCCGATCACGAGATCCCGCTGACGACGACGAGCACATCGATGGATCTGCCGGTCCAGGTTCCGACCGTCGACATCGAGACCATCGGCACCGGCGGGGGCAGCATTGCGCACGTCGATCCGGGTGGACAGTTCCTCGTCGGCCCCGCGAGTGCAGGCGCAATGCCCGGCCCAGCGGCGTACGGACGCGGCGGCACCGAGCCGACCGTCACCGATGCCAACGTAGTCCTCGGGATCCTCGCCGACGGCACGGTCCTCGGCGACGACGTCGTGATCGACCGTGCGGCCGCGCTGGCCGCATGCGAGGCTCTCGGCCTGAAACTCGGCCTGTCGGCCGTCGAAACCGCATTGGGTATTCGCCGCATCAGCACTGCCGCGATGGCGGGCGCCGTACGCGCGATGAGCGTCGGCAAAGGTCACGATCCGCGCACATTCGCGATGAACGCCTTCGGTGGGGCAGGCCCGATGCATGCGGCCGACATCGCACTGGAACTGTCGATCCCGACCCTCGTCGTACCGCCGGTTGCAGGGGTGCTGTCGGCGGTCGGCCTCGTCGTTTCCGATGTCGTACACAATCACGCGTCGAGCTTCATGGACCGCCTGAGCGTCGACGTGGAGGATTGTCTCGCGAGGGTGTTCGGGGCGATGACCTCGCGTGCGAGCGCCGAACTCACCGACGACGGCGTCGCGAACGACGGCCGATCACTCGTTCTCGCGCTCGATCTGCACTACGCCGGACAGAATTCCTCGATCACAGTTCCGGTGGGCGATATCTCCGCGCGCGGCTGGACTGTGGCTGCCGCGGAACGATTCCACGCGATGCACGAGAAAGCCAACGGCTTCCGCGTCGACACCGAGCCGATCGACATCGTCGTCGCACGTGTCTCTGCCGTCGGTCTGTTGACCGATACATCGCTTCCGCCGGTCGACGTCTCGGTGCCCACCACACCAGTGCCGTCGGGATCCAGAGATCTGATGGTGTCCGATTCGCTGACCGTTGCCGTGCCGCGGTACATCCGCGAGAACCTGCGTCCCGGAGATGCCTTCACCGGCGCGGCGATCGTCGATTCCGCGAACACCACAGTCGTGATACCCGACGGTTCGGTCTCACGTATCGACGGCTACGGCAACCTCTTGATCGATCTGAAGGGACAGGCATGAGTACGACCACCGAGACAACGCGTCTCGACCCGATCACGTTGTCGGTTCTGGACGCCGGACTCCGCACCGCCGTCGCCGAGATGAAGGCCGTGGTACTGCGTACCGCATACTCCAATCTGTGGCGTGAGGCAGGCGATCTGTCCTGCGGCCTTCTCGATCCGCACGGCAACATCGTTGCCCAGGGCATCGGCGACATTCCCATTCACCTCGCCAGCATGCCGATGTCGCTGCGCGGCATGCTGGCGAGGATTCCAGCCGAGACGATCCGGCCGGGAGACGTTCTTCTGCAGAACGATCCGTACCAGGGCAACAATCACATGCCTGACTTCTTCATGGCGAAGCCGGTCTTCTCCGAGGATCGACTCATCGGATTCGCGGCTGTACGAGGACATTACGTCGACATCGGTGGGCCGACGCCCGGTAGCTACTACACCCTCGCCAAGGACGTCTATGGTGAGGGACTGCGCATTCCGCCGGTCAAGCTCTACCGCGAGGGCGTCGCCAACACCGAGATCCTCGACATCATCACCGCGAACGTCCGCAACTCGGCCGAGCGGCTCGGCGACATGCGGTCGCAGTACGCCGGATGCCTTGCCGCCGAACGTCGCTTGCTGGACTACTGCGAGCGTTACGGAACTGCGGCTGTGGAACAGGCCATGGCTCAAGTGCTCGACGTCAGTGAACTGCGAGCGCGCGCAGCGTTCACCGAGATCCCGGACGGCACCTATGTGTTCGAGGACGTCTGCGACGGAGACAGTTTCGATCCCGACCCGATCACGATCAAGGGAACTCTCGTCATCTCCGGGGGCGACGTCACCATCGACTTCACCGGGTCCTCGCCCCAATCTCGCGGTGGTATGAACAGTCCGCTCGGCGTCACGCACTCGGCGACACTGTTCGCGCTGAAGGCGATCGCCGAGCCGGCCAGCGCATCCAACTCGGGATCGTATCGACCCGTCACGATCGTTGCGCCGACCGGAACGATCGTCAATCCGCACGAGCCGGCTCCGGTGGTCTCGGGTAACCACGAAACATCGTCACGGATCGCCGACGTCGTACTCGGGTGTCTGGCGCAGGCGGTGCCCGATCGGGTGCCCGCAGCGGGAACCGGCAGTGCCACTGTGCTCCTCGTCGGCCGCGAGGATGCCGTCGACGACACGATCATGTACGAGGTGCACGGCGCGGGGCAGGGAGCGAATGTCGGTGCCGACGGCTCTCACGCGCGTCGCACCAGCATAGGCAACACCGGTAACACCCCCAACGAACTGCTGGAGGCCGCCCACCCGATTCGCGTTCTCGGGTACGGCCTCACCACTGACGGCGGCGGCGCTGGCACACACCGCGGCGGAAACGGCATCACACGGTTGCTCGAATTCACCGAGGACGTCACCGTCACGATCGTCTCCGACAGAGATGTCAGCGCCCCATACGGCTTGCTCGGCGGATTGCCGGGTGGCAATGCGAAGTTCGTGTTGACCGATCAGGGCGGACGCGTCACCGACCTCTCCAGCAAGACGCCTCCGACAGTGGTTCGGGCCGGGTCGCGGATGCTCGTACGGTGCGCGGGTGCAGGCGGATACGGTGCTCCCTCCGAGCGGGCGCTGGCCGACATCCAGAGCGATATCGACGACGGGTACATCACAGTGTCGGCTGCCGAGCGCGATTACGGCGTTCTCGCGCAACGAGATCCCGCGCGCGTCGACGGTGCTGACGTGGTGGTACGGCGATGAGGTTCGACGACCGGGTGGTCGTTGTGACCGGCGGCGCGGGCGGAATCGGACGGGTCACAGCCGAGAAGTTCAGCAGCGAGGGCGCAACCGTCGCGATTCTGGATCTCGACGGCGAGATGGCAGCGCGCACCGCCGACGCGTTGAGCGGTCCTGCCGTCGGCATCGCAACCGATGTAGCAGATTCGGAATCCGTTCAGACTGCAGTGGATTCGGTTGCGAAGAGCTACGGGCGGGTCGATGTCCTTGTCAACAATGCCGGCGTCACCCGCGACAACCTACTGTTCAAGATGACCGAGAACGATTGGGACCTCGTGATGTCAGTCCACCTCAAGGGCGCATTTCTCGTCACCCGCGCTGTGCAGAAGTACATGGTGGACGCCGGATACGGTCGCGTCGTCAACCTGTCGAGCATTGCCGCACAGGGTAATCGCGGTCAGGTCAACTACTCCGCCGCGAAAGCCGGTATGCAGGGATTCACGAAGACTCTCGCCATCGAGTTGGGTCGGTTCGGAATCACCGCCAATTCCGTCGGCCCTGGTTTCATCGTCACCGAGATGACAGACGCGACCGCACGGCGTGTCGGCGCCACCCCAGAGCAGTATCGTGCCGATGCGGCGAAGGCGACGCCGGTACGACGCGTCGGCGAACCGAGCGACGTGGCGTCGGTCATCGCGTTCCTTGCGAGTGAAGAAGCCGGTTTCGTCACAGGCCAGAACCTCTACGTCGACGGAGGAATGGGACTGTGAGTACGTCGGACACGAGCAGACTGTACGAGATAAGCGATCTGTACGACTACGAATCACTGCTGACCACACCGGAAACGAACGCGCTGAGCCGACTTCGCGGGTTCCTCGCTGCCGAAGTGGCTCCCATCGTCGACGAGTACTGGGAGCGAGGCGAATTCCCCGAGCATCTCGTCGAGGGGTTCGTGGGACTCGGCATGCTGGCGCCGAAGGAACTCGGCGACGACATTCCGCGACCCTTGTTCGAGGGGTTCCGCACCCTCGAGATAGCGCGCGTCGACGCCTCCATCTCGACGTATTTCAGCGGGCAGGCAACGATGATCACAAGCGCTGTGCTGCACGGAGGTTCACCGGAGCAGGTAGCCAAGTGGATGCCGCGCATCAGGAACTACGACATGCGCGGCGTGTTTGCCATCACCGAACCGGACCACGGCAGCGATGTCGCGCGGGGACTCGAGACCACCGCGACGCGCCACGGCGATACCTGGATTCTCGACGGCGAGAAGAAATGGATAGGCAGCGCGGCGTACGCGACGCATGTCTGCGTCGTCGCAAGGGAAGCAACGGGGGAGACCCGCGCATTTCTCGTTCCCACCGACTCCGACGGCGTGCAGCTGGAGAAGATTCGGGGCAAGGCGTCGCTGCGCATCGTGAACAACGCGCACATCACGCTGTCCGGTGTTCGTGTGTCCGAATCGCTACGGCTGCACGGCGTCGAGCGGTTCTCCGACATCGGCGCCATGCTGCGGCACATGCGCGCGAGCGTGATCTGGCAGGCAGCAGGTGTCCAGGTCGGTGCCTACGAAGCGGCGCTGCGGTATGCGGGCACGCGTCGCCAGTTCGACCGTCCCATCGCATCTTTTCAGTTGGTTCAGGAGAAGATCGCCCACATGCTGGGCAACATCACCGCCTCGATCGGTATGGCCGCGCGGTTGGCACAGCTGCAGGAAACCGGTGTCTACCGTGATGAGGATTCGGCGATGGCCAAGTACTGGGTCAGCGCTCGCATGCGTGAGACCGTCGCGCTCGGTCGTGAAATCTGTGGCGGCAACGGCCTTCTGCTCGAACACGGCGTCATGCGTTTCTTCGCCGACGCCGAGGCCATCTACACCTACGAGGGAACCAACGAGATCTCTGCTCTGGTTGCGGCGCGCGCAGCCACCGGAATCAGCGCATTCGTCTGACCTCGACCACCCGCTCGACAAGGAGTTTCTCGTGAACAACAGCAAGCTGGTCCGCGCAGGACGTAACACCGTGGGCCCTCGCCCGGCCGCCCTCGTCGGTGGCGAAGGTGCATACCTCGACTACTCCGACGGAACAAGGATTCTCGACGCCTCCAACACCGGCGGCCCACTAGGACACGCCCACCCCGCAATGGTCGAGGCGGTAGTCGAATCGGCCCGCTTTCCCGTCGCAACAGAAGGCCAGATGTGGGCCGAACGTGACGCGGCAGCTGACGAATTGGTGGATATCGCGTTCGCCGGGGAAGACGATTGGGTAGGCGGTGTTCGCTTCGGTCTCAGTGGAAGCGAGGTGAACGACATCGCATTGTCGTTGGCGCAGGCACTGACCGGCCGCGACGGACTCGTCGCTCGCGAGCGCGCCTACCACGGGCTGGTCGGGTTGTCTCGAGACGTGACAGTGCAACCTCAGTGGCACGGTGGCCTGTCACTGCTCTCGGGCGGTGTCAGTGTGCCGTCACGCAGCGCGGACGTCCGCACGATCGCAGGCCCCGACGGTGCGATCTGGACCAACGGCGACTCGCGCTCACCGAACGAGCTGAGCGACCGCGATCTCACCGACGCACTGACCGGCGCTGCCGCCGTCATCGTCGATTACACACAGGGCGGCCGCTATTACGAAGCGGACTACCAGGAACACGTTGCCGCGGCGGCGCGTGCGGCAGGTGCGATCTGGATTGCCGATGAGGTCGTGACAGGCCTCGGTCGATCAGGTAGCTGGTTCGCATTCCAGGGGGCTCCGAGCCGGCCGGACATGGTCACCATGGGCAAACCTCTCGCTGGTGGCGCGGCGCCCGCAGGTGCCGTGGTGCTGTCGAAGGCGATGCTCGAACTCCTTCGAGATGTCAAGTGGCAGAACTACAGCACCTTCCGTGCACATCCGGCGATGATTCACGCGGCTCGTGCCCACCTACGCGTGGTGCAGTCCGAGGGCCTCGTCGAACGCGCCGAGGTCGCGGGTGTTCGATTCGCCGAAGGATTGCTGGCCATCGCGGACCGGCACCCATCCGTGGAGCGCATCGCAGGTAAGGGCATGCACTGGACGATCGAGCTACGAGGCGTGGACTGGAAGGACTGGCTCTCCGATACGTCGGAAGTACAGATCGCGGACTCCGTTGCAGCCGTTGCTCGTTCGAAAGGCGTACACGTCGGGACGAGCGACGAAGCGACTTCGCTGTTCGTCGCGCCGCCATTGATCGTCACCGACGCTGAGATCGATCGGATTCTCGACGCCGTCGACGAGGGTCTCTTCGCTGCCGATACTGCTCTGGCGCAGGCGGTTCGATGAGCACCCGTCGTGAGGTCATTGCGCCCGCATACATGTCCTCGCTGGTCGAGACGTCCAACTACGCGCCCGCGGTTCGAGCAGGGGACTACGTGTACGTTTCCGGCCAGGTCGGTAGAGATCGGAATCTTGTTGCTGTGACGTCGAGTTTGACGGACCACATCGCAGCAGCATTCGCGAATCTCGTTGCGGTATTGGATTCTGCGGGTTGCTCACCCGACGACGTCGTGGAGCTCGTCAGTTATCACACGGATCCGGCGGGGCAAATGGCTACATTCCAGGAACAGAAGCGCAAGCATTTCTCGAATAGCGCTACGTTGCCTGCATGGACTGCCGTCGGAGTGTCGGCATTGAATCACCCTGACTTTCTCGTCGAGATCAAAGCCGTGGCGTTTGCACCTCGGTGATGAGAGTTGTGAGTGCAGACCCATGCGATGATCGGTCCTGGGTTGCAGGAAAGACAGGCGACCGGCACGACGCATCTTGATGGACTATCGGAGGTTTCGCGGTGAAAGCGGTTCGAATATCAGTGGTCTGCGCGCTGGTGATGGTGGGTTCGGCACTGACGTCGGCAGGTATTTCGACAGCATCGGTGACTGTCCCGTTCCAGATCGATCCGGCGCCATTCGGGAACCCCAACGGTAGTTTCGATGCGCCCGCAGTTCGATGCGTGGCCGTTATCGGCGAAAGCTCCGGTGCGGTGACCATTACGGGCGGGAAAGAGGACAGGTGGGGTTGCTTGCTTTCCTCCGACGTGCGCTGGCTGAATTTGTCGACGGGTGAGGCTGGGTTCGCTCGGACGTCCGACGGATTGCACGGATTGCCCTCCGAGGCGAACCTCGCGACGGGGTCGGGGCAGGTCGTCGTCACGGTCACGTCCCCCGTCGGCGTTATTACCCCGGGCGTCGCGACCTTCCAAGTGCCATGACTCGGTCCGAGATTCGCGGCGTATCCGACCGGTGAGGTTTCATGCACGTTCTGTCGGCAAATCGGATGTGTCACAAGATGGTGTAGGCCTTGCGGAGGGTGCTACTGCAATTGTCTTGACAAAGTGTTACTAGAACGTACTAGTATCGCCTGAACCCACACTCTCAGGAAGTTGCGCAGCATGAAGATCGGTCTCATCACGGACTCCTTGAGTCATCTTCCTCTCGACGACGCACTCGACGTTGCCGCACGTCATGGGCTCGATTCTGTCGAGATCGCCACTGGTAATTGGTCCGCGAGCCCCCATGCGAACCTGTCCGATCTGGTGACAAGCGCGAAGTCCCGCAACGAATTGCTGGAGAAAGTGGAGTCGAGGGGACTGTCGATCAGCGCGCTGAATGCAAACGGCAATCAGCTCCACCCTGTGACCGGTGCGCAGCATGACGACGTGGTCAGACAGACGATCTCGGTCGCCTCCGAGTTGGGTGTGCCCACAGTGGTGCTGATGTCCGGTCTCCCGGGCGGAGGGCCGTCGGATACCTCGTCGAACTGGGTCACCACGTCGTGGCCACCGGAGAACCTGCACGTGTTGGACTACCAGTGGAACGAGGTTGCTCTTCCGTATTGGACTTCCCTGGCGACCTACGCGCGAGATCTCGGTGTTCGCCTCGCTGTCGAAGCCTGTGGATCCCAACTCGTGCACAATGTTTCGACACTGGAGAGGCTCGCCGACGCGACCGATCCCACGGTCGTCGGTGCGAACCTCGATCCGTCACATCTCATGTGGATGGGCGCCGACATCCCATCGGTGATCCACGGTTTGGCGGACAGAATCTTTCACGTGCACGCGAAAGATGTACGGATCAACGGTCGTATCGCAGGCAAGGACGGTCTACTCGACACGGTTTCGATCACGCGCCCGCACGAGCGTGCCTGGAACTACGTCACACTCGGCCTCGGGCATCCCGCCGGGGCAACGTTCTGGGCAGACTTCGTGTACAACCTGAGGGCAGTCGGATACGACGGAACCCTGAACATCGAGCACGAAGACGCGTTGGTCAATTCAGTCGAGGGTGTCGGCAAGGCGGCGACACTCTTGCGGCAGGTGGCACTCGTCGACGCCCCGGACTGGCAGCCGGCCGACGTCTAGAGCAACAACCATCTGCTCTCACTGACTTGGCGCGGGTGCTGTTGCGCGCGAAGCGAGTTCCGCACGCAACGCGCTGATCTGTTCGGTCAGTTCGGCGACCTGTCGTTGCGTCACCGCCTGATTGGCATCATCTTGCTCGGCAACTTTGTGGACCAACCACGACGCGAGTGTTGCAGTGACGACGCCGAGCAGCGCTATGCCAGCGACCATCAGGGCCACTGCGATGAATCTGCCTGTTGCTGTGGTGGGTGTGTAGTCGCCGTAGCCGACGGTGGTCACGGTCGCGACGGCCCACCATAGAGCGTCGGGAAAGGTCTGGATGTTCGCGCCCGGTGCATGTCGTTCGGCGTCCAACATCGCAAGTGCTGCCACGAAGACCAAAAACAGGGTGCCGATGACGGCATAGGTGACGACCCGACCGCGCAGAGCACCACCGACGGAACGCTGCAGGAGACTCACCAAGGTGAGTAGACGTAGCAACCGCAGCGGACGAAGGACCGGGAGGGCGACGATCGCGAGTTCGTGCAGGTGGAAGAGGAACCACCGGGTTCGTTGCTGCGCGAGGGTCAGTCGCGCGACGTAGTCGATTGCGAACAGGGTCCAGATCGCCAACACGACGTGCTCTGCAACCTGTGCACCGACTCCGACCGGTTCGGTAAGGACAGTCCAGGTGTAGATCGCAAGAAACATCAACGCGGCACCGGCGAGCGGCCATTCGGTGGATCGCTCCCACCTCTCGTACGTCATGGAAAGGCACTGTACTGGCGCAACCTGTTGCGGCCGGTCGCATTACGTCGCGCAACCGAGCGTCGTCGCAATTGTCATTCGATCATATGAACTTGTTTTGCCATGGACACGATGCGGCATTCTCGCCTTTAGTCTGACCTGTTCAAGGGAGACCGACGAGGAGCGTGCATTCGTGAGTTCACCGATTCTGACCAAAGGCCAGAACATTCCGTTGCCGGCCGAGACGACTGAATTGGATGTGATCGTCTCGTGGGTCGATCCGGAGCGCGACCTCGATGCGTCGGCGTTGCTGGTCGATTCGACCGGGCGGGTTCGCTCGGACTCCGACTTCGTGTTCTACAACCAACCCGAATCTTCTGAGGCATCGGTGCGGTACCTGGGCAGCAGCAGTACCGACGAAGGCAAGCAGGAGCGGATCTCGGTTCACCTCGGGTCGGTACCTGCCGATGTCGTCAAGATCGTCGTCGCCGGTAGCGCCGGTGAAAGTTCGCTGGGGGAGTTCGGCAAGCTGGCATTCCAGGTGCGTGATCAATCCGGGTCGGTGCTCGGCGAATTCGCGACCGCAGACGCCTCGTCCGAACGCGCTTTGGTGTTCGGGGAGATCTACCGGCGAGACGGGTCCTGGAAGCTTCGCGCAGTCGGGCAAGGTTGGGAAGCCGGACTCGCCGGGCTTGCGAAGGACTTCGGGGTCGACGTCGATGACACCGAGGCGAACGAATCGGACGACGACGTCGTCGTGGTCCAAGTGCCCGACGCCCACGCGCGTGCTGTGACCACCGCCGGTGAGCCAGTCGATGTAGCGATCGTCGACGTCGATCGGCCGAAACGTGGTGTGCGAACCAAGAAGCCGGTGGCGAGGAAGGCCGTAGCGCCGCAATTCACTCTCGCCGGCGGCGACGGGTGGAACACTGCTCGGTTGTTTTCCGTCTACGGAGTGGGATCGGGGGAGGAGCAGGAGAAGCGCGCGACGTCGGCGCTGATGGCGACGATGCAGGCTGTTCGTCCGTTCGCTCGTGCGATCTGTTCTCGCGCCGGCGCTCCCGCGGGGCCGTTCGAGGGCTACCTGGAAGTTCCGTTCACCAAAGGCGACGGCAAGGTCATTCCCGACGGGGTAATCCGGGTCTCGCGTGCAGGGCACATCTGGACTGCACTGCTGGAAGTCAAGACCGGAACGGGAAAGCTTCAGAGGGAGCAATTGGAGAACTACCTCGACGTCGCGAGACGACACAAGTACGAGGCCGTTCTCAGTCTGTCCAACGACATTCCGGCGTCGGTGGGGGAGTTGCCGATCCAGGTCAACAAGAACTTGTTGAAGAAGGTTGGACTGCGGCACATCTCGTGGTCGGAGGTGATCCACGAGGCCCGTATGGTGCTGTCGCACGGCGAACTCGCCGATCCTCTACAGGTATGGATACTGAGCGAGTTCGTCCGGTACCTGACCCATCCGAAGTCCGGTGCGGCCGAGTTCGTCGACATGGGCAGGCATTGGGTAGCGGTGCGCGATTCGGTCACTGCAGGCACGTTGCGCAGCCGCGACGTCAAAGCAGTAGCGGTCGCCAACACCTGGGCGTCGTTGTCGCGGCATCTGGCGCTGAGGATGACCGCCGAACTCGGTGTCCCGGTCAAACACCATCTCCCTAGAAAACTGGCCAGCGATCCGCAGGCACGCAACGAGTATCTTGTGGACCAACTTGCCTCGGCCGGGTGCTTGTCGGCCACCTTGCGGATCCCCGATGCAGCAGGTGATCTGACTGTCGACGCGGATCTGCGCACCAACAAGATTCAGTGCACCACGAGTATCGGCGCTCCGGAGGAGGGTACTGCGCTGCGTCGGACGAATTGGCTACTGAGGCAGCTGAAGAATGCCCCCGCGGACATTCTCGTCGAGGCTGTGTTCAGTGACGTCGGTGAAGTGTCGTGCGAGAACCTGGCGACGGTGCGAGCCGATGCCAAGTCGTTGACCGGCGGGCGAGTCAGTACTTTGCAGCGATTCACGCTGACATCGTCGACGAGGATGGGCAGCAAACGATCGGGTTCGGCGGCTGGTTTCATCGCCAGCGTCACCGACGGACTCGATGGCTTCTACCGAGATGTCCTGCAACCTTTGAAGCCATGGGTTCCGTCGGCGCCGGAGGCCGTTTCCGAGGAAGACCAGACCTGACGGATGGGCAACTACGGCTCGACGACGAAACTCTCGCCTTCGCAGAGGTGTCGCTGTCTGTTGGACGAGTGGCAGGACCCCGACAGTCCCGCAGTCATCCCTTCCAGGGCAGAGCTGTGGGCCCTGGCCTTCGCCGAGCCTCTCAGCCGACTTGGAAGAACGGCTAGTGGTCGCCCCCTCGACGCACACGTGACGACGCATATGAGCACCGGGGAGCACGCTCTGACACTATGTGCGGCATGACGTTCGCGCCGCGGTTGTCGACCTCGTTCACGGTCGGAACCATGACACTGCTTGCTGCGCTTTACTTCGCGCAGGGACTGCCGTTCGGTTTCTTCACCACCGCACTCCCGGTCGTGCTGCGTCGATCCGGATATTCGCTCGTCGAGATCAGTGCGACGGGTGTGCTGTTCCTTCCGTGGGCGCTGAAATTCCTGTGGGCACCGTATGTCGACCGATACGGCAGTCGTCGACGGTGGCTGCTGTCGTTGCAGTTCGCAGCGGCCGCCGTCGCGATCGGATTGTCGTTCTTGGATCTGTCCACGACGATGCGGTGGCTGTTCGTGGGCATCTTCGTCGTCAATATTCTGTCGGCAACGCAGGATATTGCGACCGACGGTCTGGCTGTTCGCTTGCTGAGTACGGAGCAGCGCGGTCTCGGCAACGGTATCCAGGTCGGTGCGTACCGGATCGGCATGGTGTGCGGCGGGGGAGTGTTGTTGTGGCTGTTCTCATTTGCGGGTTGGCAGATGTTGTTCATCGCGATGGGGCTGCTGTTGTTGGTGACGACCATTCCAGTGTGGCGTCTACGCAGACAACTGGATGCCGCGGACGAAGACACGGAGAAGTCCGATCCGGATCACGCCGAATCGGCGGCACGACTGGCCTTCGGTTGGTGGTCCCGGTTGCGACGGCCGGGGATGGTTGCGTTCATCCTCTTGGTCGGCGGCTTCAAGTTCGGTAACTCCATGGGAAGTGCGCTCGTCGGGCCGTTCATGTCCGACAGCGGACTGACGTTCGGACAGATAGCTTTCATCGATGGCGGATTGTCGTCGGTAGCCGCGTTGGTCGGGGCCGGTCTGGGTGCGTGGTTGTCTTTTCGCTACGGACGGCGGCACGCCCTGCTCGTCGGCGGTGTCGCCCAAACTCTGAGCCTTGGTCTCTACGTTCTCGCAGCGCTCGGCATCGGAGGCTTCCCGCTGCTGGTATCGGCCAGTATCGCCGAGCACGTTCTCGGCGGCGCGGCCACGGTGGCAGTGTTCGCGCTGATGATGGATGCCGCAGAGAAACGTTTCGCGGGAAGTGATTACACCCTGGTGGCGTGCGCAGTGGTGTTCGCGCAGGGCGCCGCCGGTCTGGCAGCCGGGGTGGTGGGGGACCAGTTCGGATTCACCGCCTTGTTCGTCGTCGCGTTGGTTCTGTCGGGTATCGGCTGCGCGGTGCTACTGATTGCTTTGGACCGAGGCGTGGGCCCGGCGGGAGTGAAAGAGGCTGTTCCGCCGCGTAACTCGTGAACGTCAGTGGCCTTTCAACGCGAGAACGGATGCGAACGCCTCCCCGAGTGATGCTGCGACCGAGGAGGCCTCGCCGAGGTAGCCGCTCACCATGGCCCCGTCGCGCAGCATCATCAGCTGCTGTGCGGCCGAGCCCGAATCCTCTACACCGGCTACGTGTGCGATAGCGGCAAAGTGGTCGAGGACCCATCGCCGGTGCGTCTCGACGGCAGTTCGTACGGGGTCGGCAGGGTCTGCGAACTCGGCGGCCGCGTTGATGAAAGCGCACCCACGGAAGCCTGGACGGCAACTCGCCGAACCGATTCCGTCGGCGAGCGCTTGGAGTGAGCCCGCTGGGTCGTCCTCGCGCCGAATGCTCTGCATCCAGTCACGCTCGCCTGCCGCTTGCTGTTCGAGATAGGCGACGACCAGGTCACTCTTGCTACGAAAGTGGCGATAGAACGTGACTTTCGTGATGCCGACTTGCTCGATGATGCGGTCTGCGCTCGTGGCTCGAATGCCGTGTGCATAGAACTGCTCGCTGGCGGCATCGAGAATGCGCTCTCGGGTGGACGCCGATGACGTGCGTGTCGCGGGTGCCGCGGTGTCGGCGGGCATTCGGTTCTCCGGTTCTGGTGGTGAAAGTTGCGTCGAGCCTCGAAGCAGTCTACTTTCTGTCATGTAGACGAACTAGTAACTCTACACTGGTACGGCACACGAAGCCCATCCCGAAAAGGAGATCCACGATGATCACGACCGAGACGGCCACGCGCCTGACCTACGATCTGCCGATGCGTCGCCTCTACCTCGTCAGATTCGGCTTCGCGCTCCTCTGGGCGGTCGTGCTGGTGTCCAGTTCGCCCTCGGTCGGTCCTGTGCTGACGACCGTGCTCGTGGTCTACCCGCTGTTCGACGCGGCTGCTGTTCTCTGGCAGGTGAGATCCCACCGCGGCGCGCAGAGTTCCCACCTCGCGGAACGGATCAACATTGCAGTCAGCATCCTGGTTGCTGTTGCAGTCGGATGGGCGTCGACGGTTTCCCTGTCGAGCGCTCTGGTGGTGTGGGGTCTGTGGGCAGTCGGCTCGGGCATCCCGCAATTGTTGACCGCAATGCG
Source organism: Rhodococcoides kyotonense (assembly GCF_900188125.1). Taxonomy (GTDB): domain Bacteria; phylum Actinomycetota; class Actinomycetes; order Mycobacteriales; family Mycobacteriaceae; genus Rhodococcoides; species Rhodococcoides kyotonense. Next base: position 126,383 of record NZ_FZOW01000009.1, on the reverse strand, counting down.
TAACCGTCGCTCGGGAGGCCAGGTGTTCCAGATGGTCAGCGGCGGACTGTCCGTCGTCGCCGGCGCGGGGTTCGTGGTGCAGGGACTGAACGGGGCGGACACCATCACCGGTATCGGTGGATACGCTGCGCTGGGTGGCATCTTCTTCCTGATCTCTGCTGTCCTCATGGGGAACCGCCCGAGCGCCACCACTTGGTGACGATCAGTCGAGTACGTTCACGTACACGACTCGACACCTGACCCACGCCCGGAAGGATTCGAAGGAACCCTCATGTCCATGATCAAGGTCGAAGGCACAGTCGTCGAACTCGACGGCGACGAAATGACGCGCGTCATCTGGAAGTCCATCAAGGACAAGCTGATACATCCGTTTCTCGATGTGGATCTCGAGTACTACGACCTCGGCATCGAATCTCGGGACCGAACCGACGACAAGGTCACGGTCGATGCCGCTCGCGCGATCGAGAAGCACGGTGTCGGTGTCAAGTGCGCGACCATCACTCCGGACGAGGCCCGTGTCGAGGAGTTCGGCCTGAAGAAGATGTGGCGTTCACCGAACGGAACTATTCGTAACATGTTGGGTGGCACGATCTTTCGCGCACCCATCATCGTCTCGAATGTTCCGCGTCTTGTTCCTGGGTGGACGAAGCCGATCGTCATCGGACGACACGCGTTCGGCGACCAATATCGCGCGACGGATTTCGAGGTTCCGGGGCCGGGTACGGTGACCATCACCTACACACCTGCCGACGGCGGCGACACGATCCAACACGAGCTGGTCAGATTCACCGAGGACAGCTTGGGTGGCGTCGTACAGGGTCAGTACAACTTCGATCGGTCGATCATCGATTTCGCTCGCGCATCGCTCGATTACGGCTTGCAACACGGTCTTCCCGTGTACCTCTCGACCAAGAACACGGTTCTCAGAGTGTACGACGGGAAGTTCAAGGACACGTTCCAACACATCTTCGACACCGAGTTCGCGTCGAAGTTCGACGCCGCAGGTCTGACGTACGAACACCGATTGATCGACGACATGGTGGCATCCTCACTGAAGTGGGAGGGTGGCTACGTCTGGGCGTGCAAGAACTACGACGGTGATGTGCAGTCGGACATCGTTGCACAGGGGTTCGGTTCACCGGGGCTCATGACGTCGGTCTTGCTGAGCCCGGATGGGCGAACCTGCCTGACCGAGGCGGCGCATGGCACCGTTCGTCGCCATTTTCAGGATCACTTGGAGGGTAGGCCCACGTCGACGAATCCGATCGCATCGATCTTCGCGTGGACGCGCGCACTCGAACACCGCGGAACGCTGGACGGCACCCCCGACGTGATCGAATTCGCCCGGACGCTCGAAACCGTCGTCGTAGAGACCGTCGAGGCGGGCCGGATGACCAGGGACCTCGCGCTGTTGGTCGGCGAAGATCAAGAGCACATCGGGACGGAGCAGTTCATCGACGACGTTGCTGAGGCGCTGAAGATCGCACTGTCCGCATAGCTCTTCGTCGACCAAATCGATGGCGCTCGGGACTTTGGCCCCTGGCCCCCCTCTCACTGTTCGAGAACACTCGACTGTGGGGAGGTGGGAGCAGGTGGGGGACTGGAACACGACTCTCGTGGTGCGGTGGTGGCGACTGGCGCCGTGGAGCGGTAATGCTTTGATGCGCCGCGGCGACAGAGTCGTCTCTTTCGCAACGATTCTTGCGGTCTTCACCGCGCTACTGCTCATACCGATCGCTGCTGTGTTCGGTGTGTCGACGTATTCGAATCTCGATGCCGAGTCCGTACTCGAGCGTGCGGAGTTTCATCGAATCGACGCCGTGGTGGTCGACGCTCCGGTGCCCGTGGAAGTGCCGATGGACTATGGCGTAGTGACGAGCAGCTACGCGACCGCAAGCTGGACCTATCGTGACGGCATCGTTCACACCGGTCGTGTTCGGCTGCCCGTGGACGCGTCGCAGGGGCAGCGTGTTCCGGTCTGGGTCGACGACGCCGGCGCCTTGGCACGGCCACCCAGAACGGGAACCGAGAATGCGGCGTTGGGCGTATGTGCGGCCCTCGGGTTTTGGAGTGTCGCCACCATGGTCACACTCGTCGGCGTCGCAGGGGTTTGGGTGCTCGCCCGTCGCTCGGATTCGAAGCAGTGGGCGCGGGAGTGGCGACGACTCGAGCGATCGAGTTAGCAGCAGTGCCTGGAATGGGATCGCTCAGGAGTTTTCTTCGATGTACTCCTGAGGATCGCGATCGGACGTGTCGATTCCTTTGCCCTTGGGGTGCTGGGCATAGAACTCGATCCACCGTTGTGCGAGCTCGGCGCGCAATTCGACGGGCGCATTCTTGCGGAAGTCAGGAAGTACTTCGTCCTCTTCCTCTGCAAGGTGCTCGGAATTTTCTGTACGGGCCGTGCCCACGGCTTCGAACCACTCGTGGCTCCCGACCTCCAGCGTCGCGGCCTTGGCAACGGCGTCCCGAATTTTGTTGTGGTCACCGATCGCGTCGTCGGTCTCGTCTTCTGCGTCGTCGCTACCCTTCTTCAGCAATGACGGATAGAAGACGTCCTCCTCGGCCTGCGCATGGGTGTCGAGACGCTCCGCGAGTGGCGCCCAGGCGTCGGAGAGTTCCTGCTTGGTTCGCGCATCGTCGAGACGTGCGAACGCCCGCCGAAGCCATTCGTGGTCGTCCATGATGAGTGACGTGATGTCGGCGGTTCCGATGTCGGGCAGGGCATTCGTCATGAACACGACCTTAGAACCGCACCGACAGTTCTGCCAGTAAAGGTAGGCACACCGAAATCTTTGGCGTGCGGGCATTTTCGCGAAACTCAGGCACGGATATCGGACGAGCTGCGCCCGTCGTGGCCCATCTGAATCGGACCCACACGTAAGCGAGAACGCTGTGACCACGGGGGACAACTGGTGCCTTTGTGCCCTGTGCCATCGGCACGAGTTCTGCGAACGTTCCTGTGATGACGCCACAGACGGGCACCGATCGGATCTCTCGCGTACAGGAGCGATGGGGTCCACTCGTGTTTGGATCACTCGCGGGCGCGGGTGCCTTCTCGGTCGTCGTGGGGCTGTCGGTCTGGTTGGTGGCGCTGTTCGGACTGCTCGCACTCGTCGAAGCGGTGGATGTCATGTCGACGATGACCGGAGACTGGGACGCTGCGCGAGTGTTCGAGACGACCACGAGTTCGTCGCAGGAGGACAGCTGAGGAGTCGTCAGGGAAAGGGCACCACCCGGCGTGGAGAAGCCATTCCGACTCCGAACGGTTGCTCGTTGTTTCGCTTCAGGACCACTGTCGCTTCGTCCACTGGTGACACAGTGATCGACTATGGCATCGAAATGGCTGAGGGCGATACCTGCGGTGTCCGTCGCAGGATTGGTGGGCGTCGCGGCATACGACCTGGCGCAGAAAAAGCACGCAATCCTGCGGAACTTCCCCGTCGTCGGGCATGCGCGATATCTGCTGGAGGCTGTCGGCCCCGAACTTCGGCAATACATCGTGAGCGGAAACGACGAAGAACGCCCATTCAGCCGGAATCAACGGCGTTGGATCTACTCGTCGGCCAAGTTGCGGAACAACTACTTCGGTTTCGGAGCAGACAACGACACCGAGTTCGCTCAGGGGTGTTGCGACGCAGGACAAATGGCTGGCCCGTGGCCTCGACCCGCTGAGCAAGGCCGATCGTGCGACGAACTACCTGCGCACCCTCAGGCGGGACTTGCTGAAGGTCTCGGAAGCCTGCGGTGTAGCGCACCCGGGCTTGATCACTGCGGACGACCTCGACATTCTCTACGGACACGAGTCGGCAACATCCCTGCGGCAGGTATACGGCTACGAGTCGAAGTGGGGAGTTCCCAACGAGTTCGACGCCGCAGAAATCGTCAACCTGATGCAGGGGTGACGGTCGACCGACATCGAGGTTGTGCGCGGAATTCGGGTGCTTTCGGCGCACAACCTCGATCTGGGCGGAACGCTGCTATTGAACCGGCGTCTTCTCGAATGCGCTGAACGGCGTCGGGTCGTCGACATTCAGTTTACCGTCGGCGATGTGGCCGGCGAAGGCCCACAGGTTCGCCTGACGCGGCGCGGTGAGGACCGGACCGTCCTGGATGGTGAAGTCGATGTCGTGCAGCACGTCGGTCTGGAAGTCCGTCAGATTCTGCGTGTGCTCACGGAAGGTGTCGCGGTCGACGGTGTCGAGCTTGCGGGCCTCCTGCGCGAACGTCCAGACGGCCAACCAGTCGGTGCTGACGCTACCGTCGTGCGGCGTCTTGACCTTGCCTTCGGGGTCGTACTCGGCTAGCTGGTCCTTGTACTCCTTCCACGTGGGGAACAGAGTCTCGTCCTCACCCTTCTCGAGAGCGACCGAGTTCGGGATCCCCGAATCGGAGATGACCTTGATCGTCGCGTCTTCCATCACGTTGTTGCTGAGTACCAACGGAATTCGAAGGTTCTGCTCGACAGCGGCCTGGACGAGTGCGGTCAGCTTCTCGGGCGTGTAGATCATGCCGCCCCAGACGTCAGGGTTCGCCGCTTTGATCTTCGCGATGACGGGTGCGTAATCGGTTGTGTCGGGAGCGATCTCGATGACCTCGACGTCGTCGACCCCTGCGTTCTCGTATCCCAGTTTCGCGTTCTCGATGTACGGGGTGTTGCCCGCGTAGGCGACATAGACTGCCTTCTTCGGCTTGAACCTCGTTCCGCCCAGGTACGTTCCCTGTGCAGCGCCGGCGCAGTTCAACGCAGCGATCATCGACAGGTCGTTGGAGACGTCGGCCGCGGCGCACCCCATCGGGAACCAGTTGACTACGCCCGCCTGCTTGCCGATCTCGGCCAGACCGTCACCGCTGTTGCCGCCGATGAACGCAACGACGTTGTCCTCGTTGACGAGCTTGCGCGCCCCTGCGATCACGTTGGCCGGTTGACCCTTCGTGTCGTAGACGATGACGTTCAGGTTCTTGCCGTTGATACCACCCTGGTCGTTGATCGCTTTCTCCGCGATCTCGGCGACGAGAGCCGGATCCTGGAACGCGGACGGTGAGGACGACAGCGGTGCGATGAACCCGACGTTGATCGTGTCGGAGTCGCTCTCGCCGCTACCGGAGCATCCGGCGGCGAGAAGCGAGAGTGCAGACAAGCCGATCAGGCCTGCACGAAACTTGCGTGTGAACATTGTTTTCCTTCGTGATCAGGGGTGGAGGTAAGTTCGTTCGACATGATCTGTGGCAGTGGCGAGTTCATCGCGGGTCAGTTCGAGTGCCGTACGGCCGTCCGCAAGCACCAGGGTCCGATCGGCAATAGCCACCGCCGTCTCCACGTGCTGTTCGACGACGACGACGCTGATGCCCCGTTCCTTGGCCTGCTCGCCGACGACCCGGGCGATCAACGTTCGAACGGCAGGACTGAGACCGAACGTCAGCTCGTCGAGTAGTACGACACGCACGTCTCGCAAGAGTGCGCGCCCGACCGCTGCGAGTTGTTGCTGACCACCGCTCAGACTGCCGGCGGGAACGTCACGACGATCGGCGAGCTGAGGGAAGAGGTCGAAGAAGTCGCGTTCGTCGATATGCGCGAGGGCCAAATTCTCGGCGAGAGTGAGGCTTCCGAACAGCGAACGTCCCTTGACGACGAGTCCGATGTGCTCCTTGCATCGCCGATATGGGGTGCCTGTAAGGGGCTTGCCGTCGACGGTAACCACACCGGACGCCGGCTTCACGAATCCGGAAATGCCGAGCAGTGCACTGGATTTGCCGGCGCCGTTCCTGCCGATGACGCACACTACTTCGCCGGGGGCGACATCGAGATCGAAATCTCGAAGTCCCGTGCCGTTGCCGTAGTCGACGGTCAGACCCTTCACATGGAGGCCGGAAGTATCGATCGCCGTGGTCATGCGGTCACCTCGGTTGGTAGTGTGCCCGGCTCTTCTTCACCGAAGTAGATGGACCGCACCGTCGGGTGGTCGAGTATCTCCGCGGTGGCACCGTGCGCGATGACGGAACCGGCTTCGAGGACGTAGATGTCGTCGCACACTTCGGTGACGACATCCAGGTTGTGCTCCACCAACAGGATCGCGGTGTCGGACGTGTCGCGAATGTTCTTGATGGTGTCGACGACGCGCCGACGAGCATCGAGGCTGAGCGCTGCGGCGGGTTCGTCGAGTAACAACACCGAAGGCTCCTGGACGACAGCGCGAGCAAGGTTCACTCGTGCATGCCATCCGAGCGACAGTTGTTCGACGCGCTTGTGACGAATGGCGTCGAGACCGTGAGCCACGAGAAGCTCGTCCACTCGTGCGAATTCGCCGACTCCTGGCCTGCCGAATCGAACGATGCTCGCCGCGACCGACTTTCGACTCCTGACTTCGGCTGCCGAGAGGAGATTCTCTTCCACGGTGAGGTCCTCGAACAGCAGATAGTCCTGGAATGTGCGACTCAGACCGTGCCGAGCTCGCGCGGGGGCACTCACGGACGTGATGGGCTTGCCGTCGATCTCGACGGTTCCCGACGTGATTCGTTGGTACCCGGTGATCGCATCGATGGCAGTGCTCTTACCCGCACCGTTCGCGCCGAGCAGCCCGACAATCCGGCCCGCAGGCACGGACAACGAGACATTCTCGAGGATGCGGTGTCCGCCGATGTGGACGGACAGGTCACTGACGTTCAGACGTGACATGCACCTTCTCCTTCTGTGCGGGAGCGGAACGGAACCTGTCGAATGCTGCGCCGCGAAGCCTCAGGAATTGACCGACGACACCGTCGGGTTCCGTGGTGAGTACGAGGACCATGTTCGCGGCGAAGAACAACGACAACCAGTCGTTGATGTCGGGAGTGAAGGACAGGATGCTCGCGAGAAGGCCACCGGGAGCGAACAATCCGGCCAACACAGCGCCGGCGAGGTGGCCGGTACCTGCGAGAATCGTGAACGCGATCAAGGCCAACGAATCGCTGTAGGTGAAGCCCTCCAACGTGATCTGGCCCTTGGAGATGAACCCTCGTTGTACGGCCAGCAGGATCCCTGCGAGTCCCCACACAGTGCCGGAGAGCAATATCGACGTGAATTTGGCTCGGACAGCGTTGATCCCGAGGGCGGCGGGCAGACGCTCGTCCTGACGCACCGACAGCAGGTAGCGCCCGACGGCGGACCGTCGGATGTTCGCGACCACCACGAGCCCGGCGATCAACACGGTCCACGACAGGAGGGCGAAATTCCGGGGTTCGGTGATGTTGCTGAACGAGATTCCGAACAGCGACGTGTCACCTACGGCCCACCCCGTGGTGCCGTTGAAGAACTTGTCGACCGAGAACACGACGACTTGGACGATCGACGCGATGGCGAGCGAGCCGATCGTGACCTCGTAGATGCGTGCGCGGACGAACACAAGCGAGGACAGACCTGCGACGACGAGTGAGACGACCAGAGCGGTCACCGCCGCGACGAGCAGCGATGCACCGCCGTGGCTCGCGGCACCGAACACGAGCATCGAGATGCCCGCGAACGTGAGTGGGAGTGCGTTGACCTGGCCGGTGTACCCCGTCGACACGACGATCCCCAGCGCGACGAGTCCGAAGATCGCTGTGAGGCTCAGTGCATCGACGGTCGAGCCGTTTCCGAAACTGACGAGTGTGACGACGACAGCGATGCCGATCACCACGTACAGGGGGCGGATCCTGCCCGACCCGACGTGAAAGACGGCTTTGACTTCACGGGTCCCGCGGCTCATGTCGGTCCGTGCGAAGACGACGAGCACGCCGAGCGCGATGATGTGCGGGACGGCACGCGCCAGTTGGGCGTCGTACAGACCGGTGACGAGACCCTCGAGAACTCCCGCCGCGATCGCGACGCCGAACGCCACCCAGAATCGGCGGAATTTCGCGGCGAGCGCCGCGCCGAGTGCGGGAACGAGGAGAGTGGCAGCCGACGTCGGCGACAGCTGGGTGATCGGCAGGACCAACACGCTACCGGCGGCCGACAGCACTCCCGCCAATCCCCATGCGGCCGAGCCCCACTTGCGCGGATCGATGCCGATCGACTGTGCCCCGAGGTCGGTGTCCTGAATTGCCATGGTGATGAGCCCGAATCGAGTCCGGGTGAACAGTGCATGCAATGCCGCGGTCGCGACGAGCGCGGTGAGACCGAGCAAGATGGAAATGTTCTGGACGCGCACACCACCGACTTCGAAGCCGCCGCTGACGAGGAACGGGTCGACGGTGATCTGATGGTTCGTCCACACCAGTCGGACGATCGCTTCGAGAACCAGCAGCAGGCCGAGCGTGATCAGGATCTTCGTGACCACGGGTGAGTGTGCCAGGCGCTTGCCGACGACCCCGAAGAACACGATCCCGATCAGGCCACTGACCACGACGCCCGCGACGATGGCCAGCGGAAGTGGGAGCCCGGCTTCGTACGATTTCCAGAACGAGTACGCGCCGAACGTACCGAGCGCGCCCTGGGCGAAGTTGATGACTCCGGTACCGCGGTACGCCGCGATCAAACCGAGCGCGACGAGAGCGTATGCGCCTCCGGTCGACAGCCCCAGAGAGGCGTAGGTGAGAAAGTCCACGGCTAGCTCGTCCTGTCGCGCAGGTCGATACCACTGAGCCACTGGCGGAACGGAGACGTGCCGTTCAGATCGAAGTCGCCGATGCTGGCCAGACGGTATGGGATCGGGTTGTGGTTCGACAGAGTGCGGGCGTTGCGCCAGTGGCGATCCCAGCCCTTGTCCACACCGAGGGCGGACGCGCCACCGACGTCGAACAGGCGTGTGACCGCCTTCAGCACGGTGTCGACCACCGATACCTGTGCGCGGTAGATCTCGATCTCGGTGGCATCCTCGAGATCCTGACTCGTGTGACCCGAGAGAACGGCCGAGCTGTGGTCACCGAGGGTGCGTGCCGAGTGCCGAACCAAGGTCTCGGCGACGTGTCGAGCCGCACTGACTTCACCGACCACCTGCTGCACGAGTGCGTCCTGACGGGGGAGCACACGTGCGCCTTGGCTGAAGAAACGTGCGCGTCCCTGGACGTACTCGACGACGTCCACGTGCGCCGCACGGACGATTCCGGCAAGAGCAAGCAGGTGCCAGAATTGTGCGATGGACGTGCCGTAACTTCCGAGTTCGACGTCGTCCGGCAGCTGAGGTGCATCGGTGACGTCGACGGAATCGAATACCGTTGTGCCACTTGCGGTCAACTTCTGACCGAATCCGTGCCAGTCGTCGACCAGCGTGACGCCGTCCGCCTTCGCGGGCACGACGGCCTGTTCGACAGTGTCGTCGTCGCCTTCGCCGGTGGTGAGAATCCAGTCGGCGTAGAGCGATCCGGTGCTGTAGAACTTGCGGCCGGTGACGAGGCGTCGTCCGGACGTCGATTCGATGCGCGTCGAGAAATGCGTCTGATTCTGCGCATTCTGTTCGGTGTACGCGCCACCGAACAGGTCCCCGCCACCGATGCGCTGCAACCACGCCGAACGGGCGTCGGACTCGGGAGAATGGATGATCGCCTCGGTGAAGATGAAATGCGTCCGAAGTAGTTGTACGACGTTGGAATCCGCAGCACCGAGATCGAGCACCAGCTCGGTGAGTTCAGGGACCGACACACCCGAACCGCCGAACTCCTTCGGTACGCGCACCGCACCGAATCCGCGTTCGGCCAGGCGCCGAACGAGGTCGTAGGGCAGCTCGCGGTCACGGTCACGCTGGACCGCCGTTGCGGCGATGTCGGTGAAGATGTCGTCGAAACTCAGGTTCGTCTGGTCGACGGTGGACGCAGTCATGAAGCATCTCCGGGTATGTCGTTGTGGGTCATACGGTGTGGTGAGCGCCGAGCCGAAGCGAGCGGGCGCGATGGTCGTCGCCGAGTCGGTCGCCGCGGCCGAAGAGTTTCTCGCGCAACGTGCCCGGTGCATATTCACGCTGGGCGAGACCGCGGTCCTGCAGGACTGGAACGACATGGTCGACCCATTCGTCCCACCAGCCCAGTGTGGTGATCGGGACGACGTTGAAGCCGTCGACCCCGGAATCGGCCCATTCCTGTACGTGGTCCGCGATCTGCTCCGGTGTGCCGGCGAAACGGCCAGGTAGGAGGGACTTGTCGACGAGGTATTCACGCCAACTCACCTTCGACGGGTCTTCGAGCGAATCGGCCGCGGCGCGAAAGTTCGACTGCACGTGGTTGCCGAGCTGGGCCCGTCCCGCGAGTTCCGACAGCGGCGTATCGGGGTCGACGGAGGACAGATCGATGCCCGACCCGCCACTCCAGAATGCCTGTAGCGCTTCGAAATCGATGTTGTCGCGGAAGTATTCGCGCTTGCGTTTCGCTTCCTCTTCGGTCGAACCGATGATCGTGGACAGCATCACGATCTTCTTGAGCGACGACGGATCCCGGCCGATCGCGCGGGCATGCTCGTCGAGGATGGCAATATCGCGCACCGCCGAAGCCGGGTTGTACGACGGCAGAAATGTCACCTCGGCATTCGTGACGGCGAAAGTCCGCCCGGCAGGGGAATTTCCGGCCTGAAACAGAACGGGCGTACGTTGCGGTGACGGTTCGACGATATGCGGGCCCTGCACCTTGTACCGCTTGCCGACGTGATCGATCGTATGGATCTTGGCGGGATCGAAGAATTCGCCGGTGTCGTGGTTGTGGAGAACGGCGTCGTCCTCCCAGGAGTGTTCCCACAGCTTGTACGTGACATCCACGTATTCCTGTGCCCACTCGTATCGATCGTCGTGGCCGACTATCTCGTCGTAGCCGTAGTTCCGGAAACCATTGCTCAGGTACGACGTCACGATGTTCCATGCGACGCGACCGTTCGTGAAGTGGTCGAGCGAGGACAGGCGTCGGGCAAAGGAGAAAGGGTGGTCCTGAATGATGTTGCTGGTCACTGCGATACCGAGATGTTCGGTGGCATGACCGAGCGCGGAGACGATGGTGACGGGGTCGTTCTCGGGGAACTGCGAGCCGGCGCGGATGGTGGTAGTGCCGTCGCCGAAATCGAGGTCGTACACCCCGACCACGTCTGCGATGAACAGTGTGTCGATGCGGCCCCGTTCGAGCGTCTTCACCACATCGATGTACGGCTGCAGATCCTTGTAACCGTATTGGACGCGACCTTCGGGGGTCCGCCAGTAGCCATGGCTGTGGTGGTTGGGAGTGAGGTGCAGGAAAGCGTTGTACACGAGCGGTCTCGGCATCGACAGAACTTTCTTCTTGGACTGTGCAGTTCCGCGGGGAAGAGTTGCACCAGTGAGAATTGAAGTCAAACTTTCGACGGTCCCGAGATTCGTTGTCGAAATAACAGCTGTGGGTTAAATTCACGCTGGTTTTAATGTCGGCCAGATCATCGGCCACCCGCGTGTCGAAAACGTATTTCGATGCGTGATGCACTTCACAGGCAGCGGATGACAGCAGGTTGACAGCTTTCCGCGCACGGTGATTAAGTCTGATCGCGCGCGGCCGACGTGCGAGCACTTCATTTCCCCTTCATGTCAGGAGAATTCATGACCGTGGACACCTCCCTGCCGATCGGACAGGTAGCTGTACTGCGCGACGCCGAGGGGGCTCTCGCGGTTGCCGAGGAACTCGCCGGCACGTTCCGTGCGGCTGCCGACCGGCTCGATCGCTCGCGCGAGGTGCCGGTCGAGGAATTGACTGCCCTTGCAGAAAGCGGGCTGCTCGGTATCCGGGTACCCCGAGAATTCGGCGGCGCGGGAGTCAGTTACGAGACGGTCGTGCGCGTGTTCGTGATTCTTTCTCGCGCGAGTGGATCGCTGGGGCAGGTACCGCAGAATCACTTCCATCTGATCGAGCCGGTGTTCACCGATGGAACGGACGAACAGAAACGTCATTTCGCTGCAGAGATTCTCGCCGGACATCGGTTCGGAAATGCGCAAGCCGAACGCGGATCCCGACCTGTTCTGTCTCTTCCGGCGACGACGCTGAGGGAGACCGGCAACGGCACCGTCGTGCTCGACGGCGACAAGTACTACTCGAGCGGCGCGTTGACCGCGCACTGGATACCGGTGCAGGCGGCTACCGAATCCGGCGAGTTCTCGTTGACTTACGTACCTCGCGACGCACCAGGTCTTTCCGTCGTCGACGACTGGGATGCGATGGGGCAGCGAAGCACTCACAGTGGCACCGTGCGACTACGCGGCGTGGAAGTGCCGGAACTGTTCTCCCTCCGGCCGTTCGACGGACACCATCGCAAGAACACGTTTCCCCCGTACGCCACGGTCATCCACGCGGCGATCGATGTCGGAATCGGACTCGGTGTACTCGAGCGCGGAGTGGACTTGCTGCACGACATCGCACGTCCCTGGCGTACGTCGCAGGTGGAGCGTGCCGTGGACGATCCCTTGACCGCCTACCGTCTCGGCAAGCTCGGCACGCACGTGCATGCCTCGGAGCAACTGCTGTACGAGGCGGCCAGGCGTCTCGATCACGCCGACGACGTGCGCACCGAAGCCGAATACGAACGTGCTGCGGTCACGGTCGCGGAGGCGAGTGCCTTTGCGAGCGAGAGCGCAGAGCGTCTCGCGAGCGAGTTGTTCGAGTTCGTCGGCGCGAGGTCCACCTCCGATTCACTCAACTTTCATCGCTACTGGCGCGACGTCCGCACGCACAGTACGCACGATCCAGCTCGCTGGAAATATCACCGTGCCGGGCAGTACTTTCTCGGCAGCTCGTCCTAGCGGAGTGACATCATCACTCGGCGCGTGTGCCGACGACGTCCACCGAGCTGACCAGTGGCGTCGGGCGGCTGATGGTACTCGCGACGGGGGAGCCCGCCAGTGTCCGGTCCCACAGAGCCCGCAGCGTGACGTCGTCTGCGTCGCCGGCGATGACAACATGAACTTCCATGGATCTGTAACCGGCATACCCGTTTTCGTCGATCCCTGCCCACCTCAGGATGTTGTCGAACGTTCCGGACAGGGTGATCTCGAGGCGATCGATTCGGATTGCTTGCACCGTCGCATGCATGATCGCGCCTGCGATGAGGCACCCACCGAGCGCGGACAGCAAGTACTCGTGGGGCGTCGGGGCACTGTCTCGGCCGGCCAGATCTGCGGGCTCGTCGAACGAAATGGTATGTCCGCGAACGGTGCTGGTGCTTTCGAAGCCCTTCGACCATGTGGAGCGAGCCGTCCACGGTCCGCTGAACGCCTCCACGCGCCGCGCGTCGAACAGCAGTTCTCGCAAGGCCTCGGCGTGGTGCGGGTCGATTCCGTTGAGTGGCTCCGATCCAGAGTTCATAGCCAGACTGTACGGTTAGGCGCTGCTCGTGCAAAACGCCTGTGAGGTCAAAGGGCTGGTGGAGGGGTGACCGGGAGGATTCGAATAGGGGTCGGTCCACTCGACGCGCGGGTGCCTCGGTACGGCCTCGACAGCCTCGATGCCGCCCTCGACGGACTATGGTGGGGTGACAACGTCGTCTGGATCGTCGATGACGACTCCTCCGCAGTGGACGTGCTCTTGGCTCACGTCGCCGAGTCCGCCGACTGCACCGACGTCACCGCTACGGAATTCTCGAGTGCCGTTTTCGACCTGCGTGCGCCGGTGTCGCGTGATGCCGTCGACGAGGCAGCCCGATCGGTACTGCGCGACGGCAGGATCGCGGTGTGGATCTGTCCTCGTACCGCGTCGATCGACGGCCTGGTGCAACTCGCACAGGTGATCGTCGACGTCACCGAGTCTCGCATGCGAATCCAGCGCGCCGATGGACGTCGTAACCGTATTACCGGAATGGAAATGCACTACACCGTGCGCGACGGTGTCGCCGACGTCGGCCCGCCGTCCACGGTGTCTCGTCTCGGAGAAGCGCTGCGCGCGATACGAAAACAGCGAGGGTGGAGCCAAGCCGATCTGGCCTCGATGATCGGAGTGTCCGGAAGCGCGATCTCGCAGACCGAGCGCGGACAGCACTCGATGTCCCTCGACACGGTGATCGACCTCGCGGAACGACTCGGTGTAACCGTGGATCGGTTGGTCCGCGGTGCGGATCGACCCTACGAACTCGTGCGAACCCCGATGTCGGGATTTGGGGCGCGGAGCACGACAACTGCAGGCAGAGCTCAGCCGATCCGCGTTCGGCCGGGGTCGACGATGTCCATGGCGTCGGATTCGGCTGGAGCGCTGACGATTCTGGTCGGATCCGGAATCGTGCTGTTGAGCTTCGCGGACGACTCGATCGTGCTCAGACCGGGAGACATCGTCGAGACGACGGCATCGAAGGTACGAACCTGCCGAAATCTGCAGCCGGAGCACGCACTGCTCTTCGTACTCGGGGCTCCGGCGGCTGAGACGCCTGCCTTCGACTAGCTCACGGCGTGGTATCGACCAACGCTCGCGCCGACGCGATCGCCTTCGGAAGCGACTGATCGAGCGGAGACGTGCGGAACTCGGTCGAGAGGATCTCGATGCCCCACGTCCCGGTGTAACCGATGTCGCGGACAACCCCGACGAGTCCTGCGAGGTCGAACGATCCGTCACCGCACAGTCTCCTGTTGTTCATGGTGTCCTCGAACAGGGTCCCGACGATCGCGTCATCGGCGTCGTCGAGTTCGATTCCGAACACGACGTCGGGTGTCAGGGCCGACCGGAGTTCGTCGAGGGACGTGCCCGCGCGGAACACATGCCACGCGTCGACGATGACACCACAGCCCGAATGGCCCGTCGCGCGTGCGAGTTCCGCGCCGATGGGAACAGTCGAGACGATGGAGAACGGCATCGGTTCGATGGCGATACGCGTGCCGTGGGAGACGGCGTCCCGTGTGAGTTCGAGAAGCGCTTCGGTATAGGGCTCGAGGTCACGAGGCGCGCCGTTCTCGGAACCGATCTTGATGTGTGTGGGTCCCAGGGCATCTGCAGCGCGGAACAGCAGATCCCGCGTGTCGTAGGTGTGGCCCTCGTGTCCGCGGGGGATCCACCACTTCTCGAGTAGTTCGATTTCGACGTACTTCAATCCAGAACGGTCGAGCATCGCGGCTAGCGCAGGCAGTCCGATTTCGTCGTCGACAGCCGCGAGATCCGCTGCCACGATGCCCATTCCGGCAAACCCCGCCGCTGCCACCGCGTCGATGCGTTCGGAGATGGGAACAGGGCTCACGGCAGGGTTCGCGTCGGGTCGGACGTCCCCGGCCGAAGTCCAGCAAGCAGCAATCATCTCGGCGCTCGGGCGCTCGGTACTCATGTGCACAGTGTTACGAAGATCGCATCGGCCCAGCAAGGCTCGAAACCCTCAAATATCCATCAGGAACGGGTTGCCAGGACCGGTGACGACGATGGTCGACGCAGGTCGTCCGTCGGAAAGCCCTGAGGGAAAGTTGATGGGTTTGCGGGTTGTGTCCCTCGGATCGCGTTGGCAAGCTGAACATCACTTCGCCGGAACCGCATGTGCGGTTCCACGCTCTTCACACTTCGAGGACGGTGTCATGACCAGCAACATCCAGCAGACCCCACGCGCCGATCGGCTTCGCGAATCGGATTGCGACATAGACGAGTTCCGCGCATTGGTGTCGCAGGAGACCGTATTGGCGGACTACCCGCACGCCTCGAACGTGACGAAGAACGTCTTGATCTACGACGCGGCGCGGGTGGTCCAGGACGCCGTCGACGCCGCAGTGCGTTCGGACATCCAGGACGAGCTCGCCGAGGCCCTCCTGAACGGCCCCGGCATCGTGGTCTTCAAGAAGGCATTCACCTCGGACCACGCGATCGAGGAGACGACCGCGACATTCGAGAACATCATCCGTCGGCAACACGACAGTGGAGTCAAGGGCGGTGACCACTTCGCCAAGCCAGGTGCCAACGATCGAATCTGGTCCGCGCTGCAGAAGCTGGCCATCGCCGAGCCCGAGCTGTTCGCCCGCTACTACTCCAATGACATTTTGGCTCTGGTATCGGAGGCGTGGCTCGGCCCGATGTATCAGGTCACCTCTGCCATCAACGTCGTCAATCCTGGTGGGGCTGCACAGAACCCGCACCGCGACTACCACCTCGGCTTCATGTCGACAGACACTGCTGCGCGGTTCCGTGCGCACGTCCACCGTGTGTCGCCAGTGTTGACGCTTCAAGGTGCAGTTGCTCACTGCGACATGCCGATCGAGAGCGGCCCGACGATGTACCTGCCACACTCTCAGAAATTCGAGGCCGGCTACATCGCGTTCAACCTGCCGCAGTTCCGAGAGTACTTCGCCGACAACTACATTCAGCTTCCGCTCGAAGAGGGTGACGCGGTCTTCTTCAATCCAGCGCTGTTCCACGCCGCCGGTCACAACACGTCCAGCGACATCTACCGTATGGCGAACCTTCTCCAGGTCTCGTCGGCGTTCGGTCGCGCACTGGACAGCGTCGATCGTGAGGCAATCGGTTCGGCGCTCTACCCGACGCTTCTCGCATGGGCCGACCAGAACCGCGATCACGAGATCGACAACGTGATCGCCGCATCCGCCGAGGGCTACGC
Organism: Rhodococcoides kyotonense; assembly: GCF_900188125.1. Classification (GTDB taxonomy): domain Bacteria; phylum Actinomycetota; class Actinomycetes; order Mycobacteriales; family Mycobacteriaceae; genus Rhodococcoides; species Rhodococcoides kyotonense. The sequence goes on along the minus strand of NZ_FZOW01000009.1, from coordinate 109,918 downwards.
GTTCCCGTCGAATCTGGACCTCGACCAGCCCATCACGGGGCTCGCGGGGGAGACCCATGCGGAACTCGTCAAGCGCGCCGTCGGCAGCCGGATGAGCGCCGCCGAGTTCGACGACGCTGCCCGAGCACTCTACGTGCGCCACGAAGCCTAGAAACAGCATCCACCGACAGGCCGGCCCCACTCCGGGGCCGGCCTATCGGCGTGCGCGAACCTTCTTCCTGACGACGTACGCAACGAGAGCGATCACCACGCCGATCACGACGTACTGGAACACCGACGCGTAGTTCTCCACGTAATGCCAGTTCTCGCCCAGGAAGTAACCGGCGAGAACGAAGATCGCGTTCCAGATCAGGCTGCCGAGAGTGGTGTAGAGCGTGAACTGGAGGATCGGCATACGCGATACTCCGGCTGGGACGGAGATGCCCGACCGGACCACAGGAATCATTCGGCCGAAGAACACCGCAGAGCGTCCGTGACGGCTGAACCAGTCCTCGGCTTTGGCCAAGTCGTCGGTCCCCACGAACGGCATCCGATCGACGATGGCGTACATGCGGTCGCGCCCGAGCTTGATGCCGAGCCAGTACAGCACGAGAGCACCGACGACCGATCCCGCAGTGGTCCAGAACAGAGCGCTGAACAACGACATGCCGCCCTGCGAGGCGGTGAAGCCCGCCAAAGGCAGGATGATCTCGCTCGGTAGCGGAGGGAAGAAATTCTCGGCGGCCACCGCGATCCCTGCGCCCGGCCCGCCGATCGCCTCCATCAACCCGACGGCCCAACCGGCCACCCCGCCCAGCTCGTTCTCGGATGCAGCGATGTTCACAACGTCGTTCATTGCATCAACTGTACGAAAAGGATGAATCGGGCGCCGTGACGAACCGTCGACCGATGCCCGACCGGCAGGTCTACTCTCGTCGACATGAAGGTCGACTTCAAGAAGACGCTCGACGCATACACCGCGCAGCGCAACCGATTTCGCGTCGTCGACGTGCCGCCGATGCAGTACTCGATGGTCGACGGGCACGGTGATCCGAATACGTCGAAGGACTACGCCGATGCGCTTGCTGCCCTGTACCCGGTCGCGTACACAGTCAAGTTCGCCAGCAAGCGTGATCTCGGACGCGACTACGTCGTGACGCCACTCGAAGCGCTGTGGTGGGCCGACGACATGGAGTCCTTCACCACGAACCGGGACAAATCGCAGTGGCATTGGACAGCCATGATCATGGTGCCCGATTGGATCGAGAAGGCCATGTTCGACGATGCTGTGACTTCCGTAACCAAGAAGCGCAATCCGATCGGTATTTCGAGAATTCGACTCGAGACCATGCACGAGGGGCGATGCGTGCAGACCCTGCACGTCGGGTCGTACGACGACGAGGCGCTCGTTCTCGACGAGCTGCACAGTCGATACCTACCCGACGCGGGACTGGAGATGACGGGCAAGCACCACGAGATCTATCTCAGTGACCCGCGCCGAGTCGAGCCGTCGAGACTACGAACGATTCTGCGCCAGCCGGTCCGATGACCGAGCCCGCCTTCGATTCACGGTGAGCCGAACGCTTCACCTGCTACCCGGTGCCATGCGAACGTGTAGGTGAGTGCGCCCCGCTCCGGGTCCGCAGGTCCGCCATCGAATGGAGAACAAGCATGAGCCGAGAGTTTCTGTGGTACATCCCGAACACGATCGAGCCGGGACACCGCGGAGACGACACGGTCGACGGGTGGGGGACTCTCGACTTCACGGTGGAACAGGCGAGACTCGCCGAACAGCATGGGTGGGGCGGCGCTCTGATCGGGGCGGGGTGGGGACGGCCCGACACATTCACTGTCGCGACGGCCGTCGCCGCGCGCACGGAAACGTTCACGCCTCTGATCGCAGTTCGACCCGGATACTGGGAGCCGGCGCAATTCGCCAGTGCCGCAGCGACTCTCTACCAATTGTCCCGCGGCCGAGTTCTCGTGAACATCGTGACGGGATTGGACGACATCGAGGCGTACGGCGATCACGAACACGACATGCCACGTCGATATGCCCGGACGCGCGAATTCCTGAACACCGTCCGCCGTCTGTGGACCGAGGAGAACGTCAGCGTCGACGGTGATTTCTGGCAGCTGAAGAATGCGACGGTCGTGCCCCGGCTGCCCGATGCGGCTCACGGCGGTCGCCCGCGGCTGTATTTCGGCGGAGCGTCCGCAGCGGCCGAGGAAGTTGCAGCGGCAGAAGCCGACGTTCAACTGTTCTGGGGTGAACCGCTCGACGGCATCGCCGAACGGATCGACCGTCTTCGCGCACTGAGCAAGACCGTGGAGCGCGTCCACAGTCCACTCGAGTTCGGATTGCGCATCACGACCCTGATTCGGGACACGAGCGAGGAAGCGTGGCGCGACGCCGAAGCGCGAGTGGAACAGATGGCTCGCACGGCGGACCCCTCACGTTTCAGAGGGCACGGTGGCGCGACGGGCCAACGACGTCTGGAAGCGTTGGCGGAACGGGGCGACGTGTTGGACTCGAACTTGTACACGGCACCGGGGCGAGTCGGCGGTGGAGGCGCGGGCACGACCTGGCTCGTCGGAACCGCCACCGAGGTCGCCGCGTCTCTGCAGCGATATGCCGATCTCGGCATCAGCCACTTCGTGTTGTCGGACACCCCGTACACCAGGGAAATCGTCCGGGTCGGAGACCAGCTGCTTCCACTTCTTCGGGAACAGGCGGTCGTCTGACGGTCAGGAGAACGGCGTCCCGCCGGTAACCGCGATCGTCTCGCCGGTGATGTAACTGGAGTCGTCGGACGCAAGGAACACGTACGCGGGGGCAAGCTCGGCGGGTTGCCCCGGCCTACCGAGCGGCACCTGCTCGCCGAAGTCCTCGTACTTGGATGCCGGCATCGTCGCAGGTATCAACGGAGTCCAAATCGGTCCTGGTGCGACCGCGTTCACCCGAATTCCGCGCTGCGCGAGATCTCCGGCCAGTCCCTTGGTGAAGGCGACGATGCCGGCCTTGGTAGTCGCGTAATCGAGAAGTTCCGGCGACGGATTCGACGCCTGGATGGACGTCGTGTTGATTATCGCCGAGCCTGCTTTCATCGTGGCCGCCGCCTCTTTCGAGATCCAGAACAGTGCATAGAGATTCGTCTTGAGAACGCGGTCGAACTGTTCGCTGGTGATGTCGGCGATGCCGCCCATCTGCGCCATCTGATATGCCGCATTGTTGACGACGATATCCAACCCGCCCAGAACGTCGACCGCGGTCGACACGAGGCGCACGCACTGTGATTCGTCGGTGACGTCGCATACGACAGCGCGTCCGATTCTGCCGGCGGACTCGATCGACTCGACGGTGGTCCGGGCGTCGTCGACCTCGGTTTCGAGATGTGCGATGACGACGTCGGCGCCCTCTCTCGCGAAAGCAAGAGCAACCGCGCGTCCGATACCGGAATCCCCACCGGTGACCAGCGCCTTGCGCCCGGCCAGCTTGCCCGATCCCCGATACGAATCCTCGCCGTGATCGGGAGCCGTCAGCATGTTCTGCGTCAGGCCAGGATGTTCGAGCTCGGGTTGACCGGCGCGGTCGGGTAAGGCAAATCGTTTCGTCGGATCGGAGGCTTTGTTCTGGTCGACCACAGGGTGCCCTTTCGTCGGTGTCGTGAACGTGTGAAGGTCAGTCGAGTTCGAGCAGGGTGTTCTCGATCAATTCGGGAAGCGTCGGGTGAGTCCAGAACGGGCGCGCTGCGAGCTGGGTCGCCGGAATGTCGAACTGCATTGCGACGGACAGGATATGGATCAACGTCGCCGCCTGCGGACCGAGAATGTGGGCTCCGAGGATCCGGTCGGTGTCACGGTCGACGAGGATCTTGCACACTCCGGTCTCGTCCTGCAGTGCCCATCCGAACGCGACATCCGAATACTTCTTCACGCCGATCTTGTACGCAGTGCCTGCGTCTTTCAGCTGCTGCTCGGTCTTGCCGATACTCGCTATCTGCGGATCGGTGAACACCGCGGACGGCACCAGGTCGTCGTCCATGATGCTGGGCTGATCCGGATCGAGCAGATTGTCCGCGACGACCTTCGCCTCGCGGTTCGCGACGTGCTTGAGCGGCACGGATGCACAGATGTCCCCGAGCGCGAAGATGCCGTCGATGTTCGTCCTCTGCTGTGCGTCGATCACGACGTGGCCTGTGTCGTCCAGATCGATCCCTGCTGCCGCACATGCGAGACGATCGCTGTTCGGCGTCCTCCCTGTCGCAGCCAACACCATGTCCACCGTCACGGTGCTTCCGTCGTCCAACGACAACACGATCCCGTCGTCCGCTCTGTGTGCATCGGTCACGGAATTCCGAAGCCGCAGATCGTAGTGCGACGCAACGGTGTTCGTGAACGTCGTCGTGATGGTGTGGTCGTGACCGGACAACAGAGTGTCCGACGGTTCGATGACGGTGACCGAGCTACCGAAGCTACGGAAGACGTGTGCGAACTCGACCCCGATGTATCCGCCGCCCAGAACTGCGAGCCTTCGGGGAGCTGCATCGACACGCATGATGGAGTCCGATGTGTGACAATCGATCCCGGCCTGGGACAACGCGTCGGGAACCACGGGGCGGCTTCCTGCGGCGACCACGATTCGATCGCCGCTGATGTCGGTAGTGGACCCGTCTCCGCTCGTGACGGTCAACGACTTCGGCGCGACGAAGGCCGCCGTCCCGGTGAGCACCGTGATGTTCGGTGTGTCCTCCCGCCCACGACGGGCGTCGCGAGCATCGCGGTCCAGCTGGTCGAAAATTCGGTCGCGGACCTGTACCCAGTTCGCGGACACCGCGCCATCCGCGGGAATGCCGAAACGGGGCGCGTCGGAGACCGCATCGACGAGATCGGCCGTGTGGGCGTACATCTTCGACGGTATGCACCCGACATTCAGGCATGTCCCCCCGAACGATGCTTCTTCGACGATGGCAACCGACTTGTCGGCAAAACGACTGTCGGCGATCATGTTTCCCGAACCTGCGCCGATGACGACGATGTCGAAGTGCACGCGCGGAAGCCTTTCGCCGAAGATGCGTCGAGGAAGTGACGCTGACGAAGTGTTGCCGATGGGCCGCGACACCAAACATCGACAGTGCGTTTCATGTCCGAAGAGTCCGTTTGGTTGTCCGGACGAGCGGGCATTCCGCCGCCGTGTCAGACACTCGAAGAAAGCCGACCGCGTTCGTGTTCGCACCGTCACCACTGTTGACCGTCACACTCGATACCGCGCCGAGCGGTGCGACGGAACTGCACGTGCATGCCGGGGGCCAAGGCCACTGGATTGCGCGGATGGCGTCGATTCTCGGCTTGGACGTGACCTTGTGCGGTGTGTTCGGCGGTGAAGTAGGGGGCGTGCTCCGCGATCTCATTCGACGAGAGGGTGTCACGGTCGAGTCGGTCGACATCGGACAGGAGAGCGGATCCTACGTTCACGATCGACGCGACGGCGAACGCACGGAGATCGCGACCGTGGATCCACCCCCTCTCGCGCGGCACGCTCTCGACGATCTGTTCGGGAAGTCCTTGGCCGTCGGCAGCAACAGCGACATCGCAATTCTCGGCGGCCCCCATTCCGGGAACGTCGTTCCTCCCGATGTCTACAGGCGCCTGACCGCCGATCTGAGGGCCCTCGGAGTTCCCGTCGTCGCCGATCTGTCCGGCCCCACGATGACGGCTGCGCTCGAAGGTGGGCTGACGGTGTTGAAGGTAAGCCACGAGGATCTGATCGAGGACGGGAAAGCCGCGTCGGACGATCCGAAGGACCTCATCGAGGCGATGCGTGCGTTGCGTGACGACGGCGCCGAGGTGGTAGTGATCTCCCGCGCTGCAGAACCTGCGTTGGCCCTGGTCGACGACGAAGTGCTGGAGATCGTCACTCCCGACCTGAGTCAGGTCGACCACCACGGGGCGGGCGACTCGATGAGCGCAGGCATCGCGACCGGATTGGCCACAGGGAAATCGATGACCGATGCTCTGCAACTCGGAGGGGGTGCAGGCAGCGCCAACGTGACACGACGTGGGCTCGGGAGCGGCCAGCACGATCTGGTGATGCGCCTGACCGACGCAGTCGAGGTACGAGCGTTCGGATCGGCATCGTGAGAGCACTCGTCACCAACGACGACGGCGTCTTCAGTGACGGGATCGCGCTGCTCACACGCATCGCCGTCGACGCGGGTCTCGACGTCGTCGTCGCTGCGCCGCACGAGGAGCGCAGCGGTGCAGGCGCGTCGCTGACGGGGATGGGCGCGGACTCCCGTCTGGTAGTCACGAGCCGTTCCATCGACGGTCTCACCGATGTGCCCGTCTATGCGGTGGAAGCGTCGCCTGCACTGATCGCGTTCGTCTCCACCCGGGGAGCGTTCGGAGAGCCACCGGACATTCTGCTGTCGGGGATCAACCATGGACCGAACACCGGTGCGGCAGTACTGCATTCGGGGACCGTCGGTGCCGCGCTGACCGCGTCGACGCACGGGTTGGTGTCGATGGCGGTATCACTGGCCACGACAGATCCCCAGAACTGGGATACCGCGGGGGCTGTGACGCGCGAAGCCCTGCAGTGGTTGATCGCGCACGGCACGAGCGAATCGGTGCTCAATGTCAACGTTCCCGATGTCCCGCTCGCGTCGCTCCACGGGATCGCCACGGCTCCGCTGGCCCAATTCGGTGCCGTACAGGCCGAGGTGGGAGATCGAGGGGACGACTTCGTCACCGTGCGGTTCGACGAGATCGTCGCAGAGAGCGACGACGACAGCGATGCCGGACTGATCGCGCGGAACTGGGCGACCGTGACATCACTGCGCGCACCGTGCAGCGTGGAGGATTCCGCTCTCTCGAGCCTGGCCAGAGACTTCTAGCTCGTGGGCCCCGAATCACCCCCGTCGGGTGAAGCCGCGGCGCTCCTTCTCTGAGAAGGTCTAGCAGCGAGAGGTCGCGGAAGGGGCTCCATGACTCGGGAACAGCAGCGCGAGAAAGCCGATCAAGATTTCGAGGATGCGGATCGTGGATTCATCGCAGCCCTCGAACCGGGCGTGGTGCGAGATGCGTCGGGAGAGTTGGTGTGGGACAGCGACTTCTCGTTCCTGGACAGTGACTGTCCGGATACGGTCGATCCCAGCCTGTGGCGACAGTCGCGGCTGTGCGCACGGCAGGGCCTCTACGAGGTCACGGATGGGATCTATCAGATCCGCGGTCTGGATCTGTCCAACATGACGCTGATCGAGGGCGATACCGGGATTGTGGTCGTCGACCCCTTGATTTCGGCGGAGACCGCCGCCGCAGGTCTTGCCCTGTATCGCGAACACCGTGGTGACCGCCCGGTGACAGGGCTGATCTACTCGCACAGCCATGTCGATCACTTCGGTGGCGCGAAAGGCGTCACCACTTCGGAGGACGTCGACGCAGGTCGCTGCCCGGTGATCGCACCGGCAGGATTCGTCGAGCACGCCGTGTCCGAGAACGTGTACGCGGGAACGGCGATGGGTCGTCGCGCTGCGTACATGTACGGCGCAGCATTGCCGAGAGGACCCAGGGGAGCTGTGGGCGCGGGCCTCGGCCAGACGACGTCGACCGGAACGCTCACCTTGATTCCCCCGACGACATACGTCGACCACACCGGCCAGACCGAGGTCGTCGACGGCATTCGCATCGAGTTCCAGATGACACCCGGGACCGAGGCGCCGTCGGAGATGAATTTCTTCTTTCCGGATCGGCGCGCACTCTGTATGGCCGAAAACGCCACGCACACATTGCACAATCTGCTCACACTGCGCGGCGCGTTGGTGCGTGATCCACACGTGTGGGCGAAATATCTGACCGAATCGATTCGGCGGTACGCAGACCGGTCCGATGTCCTGTTCGCCTCTCACCACTGGCCCACGTGGGGGACCGACACGTTGACCACTTTCCTGTCACAACAGCGCGACCTCTACGGATACTTGCACGATCAGACGCTGCGGGGAATGAACAAGGGACTCACCGGGATCGAGATCGCCGAGGCACTCCAATTGCCGCCGAACCTCGCGGCTGCCTGGCATGCGCACGGCTACTACGGATCGGTCAGTCACAACGTCAAGGCGATCTATCAGCGCTACATGGGATGGTATGACGGCAATCCCGCAACTCTGTGGGAGCACACTCCTGTCGAATCGGCCAAGAGGCACGTCGAGTTCATGGGCGGATCCGAGGCCGTCGTCGAGAAGGCTCGAAAGTCGTACGAGGAAAGTGACTTTCGCTGGGCCGCGCAGGTCCTGAACTACGTGATCTTCGCCGAACCGAACAACGAGGCAGCGATCGCGCTTCAGGCCGATACCCTCGAACAGTTGGGGTTCGGTGCCGAGAACGGCACGTGGAGAAACGCATTCCTGATGGGAGCCTACGAACTTCGCAACGGGGCCATCGGCACCCCGGTAGGCACCGCATCACAGGACATCGCGGCCGCATTGACCGTCGAGCAACTGTTCGACGCCATCGCATTGCGCATCGACGGGCCGCGCGCCTGGTCGACCGACATCACGATCGACTGGCGACTGGGCGCTGCGACGACCTACCGCACACAACTCGGAAACGGAGTGCTCGTGCACTACGAGGTCGACGGGGCCGCGCCCGCGCAGGCCGATGCGACGCTCGAGTTGAGCGACAGCGACCTCCGCAAGATCTTGCTGGCCGGCGCGGATCTCGAACAGATGGTGCGCGACGGCGATGTGACCGTTGCCGGGGACATAGGCAAGCTACGGGAACTCGTCGGATTCGTCGATGCTCCCGACCCCGACTTCGCGATCGTGACCCCATAGCCCCACCACCCGCTAGACGTCGACCGTCAGCCCTTTGGCCTCGAGCACGGCGGCGAGGTTGCTGACCTGGATCGGTGTCTCACCGCGCTTGTAGCGTTCGATGTACTCCGCCTCCGCGGCATCGCGCTCGCGGCACGCGTCGATCGCTGCACGGACTTCCTCACGCCGCGTCAACACGACGCCGTCGCAATCGCCCTTGATGACATCTCCCGGGTAGATCAACTGACCACCGAACACGAGCGGCTGGTTGATCGGTCCGAGAGATTCCTTGACGGTTCCCTGAATGCACACGTGCTTGCTGAACACCGGGAAACCGAGATCGCGAATCTCTCGCGAGTCGCGCACTCCACCGTCGGTCACGAGTGCCGTGATGCCCCGCGCCACACAGGCATTGGCGAGAACGTCGCCGAACTGACCCGCAGGTTGGTCACCGGACGACACGATCAGCACGTCACCGGGTTGTGCGTAACTGATTGCAACCTGCAGCATGATGTTGTCGCGAGGATGACACACAACGGTGAACGCGGTGCCGCAGAACGACATGTCGCGATCGATGGGCTTGATCCCGGAATCGAGTGCGCCCGAACGACCTTGCGCTTCATGGATGGTCGCGGCGGAAAAAGTACCGAGTTCCTCGACGAGTTCCTTCGCCGGACGCTCGATCTTGGTGGTGACGTGAACCATGAGACTTCCTTATCGGGGGAGTGCTTATCGGGTGAGTGAGGCGACGGCTGCGGAGATGCTGGCTGCTGCGGCCCGCAGAACGTCTTCGGACGTGGCGAACGAGACGCGGAAGTATCCGTCGGCCCCGTAGGCGGAACCTTGAATCGTGGCGACCGAGGCGTGATCGAGGAGGTAGAGCACGACGTCCTGATCGCTACCGAGCACTGCGCCGTCGGGCGTGCGGGCGCCGATCAGTGCGGAGCAGCCGACGAACAGGTAGAACGCGCCCTGGGGGAGCACCGGGTCCAGACCGTCGATGGCGTCGAGCAATGCGAAGGTCACGTCTCGCCGGTGGCGGTAGCTGGCGACCGATTCGGTGACGAAGCTCTGGTCACCCGTCAGCGCCTCGGCTGCGGCGGCCTGACTGATCGACGACGGGCACGACGACGATTGTGACTGCAGCTTGTTGACGGCGCCGACGATCTCGGGGCTGCCGACGCCGTAGCCCAGTCGCCACCCGGTCATCGCGTACGCCTTCGAGACGCCATTGGTGAGAAAAACCCTGTCCTGCAGGTGAGGTGCGATCGCCAACAGATTCGGAGTCGGCGCGTCGAGATAGGAGATCTCGTCGTAGATCTCGTCCGACAGCACGTGCACATGCGGGTGGCGATCGAGCACTTCGGCCAGCGCTGCCAGCTGCTCGGCACTGTAGATCGCCCCGGTGGGGTTCGACGGCGTGTTCAGGATGACCCACCGTGTTGCAGGCGTGATGGCAGCCTCGAGGCGGTCCGGGGTGAGCAGGAAGTTCTCCGACTCCGGGCAGTCGACGACGACCGGAGTGCCGTCGTGCGCCTCGACCATGTCGGGGTACGACACCCAGTACGGCGACGGGACGATGACCTCGACGCCTGCCTCCACGGTCGCCATCAACGCGAGGAAGATGACTTGCTTGGCGCCACCACCGATGGTGATGCGACTCGCGTCGTAATCGAGGCCCGTCTTCTGCTTCAACCGCTTGCCGATGGCCTCACGCAGTGCCGGAATGCCGTTGACCGGAGTGTATTTAGTGAGACCCGACTCCATCGCATCGACGGCGGCCGCCTTGATGTGCTTCGGTGTGTCGAAGTCCGGTTCACCGACCGTGAGGTCGAGAATCGACCGACCCTCGGCCTTCAGTTCCCGAACTCGCTGTGCCGCTGCAACACTCGGTGATTCACGCATGCGGGTGACGCGAGAAGCGAGAACGGACGAAGGCATGTGATCTCCTCGGAAGGATCGGTGGTGGTGACGACTACAACGGTAGTGACGAATGTTCCTGCTGCCCAAGACTGTTTCGTTCTCGGGTGATCGCGATCCACGATGACAGATCCGATCTGGCGCTCAGAACTCGAGAAGGACCTTGCCCGAATGTGCCGAATCCTTGGCCACTGCAAAGGCTTCCAGGGCATCGGCAACGGGGAACGTATGAGTGACGATCGCACTTGCGTCGAGCGAACCGTCGGCGAGCGCGGTGAGGACGTCGTCGATCTCGCTGTTGAACCGGAACGAACCGACGAGTTCGAGCTCGCGAGTGATGACGAGAGACAGTGGAGCCGGCTGCATTCCTGTCGACAACAGCCCCAGCATGACGATGCGCCCGCCGCGTGTGGCGCCTCGAATCGCCGATTCCAGTCCGAATCGATTGCCGGAACATTCGATGACGACGTCGGCATCGGCCGCGGCAATCGATTCGGAGTCGGTGGCGTCGAGGGTGCTGGTGGCGCCCGCCGATCGCGCGATCGACCGTGGAGTCTCGTGGACGTCCACGGCCACGATGTCCGCGGCGCCCGCTCGCGCGAGAACTGCGACGACGAGGGCACCGATGGGGCCGCATCCGACGACGAGCGCTCGCTTCCCTGCGACGTCCCCTGCCCGCGCAACGGCGTGCCACGCGACGGCCGCCGGTTCGGCGACCGCTGCCGTTCGGAAATCCAGGCCGTCGGGAAGTGTGCGCAGCATGCGGCTCGGCAGAACCGAGTACTTCGCGAACGCGCCTTCGGTGTGCGGAAATCGAGCGGCGCTGCCCAGGTAGGTACAGCCGGGAGACAGGTTCGGCCGATCCTCGGGGTAGCGGGCCTCGCCTGCTGCGGGCGTCGCCGGATGAACCGCGACGCGCGTGCCGGCTACCGGCCCGCTACCGTCCGCCGCAGCCGAAGTGACGGTGCCGACCACTTCGTGTCCCAGAAGCATCGGTGCCTTCAGGATCGATTCCCCTGCAGCACCGTGCGTCCAGTAGTGCAGGTCCGATCCGCAGATTCCGCCGAAGGCGATCTCGACGACAGCCTCGTCGGCCGAGGGCAGGCGGACGGGCACTTGCTCGACGCGCAGGTCGTCGGCGGCGTGTGCGATGACGCCCAGCGTCGTGTCAGTCATTGCGCCGCACGAAGTCGAGGCCGCCGGGGACCTGGAACGTAGGCAGAATTTCCATCAAACCCATGTTGACGTGCCGAGGCGCGTCGATGGCGAACTCGATGGCGTCGGAGATGTCCTTCGTGGTGATGGACTCGAAGCCCTCGTAGAACGTGTCCCAGGCTTCCTTCATCGCTTCCGGTGTTCCGCCGAGGTTGCGGCCGAAGATCTCCGTCTCGACACGCCCGGGGCAGATCTCGGTCACTCGGATCCGCTTGCCCTTCGTGTCGTTGCGGAGCTGCCGCGAAATCTGGTGCACGGCAGCCTTCGTCGCGTGATAGGCGGTATGACCGTAGAAGTTGTACAGCCCGGCGATGGAACTGATGTTGACCACGTGGCCGAGGTCGCGTTCGACCATTCCCGGCAGCAGCAGACGGCACAGATGCAGGACGGCACGGAGATTGACGTCGACCATGGCGTCGACCGATTCCTCGGTGGCATCGAGTATGTTGCCCGTCGCGGAGACGCCTGCGTTGTTGATCAGGATGTCGATCTCGAGCCCGGCGACGGCGTCGGTGAGTGCGTCGGTGTCGGTGATGTCGACGGCGAGGGGGATCATTCCGGTGCGTTCGGCCACGTCGTCGAGTTTGGACTTGTTGCGGGCGAGTCCGTAGACGGTCAGTCCACGTTTGGTCAGAAGCTCGGTGGCGCTGGCTCCCATACCGGTGTTCGCACCGGTGACGAGGGCAGTGCGGTAATCACTGAATGGCATGTGTGTGAATCCTCAGAGAGTGTCGCGGAGCGGTTCGTGGGCACGGTCGGTGATGGTGCTGACGGCGATGAGCGTGCCGATCGCGGTGATCACTGCGTAGAACGCAGGCACGTAGATGCCGAACTGGGGGATGAGCCAGGTCATCAGCAGTGGCGCTGTGCCACCGAACAATGCGGAGGAGATGTTGTACCCGAGGCCGTACGCGGAGTATCGAACGCGCGTGGGGAACAACTCCACGATCAGGATGTGGATGACGGCGGTGTGGCCGGCGAAGATGACTGCCATGATGCAGGCGCCGAGGACGGCGAGTGCGATGTTGCCGGTGGCGATCAACGCGTAACACGGGATACCGGCGACAGCCATGGCAGCTGCAGCTCCGGCGATGACCTTCTTGCGTCCGATGCGGTCGGAGAGAGCCCCCATGAACGGGATGGCGATGCAGATCGCCACGAGAGACGCTGCGGTGACGAGCAGAGCCGTGCCGGTGGAGAAGCCGATGTTCTCGCCTTTGAGGAACGTGGGCATGTAGGAAAACAGAACGTAGTAGCCGGAGCCGTTCATCAGCGGGATGAACAGTGCCAGAACCATCGCCTTGCGGTGTTCGGGAGTCGCGAATGCTTCCTTGAGCGGGTTGCGGGACAGGCCACCCTCGGCCTTGAGCTTCTCGAAGTTCGGGGTGTCGCTGATCGCGCGGCGGATGTACCAGCCGGCGACGCCCATCGGGATCGCAACGAGGAACGGAACACGCCACGCCCAGCTCGCTACTCCGCCTCCGTCGATGGCGGCTTCGTTGAGCCACGGCGACATGGCGAATGCGACGAGCGTGCCGGTCAGCAGCGCGAGGAACGACGCGATCTGTGCGTAGCTGGTGATCAGACCGCGCTTGCCTGCGGGTGCGTGCTCGGCAAGGAAGGTCATGGCGCCTGCTGCCTCACCTCCGACCGAGAATCCCTGAAGAATGCGCAACAGGATCAACAGCGCCGGAGCAGCGATGCCGATCGCCTGGTAGGTGGGCAGCATTCCGATCCCCGCGGTGGCGACCGAAATGAGCATGATGACGAACACCAGCATCTTCTGCCTACCGATGCGGTCGCCGAGGATGCCGCAGACGACCGCGCCGAGCGGCCTGATGAAGAACGAGATCGCGTAGCCGGCGAAGACGAGCATCAACGCGTCCGACGACTTGGAGACGTCGAAGAACACGATGGCCAACGCCGTGGCCATGAAGGCGAAGATGCCGTTGTCGTACAGCTCGACGAAGATGCCGACGCAACCTGCAAGGACGACCTTGCGAATCTTGGTCGTCTCTGGCACGGCAGGCGTGACGCCTGCCGTGTTCGGGGTGAGTGCGTTTGTCATGCTGACTCCAGTGTGAGTGCAGAGCAGGGGGGTAGTACAGGGCTGGGTGTGTATTCCGGTCCGACGTGGATCGGGATGTCCAGAGCGGTGTAGACGGTCTGGACGCGTGATCTCAATGCTTCGATGTCGAGTTGCCGTCGTCGATGTGCGGTGACGGCGCTGCTGATGTCGGTCCGGCTGAAGCGAACCTTCTGGCCGGGGCGAGCTTGGCCGAGCAGTGACAGGCCGATCGTGGTGACGACGGCGAGCACCGGATAGCCGGCGGTCACTCCACGTCCTCGGTGGAGGACGAGCAGTTCGTTTCCGGCGGGGACTTCCACTGCCCCGATGGGCACACCGCGGGACAGCATCTCCGAGGTCGCGGTGCGTCGGGGAAGATCCTGGTCCTCAGGTGGAGCCAGGCGAAGCCCGATGTGGTTGCTGGCATCGCCCACCCGAAACTCCGTGTCGAACAGACGGTGTGCGGTCTCGCCGAAATCGGCGATGTCCGGCCCGTCGGTGACCGGCACGACCCAGTCGTCGCCGAAGCGAGGACGTGGGGCACCGAGGCGGAACACGGGAATGTCGAAGTGGGGATGGCGGATCGGTGGGGAATCGACGTCGATCTCGATCGTGTCGCCGGCGGCGAGGACCCGCCCGAATCCGAGTACGGAGTCGGCCGCGCAACTGCCCAGCAGAGTGTCGGCGCGTACGACGCCGTGCACGGCCACGTACACACGAAGACCGTGATGAATACCGGTGATCGAGAGCGTTGCACCCGCGTTCACGACGACGGGTTCCCACTGCGGGGCGGGGACACCGCCGACGCGGACCTCGGCGGGAGCGCCGGTGACGGCAACGACGACGTCGGTACTCGGTGTCACCGCGAAGTCCAGTGCGGTGATCTCCAACAACGGGGCATTCGGTTCGCTCGCGACGAGAGCGTTGGCGATTTCGGCGCTGTACTGGTCGGACGCACCGCCGGTCATCTGGCCGACGCGGCTCGCCCGTCGACGACCGAGGTCGGTCACGGTGGAGATACCGGGCTTGTCGACAATGAGGGTCTCAGCCATGGAGGGCTCCGGCATAGCTGTCCCATTCCGACTCGTCGATGGATACGAACCGGAAGGTGTCGCCGGGGGCGAACGGCGACAACGGGTTCGCGGTGATGTCGACCAGCTCGACGGGTGTCGTCCCGAGTACCTGCCATCCGCCGGGCGCCGGGCGCGCTGATACGACGGCTTGGCGACCGGCGACCGCAACCGCACCGGCAGGAACGCTCGGGCGTGGACTGGTCCGACGCGGGATGGGTAATTCGAAGGCGGGCCCGTCGAGCATCGGTGCACCGCCCGGTGATCCGAAGCAACGCATGGTCAACGGCGCGGAAGTATGAATTCGAACGACCTCGTCGGAACTCACGCCGAGCACAGAGGCGACGAGGTCGAGATCGGGACCGTGCACGCCGCCGTAGACGACCGGTACCTCGAACGAACGTGGTGCGCGGGTCTCGGCGCTGGCGCCGATGCGAGAGGCGGTGTCGACGAACCGTCGTACGGCGTCGTGTGTTGTTGTCGTGCAGTCGAATTCGACGAGAACGGCATCGTAAGTGACGATGGCGCCGTGAACGCCCGCAGGCCTGTCGGCGTCGAGCGCATTTGCCAGAGCGTGCACCTGAGACCATCGCTCGTCCGGCATCGGGGCCGAGGACATGACACGAATCGCGGAGTCGCCACACTCGGTGACGATCAGGCCCGTCATGCCGGACAGCTCTCGCGTCGGACGGTGTCCGGATGCAGACGGAGAATTTCGACGCCTGCCGCTTCGAGGGCGACACGAACAGCCGCTGCCGTGGCCACCGCGCCTGCGTTGTCGCCATGCAGCAGAACGGTGTCGGCCTGGATGGGGATCGGTGTGCCGTCGACCGCATCGAGAACTCCGTCGACGACCATGCGAACCGTGCGCGCGACCAGCTCGTCGAGCTCGGTGATGACGGCCCCGGGCTCGCTGCGTGGCACCAGAGTGCCGTCCGGTCGGTATGCGCGGTCGGCGATTCCGACGATGCCGACGGCGAGCCCTCGTGCCCGGGCCTCGTCTGCAAGCAGGCCGTCCTGGGCCATCACGATCATGCTCGGATCGAGCGCAGAGACGGCGTCGACCACGGCGGTGGCGTAATCGGCCCGCGTCGCAACGAGATTGCCGAGACGTCCATGCGGAGCGACATGCGTGACCGACGTGCCGTATGCCGTCGCGAACGCCTGCAGCGCGCCGATTTGGTACAGGATGTCGGTGCGGACCTCGTCGGCGGTCAGATCCATTGCGCGACGACCGAATCCGGCGAGATCGGGAAAGCTCGGATGTGCGCCGACGCCGATGCCGCGTTCGACGCAGCGTCGAACGGTCAGGTCCATCGTGCGCGGATCGCCCGCATGGAAGCCGCAGGCGACGTTGGCCGACGTGAGCAGGTCGAGCAGAGCCTCGTCTTCGCCCATGGTCCAGGCGCCGAAACTCTCGCCCAGATCGGCGACGAGGTCGATTCTGGAAACCATCGCTGCCTGCCTTTCGAAGTAGAACGTCAGGTGACGGCGGGCTGTACGCCCGGTGCCGCATCTCGTAGGAACGGACGCTACGCAGGATCGACGAAGCAGCGTTAATACCCGTTCGCAGTGATGTAATAGCGAAGTCCTATGCTGGTTCACCTGCGGAAGTACGGCGCCGGCGTGTCGGAAGCCTGCAATTCGCTACAGCGCTGTTTCTCATCTGAAACGGTGAGGAAACATTCGTGTTGAACCGACGAGGAGGAAGATTCAAGCAGTGGACACCAGACGGCTGTACTCGTTCGTTCGGATCGTCGATGCAGGCAGCATCACGCGGGCCGCCGATATCCTCCACATCGCACAGCCGGCACTGAGTCAGCAGATGACCGCACTGGAATCTCACTTCGGCCAGCAGTTGTTGATCCGCAGCAAGCAAGGCGTCGAACCGACCGACGCCGGCAGGGCGCTCTATCGTCATGCTCAGGTCATTCTGCGGCAGGTCGAGAGCGCGCAAGCCGAAGTCAGCGTCGTCGGAAGGGAATTGGCGGGCGGTGTATCGGTCGGTCTTGCGCCCTACAGCACCGTCGCAGCTATCGCGCTTCCGTTGTTGAATGCCGTGCGCGAGCGGTATCCGTCCATCCTGCTGCACATCAACGAGAATTTCGGTGGCGTGCTGAGCGAGGCGATGATGACCGGCCGCATGGACATGGCACTGCTGTACGACGCAGGCCCTATCAAGGGCGTGACGTTCGAGAGGCTGTTGACCGAAGAATTGATGGTGGTCGCGCCGTCGGGCACCGGTCTTCCCGGGGACAACGGCAGTGCCGTGTCGCTGCTCGATTTGTTCGAAGTGCCCCTGCTGCTACCGGGGCGCATGCATACCATTCGGAAAGTAGTCGGAGCGGCGTTCGAATCCGCGATGGCGCAACCGAAAGTGGTCGCCGAGGTCGAGTCGGTGACGTTGATGGCGCAGGCCGTCCGAAGTGGTTTGGGCGCCACGGTGTTACCGCTGTCCGTCGCCCGCAGGATGATGAACGTGCAAGGCCTGGAGCTGCGCAGGATCGAACCGGTGATCGAGGTGCAGGTATCCCTCGGTACGCCGGCGAACCAGCCGTTGTCGAAACCCGCGGAAGCGGTGCGGGAAGTGCTGCGGACGGTGTTGGCGGACTATGTGGCTGCCAACACTCGTCCACCCGAACGGGGTCAGTAACCCCGCGTCGTGTCGATTCGAGCCGCGAGAGCCTCTCCTGCGCAGAACAATTCGACGTTGCGCGCGATGTGCGCTGCCAGCGCCTTGGACAGTCCCGACGCCGGGTTCGCGACATGTGGCGTGACGATGGCATTCGGTAGCGACCACAGGGGGTGATGGTCGGGGAGCGGCTCCGGATCGGTGACGTCGAGAGCGACGCCGCCGATCACGCCGTTCTTCACGGCATCGACGGCTGCGTCGGTGTCGATCAAACTGCCACGGGCAACGTTGACCACCCAGGACGACGGCTTCATGGCGGCGAACACCGACTCGTCGACCAGGTGCGCCGTTTCGGTGGTTGCGGGCGCGGAGATGACGAAATGGTCTGCACGTGACCAGACTTCGCCGACGCGATCGGACGGGAGAGTCAGTTCCGCACCGTCGACGGGCACGCCGGACCGAGTCACCGCGAGAACTTTGGCTCCTGCTGCGTGCAGGAACGGGATCAGAGCGCGACCGATGCCGCCGCAGCCGACGATGGCGACCGTGGCGCCGTCCAGAGTTCCCACCCGTGGGTCGAACTCGTCCTTGCGCCAGCTGTCTGCTTCCAACTGCTCGGGCAGATGCCGTACGCCCGCGAGCAGCAGCATGATGGTGTGCTGTGCGACGGTGCGGGCGTACGCACCCGCCGCCGACGTCCAGGTTCGCTTCTCGTCGACAACACCTGCCGCCAGCCAGGATTCGACGCCTGCCGACGACAGCTGAACCCACCGAACCGAATCGGGGAGATCGGCAGGAAACGAGTCGGGCCCAGCGGTCCACACCACTGCCTCGGCGTCGTCGAGCGGGACGAGGACGCCTCCCGCGCGGGTGATCGCGTCGGAGAGTTCGGCTTCGGCCGTCGGGCCGAGGTGTATGCGTGCGGTTGCCACGGTAGCTCTCACTTCTGTTGGTGTGGAACGAATTCAGACGACGGCGGTCATGCCGCCGTCGACGTACAGGATCTGCCCGTTGACGAAATCGGATGCGGAGGACGCCAGGAACAACAGCGATCCGACCAGTTCCTCGGTCCGGCCCCACCGGCCCGCAGGTGTGCGGGCGGCGAGCCACGCGGTGAACTCGGCGTCGTCGACCAACGCGCGCGTCAGTTCGGTGTCGAAATATCCGGGCGCCAAGGCGTTGACCTGGATGCCGTGCGGTGCGAGATCCGCACACATGCCACGGGTGAGCATCTTCAGTCCGCCCTTGCTCGCCGCGTACGGGGCGATTCCCGCGCGTCCCAGTTCGCTCTGGACCGAGCAGATGTTGACGATCTTGCCGTGACCGCGCTCGACCATCGCACACGCGAACTCTCGTCCGACGAAGAATGCGCTCGTGAGATTCGTGTCGAGGACCCTGCGGAAATCGTCGTCGGCGAAGTCGAGGAGCGGTGCGCGGTGCTGGACACCGGTGTTGTTGACGACGATCTCGACCGGACCGACCTCGGTCTCGATGCGCGACGCGGCGTCGGCGACTTGTGCGGAATCCGTGACGTCGAAGGCGTACGCGTGAACGTCGGCGCCTGTCGCGGCGACGAGTTCGGCCCGAGCCGTCGTCAGTGCGTCGGCGTCGCGGCCGTTGAGGACGACACGCGCGCCCGCCTCGGCCAACCCCGTCGCCAGCGCGCGCCCGATACCCCTGCTCGATCCGGTGACCAGAACGACCTTGTCGCGCAGATCGAAAACTTCGTGGCCGTGCACGTATCACGCCTTTCGTGGAAATTCTGCAGCGTCGCCGACGGCGAGGCGCCTTTCCGTACATCCTGCCAAGGCGTCGGCGGTTGGCAAGATCGCCGACCATATGCATCGGGTCTGACGTCATACCTCTTCGGGCGGCGACGCCACGTCGAGGTTGAACACCGGCCTGTTGGGGTACAGGGCCTTCAGGCACGTCGACGTGGAGGAATCGGTGGAGAACAGCAGGTCCATGCAGGAGTCGAATTCGGTGCAGTCGTGGTGGGAGCAGACGATGGCAGTGTGCCGACGCCCCAGCCGCCGGACGATCGTGGTGCATCCGAGGCAAGAACAGTTCGACTTGGCGTCGTCCGACCGGTAGTTCAGCGCTGTCGGCCTGCCTGCAGTCCTTCCAGCACCAATCGAAGATACTGATCGGCAAGCTGTTCGGCGGACAGCTTGCCCGACGGCGTGAACCATCGGACGGCCACCCATACCGAATCTCGCAAGAACCGGTACGCGATGATGGGATCCAGATCGTCCCGGAAAACCCCGTCGGCGATTCCGTCCTGAATCACCTTGACCCAGATTCGTCGGACATCGGTCTCCGCCTTCGTGAGGTACGCGAACCGCGGGAACTGGGACAGATAGTTTCGCTCGTTCTGAATGACCGTGATGGCAGCTCGATGCGGACCGAGGGAGACGAATGCAGCGACGATCAACTGCCGGAGCGTCGACGTCGGATCTTCCTCGCGCGCAACGATGTCGCGATACGTCTCCATGAGGTTGTCGAGGTAGCTCGTCAGGATCTCGTCGATGATCGTCTCTTTGGAGTCGAAATGGTGGTACAGGCTGCCGGACAGAACACCTGCGGCGTCACCGATTTCGCGCACCGTCGTGGACCTGAAGCCGCGCTCGGCGAACAGTTCGGCGGCGATCTCGACGAGTGCTTGGCGCCGCTGAGAGCCCTGAGCAGCCTGATCGCTCGACCGACCACTTCTCCGGCTTCCCGTTGCCGACGTGGTTCGAGATGTTCTGGGTGACGCAGCCATGAGACGAATTATCCACTTTCCCTGCCCGAGCGTTAGCTTGGGGGCAGACCTCCGACGAGTCCGGCGGACTCCGCGAGGCTCGCTACGTGTTCGCGGGGAGAACCGAACAGATACGCGCTCGAATGTGCACGCTTGAAATACAACTGCATGTCGTGCTCCCACGTGATGGCCATCCCGCCGTGCAGCTGCACGCACTCTGCGGCGACCGCGGTGAACGCGTCGGAGCACCATACTTTCGCGATCGACGCTTCAGCGACGCCGTCGCCGGACCTCGCGACAGCCTCGGCGGCGGAAAACGCTGCCGCTCTGGCCGATCGAACCAACACGTGCAGGTCTGCCATGCGATGTGCGAGCGCCTGAAAGCTCGCCAATGGCCGGCCGAATTGTGAGCGCGACAGGGTGTAGTCGACGGTGAGGTCGAGACATCGCGCCGCTGCACCGACCTGTTCGGCAGCGAGCAGGACCGTCGCCCACGTCGTCGCTCGCTGCAGCGCTGTACTCGGATCGTCACACGCGACGTGCCTGGCGGATGCCGCCTCGAACGTGACGACGTAGAGCGGACGCGTCGGATCCATGGTTCCGCCGTCGGTCACCGCGACACCGGGCGCGTGCGCACCAAGCTCGAACAGTGCGACGCCGGCATCCGTGGTCGCCGCCACGACGAACGTGTCCGCCGCCGCAGCGTCGAGAACGTAATGAGAGGACCCGGTCAGCGACCAACCGTCGCCCTCCTGGGCACGCACGCCGACGGAACCTCCGACCCAACTGCCACGGTCGTCGGCGATACAGACCGACACGATGGTCGTGCCGTCGGCGATCGCGGGCAGCAGACGCGCCTGCGCATCGGCATCGGTGGTCGCTGCGACGAGAGTGGCTGCGAGACCGGATGATCCGAGCAGGGGAGACGGAACGAGCATCCTCCCCATCTCTTCGGCGACGACCGCCGCGTCCGTCAGTGAGCCGGCCGAACCCCCGTGATCCTCGGTGATCGTCAGCCCGCCCACCCCGATCTGCTCACACAGGTACGTCCACAGGCTGCGGTCGTATCGGTCCGGCGACTCCATCGCGGCACGAACGTCCGACTTCTTGGTCAACACTGCGCGCATCGACTCCGCGAGCATCACCTGATCCTCCGTCAGCACGTTCACAGTGCCTCCAGGACGATCCTGCGATGCTGCGCTCCGGTTCCCCACGCGGACCGCAGAGCCTGCACCTTCGCGATCCACAGCGACACATCGTATTCACGCGTGTACCCGATGGCGCCGTGGATCTGCAGCGCCGTTCGGCTCGCCCGATATGCGGCGTCCCCGCATGCGACCTTGGCGGCGGACACATCGCGTCGGGCATCAGGAGAGTCGGCAGCAAGCGACAGCGCGGCACCCCAGAGCAGTGGCCGAGCCATCTCCAGCCCGATCGACACGTCGGCCAATGCGTGCTTGACAGCCTGGAACGTGCCGATCGATCGACCGAATTGGCGTCGGGATCGGGCGTACTCGGCCGTGGTGTCGAGTAGAGCGCGACCGGCGCCGAGCAGTTGGGCGGCGCACGCCAGCGACGCGTATGTGGACACCACGTCGACGACAGGGCGCGTGTCGCCCGCGGACACCGGATCGACGGCGACGAGGTCTCCCAATCGGCGCGACGGATCCACCGAATCATGCACGAAGACAACCGATCCGGTCGACACGGAGTAGTCGTCGACCAGCAGAAGGAGATCGGCGACCTCGGGATCGGGAGCGCGAGGGACGACCGACCCGACCGTCGCCGACGCGACCGCGTCACCCGTTGCGAGGCCGGTGAGCCAGGTGTCCCGTCGCGCTCGGTCCGTCGGATCGAGATTCGACAACAGCACAGGCACTGCGACGAGCGATTCGACGACAGGCCCCGGCACCGCCCAGCGACCGAGTCGCTCCAATGCGACCACCACGTCGAGAGGCTCGGCGCCGATCCCGTCGTGCTCTGCATCGATCGTCAGCCCGGTGACACCGAGGTCGGCCAAGGACCGAAACAGCGCGCGAACCGGGCCGATGTCTCCTGCAGCAAGGGAACGGCTGATACGTGGAACGTCGGCGGCGCCCAGCATCGCATCGATACTCGCAGCGAAATCGAGACGGTGAGTGTCCAGAGCGAATCTCATCGGTCCGCCTTCGGCAGGCCCAACAGTCGTTCGGCGATGACTCCTCGCTGAATCTCGTTGGTACCCGCGTAGATCGGACCCGCGAGTGCGAAGAGGTAGCCGTCGGACCAGGGGCTACGGCGTGCTGCGTCGGCGCCGAGGATGTCGAGTGCGGTCTCGTGCAACGAAATGTCGAGCTCGGACCAGAACACCTTGGTGAGCGACGATTCCGCGCCGAGGCTCCCGCCTTCGGTCAGTCTGGTGACCGTCCCGAACGTGTGCAGTCGGTAGGCCTGAGCTCCGATCCAGGCATCGACGACGCGATCGGCCAGTGCGGTGTCGGAGTGGTCTGCCGTGTCCCCGAACAAGCGCACGAGCCTGTCGGCGGCCGCGACGAAACGACCGGGGCTACGTAGGGACATGCCTCGTTCGTTGCTCGACGTGCTCAGCGCAACTCTCCAGCCGTCGCCGATTCCGCCGATGACGTCGTTGTCGGGGACGAAGACGTCGTCGAGAAAGATCTCCGCGAAACCCGGCTCGCCGTCGAGTTGCGGGATCGGCCGCACGGTGACACCGTCGGCAGACAGCGAGAACATGAAGTACGTCAGCCCGCGGTGCCGCTCGGCAGACGGATCCGAACGAAACAGTCCGAATGCGCGATCAGCAAAAGCGGCCCGCGAGCTCCACGTCTTCTGGCCTCGCAATAGCCAGCCCCCGTCGACTTGTCGTGCTGTAGAACGGATCCCGGCCAGATCGCTGCCCGCCTCCGGCTCCGACCACGCCTGCGCCCAGATGTCGTCGGCGACGGCCATACGCGGCAGGATGCGCTGGAGCTGCTCGTCGGTTCCGTGTTCGAACAACGTCGGCGCAAGCAGGAAGATGCCGTTCTGGCTCACCCGTCCCGGAGCTCCCGCGGCGTAGTACTCCTCCTCGAACACCACCCAGTCGAGTAACGACGCGTCACGACCGCCGAACTCCCGAGGCCAGCTGACGGCCGAATACCGCTGCCGGGCAAGGACTTTCTCCCACTCCCGATGAGCGCCGAATCCCTCTGCGGTATCCATCGATGGCAACGGCTTGTCGGGTACGGCGTCGCGGAGAAACTCACGCGCTTCGGTGCGGAAAGCGACCGTGGCGGAATCGAAATCGAGATCCATGGGCAGCACTCACGTCCTTTCGCCGGCCGATGCCGACGTCTTCATCGAGCGAGCATCCATGCCCGAAAGCGAGTCGGTGCTCACCTCGGCGTTGTGAGAATGGGCGAAATGGTGCAGGCCGAACACCGAATCCATGCCGGATCTCATTCCCATGAGGTCCTCGCACTGATTGACGGCCTTCTTCGTCAGGGCGAGGCCGAAACCGGGCATCGTCGCGATCTGTTCGGCGAGGTCGAGTGCAGTGCCGTGGAGGTCGGCCCGCGGTACGACCCGGTTGACCATGCCCCAGTCGAGTGCCTGCTGGGCTGTGAATCGCTCGCCGGTGAACAGAACTTCCTTGGCGCGGCGTGGACCGAGAACCCACGGATGCGCGAAGTACTCGACCCCCGGGATGCCCATTCTCACGACGGGATCGGAGAAGAACGCGTCGTCGCTCGCGACGATGATGTCGCATACCCACGACAACATGAGCCCGCCCGCGATGCATGCACCCTGAACCGCGGCGATGGTGGGCTTCGGAATCTCGCGCCACCGACGGCACATTCCGAGATAGACCTCCATCTCGCGTGCGAAACGCTGATCTCCGCCGGTCTTGCGCACGTGATCCCACCACAGGACGGCTCTGTTCTCGTACTGGGCGTCCACATCACGTCCGGGTGTGCCGATGTCGTGACCGGCCGAGAAGTGGGTTCCGTTGCCGGCCAGAACGATCACCTTCACATCGTCGTCCTCGACGGCTGTCGTGAACGCGCGGTCCAAGGCGTACGTCATCGCCGAGTTCTGCGCGTTGCGGTACTCGGGTCGATTCATCGACACGACGGCCACGTGGCCGCGCGTCTCGTAGGTGACTACCTGGCTTTCGCTATCGCTGTTCGCGGTCATGTCGACTCCTAGCTGAGCAAGGGCTTGGTTTGTTAACGTACCCGAATGGGCAACGTCGAGGGAAGAGTCGGAGCATTCGATGCCGACACCGAGGACGAGTTCCGCATGCGAGTCCGGGACTGGCTGCAGGAGAATCTGTCCGGAGACTTCGCTGCGGTGAAGGGTCTCGGCGGGCCCGGACGCGAGCACGAAGCGTTCGAGGACAGGCTCGTGTGGGAGCGCCATCTGGCGCGGGCCGGATGGACATGCCTCGGTTGGCCCGTCGAATTCGGTGGACAGGACGCGACCCTCGAGCAGCAAGTGATCTTCCACGAGGAATACGCCCGAGCCGACGCGCCCGCACGTGTCGCGCACATCGGCGAACAACTGCTCGGGCCCACCCTCATCGCATTCGGGACCGATGCGCAGCGAGCTCGATTCCTACCCGCCATCACGGCGGTCGACGAACTGTGGTGCCAGGGATATTCGGAGCCGGGGGCGGGATCCGATCTGGCGGCTGTGTCGACATCGGCGACGCTGGTCGACGACGCGTGGGTCGTCCACGGCCAGAAGATCTGGACTTCACTCGCCCATGTCGCGGACTGGGCGTTCGTGCTCGCCAGAACGGAGAAAGGATCTCGGCGTCATGCCGGACTGTCCTACCTCCTCGTGCCGATGAACCAGGACGGCATCACCGTTCGCCCGATCAGACAACTCACCGGGACGTCGGAGTTCAACGAGGTCTTCTTCGACGGCGCGAGAACCGATGCGAGTCTCGTCGTCGGGGGACCCGGCCGTGGCTGGTCGGTCGCGATGGCCACCCTGGGCTTCGAGCGCGGCGTGTCCACCCTCGGACAGCAGGTCGGCTTCGCTCGCGAACTGAGCAGCATCGTCGAGATCGCCCGACACAACGGCACTGCCGACGATCCCGTGGTACGGGAGAAATTGATCCGCGCGTGGATCGGGCTGAAGGTCATGCGTGCGTACGCGCTCGCGACGCTGGGTGGGTCCGGATCCGAAGGAGAGGACTCGGTGTCGAAATTGTTGTGGGCCACGTGGCACAGGGGCCTGGGGGAGCTGGCGATGGACGTCGTCGGCGCTCCCGCGCTCATGGCACCGAGAGGCGAACTCGATCGGTTGCAACGGCTCTACCTTTTCACTCGAGCGGACACCATCTACGGCGGATCCAACGAGATTCAGCGAAACATCATCGCCGAGCGAGTGCTCGGACTCCCACGAGAGGCGCGACGTTGACCACACGATCGACAGGCCCGTTGTCCGTGCCACCCCACGAAACGCCGGGTCACGGACTGCTGGACGGCCGCGGCGTCGTCGTGACAGCGGCGGCGGGCACCGGAATCGGAAGCGCGACAGCGCGTCGCGCATTGCTCGAAGGAGCCGACGTCGTGATCTCCGATGTCCACGAGCGTCGGCTGGAAGCCACACGTGAAGAACTGGCTGCACTGGGCCTGGGAGCCGTACACGCGATCGTCTGCGACGTGACCGACACCGGTCAGGTCGACGCCTTGATCACCGAGGCAGCCCGGCAACTGGGCAGGATCGACGTCGTCGTCAACAACGCTGGCCTCGGCGGGGAGACGCCGGTGGTGGAGATGACCGACGAGCAGTGGGCGGTGGTCCTCGACGTGACGTTGAACGGCACATTTCGGTGCACCCGGGCCGCGTTGAACTACTTCCGCGATGCGCCGCACGGAGGCGTCGTCGTCAACAACGCAAGTGTGCTCGGCTGGCGAGCCCAGTACGGTCAGGCTCACTACGCGGCAGCGAAAGCCGGAGTGATGGCGCTGACGCGGTGCAGTGCGCTCGAAGCGGCCGAGTACGGCGTGCGCATCAATGCCGTCGCGCCGAGCATCGCCGCACATGCATTTCTCGCCAAGGTCACCTCGGAGGAATTGCTCGACCGGCTGGCATCGGACGAAGCCTACGGACGGGCCGCGGAACCGTGGGAGGTCGCGAGCACGATCGCTTTTCTTGCCAGCGACTACTCGACGTACCTGACGGGTGAGGTCGTGTCCGTCTCCAGTCAGAGGGCGTGAGAGGTCAGCGCGCGCCGTATACGGGCACCGGTGGTTCGGCAGCCGTGAGGATGTCCCGGACCGCCGCCCCGACCGCTGTGGGGTCCCACCGCATGCCGTTGTCGATCGAGGGACCGTGCCGCCAGCCTTCCGCGACTCGAATCAGCCCGCCTTCGACCTCGAACACGCGTCCGGTCACCGCCTTCGACTCCGTACTGCCGAGCCAGACGACGAGAGGCGACACGTTCTCCGGCGCCATCGCGTCGAAACCCTCTGCTGGAGAAGCCATGTCGTCGGCAAACGCATTCTCGGTCATGCGAGTGCGCGCCGCAGGCGCGATGGCGTTGACCGTCACGCCGTACCGTGCGAATTCGCTGGCGGCCACGAGCGTCAACCCGGCGATTCCTGCCTTGGCCGCCGCATAGTTGCCTTGGCCGACGCTACCCTGCAGCCCCGCTCCTGAGCTGGTGTTCACGATGCGCGCATCGACCGCTCGACCCGCCTTGAACTCCGATCGCCAGTACGCAGCAGCATGCCGCAGCGGTGCGAAGTGGCCCTTCAGGTGCACGCGAATCACCGCATCCCATTCCGCTTCGTCGAGATTGGCGAGCATCCGATCGCGAAGAAAACCTGCATTGTTGACGAGGACGTCGAGGGATCCGAACGAATCGACGGCAGTGGCGATCAGTGTTTGCGCCCCCGTCCAGTCGGCGACGTCGGACGTGTCCGCCACGGCTTCACCTCCGAGACAGCGGATTTCGTCGACCACGTCCTGGGCCGGCCCCTCCGTCGCCGAAGACCCGTCGATGGCGACTCCGAAGTCGTTGACGACGACACGTGCGCCTTCTGCTGCGAACGCGAGTGCATGGGCGCGTCCGATGCCGCGCCCAGCCCCGGTGACGACGACAACCCGTCCCTCGCACAACCCCGTCATGAAGGCCCTCCTTCGAGTCCCTGATCCGTGCCCGCGAGCGCCGCCGTCAGGAACGCCGGCCGCTCACCGCCCCCGTGTACTGCGAGCATCGCGCCGGTGACGTACGAGGCGGCCGGGGACGCGAGGAAGACTGCGCACTCGCCGACGTCGTCGGGCGTCGCGAGCCTGCCCAGCGGGACGGTCCGCGCGACCGCGTCCATGCCGTCGGCGTCACCGTAGTGCACCGCGCTTCGTTCGGTGGCCACCATGCCGACCGTCACCCCGTTGACTCTCACCTTCGGCGCCCACTCGACCGCCAAGGATCCGGTGAGGCTGTCGAGGCCTGCCTTCGCTGCACCGTACGACGCGGTACCCGGTGACGGCCTGCGGGCACTGACGCTGCTGATCATGACGATGGACCCTCCCGAATCCTGTTTCTGCATCACCTGATTCGCGGCCCGTGCGACCGACAGCGGAGCGAGCAGGTTGAGTTCGATGATGGCTCGGTGAAAATTGTCGCTCGCGTCCGCAGCCAAGGCGTACGGCGCGCCACCGGCATTGTTGACGACCGTGTCGAGGCTGCCGTGTCGCTCGACAACCGTGGTCACGAGCTGCAGCACCTCGTCCTCCCGTCGGACGTCGCAGCGATGGAATTCCGCGTGTGCGACGCCGTCCACGACCGGAACGTCGGGCTCTCGACGCGCACACACGACGACGACGTGGCCTGCGCGTAGGAATGCGCGTGCAATTCCGGCCCCTATCCCGCGTACTCCACCCGTGACCAGCACGACCTTGCGGTTCACTCTGCCTCCCATCGGAGCGACGAGGAAATCGACGAACTTCACGAGTCCGGCGGCTTGTCTGTGTTAACTTACCAAGCACATGCTTGCTTTGTTGCGAAAGTCGAGGATCGATCGTGGCAATCGTTTCCACCGAGCCCGAACCAGGGATAGTCACCGTCACCATCGACTGTCCACCGGTCAACGCCCTGCCCGTGAAGGGCTGGTTCGACCTTGCCGCACACCTACGCGCGGCAGGCGAGAACCCCGCGACTCGAGTGGTCGTCCTACGTGCGGAGAACCGCGGCTTCTGCGCAGGCGTGGATATCAAGGAGATCGAAAACTATTCGGGCTACGACCATCTCATCGGGGCGAACAAAGGGTGCGCAGCTGCGTTCTCGGCTGTCTACGACTGCGAGGTCCCGGTCATCGCCGCCGTTCACGGCTTCTGTCTGGGTGGCGGAATCGGACTCGTCGGAAATGCGGACGTCGTCGTCGCCTCGGACGACGCGACGTTCGGCGTTCCCGAAGTCGACCGAGGTGCCCTGGGAGCGGCTACCCATCTCTCCCGACTGGTCCCGCAGCATCTGATGCGCACGCTGTACTACACCGCCCGGCGGATCGACGCGACGACGTTGCAGCACTTCGGATCCGTCTACGACGTCGTCCCGCGAGCCGAGCTGGACGAGGCAGCCCTCCGCGTCGCTCGCGACATCGCAGCGAAGGACACGCGCGTCATCCGGGCTGCCAAGGAAGCCCTCAACGGCATCGACATACAGCCGGTACACCGGAGCTATCGCTTCGAACAGGGATTCACGTTCGAGTTGAATCTGTCCGGTGCGGCCGACGACGCTCGTCGAACATCGCTGGAAAACAACTTTCGAACGCGAGGGAGCCAGGAATCGTGACCCAGGCAGTGAAGCGAGACAAGACGAGCACTCTCGAGAAGATCGTGGGCGAACTGAGCGACGGCATGACCATCGGGTTCGGAGGCTGGGGTTCGCGCCGCAAGCCCATGGCGGCGGTCCGGGCGATTCTTCGGTCGAACCTGCGCGACCTCACTGTCGTCTCCTACGGCGGGCCGGACGTCGGATTGCTGTGCGCCGCACAGAAAGTACGACGCGTCGTCTTCGGTTTCGTGTCGCTGGATTCGGTCCCGTACGACCCGTGGTTCGCGAAAGCCCGGACGTCGGGGGACATCGAGGTGCGTGAGATCGACGAGGGGATGCTGGGTGCCGGGCTGCGAGCTGCGGCGTCGCGGCTTCCGTTTCTTCCCATTCGAGCGGGCTTGGGGTCGGACGTCATGACCTACTATCCCGAACTGCGCACGGTGCTGTCGCCTTATCCAGCGCCGGACGGGCAGCGCGGTGAGGAGCTGGTAGCCATGCCCGCGCTGAACCTCGACGCCGCATTCGTGCACTTGAACATTGCCGACGCCCGAGGAAACGGCGCCTACCTGGGCCCGGACCCGTATTTCGACGACCTGTATCTGCTTGCGGCACAACGCCGTTACCTGACGTGTGAACGATTGGTCACCACCGAGGAGCTGGTCGACTCGGTCCCACCGCAGGCGCTGTTGACCAACCGGATGATGGTCGACGCTGTCGTCGAAGCACCAGGCGGGGCGCGTTTCACGTCGTGCGTGCCGGACTACGACCGGGACGAGAAGTTTCAGAAGGAGTACGTGAGCGCGGCACTGGACGAGAACTCGTGGCCTGATTTCTACGACAGATACCTGTCGGGCACGGAGCTCGCGCAGGACGGCGCACGATGACTGCGGTGACCGCGACGGCGACGAGAGCCGAGACATGCATCGCCGCGTGCGCCGACCTGTTTCTCGGTTCGGGGGAGATCCTCGCCAGCCCGATGGCTCCGATACCGAGCTTGGGAGCGCGACTCGCGCGGTTGACCACCGAGCCCGATCTTCTGTTGTCGGACGGCGAGGCATACCTGCTGGCCGACACGCCTGCACTCGGCGACAGCGGAGCGATCGAAGGATGGATTCCGTACCGCGCGGTGTTCGACGTCGTCGCCAGCGGCCGACGTCACGTGGTCATGGGCGCGAACCAGATCGACCGCTACGGAAACCAGAACATCTCGTGCCTCGGCGATCATGCTCGGCCGACGCGTCAGATGTTCGGTGTCCGCGGCGGGCCGGGCAACACGATCAACCACCGAACCAGCTACTGGGTGCCGCGACATTCCTCCCGGGTGTTCGTCGACGCCGTCGACATGGTGTCGGGAGTGGGGTACGACAAGTTGAGGGACGATCCGGCCGCACGCTTCGTCGACGTACACCGCGTCGTCAGCAACCTGGGTGTCTTCGACTTCGACGGACCCGGCAGGTCGATGCGACTGCGGTCGGTGCACCCAGGTGTGACGGTCGACGACGTCCGTGCTGCCACATCGTTCGATCTGCCGGTCGCAGGCCATACCGAGACTCGCGTGCCGACGGAATCCGAACTCGAGTTGATCCGGGACGTGCTCGATCCGCGCGGCATTCGTGAGAAGGAGGTTCCGTCGTCGTGACGACGTTGTCCACGCCACTGACCGAGCTCGTCGGGATTCGCCATCCGATCGTGCAGACGGGAATGGGATGGGTGGCAGGCCCCCGCCTCGTTGCGGCGACCGCGAATGCCGGTGGACTGGGGATCCTGGCATCGGCGACGATGACCTACGACGAATTGGTTGTCGCAATCGCGAAGACCAAGAGTGCAACGACGCGACCGTTCGGTGTGAACCTTCGAGCGGACGCAGGGGATGCCCGGGAGCGAGTCGATCTGTTGATCCGCGAGAAGGTTCGCGTGGCGTCGTTCGCGCTGGCACCGAGACCGGAGTTGATCGAAGCGCTCAAACTGGCTGGGACAGTGGTCATTCCGTCGGTCGGCGCGGCGAAACATGCGCGTAAGGTTGCGCAGTGGGGAGCTGATGCCGTCGTCGTGCAAGGGGGAGAAGGGGGCGGACACACCGGGCCGGTCGCGACGACGCTGTTGTTGCCGTCGGTGCTCGATGCCGTCGACATACCCGTCGTCGCTGCCGGAGGATTCTTCGACGGCAGGGGATTGGCCGCCGCATTGTCCTATGGCGCAGCAGGAGTCGCGATGGGCACACGATTTCTGTTGACGCAGGAATCCACCGTTCCCGACGCCGTGAAGCAGAAGTACCTCGCGTCCGGGCTCGACGGAACGGTCGTGTCCACACGGGTCGATGGGATGCCACACCGGGTGCTCAGGACGCCACTTGTCGAGTCACTCGAATCGAGTTCGCGTGCAGTAGGTTTCGCACACGCGGCACGGAATGCTGCGCAGTTCAAGAAGATGACCGGCATGACGTGGCGCTCGATGCTTCGAGACGGAATCCGCATGCGGCACGGTCGCGAGCTGAGTTGGGCGCAGGTGCTCATGGCCGCCAATACTCCGATGCTGCTCAAATCCGGTCTGGTGGAGGGTGATACGAACGCCGGCGTACTGGCGTCGGGACAGGTGGTCGGTGTGCTCGACGACCTGCCGAGCGTGCAGACGTTGATCGAGACCATCGTCGCCGACGCCGTGACCACGATCGAGCGGCTCGGTACCGTGCTGGATCGATCGGAGTCCGTCAGCCCAGCCGTTCGACGACGGTGACGTTCGCTGTGCCACCGCCTTCGCACACGGTCTGCAGCCCGTAGCGTCCGCCGCTGCGTTCGAGCTCGCACAGCAGAGTCGCGAACAGCTTCGCACCGGTCGCACCGAGTGGGTGGCCCAGCGCAATGGCACCGCCGTTGACGTTGACGCGCGCGGGGTCTGCGCCGATCTCCCTGATCCATGCCAGCACCACCGGCGCGAACGCCTCGTTGATCTCGACCACGTCGATGTCGTCGATCGACAGACCCGTGCGCTTCAGCGCATGCTTCGTGGCCGGAATCGGAGCGCTGAGCATCATGATCGGATCGCTACCCCGCGCGCTGATGTGATGCAGGCGCGCTCGGGGGATCAGGCTATGCTCGCGGACCGCGGCCTCGGAGGCCAGCAGCGTCGCGCTGGCGCCGTCGGAAATCTGGCTCGCCAGCGCCGCGGTCAGACGGCCGCCGTCGACGAGTGTGGGAAGTGCCGCCATCTTTTCCAGTGTTGTGGCTCTGGGGCCTTCGTCGATCGTGGTGCCGTCGACGGCCACAAGCTCTCGATCGAAACGTCCGGTGGCCATGGCGTGACGTGCACGCCCGTGGCTGGCCAGCGCGAACAGCTCCATCTCCTCGCGGGTGACGTTCCATCTGTCGGCGATCATCTCGGCGCCACGGAACTGGGAGACTTCCTGTTTGCCGTACCGGTGGACCCACCCCGCCGACCCGTCGAACGGCGTGTCGAAGCCGTAGTCGCGACCGGCTGCCATCGCTGCCGCGATCGGTATCGCGGACATGTTCTGTACACCGCCTGCGACGACAAGATCCGCAGTGCCGCTCATGATCGCCTGCGCCGCGAAATGGATTGCCTGCTGGCTCGATCCGCACTGGCGATCGACGGTGACTCCCGGGACTTCCTCGGGGTACCCCGCAGCCAACCAGGACGTTCGGGCGATGTTTCCGGCCTGCGGGCCGATGGCATCGACGCACCCGAACACGACGTCGTCTACATCGACTGGATCGATCGGAGTTCGGTCGAGCAGTGCGCGAAGTACGCGCGCCCCCAAGTCGGCCGGATGTAGCGCCGACAGAGCTCCGCCTCGCTTCCCGACGGGGGTCCGCACGGCGTCGACGACGTATGCCTCGGGCATCGTTCTCCTCGCAATCGCTGGTCGGTGCGATCGTAACAACCAAGCAATTGTTCGGCAGCGGATTCGGCGCCGATGGTTTGTTAGCCTGTCACCCACCACGACTCGAGGAGCCAAGACCATCGCCCAGTCAGCCGATTACATCGCGTCCAGGTTGCCCCTGCCGGAACGGGCGCATGGAACGCCCGCGTTCGAGAGGACATGGACCGTTCGCCTCGGCGACACCGACGTCGGCGATCGGCTGAGGCTCGACGCGGTCGCGCGGTACCTACAGGACATCGCGTTCGATCAACTCGATGCGTCCGACGACGGCCACCTCCACGGCGCCTGGATCGTGCGACGCACGGTGATCGACGTCCTTCGGCCGATCGTCTTCCGCGAGAACGTCACTCTGCAACGATGGTCGTCGGCGTTGTCGAACCGCTGGTGCAACATGCGGGTTCGGATCGAGGGTGACCGCGGCGGACTGATCGAGACCGAGGCCTTCCTCATCCACATCGATCCCACGACCGGCCGTCCCAGCCGGATGACCGATCGATTCATGGCCCCGATGCTCGAGCACACCACCGAACACCGACTCCGTTGGAAAGCTCACTTGCATCCGTTCGACGACGCAGCCGAGACCCGTTCGACAGCGTTCGCGACCCGATCGACCGACTTCGATCGACTGGGCCACGTCAACAACGCGATCTACTGGCAACCCGTCGAGGACGCGCTCGCAGAAGACCCGGCGTTCGTCGCGAAGCCGCACCGGGCCATCGTCGAACACGTCGGCGCCGTGTTGCAGGGCGACGACGTTCGAGTGCGGTCGCACCGCGACGGAGACACCCTCCACCTGCAGATCGACACTGCCACAGCATCATCGGCCCTCGTTCGCGTCGAATCCCTCGTGAGCGAGATGTCCAGCGGGCAGGGAGCGTAGCCAGGGAGCCCCAGCACAGTGTCGCTTACGACGGCCTTGCCGGGCCGGTAGTCCCTCGTACGATCAACTCCGGCTCGATGACACTGTCGCCGACCTCGGCATCCGCGTCGTCGAGGCGAGTGACGGTGAACTCCAGAGCTTTTCGAGCGAGTTCGGCGCTGTCCTGACGGACCGTCGTGAGATCGATACGCGACAGACTCGACAGCGGGGCGTCGTCGTACCCCACGATGGAGATGTCGCCGGGAATGGACACGCCTGCTTTGGTCAGAACGTCCATGATTCCGAGTGCGCTGCGGTCGTTGCCGGCCATGATGGCCGTCGGCAGCGACGAATCCTCGAGAATGTACGACGCGGCCGCGGCGCCCGCGGATTCGTCGTGCGCTCCCGCCACGACGCGTACGTGGTCGCCGAGACCGTGGGCCCGCATCGACTCGATGTATGCGTTCCGACGGTCGATCGACACCGAGTGCTCTCCGCCGTCGACGTGCACGATCTCGCGGTGACCCAGGGCAACCAGATGGTCGACGGACTGCCGGATGCCCTTCCCGTCCGCTGAGCGGACGGTGCCCACCTCGGCGTCGGATACTTTGCGACCCACGATCGTGAGAGCGGCACGAGAACCGACCGACCTGAGGTAGTCCGAGTCGGACATCGGGTTGAACAGAATCAGCCCCTCGCAACGATGGCTGAGCAACGCCTCGATTGCTTTGCGCTCGTCACGCGTCGGCCCACTGGCCGACAGAAGCACGTCGTAGCCGGCTTCCTCGGCTGCGTCGTAGACCGTGCCGATCATCTCGGCCTGAAAAGTCTGCTTGACGTCGGTCAGGACTCCGAGTGTGCGACTTCTGCCTCGCGCAAGCAGTTGAGCTGCTCGGTCCGGTTGATAGTTCAATTCGTCGGCGGCGCGCAGAACCCTCTGACGTGTTTCGTCCGAGGCTCCTGGCTTGTCGCTGAAGATCAGCGACACGAGCGTCCGCGACACCCCGGCACGCTCTGCGACCTCGGCCATCGTCGTGCGTCGGCGAGGCGAGAGCTCGGATGTATCGATGGACTTCTGCACGTGGCCTCCTGTCGTACGTGACCGCCCAAGACGTCTCGACAGATTGTCTTGACAATCACACATCGAGTCACAATAGTATGCGACTGAAGCGCGTCAGTAACGCGCGTCAGATTCTCACTTCACTCGGGCTTCACCGCAACCCGAGCTCGTCGAAAGGACAACCATGAGCGTGATCCGCGTTGGATCTGCACCGGATTCGTGGGGCGTGTGGTTCCCGGAGGATCCACAGCAGACGCCGTACACCCGATTCCTCGACGAGGTCTCGGCTTCGGGGTACGAATGGATCGAACTCGGTCCATTCGGTTACCTGCCCACCGATCCCAAGCAGCTCTCCGACGAGCTCGCGGCTCACAGCTTGAAGCTCTCCGCAGGCACGGTCTTCGAGCACCTGCATCAGGACGACTCCTGGGATGCCGTCTGGTCGCAGATCGAGGACGTCGCCAAGCTGACCGCAGCCGTGGGTGGCAAGCACGTCGTCGTCATTCCCGAGATGTGGCGCGACCCCGGCACCGGTGCAGTCCTCGAGGACCGCAACCTCACCGCAGATCAGTGGCGCAAGAAGACCGAGGGCATGAACGAGCTCGGCAAGCGGATGTTCGAGCAGTACGGCGTCAAGGCGCAGTACCACCCGCACGCCGACAGTCATGTCGATACCGAGGAGAACGTCTACCGGTTCCTCGATGGCACGTCGAGCGAATTCGTGAACCTGTGTCTCGACACCGGCCACATCAGCTACTGCGGTGGCGACAACATCGCGATCATCGAGCGTGCCCCCGAGCGCATCGGTTACCTGCACCTCAAGCAGGTCAACGTCGAGGTTCGCGCGAAGGTCGAAGCCGAGGACCTGCCGTTCGGCGAGGCGTGCAAGCTGGGCGCGATGACCGAGCCTCCGCTCGGCATCCCGGACATGCCCCCGCTGCTCGGCACCATCGAGCGCCTCGCGGACGAGGGCAAACTGACCGCGGACATCTTCGCGATCGTCGAGCAGGACATGTACCCCTGCGCCCCGGAGGTTCCACTGCCGATCGCTCAGCGTACGCAGAAGTACCTCAGCTCCTGCGGCATCCCGTCCGTCACCTTCAAGTAGCGCGCAGCCGCACTCTCCAGGAAAGAGATTTACATGTCGAACGAACTCCGCATCGCCGTCCTCGGCGTCGGAATGATGGGCGCCGACCACGTCGCCCGCATCACGAACAAGATCGCCGGTGCTCGCGTTGCCGTCGTGAACGACTTCTTCGCCGAGAAGGCCGAAGAACTCGCTGCGACGATCCCCGGGTGTCGCGCCATCGCCGACCCCTTCGACGCGATCGCCGACCCCGAGGTCGACGCGGTCCTGCTCGCTACCCCGGGGCCCACTCACGAGAAGCAGCTCCTTGCGTGCCTCGAGCACGGCAAGCCGGTTCTGTGCGAGAAGCCGCTGACCACCGAGGTCGAGACCTCGCTCGCCGTCGTGAAAGCCGAAGCGGCACTGGGTAAGACACTCATCCAGGTCGGGTTCATGCGTCGCTTCGACAACGAGTACGCCGAGCTCAAGTCGCTCATCGACTCCGGTGACATCGGTCGCCCGCTCGTCGTGCACTGCGCACACCGCAATCCGACGGTTCCGCCGAACTTCGACAGCGCGATGATCGTCAAGGACTCGCTCGTCCACGAGGTCGACGTGACTCGCTTCCTGCTCGACGAGGAAATCACGTCGGTGCAGATCATCAAGCCGTCGGCGAACGCGAGCGCGCCCGAGGGACTCCAGGATCCGCAGATCGCACTGTTCGCGACCGAGTCCGGCCGCCACGTCGACGCCGAGGTCTTCGTCACCACCGGTGTCGCCTACGAGGTGCGCACCGAGGTCGTTGCCGAACTCGGTAGCGCGATGATCGGACTCGACGTCGGTCTGGTCCGCAAGAGCAAGCCCGGCACGTGGGGCGGCACCATCACCCCGTCGTTCAAGGAACGCTTCGGCCAGGCGTACGACACGGAGATCCAGCGGTGGGTCAACGCGGTCCAGGCAGGCGCCGAGACCGGAAACTACATCGACGGACCCGGTGCATGGGACGGCTACGCCGCAGCAGCGGTGTGCGCCGCGGGTGTGAAGTCACTCGAGACCGGCGAGCGCGTCGCAGTCGAGATGGTGGCGCGTTCGTCCATCTGACATCGACGACGCTCCACCCGATGCCGGCCGTCACGCACGTGTGACGGCCGGCATCGGTGTCGGCAAGTGGTGTCAGATGTCGTCGGCCCTGATGATGCGGCGACGCGCACCGATGAGTTGCACCTCGGGTCGAGCCGATCCCTGGCGTTCGATCCGGTCCAGTACCTCGGACACGTGCGCGGAATCCGCCGCCACGACCGACGCTCCGATACCCGCGCGTCGGTGGAGGTCGAGGTGATCGACTTCGGCTACCGACACCGAGAACTTGCGTTGCAACTCGGCGACGACAGGGCGAACGAGCGAGCGTTTCTCCTTCAAGGAGTGCACATCGCCCAGCAGGAAGTCGAGTTCGATCCATCCGATCCACATCGGACGCAAGCCTAGAGTCCGGGCCCCGTGTCGCACAATGCGCCGCGGGGCCCGGACGCGTCTGTCAGCCCTGAGCTTCGATCGAAACAGGTTGCCACTCTTCCCAAGTCGCGAGCCGGCTTGCGTAATCCGCCTTGGCAATCGCGAGAGGCGCCTCACCGAAGAACACTCGTAGCGGGGGCTTCTCCGCGTCGACGACCTTCAGTAGTGCGCGGGCGGACGCCGCGGGATCGCCGGGCTTCGACGTTCGTTGCGCGCGTGCGGCATCGGCCGCCGCGTGAGCATCCGCGTATGCGGGCAGTTCCGTGGCACGCTTCGACGACGGTCCACTCCAATCCGTCGAGAATCCTCCGGGTTCGATCAGCGTCACGTGAATGCCGAACGACGCGACCTCCTGCGCGAGCGACTGCGAGAACCCCTCCAACGCCCACTTCGACGCGTGATAGAGCCCGACGTTCTGGAAGGCGCTGATACCGCCGATGGACGACACCTGGAGAATGTGTCCGCTACCCTGTTCCCGAAGGAACGGCAACGCCGCCTGGGTGACCCACAATGCGCCGAACACGTTGGTGTCCAACTGATCCCGCGCCTGCTGTTCGCTGACCTCCTCGACGAATCCGAAGAGGCCGTATCCGGCGTTGTTGACGACGACGTCGAGCCTGCCGAAGTGGTCGTGGGCCTGTTTCACTGCCGCGAAGTCGGCAGCCCGATCGGTGACGTCCAGTGCGATCGGGAGCACGGCGTCGCCGTACTTCTCGGTGAGGTCGGTGAGAGTGGAGATGTCCCTGGCCGTCGCGGCAACCTTGTCACCCCGATCGAGAGCTGCAATCGCCCACTCTCGCCCGAATCCTCGGGACGTACCTGTGATGAACCAGACCTTCTCTGCCATGAAAGGAGCCTTTCGTCGATGCACGCGTACTCCGTGTGCAACGCGAACGAGTGGCGCGACCATTCCGGTTCGCGCCACTCGTTCATTGCTGCTCGAGGCTTACTGCTTCGGCACGCGGACGATCAGTGCGTCGCCCTGTCCGCCGCCGCCGCACAGTGCGGCTGCGCCGACGCCTCCGCCGCGACGCTTCAGTTCGAGCGCGAGGTGCAGTGCGATGCGCGCTCCGGACATGCCGAGCGGGTGACCGATCGCGATCGCGCCGCCGTTGACGTTGACCTTCGACTCGTCGATTCCGAGTTCGCGGGTCGAGGCGATGCCGACCGCGGCGAAGGCTTCGTTGATCTCGATCAGGTCCAGATCCTTCGGATCGATCCCTTCCTTCGCGCACGCCTTGACGATCGCGCGGGCAGGCTGGGACTGCAACGACGAATCCGGGCCTGCGACGACGCCGTGCGCGCCGATCTCGGCGATCCACTCGAGTCCCAGCGACTCGGCCTTGGCCTTGCTCATCACGATCACGGCCGCAGCGCCGTCGTTGATGGTCGAGGCGTTGCCCGCAGTGATGGTGCCGGTCTTGCTGAACGCCGGACGCAGCTTCGCGAGCGTCTCGGTCGTCGTATCGGCGCGGATGCCCTCGTCCTGGGAGAAGACGATCGGATCGCCCTTGCGCTGCGGGATCGACACCGGCACGACCTCGTCGTCGAACACGCCGTTCTTCCACGCCGTCGCCGCGCGCTGGTGGGAGGCCGCAGCGAACGCGTCCTGCTCCTCGCGGGTGGACGCGGTCGCGCCTTCGTTGCGGGATTCGGTGAGTCCGCCCATAGCCTGATCGGTGAAGATGTCGTACAAGCCGTCGTAGGCGAGGTGGTCCTTCATCGTGACGTCGCCGTACTTGAAACCGGCGCGGCTCTTCTCGAGCATGTGCGGAGCCTGCGTCATCGACTCCTGACCGCCGGCGACGACGACCTCGAATTCACCGGCGCGGATCAGCTGGTCGGCGAGCGCGATGGCGTCGACGCCGGACAGGCATACCTTGTTGATCGTCAATGCGGGCACGTCCATCGGAATACCCGCCGCGACGGCGGCCTGGCGTGCGGGGATCTGGCCTGCACCGGCGGTGAGTACCTGGCCCATGATGACGTACTCGACCGCCTCCGGCGCGACACCTGCCTTGTCGAGCGCACCCTTGATGGCAATTCCGCCGAGATCGGATCCCGACAGGTCCTTGAGCGACCCGGACAGTCGACCGACCGGAGTGCGAGCACCGGCAACGATGACAGATGTAGTCACGAAATTCCTCCAGCGAAGATGGATGTCCAACTATGTCTACTGGGTCTCAGTGTGGCACTGGATGCCACCGACGGGTAGGGCAGTACCGACTTCGCTCCGATTCTGCTCATGCCGCGGTCGACCGATCGCGATACGTCCACTCAGTGGACGCACACGAGTCATTCGACGAGATTCAACGCCGCTCGCACGATGCCGTCGGTATCGATGCCGTGGTAGCGATAGACCTCCTCGAGCGAACCCACCTGCCCGAATCCCGTCACACCGAGTGACGCACCACCGACCCCGTCGAGCCCGGCCAGGAATGCAAGCGTGTGCGGGTGCCCGTCGAGGACGGTGACGATCGGGGCGCGTCGGGACGCCGGAAAAACCTGATCGAGTATCCACGTGGGCGCGTCGGCCAATCCGCGTCGCGCCTGCACCGCCTCGAACAGCAAGCCCGGACTCGTGACGCAGACGACCCTCGCCTTCGTACCCATGTCGGCGAGACGGTCGGCGGCGGCGAGGGTCTCGGTCATCATTGCGCCCATCCCAACCAGAACGACGTCGGGCCTGGACTCGGCTCGCAGCACGTATGCGCCCGCGACCACATGCTGTCGCCGACGTTCCCTTGCTGCCGCATCAGCGGGAACTGCCGCGAGTGTCTGATCCACCGGACGCGTCGACAATCGAAGGTACGACGACGTACCGTCCGGGCGACCCAGACGTGAGATGCTCGCGAACAGAGTCCATTCGGTGTCGATCGCGAACGCGGGTTCGTAACTGATGCACCCGGGTTGCTCGAGGCCGATGGACGGCGTCGTGATCGACTGGTGTGCACCACCTTCGGCTGCGAGCGTGACGCCCGACGGTGTCCCGACGAGAATCGACTGCCCGCCCGCGTAGATGCCGTACGACCACGGCTCCAACGCTCTCTCCACGAACGGGTCGTACAGCACACCGATGGGGAACAGCGGTTGACCCCACCGGCTCCACGTCGCGCCGAGCTCACCGATCAGGCCGACGAGATTGGTCTCGGCGATACCCAGTTCCATGTGCCGGCCCGTCGGCCTCTCTCGCCAATGCATGATGGTTTCGGCGTCGTCGTCGAACCAATCGCGACGTTCGGTGGGCGACCAGACGCCCACTTTGTTGAGCCATCCGGCCAGGTTGGTCGTCGATGTGACGTCGGGACTGACGGTCACGACTCGCTGTGCGACGTCGGGAGCCTCCCTCGTCAGATCGAGCAGCGCCCGACCCAACGCGGCCTGAGTGGTCGACGTGCCCGACGGAGTTCTGCCCATGTCGTCGGGAACGGGCGGCGGGGGAGTCCGACGTATCTCTTCCCTCGCCAGCGCACCTGCTCGCGCCGCGCACAGAGCCGCCGCCTCGCTCCCGTCGTCGAACTTTCGCCATGGTCGTGCCGGATCGGTGCCGAGATCACGTGCCAGAGCGTCGTACTGGTCGACGGTCAACAACGACGAATGGTTCTGCGGATGTCCCTCCGTCGGGAGCGCATGGCCTTTGATCGTGTACGCGATGACGACGGTCGGGCGAGTGTCGTCGATCTGCGCATACGCGTGCCGGAGCGCGTCGATGTCGTGGCCACCGAGATTGCGAATGGCGCGAAGGAGTGTGGCGTCGTCGAGATCGACGATCGCCTTCTCGATGTCGGCGGCATCGGTACCCGCCCCGGGGAGGCGTAGCCGAACCTGCTCGGCGGTGCAGCGCAACAGCCGCTGATACTCGGGGTTCGGCATGTCCAGGATTCGCCGACGCAGTGCGTCGCCTCCGGGTTGCGCGAACAGCGACTCGAGCAAAGCGCCGAACTTGACGACGACGACCTGCCAGCCGGCAGCGTCGAACATGCGGCTCAACCGGTCGGCGGCGATGTTCGGCACGACTCGATCGAGCGACTGACGGTTGAGGTCGACGATCCAGACGATCTCGCCCAGCTCGGCGACCGAAGTGTCCATGACCGCTTCCCAGATCGCGCCTTCGTCCAGTTCCGCGTCTCCGACGAGCGAGTACTGCCTCCCGCTGCCGGTATCGCCGAATGCGGTGTCGACGTAGCGTCGGGCGATGGCGCCCCAGATGGGTGCGGTGGCGCCGATTCCGACCGAACCGGTCGAATAGTCCACGGCGTCAGGATCCTTGATCCTGCTCGGGTAGGACTGGAGGCCACCGAACTGCCTCAATGTGGTGAGGTAGGCCTCGTCGAGACCGTCGAGCAGATAGTTGATCGCGTGCAGGACAGGGGACGCGTGCGGTTTGACCGACACACGGTCACCGGGCCTGAGCTGCTCGAACCAAAGCGTCGTCATGATGGTGACGATCGACGCGCACGACGCCTGATGCCCACCGACTTTCATGCCGGTGGGATTCGGACGAATGCGGTTGGCATGGTGGATCATCGATGTCGACAACCACAGGACACGCCGTTCGATCTCGGCCAGAATGTCGCCGTTCGGTGACGCAGTCATACACCCTCCCAGACGGTGGAGCAGCTTCCCGTGCTCCACAGTAGGCAACCGTGCGGCGAAACGAGTGCGTTGCTCTTTCAGGGGGCTTGACGCCACCACGTGAGCACGTACAGCGCCATCGCGGTTGCCAAGCCTGCGACCACCCACACTACGAGCGCGTAGTCCACCCACGAACCGATCGGAGGGCTCCCCGGAAACAGGTTGCGCAGAGGGAGGACCGCGAAGAGCATCACGGCGAACCAGGTGACCATCGGAGGCTGGAACTTCCTGCGGGACCGCAGGGTCTGGATGGACACGAACAAGGCGCACACCGGCAGAACGAGAAGCACGCCGCACAGAGCGAGCGCGAAGATCCACGAGGCTCCTGTCCGCTCGGCCGTGATACCAAGGGATTGTGCCGTCGCATCGACGCTCGACGAGATCGTCCACCCCGTCAGCGAATCGGTGACCGCGACGGTGGAGGGGACCGGAGAGGAACCGTCCACGACTCTCACCGTGACGTCCGTCGACTCGTGCACGTCGAACGGCCAGCGCGTGATGTCTCCGTCCGCGTAGAGCGATATCGGCTGAGCGGACGGCCTCGTTCCACGGTCGAATTCGAGACGCCCACCGGCAGCCAAGGGCGAGACATCCACGACGAGGTCGTCGCTCAGAAAGCCGCTGTCATCGACCAATTCGGTCCCCGGATAGACCGACACTCGGGCGTCGATCGAGAAATTCTCACCGTCGACTGCCACAACGTCGAGATACACGAGAGCACCCGAGTCGTCCGGCGCGCGGTCGTCGGGTGCGTCGCCCCTGTCTCCCGCGGCATAGCCGAACAGAACGACCACGTACACCGCGACGAACGCACCGACGAGAGCGGCTGCACGCCAGGGCTTTCGCCGGGAGACTGGGGTATCCGTGTCTTGCGCGCCCATGAGGTGGCCCTTTCCTGGTCGGACCTGACGAGGGTGTCGCGACACGAACACCGATGTGGCGGAAGTCTATCGCCGGGCCGCATGCGGCAGTGCCGGTGTGGCCCAGAAACTCCGCCTACGTTGTGCACCGAGCGTCCGACACAGAGAATCGAGCACGGCGCCTGTTTCTTTCGACGAGCGCCGACATCTCACACGTTTCCTATCCGGTCCGTTCGGATCGGCCCCCTCGAAAGGTCTGCCATGAGTTTCTCGACTGTCGACACAGCACCAGCCCGACCACGACGGTACGTCGGACGAGCTGAAGTGCACGACGACATCACCGGCCTCACACTCGTACGCACCACACCGTACGACGACCCCGACCTGTGGTTCGAGTACCTTCGCGGAGCACACATCTCGTATGCGAAGCACGGCGTCGAGGTGGCAGTCGACCAGGACGCGGACCGTATCGCGTCGGAAACTGCGCTGTTCTTCGTGTCGATCGATCGGACCGGCGATGTCGTCGGCGGTGTTCGTGGCCAAGGTGCTTACCGCAGCGCTCAGCAGTCGCACGCGCTGACCGAGTGGGCTGGAAACCCCGGCCGGGAACAGGTTCGCGACATGATCGACGCGAGAATCGGAGACGGCGTCGTCGAGATGAAGACAGCGTGGGTGGGCTCCGACACCGCCGACGGGGGAGCCGTGGCAGGAGCGCTCGCGCGCGTTGCAGTGCCGACGATGGATGCGATGAACGTTCGGTGGATCATGGCGACGGCTGCAGAACACGTATTGCGACGATGGGAGTCATCGGGCGGACGCGTCGCCGAACACGTACCGTTCGCTGCCTATCCCGACGCCCGATACCGCACCCGGATCATGTGGTGGGACCGGCGAACGGTCCAGCTCGACGCGCAGCCCGTCGTCCTGTCCCGCATGTACCGTGACGCACGGGCGCTGCGGAACTCCGCCGCTATGCTCGCCGCGTGATGGCGGTGGGGGGATCGGCAGACGGTGCGAGTCGCGCGCCACGCACCGAGTCCACCCCCCACGGCAGCTGGAGGACCCCGGCGTCGCGGGCGCGGTCACGTCCGGCGGATTTTGCTTCGTACAGCGCACTGTCCGCCGCACGGACCACGTGATCGAGAACAGCATCGATGTCTCGATCGGTCCTGTTCGGTCGTGGCCGAATCGGCTGCCTGCCGGGGAGAGACTGGTGTAGGTCGACGGTGACCGTACCGACGCTGACGGTGACGGTGCAGTTCGACCTGACCCAGTGGAGCACTCCGTCTGCTAGAACCGTGCCGGGCATTTTCGGTGCC
Organism: Rhodococcoides kyotonense; assembly: GCF_900188125.1. Lineage (GTDB taxonomy): Bacteria > Actinomycetota > Actinomycetes > Mycobacteriales > Mycobacteriaceae > Rhodococcoides > Rhodococcoides kyotonense. The sequence goes on along the minus strand of NZ_FZOW01000009.1, from coordinate 65,499 downwards.
AGGACGAGAAACTCTTCTCCGCCGATGCGCGACACGATCGCGTTCGGCGCACCGACGTCGTCGACAGCATGATTCAGCGCCTCGGCGACAGCGGTGAGGGCTCGGTCGCCTGCGGCATGTCCGTCGGTGTCGTTGACAGTTTTGAACAAGTCGATGTCGACCACCAAGGCAGAAATCTGAACTCGTTGTTTGGCAGCGGTGTCCAACAACTTCTCGGCAAGCGTGAGCAACCCACGACGATTTGCCAGGCCGGTCAAGGGGTCTGTACTGGCCAGCACCTGCAGCTGTTCGTTGATCGTGTGCAGGGCGCGCCGAAGACCGGAGATGAGTGCGACCGGAACCAAGACTGCAGTGGCGGCTGCACCTATTGCCACGAAGGTGACTGCCCAGCCGGACGAGCCCATGCCGACGATCGACAAGGCACTCGCCATCGAGACCGATACCCCGGTGAGAAATGTCGTCACCCTGGGCGGTGACCCCGATGCTGCGATCGCAGGCACGATGGCCAACATCCCTGTCACAGCGCGCATCCCGGCTGGGTCGGCGATCAGGTAGGCACTCACCGCGACGCCGGCCATTCCACCGAAACCCAGAACGGTGAACTGCTGCTCGGTCAGCCGTCCGACTCTCACTGCGAACAGCACGGTTACGGCGGTGAACAGCAGTACACAGATCAGAAGCGGAAAAGCGTTCGGTCGTAGAAACGTCGGAGAGATCAACGCAATGATCAGAAGTGGAACCGCCCCGGAAGCGCTCAATATCACCATCGCGGTGCGCGTGTCGAAACGCGAACGCCGCGACCCCGCCAACGAAGGCGGACGCATCCGGGCAAACACATTCATCGTCGAAAGGCCTCGTATCGGAAAGGGGATGGAACGAACACTACCTAGAGAGCACTGGCTCGGGCGCTGACATGCCATGCAGTGTCGGCGTCGTCACCCGTTCGCGGGGGTGGCACCGGCGACACCCACACCGAGATCTCAGGGTCGTGTGAGCGGATCCTCACCGAGTTTCAGAAGCTCGTCGAGATCGATGCGCCTGCGACCGGACGGGAGTGGTTCACCCCGCCCGAATGCTCGTACGGCTGCTGCCAGCGTGGCCCCACCGAGCGCCACGTCGCTGCCGAGCTGCGGCCAGGTGGACAGGGTCGAGCCGATGAGCGGTACCGACGCTGCCATTCGAGCAGTGATCTTGGTGGGATCGAGCAGCGACGCGGCCGCCGCGGTCTTCTGTTCGGCGGTCAACTGCGAGTACTGGGCGGGGTCGAGATCCGGCATGAGCCCGTGCAGCAGTGGTCGCTCCGGTTCGAGATCGAATCGTTCGACATCGAGCACGCCGCCGTCACTGGTTTCCATCATTACCGGGATACGTCGCTGCCGCGCGTGTTTGCGGACCAGCAGCTTGATTTCCAACGAGTCGCATTCTTCGATGACGAGATCCAACCCGTCGACGAACTCGGCGATCGATTCTCCTGTGATGCCTTCGCTGAATACCGATACCGGAAGGTAAGGGTCCAGTTCGGCGATGCGTCGTGCCGCGAGGACGGATTTGTTGAGTCCCAGGTCCAGGATGGAGGCTGGAACTCGGTTGAGGTTGGACAGATCCAGCTCGTCGAAGTCGGCGAGACGCAACTCCCCACACAGCCCCTCCAGCGCCAGGGTATGGGCGACCGCGTGCCCGACGCTCAACCCGACAACCCCGATCCGAAGGCCCCGAAATGCGAGTTGTTCATCGGCACTGATCTTGTTGCGGTTCCGGTCCAGGCGCAGGCGGTGAAACGCGTCTGGTCCGAGGATCCGCGCAACCGTCCGTCGCCACGGGTAGTGCACCCATCGGGTTGGCTCGTCGAGTCGCTCCGCCGGACTGGGAAGCAGTTCTGCAAGCGATGTCTGCTGTTGTTCCACGGTGTCGACAACCGCAATGGTCGGGTCGTTCAGGAGGCGGTCGAGATCCTCGTGGTCGCCATGAACAGTCACATCGAAAACCCGATGCTCGGACACCCTTACCTCCAGAAGTCATGCGCACTCTGCCGCAGAGCATTGTTACTCCTGGATCATTCCGTATCCAGGTCGCGGAATCCTCGCGACACGGTCGAGCGGGGTACCGATTTGTCAGGATCGAGCCGACGCGTCGTCGGTGCTCTCGAGCCATCTCGCACCCCACGCGCCGAGTGCTTCGACGACCGGCCGTAGATCGCGCCCGGCCTCGGTGAGTACATAGTGGACGTCGCCGTCGACCATGCTTTTCCGGACGATCCCGGTGATCGCCAATCGGTGCAAGCGCTTGGACAACACGCTCGGAGACACCTCAGGGAGTTGTCGGCGGAGTTCGTTGAACCGCTTGCTTCCCAGAACGAGTTCACGGACGACGAGTAGTGTCCACCGCTCGTCGAACAGCTCCATCGCCTTGGCTGCAGGACACAGCAGATGGTCGGTCGCCCCCATGAGCCGCATGCTACGACGGGTCAGCGGTGACCGACAGAGTCGTTCGGTCAGCGTTTCAGGGGTCGGCGGTACGGATTCAGTACTGGAGCTGGCTGGTGCGCCTCTTCTACCATCGACTCGCAGACAATTCAACTACCGATTGCATGGGAGGAGAAATGTCATGTCCGAATCTGTGGACACCGTAGCGGCCGACCGCGCACTCAAGTCAGCTCACCGATCGATGTGGGGGATGGGAGACTATCCCGCAATTGCATCCGAGGTGGTCGGCGAGCTCGGACCCGTGCTCGTTCACGCGTGTTCGATCTCTCCGGGGCAACGAGTTCTCGACATAGCTGCGGGCAGCGGAAACGCGTCGCTGGCCGCGGCTGCGTGCGGTGCTCATGTCGTCGCATCCGATCTGACGCCCGAGTTGTTCACCGAGGGTCGACGCCTGGCCGCGGAGCGTGGGCTCGACGACATCGAATGGACAGAGGCGGATGCCGAGGCGCTGCCGTTCGCCGACGGCGAATTCGATGCCGTGCTGTCGTGTATCGGGGTCATGTTCGCGCCGCACCACCGAGTCGCGGCGGACGAACTGACCCGAGTCGCGCGACCCGGAGCGTCGATCGGGCTCGTCAACTGGACGCCGACCGGCTTCATCGGGCGAATGTTCGCGACGATGAAGCCGTACGCGGCCCCGCCACCTCCGGGAGCGCAGCCACCTCCACTGTGGGGTGACGAAGCACACGTCCGCGAATTGTTCGGTGATCGTGTGGTCGATCTCGAGTTCAGCACGAACCGGTTGGCCATCGACATGTTCGAGCGGCCGGCCGACTTCCTGGAGTTCTTCAAGGCGAAGTACGGACCGACAATCGCGGTCTACAACCGCATCGGCAGTGAGCCGGACAAGGTTCATGCCCTGGACGAAGCCTTGAAGGACGAGGCCGAGGAGGTGTACCGAGGGGGAGCAATGGAGTGGGAGTACCTGCTCGTGACCGGCCGTCGGGCTGGTTGAACACCGTAGTCCTGCAGTCGATTCACAGTAGGACGACTCGGCCGGGAGGTAGGCCGTCGGATCACTCCCGTTTGTCAGTGTGACCGACGGTTACATTAATATCCACGGAATGACCGCACATCACTGGTTCGAGTCGTCCCGTCGGCAGGACGTCGTCGCGTGATCGACTCACCTTCTCCGTTGAAGCGACGTTCGCTCGGAGTGCTGCTCTTCGTGATGATTCTGGTGTTCGTGGCGTGGTCGATCACGTCGTACGAGAAGACGTTCCAGAAGGTCGTCGGCATCGACCTGATCACCGATTCGGTCGGAAATGCCTTGCCTGTCGATGCGGACGTGAAGGTGCGCGGCCTGATCGTCGGAGAGGTTCGCTCCGCGACCAGCGTCGACGGTGTCGTCACCGCACACTTGGCGATCGACCCCGAACACGCCGGGTCGATTCCGTCGAACGCGACCGCCCGCCTGCTGCCGAAGACCTTGTTCGGTGAACGTTATGTCTCGCTGATACTCCCCGACGGCCCTGCGGCAGAACCCATCGCGGAGGGCGCTGTCCTGAAACAGGACATCAGCGGCAGCGCCATCGAGGTCGGCGAATTGCTGGACAATCTGTTGCCGCTGCTCGAAGCGGTTCCACCGCAGGATCTGTCGAATACGCTGGGTGCGTTGGCGCAGGGACTGACCGGTCGCGGAGCGGAACTGGGATTGACGATCGATCGGCTAGAGCACATCTTCGGTGGTCTGAACACCGAGCTGCCGAACATCCGGGAGGATCTGCGAGGTCTGGCGGACCTGTCGCAGACGTACTCGGACGCGGCGCCACAGTTGGTCGATGCACTCGACAATCTGACAGTGACGGGCAGCACGCTGGTCGAGCAGCGTCCGGCGGTCGACACATTGATCGCGTCGCTGACATCGACCGGTTCGACGTCAGCGGACTTTCTCCAGACCAATGCAAGCAACCTGGTCGGCATCGCCGCTGATTCTCGTCAGGCACTCGAACTCCTGGCTCGGTACTCGCCGACGTTCGGATGCACCTTCTCTCAATTTGTTCCGATCGTCGAACGAGCACAAGACGTCATCGGCGTCGGCGACGAATACCGGGGCATCAACGTCACGATGCCGATCGTCAACCCGAAAGGCCGCTACCTGCCCAATCAGGACGAACCGAGATTCTTCGAGGACCGCGGGCCGCGATGCTACGAATCGGCGAACAACGAAGCGGGCGAGTTCTTCCCGCAGTATCCGGGAGGCTCGATGAACGACGGTTCGTACCAGGTGCCGTCGAGAAACCCGGGGCCGCAGGATATCCCGGAGTTACCCGCGCCCCAGTACTCGTCGGTTCCCAGCGCATACGAGGGTTCGGACTTCGAACGAGACACACTTGCCGTGATCTACGGCGAGGCAGGGGGAGTTGCACCTCAGGAAATTCCGTCGTGGACCACCACCCTGGGCGCGCCCGCCCTCAGGGGGACAGAAGTAGGCTTCCGATAGTCGGCGCTCGATTCCGCCGACCGGCACGATGCGCCGCGAACCACACTGCGTCGAAGGAGTCCTTGATGGCGGACGAGGTGCCCGAGCACGGGCGAGGTGAACGAGCCGAGAACACGACCGAGCCCGACACCGCAGACCGGCTGGCCCGCACCGCGATTCGTGGGCCGAAGTTGTGGTTGGCACCCGTCCTCGTCGTCTCGCTGCTGATGTCCGTTCTGGCAGCGGTGTACATGGGCGGAATCCTCGATCCGAAGAAGAGCTTGCACGACTTCCCGATCGCCCTGGTGGTCAGCGACGAGGGCGACGTTCTCCCGACGGGAGAGCAGGCCAACTTCGGCAATCAGATTCGTGATGGGCTCGTCGCAGGTATCGATCCGAACACGGTCGATCTGCGCCAGATGGGGATCGCGCAGGCTCACGACGAGCTCGACAGCGGCGAGGTGTTCGGTGCCATCGTCATTCCCAGCGACTTCACCAAACGTCTGTCGATCCTGGCGGAAGCGAGTGTGGTCGCCGGTGACGTCGACAAACCCGTCATCACCGTCTACACCAATCCGCGGGCAGGGACACTCGGCTCGTCGCTGTTCAGCGCGATCGGCGATCAGGCGCTCGGGGAAGCCAACACCAAGGTCGGACAGCAACTCACGGAATCCGTCCAGGCGCAGCTCGCGGCTGGCCAGTCGATGTCGGGCGCCGCGGCTCTGACCCTCGCCGATCCGATCGACATCATCGTCACCCCACACGATCCGCTCCCGGACGGAACCGGTCTCGGTCTGTCCGCGTTCTACTACGCGCTGTTGCTGTTGCTCGCAGGCTTCACGGGAGCAATGGTCGTCAGCGCGTTGGTCGACAGCGTTCTCGGTTTCACGCCGACCGAATTCGGTCCGTTCTTCCGACACACCCGTGCGGCGCCGATCAGCCGGTTGCAGACGATGTTCGTGAAGTGGGCGCTGATGGCGATTCTCGGAGTCGTCGTGTCCGCGCTGTACCTGTGGATCTCGACCGCACTGGGTATGCCGTCGTCGCACTCGCTGCTGTTGTGGATGTACGGCGCGCTGGCGATCACCGCGGTCGGTGTCACCGCGGTGTCGATCGTGTCGGTGTTCGGCACGCTGGGGCTGCTGATCAACCTCATTCTGTTCGTGGTGCTCGGGCTGCCGTCCGCCGGCGCCACGGTCCCGATCAGCGCTGCGCCCAGATTGTTCGGCTGGCTGGCCCAGTTCGAGCCGATGCATCAGGTGTATCTGGCTGTGCGAGCCATTCTGTACTTCGACGCGCGATGGGACGCGGGGCTGGGGCACGGTGTCACCGCGACGCTGATCGGTACCGCGATCGGTCTCGTGTTCGGTTTTGTCGTCGTCCGGTTCTACGACCGGAAAGGCTTCGAAAGGCGCGACGGTACGCTCGTCACCTCGAGGGAAAGTTGATGGGTCGCCGTCTTGTAGCGGCCATCACGTGCCCTGAATAATCGGCAAGGACCGTTTCTCATCTCATCGGGAGTCGACGAAAATTCATGCAGTACAACATTCTCGGTAGAACCGGGCTGAAGGTCTCCGCTGTATCGTTCGGAACCTCGCCACTCGGCGACATGTTCGGCAGCGCCGACGAAGCGACAGCGCTCGATGCGGTCCATTGCGCCGTCGATGCGGGTATCAACTTCTTCGATTCGTCGCCGTATTACGGTCAGGGCCTGGCCGAGCGTCGACTGGGCCGCGCCGTCTCAGGAATTCGCGACGAGGTGCTGATCGGTACGAAGGCCGGTCGCAACGACGCCGCCGACTTCGACTTCTCTCCTGCCGCGATCCGGGCGAGCCTGGAACGCAGCCTCGAATTACTCGGCACCGATTACGTCGACGTGTTCCAGTTGCACGACATCGAGTTCGTGTCGCTCGATGGCGTGTTCGGCGACGCTTACGCCGAGCTCGTGACACTGCGCGACGAGGGCAAGTGCCGCTTCATCGGAATGACCGGGTATCCCATGCGCACGCTCACGCGGGCAGTGACCGAGACCGATCTCGACGTCGTGTTGTCGTACGCGCACTTCACATTGCTGAACACCGAGCTCGAGACCGTGCTGGCTCCGGTCTGCCGCGAGCAGGACACCGCGGTGATCAACGCTGCAGCAGTCGGTCTCGGCTTGCTGACCAAAGCCGGACTGAAGATCGACCTGCCTGCACCTCGAGCGATTCTCGACGCGGCACGAGCCGTGTCGGAACTGTGCTCGTCGCGTGGGGTCGACGTGTCCTTCCTCGCGAATCAGTTCTCCATCCAACGATCCGGATGTGCCACCACCGTGATCGGAACGACGAAGGCGAAGAACTTGGATGCGGCCGTCGACGCCGTCACCGCGCCGATCGACGACGAACTGCTGGCCGACGTCCTCGCCATCACGGCAGACGTACGCAGCACGTCCTGGATCAGTGGCCTGCCCGAGAACAACTGAATCAACGGTGTGCTGCGAGAGGAGATCTCGCAGCACACTGTCCTGGCACGTCAGCGACCGGGCATGTTGTGCGGAGTGATCACGTCGATCTTCGAGCGCACGGTACGAACGGTGCCGGGCAGAGCTCCGTGGAACATCATGATCGACCGTGCCGCATGCCGCATGTCCTCGCGCAAGTCGTGATGCAGCACGGCCGTCAGATGGCCGGTCTGCAGAAGAGCTCTGTTCTCCTGCGCCAGATCGTGCCCGATGAAGACTTCGCATTCGCGACCTGCGGCCGCGAAAGCATCGAGGATGCCGGAATTGCCACCGCCGATCGAATACACCGCCCGGATGTCCGGACTTCGGGTGAGCTCGTCGGCGACCAGGACCCGTGAGGTGTCGTCGAGGCCGTCGGTGTCCGAGATCTCGACGACGCGTCGGCAAGCGTCCTTGGCACGTATGGCAACCCTGAAGCCCATTTCTCGCTCTTCCTCACCTCGGAAGAAGTTGCGGCTCGTCATGACGAGCACCGCCGCATCGGAATGCCGCAGCCACTGCGACATCAGATACGCCGCTGTACTTCCCGCCGCGCGATTGTCCATTCCGACATAGGCGATGCGGTTGCTCGCGGGCACATCCGTCACGAGTGTCAGGATCGGCACACCAGCTGCCGTGACTCGATCGATCGCCGCGGCGACAGCCGGTGTGTCCGGCGCCTTCAGAATGATTCCGTGACTTCCCTTGGCCGCCACGGAATCCAGAGTCGCGACGAGGTCGTCAGGGGGCCAGCCCTCACGGAGATGGAATCGAGCGCGGATCGCCGCCGGTCGCAGACCCGGCAACTCTGCTTCGAGCGACTCGCGTACCAGTCGAGAGAACCGGTTCGGAGTGTCCATCACGACATCGACCATGAACGTGCGCCCGGACAGTCGCAGCTGAGTCCGCTGTCGGTCCAGGTCGGCAATCGCCTGTTCGACCTGCAGGATCGTCCCCGCACGGACGCCGGGTCGCTTGTGTAGAACGCGATCGACCGTGGCTTCGCTGACGCCCGCCTGCCGTGCGATTTCTCGGACCGGATACGGGTGGGGCATCGCGCAGACTCCTGAGGGGTTTCCGACGGATCCATGGTGGCTGGTTATGACGATAGCCGCGCGGAACGTACTGGGCCGCATCCGGTCTGTCCCGCACACGCATATGCATGTGCGGACCAGGGGGCTAGCGCGTGGCGTCGACGGCGAGGATCGACAGCAGCAGCTCGGCGCGGACGCGCGCATGGCCGAGGTCGATACCCAACACCTGCTCGATGCGGCCGATGCGTCCGCGCAGTGTGTGACGGTGGACGCCCAACTGGGTTGCGGCCGCTTCCCATCCGCCGTTCGCCTCGAGAAATGCGCGCAGCGACGGCAGAAGATCACCCGCGTGTGCTTCGTCGTGATCGGCAAGCGTGGTGACGGTGCTTCCGGCCAAAGTCACCAACGCGGCGCGTGCCGGTTCCGATGCAAGAAGGAGCGATCCGTGAGCAGTACGGAAGTCCACCAGCCTTCCTTCGCGGCCCGGAGCGGCGAGCTTCAGCGCCAGACGTGCCTGTTCGAGCGCTGTTCCGGAATCGCTCATGGCCTGATCGGTGCTGACGCCGGCACGAACCGACGGATGATCGGGAAGCAATCCTTCGACGAACTCGGTGTCGTCCTCGCCGTACAGCAGCACGACCGTGGCATCAACGCCGTCGGAACGCTCGAACAGCTGCCTGCCGACCGATGCCAGTGCCTGGTCCACGTGGTCGACGACGCCCGCTTCGGGGTCCGCAGCGATCGCCAACACTCGTACCCGACCTCGCGGATCGGCGGCGTCTCGGAGGTAGTCCGGGATGTGGCCGTCGTCGAAGCGGCCGTCGAGAAGTAGTCCGGTCGCTGTCGCATGCAAGCGTGTCTGCTCGGCACGCAGACGTGCAGGCTTCTCGACCTCGAGTGTCAGCAGCGACACCGCATGACCGAGCAGCACCTGTTCGACGCCGCTCACCGGTCCGGACGTGACCATTGCAAGATGACCCGCAGTAGCGCGTGACAGTCCGACCGGCTGAACCGTCAGCGTTCGGCCCGGCTCGCTGATCGAGATCGACGCCGCTTCCGGAGTTCGTCCGTCCGCCACGACCTCGCGCGTCATGGTGACCAACTCCCACGCAGCGGCCGGATAGACCGATTCCGATCGCGGACCGACGAAGACGACCTCGGTCCCCGTCGCCACGGCGAGCTCCCGGATCAACGCGTCGACGCCACCGTGCAGCGCAGCCCGCGTGATCCGCGCTTGGACCTTGGCTGCGCGAAGCACCTCGTCGTAGTCCTGCTCGGCGATTCTGTTCATCACCGTGCGAACGACGGCAGCGAACGGCGTCGGATACGGCACTTCGAGAATGGGCAGCCCGACGTCGTTCGCTGCGGACAACAGCGCCGCTGGAATGGTCCTGTGCGACAACCCTGTTCCGAATCCCACGCACGCGACGCCCGCGGCTTCGAGTCGTCGCACATAGTCGCCGGACGCCTCGGCGCCGGAGTCGAGACCTAGTCCCGTGGTGAGCACGAGTTCACCTCCGGACAGCCACGGGCTCGGGTCGGACAATTCGGTCGCATGCACGAACGAGACAGCCCGAGATCCGCGCGTCGGCCCTCCTCGGTGCGTCAGCTCGAGATCCTTCTGCGCCAACAGCCATGCAATGGACACGCTCACACGCACGACACTAATACGTTGATGCCGAAATGGAGTGTCGAGGACGTGTCACCTGTACAGATTGTCGGCACCCCGGCGTCGTCGACAGGCAGATACTTCCTTGTAGGTATCCGCAGAAAGGCGCACACATGACCGTCGCACCAGATCCGATCTCCTCCGTTCCCACCGACCTGTGGCTCGGCGGGAAGCAGACCCCGGCGTCGGGAGCGGCACGGTTCGCCGTGCTCGATCCTGCGACGGGCGAGGAACTGACCACCGTGGCCGACGCCACGTCGGCCGACGCGATCGAGGCCCTGGACCTGGCGTCCGCCGCGCAGGCGTCGTGGGCGGCGACTCCCGCGCGCGAACGCTCCGACATTCTCCGGCGAGCATTCGACCTGTTGTCCTCGCGCGTCGAGGACTTCGCCGCCGTCATGACAGCAGAGATGGGCAAGTCCCTGAAGGAAAGCCGCGGTGAGGTCGCCTACGGCGCCGAGTTCCTGCGATGGTTCTCCGAGGAGGCCGTCCGCATCGGTGGGCGATTTGCACAGGCACCGGCCGGGAACGGGCAGATTCTCGTGACCAAGAACCCTGTCGGCCCTGTCCTGGCCGTCACGCCATGGAACTTCCCGCTGGCCATGGGAACCCGCAAGATCGCGCCTGCACTCGCGGCGGGCTGCACGGTCATCGTGAAGCCCGCCGAGGACACACCGCTGACCATGCTTCTTCTCGGTCAGGTGTTCGCGGACGCCGGCCTGCCCGCTGGTGTGCTGTCGATTCTCCCGACGTCCGACGCCGCTGCCGTCAGTGGGCCCCTGATGGACGATTCACGACTGCGCAAAGTGACCTTCACCGGGTCCACCGGCGTGGGCAAGCTTCTCGTCAAGAATGCCGCTGACCGTTTGCTTCGGACGTCGATGGAATTGGGCGGCAATGCGCCCTTCATCGTGTTCGACGACGCCGACATCGATGCGGCGGTGGACGGCGCAATGCTGGCGAAGATGCGCAATGGCGGTGAAGCGTGCACCGCCGCCAACCGGTTGTACGTCGCCGACACCGTGCGAGAAGAGTTCACAGCCAAATTGACCGAGCGCATCGCTGCACTCACCGTGGGGCCCGGCCACGCGGATGGCACGGACATCGGTCCACTCGTCAACGCCAAGCAGTTGGCGACTGTCACGGCACTCGTCGACGACGCCGTCGCCAAGGGTGCACGGGTGCGCACCGGTGGTAGTGCGCAGGGTGGAGCCGGCTTCTTCTTCACCCCGACTGTGCTCGACGACGTGCCTGCAGACGCTCGTCTCCTGCGCGACGAGATATTCGGGCCTGTCGCCGCAATCGTCGGGTTCGGCACCGAAGACGAAGCAATCGCCGCGGCGAACGATACGCAATACGGACTCGTATCGTATTTCTACACACGTGATTTGGACCGCGCGATGCGTGTGTCCGCGAAACTCGACGCAGGCATGGTCGGCGTCAACAGGGGAGCGATCTCCGACGCCGCTGCGCCCTTCGGCGGCGTCAAAGAGTCCGGCTTCGGTCGCGAGGGTGGCTCGGAAGGCATCGACGAGTATCTCGAGACGAAGTACATCGCGCTGCAGTGACGGCGGACGGGTGATCAACCCGGCGACGTCGTGCGAAGAACGACGTCGCCGGCCAGAGGACTCGCGCCGCGACCGGACGCGAAGACCCTCGTTTCCAGAAAGGGCAGGACCCGCGAGACGACGGCTGCGTTGTACGTCTCCGGTTCCTGCCTGGGGTTGGCATGGCCGGTTCCCGACATACGCACCACGCGGAGTTGGCCGTCCGAACCGCCCACGCGCTCGAACAGAATCGACTGGGAGTAATCGACGTCGACGACTGCATCGGCTCGACCGATCGACGGCCGCATGAATACGACTGCGGGGGAGGGCTTTCCGCGAACAGGACGGGTCAGCGCGTCGAGGTTGTCGAGTGCGCCGGACGCGACGATCGTTCGGAATTGCGACTCGATGAACCCGTTGCTCGCGGCCGAACGGTTGAGAATCTTGTCTCGAAGAACTTCGTCGAACGCGTCGACGGCATTGCTCCACTCGATGCGCGGATACCACGACGAATGCAGATCGACGAAACGATCCGACCGAGCCGCCATCTCGACAACGGTTCGTAGAGTGCGACTTTCGCGCGCACCCGGCAGCCACCCGATCCAGCGGAGCAAGTTCTCGCCTGCGTCCCTACTGTCACTGCGGACCGCATGCAGGTCGAGGGGTGTGCAGTCCAGGACGATTCCAGTCAGCCGAACACCGCTGTCCTCGTACAGGTGTTGGGCTACTTCGAGCGCGACCACTCCGCCCATGCTGTGGCCGACCAGAACGACGTTGTCGACGCGTGCGGTGGCGGCACGTTCGGCGATCAGGTCACTGATGACCTTCGTGTCGATACCGCGATTGTCGTACCGCAGTGCCCACACACGACCGATCCGGTCGAATGTCGGGAGCGAGACTGCGGTCGGAGCTGCGTCGACATTGCCCAGACCGACCATGTCGACGACGGCCGTCGCTCGGTCGGCCGGGTCTGCCGCGTCGAACACCTGATTCAGCTGGGGGCTCGTCGAGGCCAATCTGCGTTGCTCCGGCGCGACGTCGTGAACCCAGTACTGGCCGACGACGATCAGGACGGGAATCAGTGCAAGCGACAGACGAAGTAGGGCGCGACGCGTCCGCCCGAGCACGATCCAGTCGTGCCCGAGCCGTGTCCGCGCCAGCCTGTCCCGGCGCAGCCGGTCGTCCCAATGCACGAAAAATCGACTCTCCGGGCCCACTCGATCGACAAGTACGGTCGCACACCACCGTACGCGCTGCGGGGGACCTGCCGCCGGTCACGACGATCGGAACGGATCCACCTGCGCACGGCCCATCAAGCTTCGATGTACGAACCATTCGGTGCCCAACGCAGCGCGCCTGTCTGCGTCGTCCATGGCCGCGAATCGGCTTGCGCCACCGCCGCGTTCGATTTCGGATTCGTGCGCAGAGAAGGCCGCCCACTTGGTCTCGAACCAGGCGCCGACATCCACCGTGACGGTGACGAGGTGGTCGTCGACACCCGGGATTCCAGGACCGGGCGGGGGTGCGGAACCACCGAACAACGAGGCCCACATTCCCTCGACCGCGCTGCGCGGAAACGTCGCGAAACACAGGTGCGACGCGGCCCACGGTTCCCCGGAGTCGGGGTAGAGCTGAGGGTGGCTCGCAGCCTCCACGGCGGCGATCGTGACGCGGTGGGCGTGCACATGATCCGGATGTCCGTACGAACCGAACGCGTCGTACGTGACGACGACATCCGGCCGGAAGGAGCGAATATGGCCGACGACCTTGCCGACGGCCTCGTCGAACGGCGCCTCGCAGAATTTCACACCGTCGTCGAATGCGTAGTCGGTGTACCCGAGCAACCGTGGTTCTCCGGCACCGAGGATCTGCAGAGAGCGACGGAGTTCGTCGACGCGTCTGCTGCCGTCACGCCACGTACAGGTGACGACAGCGGTTCTGCCACCGTCCTCTGCGGTGCGGGCAAGCACCCCTCCGGTGAACAAGGCCTCGTCGTCGGGATGGGCATGAACGCACAGAACACTCGGCACGGATCGGTTCCGCTCGGAATGTCGATCGGGCATGGCGGCTACCTTCCGGTCGGCGTCGACAGCAGAGTAGTTCATCTCGGCAGGCGTTCGGCCTCGATGCGATGGCTGCGGCGTCTACAGTCGGACACCGACAAGGGCGAGTCGCGGGTGCAGAAGGGGCGGACATGGTCGATCGGAAGGCAGACGTCGTGGTCGTGGGGGCCGGTCTTGCCGGTCTTGTGGCGACCGCCGAGCTGGTGGCGTCGCGCAAGCGCGTCATCCTGGTGGATCAGGAAGGCGAGGCGAACCTCGGTGGTCAGGCGTTCTGGTCCTTCGGCGGACTGTTCTTCGTCGACAGCCCCGAACAGCGCAGGCTCGGAATCAAGGACTCACGTGAACTCGCGCTGCAGGACTGGATGGGCACAGCCGCGTTCGACCGCGAAGAGGATCTCTGGCCGCGGCGATGGGCCGAGGCATACGTCGACTTCGCTGCAGGCGAGAAGAGGAGCTGGCTGCGCGAACGCGGCCTGAAGATCTTTCCGCTCGTCGGCTGGGCCGAACGAGGTGGTTACGGCGCCACCGGCCACGGCAATTCGGTCCCCAGATTTCACATCACGTGGGGAACCGGACCCGCACTCGTCGACATCTTCGCCGACATCGTGCGTCGAGGCGTCGCCGACGGCCTGGTGACTCTTGCGCATCGGCATCGCGTCGACGACATCGTCGTCACCGACGGCGCCGCCACCGGCGTACGAGGGACCGTGCTCGAACCATCCGACGCGCCGCGAGGGGTTCCGTCGTCACGCCTCGGCGTCGGAGAGTTCGAGTTCGACGCGCCCGCGGTGATCGTCACCTCCGGAGGAATCGGCGCGAACTGGGACCTCGTCAAGAAGAACTGGCCCGAGCGAATGGGTCCGGCGCCGAAGCACATGTTGACCGGAGTGCCGGCACACGTCGACGGCCGCATGCTGCAGATCACCGCCGATGCAGGCGCGAGCGTCATCAATCCGGATCGCATGTGGCACTACACCGAAGGCATCACCAACTTCGACCCCGTGTGGCCGAATCACGGAATCCGCATTCTGCCCGGGCCGTCGTCGCTGTGGCTCGACGCGAACGGCCGACAACTGCCCGCTCCGCTGTTCCCCGGGTTCGACACCCTCGGCACTCTCGAGCACATAGTGAAGACCGGATACGACTACTCGTGGTTCGTTCTCGACCAGAAGATCATCGAGAAAGAGTTCGGACTGTCCGGGCAGGAACAGAACCCGGATCTGACGGGCAAGAGCGTACGAAAACTGCTCGAGCGCGTGCGGTCCGGTGCGCCCGGCCCCGTCGAGGCGTTCAAGCGGCGCGGTGAGGACTTCGTCGTCGCCGACTCGGTGCGGGATCTCGTCGCGGGCATGAACCGGATCGGTGACGTGCCGTTGAAGGCCGCCGATGTCGAACGGCTGATCGCGGCTCGTGATCGGGAGATGGACAACGACTTCAGCAAGGACCTGTCCGTCTCGGTGATCCACGCCGCGCGTAAGTACAAGGGCGACAAGGCAGCTCGCATCGCCGCACCTCACCGCATGACCGATCCGGCGGCGGGCCCCTTGATCGCCGTCAAACTCCATCTGCTCACCCGAAAGACGCTCGGAGGACTCGAAACCGACCTCGAATCCCGGGTGCTTCGCCGTGACGGGACACGGTTCGACGGCTTGTTCGCGGCGGGTGAGGTGGCGGGTTTCGGTGGGGGAGGCGTGCACGGCTACCGATCGCTGGAGGGCACATTCCTGGGGGGATGCATCTTCTCCGGGCGTGCGGCGGGCCGCGCTGCGGCCGGCTGAGAAGGACACACCGGCTTTCTTGCGTGGACGGGCAGGTGCGCTCGGTACAGTGAATCGCACCTGCCAGACGTAGCCGAGGAGTGTCCGATGGCCGATTTCAACGAGCAGATCATTGCGGAATTCCGTGCGAATCACGGCAAGGTGGGCGGTCCGTTCGAGGGCGCGCCGCTCCTTCTGCTCCACAGCATCGGAGCCAAGTCCGGTGCCCGACGGATCAGCCCGGTGATGTACCTGCCCGACTCCGGGCGTTACGTGATCTTCGCGTCCAAGGCAGGTGCCGACACCAATCCGGACTGGTACCACAACCTCAAGGCGAATCCGGACGTCTCGATCGAGGTGGAGGACACGACTGTCGACGTCGTCGCGTCGGAGATCGTCGGTTCGGAACGAGACGAGCTCTATCGTCGGCAGGCCGAGCTGTACCCGGGATTCGCGGACTACGAGAAGAAGACGTCCCGCGTGATCCCCGTCGTCGCGCTGACAGCGAAGTCCTGACGGCGATCTCGTCCGTGACCCCATCTGCGGACCCGACCGACGACCGACTCGAACCAGACAACGTGACCCGAGCGCTCGCGTCGTTCGTGTCCTCGACGATCGATGCTGGATCGAAGCGCGCGGCAGCAGTGGCACTTGCGATCGCAGGCCCGCCCGGTGGCCGTCGGCTTCTGCTGACCAAGAGGCCTTCCCGCCTGCGTGCACATCCCGGGCAGTTCGCCTTGCCGGGAGGTGGCCTCGACCCGGGCGAATCCGCAGCGGAAGCCTGCCTGCGCGAACTGCAGGAAGAGCTCGGTCTCGTCGTAACACCCGATGCCGTTCTCGGTCGCCTCGACGACTACGCGACCAGATCGGGATACGTCATCAGTCCATTCGTCGTCTGGGTCGGCGACCGCCTCGACGAGCTCGCACCCAACGAGGACGAAGTAGCGATCGTGTACGAGGTCGACGTCTCCGAGATCGACACGGACCCGCGATTCGTATACATCGAGCAATCGGAGAAGCCGGTCATCCAGTGGCCGTTTCGCGAATCACTCGTGCATGCACCCACCGGTGCTGTCGTCCATCAGTTCCGGGAGGTCGTACTTCGAGGACGACACACCCGCGTGGCAGACTTCGAACAACCGGTGTTCGCGTGGCGGTGACGCATCTGCCCAGATCGCGTCCCTCGTGACCGTCGTTCGACCAACAGGGAATCGAGGTGCGACCCAATGGATACGTCCGACACCGATCGGGGCGATCGAATCCTGACCGTTCCGAACGTGCTGAGCGCGATGCGGCTGCTTCTGATTCCGCTGTTCCTCTATCTGTTGTTGGTTCGGCACGCGGATGGTCTCGCGCTCGCCGTGTTGCTGGCGAGCGGCGCCACCGATTGGCTCGACGGAAAACTGGCGCGCGCGCTCGACCAGTCGTCCAGGCTCGGCGCACTGCTCGATCCGTTGGTCGACCGACTGTCCGTCGTGTCCGCATTGGTAGCGTTCGTCGTTCGTGGAATCATCCCGTGGTGGGTCGCCGCATTACTGATCGGACGTGACGCCGTCCTCGCAGGCACGATGTTCGTGTATCGGCGCCGCGGCCTACCGCCGCCCGACGTCATCTACCTCGGCAAGGCAGCCACGTTCGTCATCATGATCGCGCTTCCTGTTCTCCTGGCTGCAACCGGCGAGTCGACGGTGGCCACCGTGATGGCCCCGATCGGGTACGCGCTGCTGATCTGGGGCACAGCGCTCTACACCTGGACGGGGATTCTCTATACCTACCAAGCGGTGATGGTCGGAATGAGCACCCCGGTGACGACGGGCAGGCCGACGCCTCATGCCTGATGCCCGACGGCGAAATCCCGAGCCTTCGTTGCTCCGATATCTGACGTCGGAGCACCTCGACCCGGGTTACGCCGCGGCGCACGAATCTCGCCATGGACGGAGGCGACGCTCCACCCGGACGACGGTGGCGTGGACTGCGGCCGGGGCGCTGCTCGTCGGGTCGGTCTTCGGCCTCGCACTCACTCAGGTTGCGGCACACCCGTCGGAGGCTCCTGGCATACAGCGCGATGCGCTCGACACAGCGCGCGCGGCCTCGACACGCGCCGACGAGCTCGAGGCACAGCGCGCCGAACTCGACACTGCGGTCGGGCGCGCACGTGAGGACGCGCTCCAAAGCGGCGGTGAGGGTTCCGACGTCCTCGCTGCACTGAGAACCGCCGAGGACGCGGCGGGCGCGACGGCGGTGACGGGCCCGGGAATGAGCGTCGTGGTGTCCGAGCCGCCTTCTCCTGCAAGCCTGTCCGACGCGTCGGCCCGCCCGCGAGGCTCGTCGGCTGCCACCGTGCTCGACCGAGATCTTCAGGTCGTCGTCAACTCGTTGTGGGCAAGCGGTGCAGAGGCGGTGGGGGTCGGCGGAGTGCGGATCGGTCCCGGAGTCACCATCAGGCAGGCGGGGGGCGCGATGCTCGTCGACAACCGACCCGTGTTCGCCCCGTACACGATCTCGGCGATCGGCTCGCCGACGCAACTGCAGGCACGGTTCTCCGTCAGCGATGCCTATCTGCGAATGTCGGCTCTGTCCCAGCTGTATCGGGTCGGGTTCGACGTGCGAGCCGACACCGAACTCGATCTGCCTGCGGCGACGACACGTCCGGTGACCCTGGCGCGTCAGGAAGGCACCCGGTGACCGACGGACATCACACCGATTCGGCCGACCGCAGAGACGAGCCGGGCGGCGAACGGAGGCGCCGTGGCGGGAGCCTGATCCTGCTCGCGTTCGTGGCGCTCGCGGTCGGGATCGCCATCGGCAGTGTCGCGAGCCCCGAAGTGCCCGACGCTGTCGCACCTTATCTGCCGATCGCCGTCGTCGCAGCGCTGGACGCGGTGTTCGGGGGCCTGCGCGCCTACCTCGACGAGATCTTCGACGCGAAGGTTTTCGTCGTCTCGTTCGTCTTCAACGTCGTCGTCGCTGCTTTGATCGTCTGGCTCGGCGACCAACTGGGAGTGGGCACCCAGTTGTCGACTGCGATCGTCGTCGTTCTCGGCATCCGAATATTCGGCAACGCGGCGGCACTGCGGCGTCGCCTCTTCGGAGCGTGACACGGTGACACAGCAGGGACGCCACGAAGTGCATGCGCCGACGCGTCGGCGATCGGTGGTCTTCGGATGTCTCGCCGTCCTGCTCATGGCGATTCTCGGAATCGGCCTCGCAGCACAGGTACGTGTCAACGACAGCGAGGACTACCTCGATTCCGCGCGGCCGGCCGACCTGCTCGTCGTATTGGACAACCTGGGCCGTCGCGAAGCTGCGATTCGTGAGGACATTGCAACCTTGCAGAACACCTTGTCGACGCTCCAGAACCAGAACGGGGGATCGGGTGCCGCGCTGGAGGAAGCGCGGGCGGAACTCGACGCTCTGTCGATCCAGGTCGGCTCGGTCGCGGCCACCGGTCCCGGCGTCGTCGTCACCATCACCGACCCGCGCACCGGTGTCGGGTCGGAGGTGTTGGTCGACGCGGTGCAGGAGTTGCGCGCTGCGGGTGCCGAGGCACTGCAGATCGCGGGCGGCAACGGCGAGACGGTTCGTATCGGAATCGACTCCTGGATCGCAGGTTCCGCGGGATTCATCGTGGTCGACGGCCGTGAGATGGCAGCTCCGTTCGTTCTGACCGCCATCGGAGATGCAGCGACATTGTCGGCGGCACTCGACATTCCGGGAGGTGTCGTCGACACGGTCGCTCGGAACGGCGGCGAGTGCGCAGTGTCTCAATCCGAGCAGGTCACCGTGTCCGCCTTGCGAGACCCGCGATCACGTCAATACGCTCAGCCCGGAAACTAGCTCCTTCCTTCACGGACGGAGTGCCACCCGAAAGGAATCGTCGAGTTGAGCGACAACGCGCCATCCGCCGACTTGCTGTACACCCCGGAGCACGAGTGGGTGCTGCGTACTGGTCCGACGACGGTCAGGATCGGCATCACCGACTTCGCGCAGGGACAACTCGGTGATGTCGTGTTCGTGCAGCTTCCGTCGGTCGGTGACGAGGTCACCGCGGGTACCTCTCTCGGCGAAGTCGAATCCACGAAGAGCGTGTCCGACGTGTTCGCACCGCTGACCGGCAAAGTCGTTGCAGTCAACGAGGATTTGGACGCCGGACCCGAGAAGGTGAACACGGGTCCGTACTCCGACGGCTGGTTGGTGGAGTTGGAAGTCGACACCGAAGCGACACTGAACGAAGCGGTGTCACAGATGCTCGACGCGGACGGATATGCTGCCATTACGGCCGGGTAACTTCGCGGGAGCGGACTGGAGAAACGGTCTACACCCGTGCTCGTGCGCAGGGTACGGTCGTTGGTGTGTAGATGCCGTGTCGGGGGCACAGGTCCGCAAGAACAATTGAACGTGAAAGCTGTCTACTGCGAGACCCGAGGTGTTCGTCGCCCGGGTGATCGGACTGAGAAGGAGAAACGGTGAGCGAGAACGACAACGACGGCATCTACGGAGAGTCGCCGGCGGAGACCACATCGGTCTTCCGCGCAGACTTCCTTCAGGAGCTGGACAACTCGGCGACGAGTCAGACTTCCGAAGCTCCGGTGTCGGGTGTGGAGGGCCTCCCTGTCGGGTCCGCGCTTCTCGTCGTGAAGAGAGGCCCGAATGCCGGCTCTCGTTTTCTGCTGGACCAGCCGACGACCTCGGCCGGTCGGCACCCCGACAGCGACATCTTCCTGGACGACGTGACCGTGAGCCGTCGTCACGCGGAGTTTCGTCAGGACGAGGACGAGTTCCAGGTCGTCGACGTCGGCAGCCTGAACGGCACGTACGTCAACCGGGAGCCTGTCGACTCGGCTGTTCTGGCCAACGGCGACGAAGTACAGATCGGAAAGTTCCGCCTGGTGTTCCTCACCGGGCCTCGCGGCGGTGCCGGGTCTCAGGTCGGCGAATCGTCTGCGGGTGCGGGCAGCCAGTGACCGCCGTCGGGCAGCAGTCTCCCGGGGGGATGTCGATTGGCTCCGTCCTCGATCGACTTCGGCCCGACTTTCCTGACGTCACCATTTCGAAGATCAGGTTCCTCGAAGCGGAGGGGCTGATCTCGCCCGAGCGCACGCCGTCGGGCTATCGGCGGTTCTCGATCGCCGATTGCGAGCGGTTGAAGTACGTTCTGACCGCTCAACGAGATCAGTACCTGCCGCTCAAGGTGATCAAGGAGCAACTGGAGGCCATCGACAGCGGGGCGGCGCGTGTCGAGCGCGCCGAACCCGCACCGCGTCGTCCACGCACTCTCAGCGTGGCGAAAGGCGAGGTGTCTCCCGAAGAATTTCTGGCCGACCGCGAGGTGCGGGTGAGCAAATCCGACCTCCTGGAACGGGCAGGTATCGAGGATTCCTTCCTGACGGAGATGATTCGCGCCGGTTTGATCACTCCGGGGCAGGCGGGTTTCTACGACGAAGCCTCCGTCGTGCTGGCGCGCACCGCTCATGCAATGTTGCAATTCGGACTCGAAGTGCGGCACTTGAGAGCGTTCAAGTTGGCCGCCGACCGTGAGGCCGGTCTGGTCGCCCAGATCGCGGGACCCGTCGCGAAGAGTCGTGACGCGGGCGCGCGAGACCGAGCAGAAGAGATGATTCGCGAACTGGCCGCCCTGTCGCTGACACTGCACACGTGTCTCGTCAAGGCGGCCGTGCGTGGTGCCCTCGATCGTTGACGGATGAATGTCGGCGGACTCCACTGCGACCGCCGACTTCCAATAGACTCAGGTTGCAGTGGACGGACCCAGACCTGCGGCCCGATTTCAACGCGTGTGGGAGGCAGTCACCATGAGTGAGATGCGAGTCGTCGGTATCAGGGTCGAGCAGCCACAGAACCAGCCGGTTCTCCTGCTTCGTGAGTCCGACGGTGATCGGTACCTGCCGATCTGGATCGGGCAGACGGAAGCAGCGGCCATCGCGTTGGAACAGCAAGGTGTCCAACCAGCCCGTCCGCTGACTCACGACTTGATCAAGGATCTGATCGGCGCCCTCGGGCACACCCTCAAGGAAGTCCGGATCGTGGATCTTCAAGAGGGCACGTTCTACGCAGATCTGGTGTTCGACAAGAACGTTCGCGTGTCGGCCAGGCCGTCGGACTCCGTTGCCATCGCATTGCGCGCCGGCGTCCCGATCTACGCCGAGGAGCCGGTGTTGGCCGAAGCTGGGTTGCTGATGCCCGACGAGCGCGAGGACGAGGTCGAAAAGTTCAAGGAGTTCCTCGAGTCGGTGTCGCCCGACGATTTCAAGGCCACGGGCGGTTAATACGTCCGTTTCGATAACGGAAGAGTCTCAACCTCAACTTTAGGTTCAGGTTTACGGCGCGTTGCATTGATTCGTCGTGTCTCGGGTCATAACGTTCCGCCTGTGAGTTCCGCTCGGCGATCCCATGTCGTCGATTCGCGCCGGGGAGTACTCTGGCCTGGTACGCGGAATGGACCTCACGCGGCAATACGCCGGGAGTGCAACCGGCCGGATCGCACGAAAGAGCGATCCGTGCGCAGTGTCGAGACATCCGAAGAGGGAGCAGTCAGTGGGAGATCAGCCGCAGGAACGCCGCCACGGTTCAGCGACCGACACGCAGGGCACCGCTGAAGCGGACACGGTGGACTCCGCGTCACCCGGCACGACATCTCGGTCCGCCTCGCAAGCCGCCGTTCCGGACTTTCAGCCGGGCCTCTTTCCGGACGATTCCGTCCCCGACGATCTCGTGGGCTATCGAGTGCCCAGCGCCTGCCAGATAGCCGGTATCACGTACCGACAGCTCGATTACTGGGCACGCACCGGCCTCGTCGTCCCCTCCATCAGGAGCGCTGCGGGATCCGGTAGTCAGCGGCTCTATTCCTTCAAGGACATGCTCGTCCTCAAGATCGTCAAGCGTCTACTGGACACCGGGATCTCGCTTCAGAACATCCGCGTCGCTGTCGATCATCTGCGCCAGCGTGGCGTCGGCGATCTGGCGAACATCACTTTGTTCTCCGACGGCACCACGGTGTACGAATGCACGTCCGCCGAAGAAGTCGTCGACCTGCTGCAGGGCGGTCAGGGTGTGTTCGGCATCGCCGTGAACGGCGCTATGCGTGAGCTCACCGGTCTCATCGCGGACTTCCCGGCCGAACGCGCCGACGGAGGCGACTTCGAGGCCACTCCGGAAGACGAACTGGCGTCACGCCGCAAGAATCGCGCGAGCCGCAAGACCGGTTAGACTCGTCGGACGTCGCGCTTGCGCGGGAGAGTTCCGTGGCAGCCGGTCACGGGCGCCGAAGGAGCAACACCTCCCCGTCAATCTCTCAGGCACACGGACCGTGCGAGCCTCGACGTCTCTGGAAAGTGATGGGACAACCCATCCGCCCAAGGGGAAAGGCCGTCGACGTCGGAGTCGATCGAGCCGAATCTCTCAGGCGCCCGCCTCGGTGGGCATACGACAGAGGGGGAGGGCCCCTGTCGTATGCACCTGGAGTGTCTCGTGAGCGCACCGGCTTCCCGCCCTGACCTGTCCTCGACCGCACGCGTCTTCGCGGATCGGCACATCGGTCCCGATTCCGAAGAACTCGAGCGAATTCTGCACGTGATCGGCGTGCCCACGCTCGACGGCCTCGCAACGAAGTCCGTCCCTGCTGCGATTCTCGACGCGGCCACCGCCGGTGTAGGCGACGGTTTGGATCTACTCCCGACCCCTGTCGGTGAGCACGACGCCCTTGCCGAGCTCGCCGACAGAGCGGCGCAGAACACCGTTGCGGTATCGATGATCGGGCTCGGGTACTACGACACACTGACGCCGCCGGTCATCACACGGAACATCCTGGAGAATCCGGCCTGGTACACGGCCTACACGCCCTATCAGCCCGAGATCAGCCAAGGTCGGCTCGAGGCGCTGCTCAACTTCCAGACCATGGTCGCGGATCTCACCGGTATGGATGTCGCCAACGCGTCGATGCTCGACGAGGCCACCGCGGCAGCCGAAGCCATGACGCTGCTGCGTCGCGCCAACCGCGCATCGAAGTCGCCACGTTTCGTCGTCGACACCGACGTGTTCCCACAAACCCTGGCAGTGCTCGAAACGCGTGCGGAACCGCTCGGAATCGAACTGGTCCGACACGACGTGACCAACGGACTGCCGGACGGCGATTTCTTCGGTGTGCTGGTGCAGTTTCCCGGTGCCAGTGGCGTCGTCGTGAACCACGAGGACCTGATCGCACGGGCTCACGACGCGGGAGCATTGGTGGCAGTGGGCGCGGACCTTCTCGCGCTGACACTCTTGAAGTCACCGGGAGAGTCCGGCGCCGACATCTGCTTCGGAACCACGCAGCGGTTCGGCGTACCCATGGGATACGGTGGCCCCCATGCCGGCTACCTCGCCGTTCGCTCGGCACATTCGCGCCAGCTCCCCGGCAGGCTCGTCGGGGTGTCCGTCGATGCCGACGGCGACATGGCCTACCGCTTGGCGTTGCAAACACGTGAGCAGCACATTCGTCGGGAGAAAGCGACGTCCAACATCTGCACAGCGCAGGTCTTGTTAGCCATCGTCGCAGCGATGTATGCGAGTTACCACGGCAGTGACGGGTTGCGTTCCATTGCGACACAGGTGAATTCACGTGCCCGGGCTTTGGCCGACGGCCTTCGGGGGAGCGGCGTCGCGCTGACGACGGACAGCTTCTTCGACACCGTCAGCGCATTCGTGCCCGGCCGCGCGGTCGATGTCGTGGCCGCAGCCAAGCGTGCAGGCGTCAATCTTCGCCTCGTCGACGCGGACACCGTGGGTATCTCGTGCGACGAGACGACGACGCCCGCCCACATCGATGCAGTCCTCGGGGCGTTCGGCGCGGGCCGAACCGACACGGACCCGGCAGAGTCGCTCCCGTCGTCGCTTGTGCGGGAGTCGGAGTTCCTCACCCACCCGGCGTTCACCCGTCACCGCACCGAGACCTCGATGCTCCGGTACCTACGTATGTTGTCCGACAAGGACATCGCTCTGGATCGAAGCATGATCCCGCTGGGGTCGTGCACGATGAAACTGAACGCGACAGCAGAGATGGAATCGATCACGTGGCCGCAGTTCGCGCGGCTTCACCCGTTCGCACCGGACACCGACACCGCGGGCATCAGATCCATCGTCGCCGACGTCGAGAAGTGGCTCGTCGACATCACGGGCTACGACGCAGTCAGCTTGCAGCCCAACGCCGGTAGTCAGGGGGAGTACGCCGGACTACTTGCGATCCGTGACTACCACGTCGGTCGCGGCGAAGGGCACCGCGACGTCTGTCTCATACCGTCGAGCGCGCACGGCACCAATGCCGCGTCGGCGGTCATGGTGGGCATGAAGGTCGTTGTCGTGGCGTGCCGAACCAACGGAGACGTCGACGTCGACGACCTGCGCGCCAAGATCGATCAGCACGCCGACTCGCTGTCCGCGATCATGATCACCTACCCGTCCACCCACGGCGTCTACGAGCACGAGATCGACGACATCTGCGCGGCCGTGCACGACGCCGGAGGCCAGGTCTACGTCGACGGCGCTAACCTCAATGCCCTTGTCGGACTGGCCCGCCCGGGCCGATTCGGGGGAGACGTGAGCCATCTGAACCTGCACAAGACGTTCTGTATTCCCCATGGTGGCGGTGGCCCGGGCGTCGGACCCATCGGGGTTCGGGCGCACCTACAGCCCTACCTGCCCGGACACCCCCTGCGGGACGGACTGGGCGGCGGTCGCGCCGTGTCCGCAGCGCCGTTCGGTAGCGCATCCATTCTGACGATCACGTGGGCGTACATCCGCATGATGGGGGCGGTCGGGCTGCGCCGGGCGACGCTGACGGCCATCGCGTCGGCGAACTACATCGCCCGGCGACTCGACGAGCACTTTCCTGTGCTGTACACGGGCGAGAACGGCATGGTCGCGCACGAGTGCATCCTCGATCTCCGCGACCTGACGAAGCGGACCGGAGTGACTGTGGACGACGTCGCAAAGCGACTGGCCGACTACGGTTTTCATGCGCCGACCATGAGCTTCCCTGTTGCAGGCACGCTGATGGTGGAACCCACCGAGAGCGAGGACCTCGACGAGATCGACGCCTTCTGCGACGCCATGATCGCCATACGGTCGGAGATCGACCGCGTCGGATCGGGGGAATGGCCCGTCGACGACAACCCTCTGCGCGGCGCGCCGCACACCGCGCGCAGTCTCGCGCGCGACTGGAACCATCCCTACACGCGCGAGGAAGCAGCGTTTCCCGAGGCACTTGCCGGACGCGCCAAAGTGTGGCCTGCGGTCCGACGAATCGACGGCGCGCACGGAGACCGCAACCTGGTCTGCTCGTGCCCGCCGATCGAGTCCTTCGCCTAGCCGACTACGACGAGACGAGTTGCAGCATCGCGATTTCCGGCGGTGCTGCAACCCGGACAGGTGGACCCCACGCTCCTGCGCCGCGCGTGGTGTACAGCGTGGTCTCGCCGACGCGGTCCAGTCCTTCGACGCTCGGCTGCTGCAGGGGAACGACGTAGCGAAGCGGCCAGATCTGGCCCGCATGGGTGTGGCCCGATACCTGGAGATCGACGCCCATCTCGGACGCCTCGATCGCCTGGAGTGGCTGATGGGCGAGAAGGAACGCGAACCGGTCGGGGTCGCGGCCGTCCAATGCGGATGCGAGATCGGGTTCGTACGGTGCGGGCGCGGTTGCGTCGTTGATTCCGACGACGTCGATCTCGGCTCCGCCTCTGCTCACCGCAGCGCGTTCGTTTCGCAGGACCGTCACGCTGAGCGTCGACCACAGGTCGAGCCACTTGCCTCCGTCGTCCGCATAGAACTCGTGATTACCGCTGACTCCGAAGACACCAAGAGGGGCCGAGAGTTGCTGCAGCGGTTCCAGATCCGATCCGACGAGCTCGACGGTACCGTCGATCAGGTCTCCGTCGAGAACGACGATGTCCGGTGACTGCGCATTGACGTCGTCGACGATCTTCTGTACGAAGTCCCGACCCCGGGAAGGACCGGCATGAATGTCGGACACCAGAGCGACTCTGAGCCCGTCGAATTCGGCCGGCAGGCGGTCGAGGGCGATGGTCGTCTCCGTGACTCTCGGCGTCGCGGCTTCGACCACGCCGTAACCGACAGCAAGGACCGAGGCTGCTGCGACGACAGCAGAGCCGACACGCGTGACCCGACGACGGGTGTCCGTGGAGTCCTTGCCACGCAACCGGTACACGATGCGAATGCCGAGCGTGACGAGCCCGATCAGAGCCGTACCGAGAACCAGGTACAACACCACTGCGAGCCAGCTGAGACCCACGAAAGCCGGACCGCGGGCCCACGCGGGGTCGAAGAGCTCACCGGAACCGATCCCGATCAGCGCAAGAGCCCACATGACGACCAACACGGTGTCGACGATGATGGAGAACGGACGCGGCAGGCGAGTTGCCCTGACGTAGCGCAGATGTAGCAGAAGTCCTACGAGCGCGAGGAACGTGCCGAACACGAGCAGTCGTGTCATGTTTCAGTACAGCAACTTTCGGATGAGGTCGGGAAGCTCTTGACTATCCGACGTGGAGACAGTCGTCGTCGAACCACCGGTTGTGTCGGACATCGATTGCAACGTACGGATGTCCGAATTGGTTCCGAGGGATACGACATCGATCGCGACGGGTCGATCGGGCTCGGCCAATCCGGACAGCATCGTCAGGAAGCGTTCGGAAGAAATGGACGTATCGTCGTTCGGTCCGTCCGTCACCAGCACCACGCTGTTGGGTCGTCCTGCGACGTAGTTGTCCACCGCGTCGATGTACGCCGCTGTCACCGATTCGTAGGTCGACGTCGACGTTTCCGGCCGCAACGAGTTCGCAGTCGATACGAGCTCGTCACGTCGTGTGCCCGTCGACAACTGTTCGTCGACGGGACCCGTCGGCACAGCCGTTCGGAATGCACGCTGGCCGTCGAGGTCTGCGCTGTAGACCCACAGTCCGATGTCGGACGAACCGACCACGGACGCGAACTGTCGGTTCAGTGCGTCGACGGTGTTCTGGAGTCTTGTTCGCCCGCCTTCGACGGTCTCCATGGATCCGGATACATCGAGCAGAACGGTAGTGCGACGCAGTGTTGCGGGATTCTCGACGGCATCCGTGAGCGCCTGTCGGGTATCGGCCGACGCCACAGGAGAATTCGTCGCCTCGTCGCCGATCCCGAAACCGGCATCGGAGAAGACAGCTGCGTTGTCCGGCTGTCGTGCGAAGTCGGCGAACTGAGCCGCCGCTCGCCGCAGTGTGTCGTCCGCGAACGCGCTCCCGAGGACGGCTGCGGGATGGTCTGCCACGGGTGTCGCGCCGCCCGGCGCGAACGTCGCGAGGCCGGTCTGCGCCGAGGCCCGAAGCTGCTGTTCGGTCACGGGCACCATGTGGACATCGGAGTTCGCCGACGGATCGGCGCTCACTCGCGCCAGCGCGGCATCTGTCGAGTCCGGGGAGACTGCACTCTGTCCGCGATCGGTCGTTGCAAGCGCCGACATCGCCGAGACGACGGCCCCACTGCGAACTTGTTCTGTAGTCAGTGGCTGTTCCGTTGTGTCGGAGGTCGACGCTGCGACCGCGGCAAGCGCGGCGGAAGTCGAGTCCGAGTTGTCACCGACGGGCAACTGCAGTCGCAGGCCTCCCCACCCCGGAAGCCCGAGAGCGTCGAGACCGTCGGGTGCACGCTGCAGACGGGCCAGGTCGGCCCACGTGATTCCGGCAGCCGACAGCGCCGTGGTAACTGCGTCGGGGCCGGCCAAGACAATTGGCGAGGATGCGACGGATCGGGGACTTCCGTCGACCGTCCCTGCGGGAAGTCCCTGCAGCGCGTCCGTCGATCGTGGAATCCACAGTGCGGGGACGGGGCCGAGGACCTGCTGATCCCACGCAGCCGCGCCCGCAGCGACGGCATCTGTCATCGATCCTGTCGCTGCCGTTGCCACCGCGACCGTGATGCAGTGATCGCGTACGACTGGACGGGTGTCGCTGAAGCGGGCCGCGAGGTCGGTCACGATCGGGGAGATGTCGGGATCCACCGTCACCGGCAACGTCAATGGACCCTCGACGCACGTGTCTGCGGCCTGGACACCTTGGTCCGCGATTCTGTCCCGTAGTTGAAACCACCCGAACACGGCGAGCACCATCACGAGGATGATGCCCGCCGCGATCACTGGGCCTTTACTGACACCTCGGGTGCCACCCGAAGTTCTATGTTCGCCCACGTGAAAAGACTACAAGCGGTGTGCGGGAGCGGACGCTGCGGAGTGACTCGACTACTTTGCCGCAGCCTTGTACTCGCGTCGGCGGCGGTGCAGGATCGGTTCGGTGTAGCCGTTGGGTTGGCTGGTGCCCTGGAAGATCAGGTCACTGGCGGCTTGGAAGGCGATGTTGCTGTCGAAGTCCGGTGCCAGATTCGTGTACGTCTTGTCGCTCGCGTTCTGGCGGTCGACGACCGGTGCCATCCGCTGCAAGGATTCGCGGACTTGGTCTTCGGTGACGATGCCGTGGCGGATCCAGTTGGCGAGGAACTGCGACGAAATGCGCAGTGTCGCGCGGTCTTCCATCAACGCAACATCGTTGATGTCGGGGACTTTGGAGCATCCGACACCGTGGTCGATCCACCGCACGACGTAGCCGAGGATCGACTGGGCGTTGTTGTCGAGTTCGCGTTGCTTCTGCTCGTCGGTCCAGTCGGTGGACGGTGCCAACGGGATCTCCAGGATCTCATCGACGCTGGCGCGCTTGTTCTTGGCGATCTCTTCTTGGCGGGCGAAGACGTCGACCTGGTGATAATGCAAGGCGTGCAGGGTGGCGGCGGTGGGTGACGGCACCCAGGCGGTGTTCGCACCGGCCTTCGGGTGCCCGATCTTCTGCTCGAGCATGTCGGCCATCAGATCGGGCATGGCCCACATGCCTTTACCGATCTGCGCTTTGCCTTCCAAGCCTGCGGCGAGGCCGGTATCGACGTTGAAGTCCTCGTACGCCTTGATCCAGGTCTGAGCCTTCATCTCACCCTTCGGCACGACCGGTCCGGCTTCCATCGAAGTATGGATTTCATCGCCGGTGCGGTCGAGGAAGCCGGTGTTGATGAACACCACCCGTTCCTTGGCTGCGTCGATGGCGGCTTTGAGGTTGACGGTGGTGCGGCGTTCTTCGTCCATGATGCCGACCTTGAGCGTGTTGACCGGCAGACCCAACACCTGTTCGACACGACCGAACAACTCCGCAGTGAACGCGACCTCGTCGGGGCCGTGCATCTTCGGCTTCACGATGTACAACGACCCGGTCCGGGAATTCTTCAGCACGTTGTCTCCGGCCAACGAATGCAGCCCGGTCAGCGAGGTGAACAGGGCATCGAGGATGCCTTCGGGGACCTCGTTGCCGTCGGCATCCAAGATCGCATCGGAGGTCATGAGGTGGCCGACGTTGCGGACGAACAGCAGGGACCGTCCGTGCAGGGTCAACTCCGAGCCGTCGACCGATGTGTAGACCCGGTCTTGATTCAGGGTGCGGGTGAAGGTTTTTCCGCCTTTGGAGACTTCTTCGGTGAGGTCGCCGCGCATGAGGCCGAGCCAGTTGCGGTAGCCGAGGACTTTGTCGTCGGCATCGACGGCGGCGACGGAGTCCTCGAAGTCCATGATGGTGGTGACGGCGGATTCGAGGAGGACGTCTTTGACGCCTGCGGCGTCGGTCTTCCCGATCGGGCTGTCTGCATCGATTTGGATTTCGAAGTGCAAGCCGTTGTGGCGCAGCAGGATCGCAGTCGGTGCGTCGGGGGTTCCGTGGTAGCCGAGCAGCTGGGCTGGGTCCTCGAGTCCGACGGTGGTGCCGTCGGCGAGGGTGACGGTCAGTGAGGCGGCGTCGACGACGTACTTCGTCGTGCCGGCGTGGCTGCCGGTGGTCAGGGGTGCGGCGTAGTCGAGGAAGTTTCGGGCGTAGGCGATGACCTTGTCGCCGCGGACTTTGTTGTAGCTGGTGCCCTTTTCGGCGCCGCCGGTTTCGGGGATGGCGTCGGTGCCGTACAACGCGTCGTAGAGCGATCCCCAGCGGGCGTTGGAGGCGTTGATCGCGAAGCGGGCGTTCAACACCGGGACGACGAGCTGCGGGCCGGCGGTGGAGGTGATCTCGGTGTCGACACCGGAGGTGGTGATGGAGAAGTCGGCGGGCTCGTCGACGAGGTAGCCGATGTCCTTCAGAAACGTCTTGTACGCGGCCTTGTCGTAGTTCGGGCCTGCGTGCTCGCCGTGCCAGGCGTCGACCTTGCCCTGAATCTCGTCGCGGACACCGAGCAAGGCTTTGTTCTTCGGGGCCAGGTCGGTGATGAGGGCTTCGGCGCCTGCCCAGAACCTCGCGGAATCGACTCCGGTACCCGGCAGCGCCTCGTTCTGCACGAAGTCGTACAGCACCTCGGCGACCTGAAGACCTCCAACAGTTTTGCGATCGGTCATGAATCCCTCGCTCTTTCCGGTCACGGGCGACTCCATCGACGCCCCAACGACATCGTCAACGATGTTACTCGGCAGTAGGTCGGGCGGGATCGCCGCCGTTCATGAGTAGGTTCTCACACCGCGAGATGAGTGCCGACCGGAGAGGTGCAGCCCTGGCCGTCAGGTCGGTTTGCGCGCGGACATATTCCGACCTGCCGCTCGGTGTTTCGATGGCGATCGGTTCGAATCCGTAGGCCGACAGGTCGTATGGACTGGCACGCATGTCGACCGTTCGCGCTGCAAGTGCCAGTTCGAAGCAGTCGGTGACGAGCTCGGAATCGATCAAGGGAGCCAGTTTGTAGCTCCACTTGTACAAGTCCATGCTCGCGTGAACACACCCGGGTTGCTCGTTCTCCACACGACTGGAGGGCTCGAGCCGAAGCAGGTTGCGTGGCACGGCGTCCTCGGTGAAAAAACGAAAGGCGTCGTAGTGCGTGCAGCGCACCTTCATCGAATCGACGACGGCATCGGTGCCGTCGTGACCCAGCCGCAGGGGGACCGAGCCGTGTCGTAGGGCGGGTTGGCCCCCGCGGTAGACCATTGCCCATTCGTGCAGTCCGAAGCACCCGTGATGCGGTTGTCGACCGGCCGTCGCCTGCAGCAGCCCGAGCGTGAACTCGACGGCCGACCGTCGCCGATCCAGCAAGGATTCTCGGACGCGCATGCCGTCGTCGACTCGCTCGTACGACGCGAATCCTGCGTACTCCTGCGCACTGTCGCCGGTGAGGAGCACGCCGTATCCAGGGTTCCATCGCAGAAGATGTCCCGGTTTGTAGCTGTAGTAGGTGAACAGGAAGTCGAGCACGGGATGCGTCGCACCCCGTGCTCGATTCGTCAGGTAATCACCCACGAGTCGATTCACACGATCGACATGGGCTGCGCGCAGTGCCGTCCACTGCTGTTCGGATAGAGCAGTACGAGCCGCGATCAGGAGGAACCACTCCCGCGAGTCGGCTGCCCCTGCACCGGGTCGGCGATGCGGTGAGTGCCGTCGCGCACTGTGCCGACGAACTCCTCGACGAGATCTTCGAGTGCGACGATGCCGACGATCGAACCGGACGCATCTCGCACCGCACCGAGGTGGCTGTTGGTCCGCCGAAGGCGCGTCAGTGCATCGTCGAGGGTCGTGTCCGATGCGATCATCGGCAAGCGGCGGACATGAGCCCGAGGAATCTCGGTGTCAGGGCCTGCAGCGTCGTCGAGCATGTACTCGAGAACGTCCTTCAAATGCAGGTAACCGACCAGAGACCCGTCTACTCCTTCCACCGGGTAGCGCGAGAAGCCCGTGGCGACCACGGCGTCTTCCACCGACCCGAGAGAGGGGCCCGACGTCGTCCCCGAGCCGGATACGCGCACACTGCGAACTTCGGCAGTGGGAATCAGAACCTCGGCGACGGTGCGACCGGAAATGTCGAGAGCCTGCGTCAGCCGCCGGTGTTCCTCTTCGTCGATCAGGCCCTCGGACCGAGACTCGCCGATCATCTGTGACAGCTCGTCGGCCGACACCGACGAATCCAGCTCGTCCTTCGGCTCGATGCGCAGTGCGCGCAGCGTGAGGTTCGCGCAAATGTTGTAGAACGAAATCAATGGCTTGGCAACCTTGATGAACATCAGATGGGCCGGAACCAACAGCATCGCGGTGCGTTCAGGTCCTGCGATTGCGATGTTCTTCGGGACCATCTCGCCGACGAGGATGTGCAACACGACGACGAGCGCCAGCGCGACCGTGAACGCAATCGGATGCAGCAGGCCTTCCGGGATGCCGATGAGATCCATCGGCTTCTCGAACAGATGCGCGACGGCAGGCTCGGCCACGCGTCCGAGCAGAATCGAACAGATCGTGATTCCGAGCTGCGCCGCAGCCAACATCAACGACAGATTCTGGCCTGCTTCGATGACGGAACGCGCACGCGTCTTACCTTGCGCCAGCAGTGATTCGAGCCGGTCACGACGCGCGGAGATCAACGAGAACTCGGCGCCGACGAAGAACGCATTTCCGGCAAGCAGCAGAACTGCGAGCAGGACAGCGAGCACATCACCCATGAGCCTTCTCCTCCGCGCTGATGTGGGCGACCGTCTCGGCAGCTACCGGCTGCAGCATGATCCTGTCGATCCGACGGCCGTCCATGCGAGTCACCCGCGCTACCCAACCGCCGCGGGAGTCGGCTGCATCGTCCGACGACGAGTGGGGGAGCACGACCTTGTCTCCTTCCACCGGAATTCGACCCAGCTCGGACAACACGAGACCGCCGATGGTCTCGTATTCACCCTCGGGCGCGGAGTATCCGGTCGCAGCAGCGACCTCGTCGATTCGGAGCAGGCCGGAGCACAACCATCCGTCGCCGAAACGCAGCACGTCGATCTCGGGTTCGTCGTGCTCGTCGTGGACGTCACCGAGGATTTCCTCGATCAGATCCTCCATCGTCACCATGCCTGCCGTGCCGCCGTACTCGTCGACGACGAGAGCAACCTGCATCCCGTCGGAGCGGACACGTTCCATCACCGAGTCTCCGTCGAGGCTCGACGGGACGACCGGCACGTCCTGCGCGAGCGAATCGAGACGCGTGTCGCGCCGCCGAGCGGCCGGAACAGCGAACGCATGCTTGAGATGTACGACGCCGACGGTGTCGTCGAGATCGCCGTCGACCACCGGGAAACGGGAGAACCCGGTTCTCGACGCCGTCTCGATCAGATCCGACGCCGTATCCGACACGGACAACGATTCGACCTTCACGCGCGGCGTCATCAATTCTTCGGCGGTACGTTCACCGAACTGCAGAGACCTGCCGACGAGGCGAGCGGTGCCCTCGTCGAGTGACCCGTGTTGGGCCGACGTCCGAACGAGCGAACTCAACTCGCGCGGGGAACGAGCCGACCTCAGCTCCTCCGCAGGTTCGACGCCGAGACGACGGACCAGCATGTTGGCAGATCCGTTGAGGCCGTTGATCGCCCAGCGGAACACTGCCGAGAAGCCTGCCATCGCTCCCGCCGTCGCGCGGGCCGTGGCCATCGGTTTCGCGATTGCGATGTTCTTCGGAACGAGTTCGCCGAAGATCATCGAGAACGACGTCGCAACGATCAACGCGACCGCGAGCGACAGCCCCGACGCCACGCCTTCGGACGCACCGAGCGCGGTTGCGACGGGCACGAAGAATCGCGCGAGAACAGGCTCGGCGAGGTAGCCGGTGATGAGCGTCGTGATCGTGATTCCGAGCTGAGCACCGGAGAGCTGGAACGACAATGTCCGATGTGCTCGCTGAACCTGCCTGCTGCGGATGTCACCGCTGGTGGTGGCTGCGGAGTCGACGGCGCTCTTCTCCAGGGCAGTCAGGGAGAACTCTGCAGCGACGAACAGCGCGGTGCCCGCGGTCAGCGCAACGAACCCGACGAGACTGAGAATGCTGACGAGTGTGCCCACTGCTTATCGCCGCCGCAGTTGCGACAGGCGCATCGCGCCATGGGGTTCCGACTGCCGTGTCCGATGCGACGTCGCCTGCGAGGGCAGCGCTTGTGGTGAGAGCACTTGTCGGGGCAGTGGTTGTCGAGATGAACTATCGCCGGGTTTGTCACCCGGCTCGATAGAGGAGCCCTCCGAAGTGGAGCCCTCGTCGCCTTGGTCGCTGGACGCGACGGCGGTGGTGATGACGGGTGCCTCGGGCACCTTGTTCCTTCCTGTTGTTTCGCCTCGTCCGGTCGCGAGCGTGTGATGCCCTTCGGTTCGAAGGCACTGGCTCGTCGTGAGCGGACTCGGTCTGCGCCGAGCGGCGCAGGCCGGCGAAAGTGTTCACTTGGGTCGAGAAGCAATCATTCTAACGTCTGCCGGGTACCGCGTGCCCGCGTCCGTCACCACCCGCTCGGAAGTGGACGCCCTTCGGCGAATCCTGCAGCGGACTGGACACCCAGCACGGCGCGTTCATGGAGTTCGGGCAACGTCCGTGCACCCGCATACGTACACGTGCTCCGAACGCCGGAACAAATGTGATCGATGAGGTCCTCGACACCTGGCCGATCCGGATCGAGGCGCATCCTCGAGCTGGAGATACCCTCCTCGAACAGACCCTTTCGAGCTCGATCGAACGCGCTGTCGGTGGCCGTGCGTGCGGCGACGGCACGCTTGGACGCCATGCCGAAGCTCTCCTTGTACGCGTTTCCGGCCGGGTCGAAGCGCAGATCGCCCGGAGATTCGTACGTCCCGGCGAACCACGATCCGATCATCACGTTCGCTGCCCCGGCGGCGAGAGCCAGCGCGACATCGCGTGGATGACGTACACCGCCGTCGGCCCAGACCGACGCGCCGAGTTCCATTGCCGCGGCCGAACATTCCGCCACAGCAGAGAACTGGGGACGTCCGACGCCGGTCATCATGCGCGTCGTACACATAGCGCCCGGACCGACACCGACCTTGACGATGTCGGCGCCGGCCGCGACCAGATCACGGGTTCCGGCCGCCGACACGACGTTGCCGGCAGCGAGCGGAACCTGTAGATCGAGGGATTTGATGGCCGACAGGGCCTCGATCATCTTCTCCTGATGGCCGTGCGCGGTGTCGATCACGAGAACATCAGCACCTGCTTCGACCAAGGCCTTCGCCTTGGCGGCGACGTCACCGTTGATGCCCACAGCGGCAGCGATGCGCAGTCGGCCTGCGCCATCGACCGCAGGCGTGTAGATCCCGGTGCGTACTGCGCCCGTTCTGGTGAGAACGCCGGCGAGTGAGGAGTCGGGTGCGACCAGAATCGCCAGGCCCTCGTGTGCGGCCTCCAAGGCCTCGAACACAGCACGCGGCGACGCGTCGGACCCGACGGTCACGAAATTCGTGGCCGCAACCGATCGCAACCGGGCGAAACGGTCGACGTCGGCACACGCGGTCTCGGTGACGACACCGACCGGTCTGCCGCCCTCCACGACGATCACTGCCCCGTGGGCACGCTTGTGCATCAAGGCAAGTGCATCCGACACGGATGCGTCGGGGCCGAGGACGACAGGGGTGTCCGCCACCAGGTCTCGGCTCTTGACGAACGCGACGGTGTCCGCCACGGCCTCGACCGGGAGATCCTGAGGAATCACCGTGATGCCGCCGCGTCGTGCGACCGTCTCGGCCATCCGGCGGCCGGCGACGGCGGTCATGTTGGAGACGACAACGGGAATCGTGGTGCCGGAACCGTCGACAGTGGAGAGGTCGACATCGAACCGGCTCGTCACATCGGTCCTGTTGGGTACCAGGAAGACGTCGTCGTAGGTCAAGTCGTACGGGGGCCGTTGGCCATCGAGGAACTGCACGTTGCGCCAGCGTACCTGTCAGACGGCTTCCGCGTGTTGGGTGACCTCCGCTTGCGAACGAGACAGAGCAATGGTTGCGAAGATCATGACCGCGACGCACAGGACGATGACGGACAGCTCGAATGGATCGTCACGGACGCGTTCGCCCAGCACTGTGATGCCCAGGAATGCGGCGCCGAACGGCTCGCCGATCGTGACGGCAGGCAGTGATGCGGACAGCGATCCCGACTGAAAGGCACGCTGCTGCAGGTAGAACCCGAGAACACCGCAGAAGACGAGAGCGTATGTCTGCCAGGCGGTCACGGCGGAGACGAGGTCGTGTTCCACCAGGTCGGTGACGTACTTCGTGAAGGCGACGGCCATCCCGAACAACAGACCGCCTGCGGCGCCGAGAAGCAAGGCTCTCCATCCCGGATTCTTCATCAGCAGTCCGGCCACGACGGCCGAAAGTACGACGCCGAACGCGATCGTCAGCGGCACCAACCACTGGGACAGAGGAGGATTCGCATGCCCCTCGGTCGGGTCACCGACCACGATGAACACAGCCAGCGCCACAGCGAGAGAGACAGCGAGAACCCACGTCGTCCTCGTCATCGCGTACCCGGAGAATTTCGCCGACAACGGCAGGGCGAACAACAGCATCGATACCAGGAGTGGTTGAACCAACAGGACGGATCCGACCCAGAGCGCTGCGACCTGTACGGCGTACCCACCGACGTCGCCGAGGACGCCCGCCCACCAACGGGGACTGCGCAGAAGCGACGCGACGAGCGATTCACCTTCCGGTACGGCCGCGGCCGCGCTCTGCTGGGCGACGGACGCGCAGGCGAACAGAAACGCTGCGATCAGCGCCAACACGATCGCGAGGACGGGCATACCCGTCACCTCACCACGTGCGATCGATGCTCGGCCATAGCGGAAACAGTACCGCCGCCCCGGGTTTCTGTCGGTGGCTCGCGTCATCATGTCCGACCTGAACATACGTTCGAAACTCGGTGGCCGTCGCGGTCACCACGACGAGGGTGGGGGAGCCATGTGTGCAATGTGCGACGGTCGATCGCTGGAGGAGTACCTGCACGGCATCGAAGAACTGATCGATCGGCACGGGTGGGCGCTGCAATACGTCGAGTCCGGTGGCGAGGATCCGGACGACAGTAGCGGAATCGATCCTGCGTTCTGCTACACGATCGGCATGACGGCCTACGGACATCCGGAGATCGTGATCACCGGTCGAGATCCTGCCGAGTCCGCCTCGGCCCTGAACTCGCTTGCCCGCCAGGTCGCAGTCGGTAGGCAGCGGTTCGAGGCCGGAATGCGAGTGTGGGCGAAGGGATTCGACTTCTACTTCGTCGATGTCGAGCGAAGTGACGAGTGGCTGACGATCGCCGATCGGATGTACCCGCCGGGTCCGGTGCGGGCCGTCCAAGCGGTCTGGCGATCGTGCGACGGCACGTTGCCGTGGGAGGGGAACCTGCAGTCGACCATCGTTCAGCCGGTCCTCGGCCCGCCTCCGGGCTGGTACGACGGCAGCATCTGATTCTGCGGCAAGCTCGTGAAGCATCGACGAGAGCGCGAGCCGCCGACCACGAACAGCTGCTGGCTGACGTGGTCGACGGCTCGCGGTCGTCGAGCTGGTTCGATCAGGCCTGAACCTCGGACCGGTCACCGCTCCAGAGCGTGTGGAACTTGCCCTCGGAGTCGGTGCGCTCATAGGTGTGCGCG
Source organism: Rhodococcoides kyotonense (assembly GCF_900188125.1). Lineage (GTDB taxonomy): Bacteria > Actinomycetota > Actinomycetes > Mycobacteriales > Mycobacteriaceae > Rhodococcoides > Rhodococcoides kyotonense. The sequence continues at coordinate 27,541 of NZ_FZOW01000009.1, read as the reverse complement.
CCGAAGAAGTCACGCTGCCCCTGAGTCAGTGCGGCCGGCAGACGCTCCGCGCGGAGCGCGTCGTAGTAGGCGAGCGACGACGCGAATGCCGGAACCGGAATCCCGAGGGACGCTGCCGTGATGACGACACGACGCCAGCTGTCGATCGCGTTCTCGATCGCTTCGCGGAAGTACGGCGCCAGGATCAGGCTGGGAAGCTCGGCGTTGTCGTCGTACGCGTCCTTGATGCGATCGAGGAACCGGGCGCGGATGATGCAACCGCCGCGCCAGATGGTCGCGAGATCACCGGGGTGCAGGTTCCAGTCGTATTCGCTACTGCCAGCGGCGATCTGGTCGAATCCCTGCGCGTAGGCAACGATCTTCGACGCGTACAGAGCACGGCTGATGTCATGCGTGAACTGCTCGGCGTCAGCCGGCTTGTCGGCGAGTGAACCGGATGCCAGGCCGACGGCCGCTGCACGTTGTGCACGCGATCCGGACAGCGCTCGTGCGAACACGGCCTCGGCGATACCCGTCACCGGGACACCGAGATCGAGCGCGGCCTTGACGGTCCAGCGGCCGGTGCCCTTCTGCTCTGCTGCATCGACGATGACGTCGACCAGCGGCTGGCCGGTCTTCGCGTCGACCTGCTTCAGAACCTCGGCGGTGATTTCGACGAGGTAGCTTTCGAGATCTCCGTTGTTCCACTCGGTGAACACGTCTGCGATCTGCGCAGGGGAGTAGTCGAGCGCGTCGCGGAACAGGTTGTACGCCTCGCCGATGAGCTGCATGTCGGCGTATTCGATGCCGTTGTGCACCATCTTGACGAAGTGTCCGGAACCGTCGGGTCCGATGTGGGTGCAGCACGGAGTGCCGTCGACCTGCGCCGAGATCGACTCGAGCAGCGGGCCGAGAGCCTTGTACGACTCGGCGGGGCCACCGGGCATGATCGAGGGCCCGTTGAGGGCGCCTTCTTCACCGCCGGAGATGCCGGCGCCCACGAAGTGGAGGCCGCGTTCCTTGAGTGACGCCTCACGACGGATGGTGTCGGTGTAGAGCGCGTTGCCACCATCGATGATGATGTCGCCCTCTTCCATCGCTCCGGCAAGTTCTTCGATCACTGCATCGGTAGGGTCCCCGGCTTTGACCATGATGAGGACCCGGCGAGGCTTCTGCAGCGCTGAGATGAATTCTTCGATCGTCTCGGTGCGAACGAAATTTCCTTCGCTAGCGTGCTCGGCGAGCAGCGCATCGGTCTTGGCGATGCTGCGATTGTGCAACGCGACGGTGTGTCCGTGGCGTGCGAAGTTCCGGGCGATGTTCGAGCCCATCACGGCGAGTCCGGTGACACCGATCTGGGCGAGTTCTGACGAGTCCCTTGCTGAGGTCATAGGTATAGCTTTCCTTGCCGGGCGCGCAAACGAAAGCTGGGGGTGGCCGAGTCCGTTTCGAGGGCGCAATCCCCACATCCGACCTTGTCCGACCGACCCTCGAACGCAACGATGGGTGCCACTTTCCGAAGAAGTGACACCCATCGTGCAGTCGGTTTGTGACCCGATCAGGAACTAGCGAGCGCGAGCGGGCCCGTCGAAGCCGTCGTACGTCCGACGCTCGGTGCGGCTACGGAAGCCCCCCGACTTCGACTCGTCCTGGTTGTAGCTCGGACGGGTGCGAGGACGGTCGCCCTGGTAGCCGCCGGTGCGGGGCCGGTCGCCCTGGTAGCCGCCCGTGCGGGGCCGGTCGCCCTGGTAGCCGCCCGTGCGGGGCCGGTCGCCCTGGTAGCCGCCGGTACGGGGCCGGTCGCCCTGGTAGCCGCCGGTACGAGGCCGGTCGCCCTGGTAGCCGCCGGTACGAGGGCGGTCGCCCTGGTAGCCGCCGGTACGGGGACGGCTGTCGCGACGATCGCGGGGCGGGCTGCTGACTGCGCGCAACGGCTCACCGGACGGCTTCTGCGCACCGGTGATGCTGCTCAGCTCTGCCGATCCGGGTGCGACGTTGACCGACGTGGCCTTGACGCCTGCCATGCCGGTGAGACGCTGGATCTGACGACGCTGGTTCGGCAGGACGATCGCGACGACCGTTCCCTTCTCACCGGCTCGTGCCGTTCGACCTGCGCGGTGCAGGTAATCCTTGTGGTCTGCGGGCGGGTCGACGTGAACCACGAGATCGATTCCGTCGACGTGGATTCCACGCGCAGCCACGTCGGTGGCGACGAGGACCGGAGTGCGGCCGTTCTTGAAGCGCTCGAGTACGCGAGTGCGCTGGCTCTGCGCCTTACCGCCGTGAAGGGACTCCGCTTCGATTCCCACGGCACGCAGGCGATCGGTGATTCCGTCGCAACCGAGCTTGGTGCGGGCGAACATGATGGTGCGGCCTTCGCGCGCGCCGATCTCGGACAGAACGAGGTCCTTCTGGCCGCGGTCGACCATCAGCATGTAGTGATCCATGGTCCGCACGCTGGCCTTGCCGTCCTGCGTCGAGTGCTCGACGTGGTCGGGGAGGAACTGACGAACGAGGGACTGAACTTCACGGTCCAGCGTGGCGGAGAACAGCATCCGCTGGCCGTCGGACGGCGTATCGGCCAAGACTGCACGAACCTCGGGCAGGAAGCCCATGTCGGCCATCTGGTCGGCCTCGTCGAGCGCCGTGATCTCGATCGAATCGAGGACGCAGGTGCCCTGGCGAAGGTGATCGGCGAGCCTGCCCGGTGTTGCGACGAAGACGTCGACACCGCGGCGCAGCTGCTCGACCTGCTTGTTGAACGGTGTGCCGCCGACTGCCGCACGGACGTTCAGTCCGACCGCACCGGCGTACGGAGTCAGTGAGTCGACCACCTGGAACGCGAGCTCACGCGTAGGAACGAGCACGAGTGCGCGCGGACGCTTGGCAGCCGGCCTGTCGGTGTGCTGCGCGAGGCGAGCCAGAATCGGCAAGCCGAAAGCGAGGGTCTTGCCGGAACCGGTCTGAGCGCGCCCCAGAACGTTCTTGCCTGCAATGGCGTCGGGAAGAGCCATCGCCTGGATGGGCGAGGGAGTGCTGATGGAGTTGCGCGCGAGCGCAGCGACAACGGGCTCGGGGAGACCGAGCTCGGCGAACGTGATGGGAGCGGGTGCGCTGGAGGCGTCCGCGGCGGGTGTAGCAGATGAACTAGACGAAACAGCGTGGGTCACGCAGTTGAACCTCTCCGGATTACGGGCACGCCACGAAGCCACAGCCATGGAGAACGCCCACGAGAGGGCACAAACACAGCCAGAACACGATGAGACGAGCCAGGGCACTGTCACCTGGCCATCGATGAGCGAACGAGAGTCGCGCAGAATGGGGCTGCTTGTGCCTTTTACGAATTGCTTGACCGCGATGGCGGCCTTGGTCGAGTGTACGCGAACCTCGTACGATTCTTCGACTCGACCAGCTGTGAGCTGGCCGACTCGTCTATCGGTGGCCGATCAGCCGGCTCAGCTCCTCCAGCCACGGCATTGCAACGAAAATAGTCGGCACGACGAGGATCACCGCGGCCGCCGTGTATGCGGAGACACTGAGCGAGACATCACTTCGGGGGCCGGCTAGTCGTTGGACCCGAATCAACGTGCTCGGTCCGCCGGCGGCCAGCGCGCCTCGCGGTGCAGTCGAGCCGGCACACGTGACGAGCGCTCGTGCGAGAGGCGTCGGGCCGGTCACCTTGACTGCCGAGTCGTCGGCCAGAAGCTCGACCAACAGCTGCACGCTTCCGAGCGCCGACTTGCTACGCACGATTCGGGGGAACGCTTCGTTGACGGCCGTGAACGCTTCCAGCACCAGGTCGTGCCTCGACCTCAGATGCGAGCGCTCATGCGTCAGAATGGCTTTCACTTCGGAGCGGCTGAGGTGCGTCAGCACTCCTTCGCTCAGCACGACGCGTTGCCGCAGCCCGGGAAGGCAGTACGCAATGGGTTCGACCGCGTCGAGGACACGGACGTCGGCATCCCTGACGCCGGGGAACGGGCGCCCGTCGTCGCTACTACGGTCGAGCAGGTCCACCAGAACGCGATGCCTCGCACGGCGACGACGCGTACGCACTGCGACCTGTACGACGGAGAAGATCAGCTTCGCACCGATGCCCAGGGTGATTGCGAGCACGAAGACGTACAGGATCCACAGCGGCAAACCAAGCGCGTCGATCTCGTCGGTCGGTGCCGTCGTCGGTCTGCCGTCGGGACCTGGCACGAGGAGAAGGCCGCCGATGGCGAGTCCCGACGAGAATGCGGAGAAGACGGCGGCGATGGCGATGGCTTGCCACAGAACCAGCGCTGCACGAGGTGCCCGATACGGCCACGTAGCCCGGCTGAGAACAGCAGGAACCGGCCCCGCAAGCAGCAGGGCGAGCAGCGCAAAGACCAGAGCAGTGGTGGAGTTCATTTCCTCACTAACCGAGGGCCGGGGTCAAGCGGATGGGCGTCCGTCTTCGCGTGCGTCCGGACGTCCACTCGATTGTGCCACCTCGAGCGCCGCGAGAGCCTCTCGGAGGGCCGCAGCCTCGTCGGCGCCGACCTGTCCGACGAAATGAACGAGTGCTGCTGCGCGCCCTCCGGATTCGGGGGCTTGCGCCAACGCGTCGACCATCAGAGAGGCCACCAGCTCGTCTCGGCCGTGAAGCGGGGCGTAGCGGTGTGCGCGGTCGTCTCGCTGTTGCACGACCAGTTGCTTCTTCGCGAGGCGCTGCAACACCGTCATGACGGTCGTGTAGGCCAACTCACGGTGTGCGGCGAGCGCTTCGTGCACCTGCCGAACGGTCTGGGGCTCCGACGAGTCCCACAAGTGATCCATCACTGCGCGTTCGAGTTCCCCTAGACCTGCCATTCGTCCGAGTTTACGGGTAGTCCGACACAAATGCGTACTACTGCTGGTAGTAACGGCGCGTATCCCATGTGTGATGCGTCATAACCCGCTGTGAATTGGTTCGTGGCGTTGCGCGTTCCGAGGCTCCCGATGTGCCTATCCTGCAGTGACCGCTCGACGACGTGATGGAGGCACGGTGTGAACTGGTTCGTCTCTCTGTCGCTCGTCAGCGACACCACGACCGTGGTCCTGTCGGTACTCGGCGCGCTCGGGGGGCTGTGGTTGGTGGCGTCGAAACGGCGGTGGTACGTGCTTCGTGCACTCCCGATCGCGGTGACGGCTGCCTTCGTGATCGGTGTCGTGCTGTATTTCGTCGTCGAGAAACTTTGGCGTCCGTTCCCGGATCCGATCGAAACCGAGATCTACGTCTGGATCGGTATAGGTATCGCCGCGTTGTTCCTCGTCGTGCCACGAACGATCGCCGCACGAGGAGTGCTCGCGAAGATCCTGTCCGTCGTCGCCGCGCTCGTCGTGGTGCTGGTCGCGTCCGCGCATGTCAATCTCGTCTTCTCCGCGTATCCGACGCTCGGCACGCTGTTCGGTGCAGAGGGTGAGGACCGAATCTCGTCCGGCGAGATTCCTGGAACGCAGGCACAGGTCGTGACCGGCGATCCTCTCTCCGACTCGTGGACGGCGCCGGAGTCGATGCCGTCGACCGGCAAGGTCGCGTCGGTGACCATCCCGCCGACCGCGTCGTCGTTCTCGGCGCGCCCGGCCGAGGTGTACCTGCCACCGTCCTACTTCGCGAACCCACGTCCGCTGCTTCCCGTACTCGTTCTGATGGCCGGCCAGCCGGGCGAACCGGACGACTGGCTGAAGGGCGGAAAGCTGACCGAGACGATGGACGCATTCGCCCGCGATCATTCCGGTCTCGCGCCGGTCGTCGTCGTCGCGGACGCGACCGGATCCACTCTCGCCAACCCACTCTGCGTGGACTCGTCGCTCGGCAACGTCGCCACATTCCTTTCCCAGGACGTGCCGAACTGGATCAAGCAGAACCTTCAGGTCGACACCGATCCGCGCAGCTGGATCATCGGCGGGCTGTCGTACGGCGGAACGTGCTCCATCCAGATGGCAACCAACCATCCCGACGTCTATCCGACGTTCCTCGACCTGTCCGGCCAGCTGGAACCGACTCTGGGGGACCGAACACGGACGGTCGACGAGGCATTCGGCGGAAACGACTCCGCATTCGTCGCGGTCAATCCGCTCGACCTGTTGAAGTCCAGACAATATCCGGACTCCGGTGGCGCATTCGTCGTCGGTGCGGACGACAACGATTACAAGCCCGGACAGCAGACGATGTATCAAGCAGCGAAAGCCGCTGGAATGGACGTGCGGTACGACGAAGTGCCGGGGGGTCACAGTTTCGCCGTGTGGTCGCAGGGACTCGAACTCGAACTGCCGTGGCTCATGCAGAGAGTGGGGTTGATCTCGTGAACAAGGCGGTCGAGGACACCGGCGCTGATGTGGCGTCGGTCCCGAGCTGGTCACGGCAGCGGCTGGATCGGCTGAGGGCAGGCTGGAGTCGAACAGCTCGCCAACTGTCGCGGCTCCGCGCATTGATCGTCTACGGCGCCAAAGGCGCCCCGGTCAGTTTCGGGCTTCTGGCGGTGATCCTCGCGCTCGGAATCGCCGGGCTGGCGGTCGGCGGGAACAGCTTTCACCGACAGTTCGCGACCGGCATCATGGCGTTCGAGGAGTTTCGCGTCTGGACCGTCCTGACTGCGGGGTTGTTCGCGCCCGGAGTCCTCGGTTACGTCGTCGTGGTGATCGCGGTCGTCGTGGCCGCGGCGCCGATCGAGCGCCGGATCGGATCTGCCAAGTTCGCGCTTGCGGCTGTGGTGACGCAGGTTCTCGGAACGCTGGTCGGATTGGGAATCGCGGCGCTGGCCAAGACCTTCGACGCGGATTGGGGATTCCGGCTGCATGTCGGCACCGCGATCGGCCCGACGACGTGGATAGTGGGCGTCGTCATGGTGGCCAGCGCACGCATGGACACATTGTGGCGCCGCCGCATCAGAGTCGGCCTGCTCGCGTTGCTCATCACGTCGGCACTGTTCAGTGGGCACCTCCAGGATGTGATCCGATTGGCCGCGGCAGTGGTCGGTTTGATTCTCGGACCGGTGTTCGTCGGGAAGTCCGCCCGAGGTCACAGGCTCGCCGGTACTCAACGCGAGGGCCGGGTTCTGGTGGCGCTCGTCGTGGCCGCCAGCGCATTGGGCCCCGTCCTCGCAGCGCTCAGTCCCGACGCGGTCGGTCCGTTCGCGGTTCTTCGAGACGTCGTCCGTGGCGTGCCCTACACGGCGGCCGAAGTGCGCGAGATCTGCGCCGACTCGGCGTCGGACCCGGAATGCCGCACCGGCCTGCTGGAGCTGAGGTTGGGTGGCGTCGGACCGACGATCCTGTCACTGATGCCATCCATCTTCCTGCTGTTTCTGGCAGACGGCCTGCGTCGTGGACGTAGGTTCGCGTGGGGAGCAACGGTGATCGCGCAACTCGTGCTGCTCGTCGTATCGGTTGCCAACTATGCAATTCGGTACATCGAATCCGGCGACGACGAATCCGTGTTCTACGGACTCGAATCGCCGACCGTGTACCGAACCGTCATCCCGTTCCTCCTGCCGCTCGCAGTACTCGGGATCCTTTTCGTGACTCGAAGATTCTTCGACGTATCCGCACCGAGGGGGACATACCGCCGGTGGACGCTGTCCGTGATCGGCAGCGGCGTGGTTCTGGCGATTCTGTACGTCCTCGGTGGACTCGCCGCCCGTGGTGGTTTCGACAACGAACCCACCGCGATACGGCTGCTGGCGGACTTTCCCCAGCGGCTGATTCCACCCGTGTACTTGCAGTGGCTGGAACCACGGTTCTTGCCGGAGAACGTCCCGACTACATTGTTGTTCGAGTGGACCGGCGTCCTGTTCTGGGTGGCAGTGTGTGCTCTCGTCTTCGGGACGTTCCTGACCCCTGCGTTCGGAGCGGAAACCGATTCGGCGGAACGAGCACGTGCGACGCTCGTCGCCAGTTCCGGGAGCGCGCTGTCCTGGATGACGACGTGGCGGGGAAACACCTACTGGTTCTCGCCGGATGGGCAGAGCTACGTGGCGTACCGCGTCATCTCGGGCGTTGCGCTGACGACAGGTGACCCGGTGGGCCCGCGAGAACGGTTGAGGGAGAACGTCGTCGGGTTCGCGGAATTCGCGTCGAAGAACGGATGGATTCCGTGCTTCTACTCCGTGACCCCGGCAGTACGCGAGATCACCGACAGCATCGGTTGGGGCGGAATCCAGGTCGGTGAGGAGACGATTCTGGACCTGGACGAATTGGCGTTCACCGGCAAACGTTTCCAGGATGTACGTACAGCCCTGAACCGTGCCACCAAAGCCGGCGTCAGAGCCGAGTGGATCCGGTTCCCCGACGCCCCGCTCGCGATCACCGACCAGATAACGGCGATCTCCGAGGAGTGGGTCGCGGACAAGGGCATGCCGGAAATGGGCTTCACACTCGGAGGACTGGAGGAGGTCGACGACGAACAGGTTCGGTGCCTCATAGCGGTCGACGACAGTCGCACGGTGCACGGCGTCACATCGTGGATGCCTGTATACGAGAACGGCGAGATCGTCGGCTGGACACTCGATTTCATGCGCAGACGGTCGGAAGGGTTCCGGCCGACGATGGAGTTCCTGATCGCGTCCGCTGCCATCATGCTGAAGGAAGAGGGCGTGCGCTTCCTCAGCCTGTCCGGTGCGCCCTTGGCGAAAGTCGACGACGGTAGCCCGAAGGAAGGAACGCCGGAAGAACTGACGTTCTCGCGCCTTCTCGATCGCCTGCTCGACGTGCTGGGCAAGACGCTGGAGCCGGTCTACGGATTCCGTTCGTTGTTGGCGTTCAAGTCGAAGTTCCAACCACGGTACGAATCGATGCACATGACGTACGCCGACCCGGCCGCGCTACCGAGTATCGGCAACGCAGTCGGCCGGGCGTACTTGCCGGATGTGTCTCTCGGACAAGGATTTCGACTCGTCCGCACGATGATCGAACGCTAGTCGAGCGACTTCGACGTCGTTGCAGGTTTGGTCGGTCCGCCCACGGCCCCGTACACGTGGCGTGTTCCGATGGGAACGATAAGCGGCCTGTCGGACACCGGGTCCTCGATGACAGTCGCTTCGAGCCCGAAGACGTCGAGCAGGAGTTCCTCGGAGATCACGTCCTGGGGAGGGCCGGATACCACGATCTTGCCCTTGGACATCACGATGAGCTGATCGCTGTACCGCACTGCGAGATTCAGATCGTGCAACACCATCACCACCGTGCGGCCCATGTCCTCGTGCATGCGGTCGACGAGATCGAGCACCTCGACCGAGTGAGCCAGATCGAGATACGTGGTGGGCTCGTCGAGCAGGAGGATGTCGGTGCCCTGCGCCAACGCCATGGAAATCCAGGCGCGTTGGCGTTGCCCGCCCGACAGCTCGTCGACCGGGCGGTCGGCAAGGTCGCCGACGCCGGTCAGCTCCAATGCGTTGGCCACCTCGGACTCGTCGTCGGAGCTCCACTGCCTGATCCAGGATTGGTGGGGATGACGCCCGCGAGAGACGAGGTCCCCGACAGTGAGGCCCTCGGGGGCAGTCGGCGCCTGGGGGAGCATGCCGAGCACACGCGCGACGTCCTTGGTGCGCATCGACGAGATCGCTTTACCGTCGAGGACCACTCGGCCCGACTTGGGCTTGAGCAGTCGGCCGAGCGACCGCAGCAGTGTGGATTTTCCGCAGCCGTTCGGTCCGATCACGGTGGTGATGACTCCGGTGTGCACCTGAAGATCCAGATTCTCGACGATGATGCGATCGCCGTATCCGAGGGTCAGGTCCTCCGCCGTGAGGCGCAACGGATCGATGGTTGTCATGCGGAGACCTTTCGATTACTGCGGACCAGAAGGTAGAGGAGGAACGGGCCGCCCAGGGCAGACGTCACGATGCCTACCGGGAGTTCGACAGGAAGAATCGTTCGCGCAATGAGGTCGCTGCCGACGACCAGGAGCCCACCGAGAATCGCCGACGCGATGATCGGCGGTCCCGGGGTCCGTAGCAGGCGTAGCGCGATCTGTGGCGCGGCGAGGGCGACGAATCCGATGGGTCCGGCCGCAGCCGTCGCGATTGCAGCGAGCGCGACGGATGCGAGCAGTAATGACGCTTGGCCCGACTGCAATCTCACTCCGAGCGATCGAGCATTGTCGTCGCCGAGACGGAGGGCGCCCAGTGTGAAGGTGGAGACGATCGTGATGGTTCCGACGACGACGACGGCGATGGCCACAGGCCAGACCTTGCTCCAGTCGGCACCGTTCAGAGAACCGTTGAGCCACAACTGCGCTCGCGACACGTCGTTGATGTCTGCGCTGATCAGCAACCATCCGATTGCCGCGACGAGCATGGCGTTGATGGCGATGCCCACGAGGATGAGCCTGAATCCCTCGACACCGCGCTTCCACGCCAGGGTGTAGATCAGCACGGCGGTGACGACGCCACCCACCAACGCGGCCAGGGGCAATCCCAGCGTTGCGAGCAGCCCCACGAAAGATCCACCGCCGCCGAGAACGATGAGTGCGACGGCGGCCGCACTGGCCCCGGACGTGATACCGAGAATATCGGGACTGGCGAGCGAGTTTCGTGAAATGGACTGTGTCACTGCGCCGGACATGCCGAGTGCCATGCCGACCAGAAGGCCGGTGAGAGAACGGGGGAGACGTAGGTCCATGACGATGAACCGATCGATCCGCGATCCACCGCCGAACAGTACGTCGATGACCTGTGCGATCGACAATGGAAAGTCGCCGCGTCCGATGTTCACACAGACGACGAGAAACAGCGCGCCGATCAGGACGAGGTTGACGATCACCATGAACGGCCGTCGCACCAAGGACACGGGTCCGGCGCGGAACGCCGGCCGGGACGGCACTGTCGACGCGGCAGTCCCCACGGCAGGCTCGGGTGTTTCGAGATGTGCGGTCACAGGCTTGCCAACTTCCGACGTCGGACGAGTGCGATGAAGAACGGCGCGCCGAACAGTGCGAGCACGATACCGACCTGCAACTCACCCGGTCTGACGACGACACGTCCGATGACGTCGGCGATCATCAACATCACGCCGCCCATCAAGCCCGCGTACGGGACGAGCCAGCGATAGTCGGGGCCGGTGACGACGCGCGCGACGTGTGGAACGACGAGGCCGATGAAGGCGATCGGGCCACAGGCTGCTGTCGCGGCACCGGTGAGAAGCGTGATCGCAATGATGCCGATCGTCCTGGTCAAGGCGATGTTGGTGCCCAGCGACCGGGCGACGTCCTCGCCGAGGCTCATGACGTTGAGCCCTGGTGTGCTTGCCAGCGCGATGAGGACGCCGACCACGAGGAAGGGCAGAACCGTCCAGAAGATGTCGAGTCCTCTACCTGCAACCGATCCGACGGACCAGAACCTGTAGCCGTCGAGGCTGGTCTGGTCCAACAACACGATCGCGTTGGTCATCGCAGCGAGGAAGAATGCGACGCCGGCGCCCGCGAGCGCGAGGTTCAACGGGCTCGCTTTCCCATTTCCTATCGACGACAGCCCGAACACCACGACACTGGCGACCGCGGATCCTGCGAACGCGAACCACAGATACTGGCTGGGGGAGTTGAAGCGGAACAGGTAGATCGCGAGAACGACGAAGAACGCGGCACCCGCATTGAGGCCCAGAAGTCCCGCGTCGGCGAGAGGGTTTCGTGTGTGTCCCTGGATCAACGCACCTGCGATTCCGAGAGCGATACCGACGACGAGCGCCAGAATCGTGCGAGGAATTCTCAGCGTGCGGACGATGATGTCGGTGTCCGTCCCGGTCGACGAGATCAATGCGTGGCCGATCTCGTCGAAGGTCAGTGGTCGCGCACCGATGGCGATGCTGGCGAGAACCGCTGCGGCAAGCGCAATGACGAGGACGACGAGTCCCAGAATGCGACGCTTGCGGATGCCTGCGACGGTGTTGTCACGCGGAATGGGTTCGAACAGCTCGTCGAGAGCAGTCTTCTCGCGCACCACTTCGGTTCTGCCGCGGCCGACTCCGGCTGCGCGGAGCAGTGATCGCTTCGGACCGATCGGGTCACCGGTCTTCGCGTCGCGGACTACGAGATTCGTCCACCGCATTCCTGTGCTCTGCCCTTCGCGACCTTCGCGAAACCCTTGATTCCACACCAGGAGTCCGAGCGCGACGGCCACGGCGATCGCGCCGAACACGAACCTGTCGGCTTCACCGCCGCCATTGTCGTCCCTGAGCGAGTCCACGATGGACCAGCCGATTCCCAACGGCAGCAGGACGATCGCGAGATCGACGACCGTCGCGGCGAATCGGGGAGTCCACGGCGCAGGACCCCGGGGAATGTCCTCCGTGGCGAAGTCTTCGTCGGGCGTCGGGTGAGGCGATCCCGGGCCGAGCAGGGGGGCCGTAGTCACTGTCGTTCCTGATTCCTCACTGTGTCCGATGGTGCAGTAGTTAGGTTACGGAACCCTCTGCTGCAGTTCGCTTCCAGGTAAGGCTAGCCAATACATGTAGGTGACGCAGAGAACATGAGTCGGCCAACCGCGAGTGGAGCGCGATGGTTAGGCTAACCTATGCAGAGCGGCCCCGCGGTCGCGTCGGACGACAGAGGGAGATATTCGGTGTCAGTTGCAACTACGACGTCCGCAGCATGGGCCGAGGTGCTTCGGTCGCCGACCCATATCGACGAAGGCAGCCCTCTTGCGCGTTCGTGTGTCAAGTTGCGGGCCCTGAATCCCGATTACCCGCGCATGTACGCGGTCGCAGCGATGGCACACGAAGCGAAGCGACGGTGGTGGCAGCTCGGCGTCGGACTGGAGGACGGTCGAACCGACCAGATGCTCGCGCGATCGATGGAAGATCTGAGATCGCCCGACGCTGCGGCCACCCAGGTCGCGACCGCCTTGATCCATGCCATCGTGGGTCGGGTAGCTGCACTCGTCGTACTCGAGGGTCGCGCGTGGGACCCCGGCATCGACAATCTGTGGATCCATATGGACAGCGACGGCGGGATCGACTGGGCGGGGTTGTCCTCGCCGGTTCTGCGCATACTTCCCGGTGACAAGCTCGAAGGAAAGCAGGGGACGGTGACGCTGCCGTGCGAGGAAGCGCTGCTGGTATGGACTGCTCATCGGTGCATCACGTCTCTCCACGCGGTTCGACGTGCCGTCGGGGATCGTGCTCCACTCGACGTCCGCACATTCTGGAGCCTCGTCGGCGATGCGATCCTGGGCGCGTCGACGTACGTTCCGGTCCTGGCGGGAGCTCACATGGCGGACGGCGCTCGCCGCGGACAGGCGATGCTCGACGCATTCGTCGCGGCAGGCGCTCCGGTGCGGTCACGACCGTCGATGCCCACGCGAGTGCGTACGCGGGCGTCGTGAAGATCTACCGAGTTACGGAAAGTCCTTGCAATTCAGGTAAGGCTTGCCTACTCTGAAGAAAGACGAACGGACCGCGCCGGAGTCCTGAGGGCTGCAGTGACTCCCGGTCCTTGCCACGGCGGGCCTCACATCTTCCGGGATGTGAGGCCCGCCGATTTTTTCGTCTGCGCGCTCGTGTAGTTCTGGTGAATCAGCGTTCTACGTCGACGGGGCGTGAACCAGCGCGAGGAGATCCGATGAGCGAGACAGGGCAGACACCGGACTTGACGAAGATTGCCGACGGCGACGCCGCTGCGATCACGGAGATGTGTTCCCGCGGTTTCGACGGCGCCATCGGCCTCGAGTACACCGAAGTCACTGCGGACCGTGTCCGAGCTCGGTGGGATGTCGAACCTCGACTGCATCAGCCGGCAGGCATCATGCACGGTGGCGTGCTGTGTTCGGTTGTCGAATCACTGGCCAGCATCGGAGCAAGCGTGTGGCTGGGGGACAGAGGCCACGTCGTCGGGGTCAACAACAACACCGACTTCCTGCGCGCATCGCGGTCGGGCACCTTGACGGCGGAAGCGGTTCCCGTGCACCGCGGTCGCACGCAACAGTTGTGGCAGGTCGACATCGTCGACGAGGCAGGAAAACTCGTGGCTCAGGGGAAGGTCCGCTTGGCGAACATCGTGAACACGGAGGTTCTGGGACACTAGGACGCGTGACGACAGACGGCTCACCATCGACCGGATCGGCAACCTCACTCGACGCGGCTGCGTTCGACCGGATCGAGGCGATTCTGCGACCGGTCGACGCGCAACTGGCGCGTGACTATCCCGGAGACAAAATCGGTGGCCAGCCGATCCACACGGTCTACGTGCCTGCGTCCGCGGCCGACGCGGCCCTGCCACGACAGTGGGGTGCGCAGGCAGTCGAACTGCTCGACAGACGCGTGGAGGTATTCGAATCTCTCGACACGGCAGGAGTTCTTCCCGCCGTTCGTTCCGTTCTCGCCAGCGCGCCGATACAGGATCTGCGCCTCGATTTCGAGGACGGTTACGGGTGGCGATCCGACGACGACGAGGATCGTCACGCCCGCCACGCCGGGCAGACTCTGGCAGCGCTTGCGGCCGACTCGTCGGGGCCGTCGTGGCTCGGGATCCGATCGAAGGGTCTGGCGCCCCACGAGCGCCGTCGCGGCATTCGGACGTTGGAACTCGTGCTGGACGCCGCCGGAGGAGTGCCTGCCGGATTCGTTTTCACCGTCCCCAAGTTGCGAGCCGCGGAGCAGGTCACTGCGGTCGTCGCGCTGTGCGAGGAAATCGAACGGGCACACGGACTGCCCGTAGGCGTCCTTCGATTCGAGCTGCAGATCGAAAGTCCCCAGGCCATCGTGGGTTCCGACGGTACCGCGACACTTGCGCGGGCTCTCCGACTCGCGCACGGTCGGTGCACGTCGATGCACTACGGCACGTACGACTACAGCGCCGCATGCGGAATCACTTCTGCACAGCAATCTCTTGCGCACCCGGTCGCCGATCATGCGAAGAACGTGATACTGGCCGCGGCCGCACAGACTGGAGTATGGGTGTCCGACGGTTCGACGCAGGTCGTTCCGACGGGCACGCCGAGTGACGTCGAGGCCGCGATCCAACGACACCACGGGCTCGTCACCAGGTCTCTCGAGCGCGGTTTCTACCAGGGATGGGACATGCACCCCGGGCACCTCGCAACACGGTGGGCCGCCACCTTCGCCTTCTTCCGACAAGCGATGCCGACGGCAGCATCTCGTGTCGCCGCCTATCTCGCGCGTCAGGACAGTGGGGTCATGGACGAGCCCGCGACGGCCCAGGCTCTGGCCGGGGTTCTCGTGCGAGGACTGGATTCCGGTGCCGTCACGGAGCTGGAATTGACGAACGTTTCCGCATCGATCACGAGGGCCGCGTTGGACGGGCTTCTGGCTCGGTCGATCGGCGGTGGTGCCGCGGCTTCATCCGTGCCTGTTTCCGGCATGTAAAACCTGCGTTGCCTCCTCGAAACACATTCGCGTTCACCGACGCCCGCGTGCGGCGACGGTCGGCTTCGGTACTAGCGTTGTGCCCCGACGGTGTTCGAGTGGGACGGATGGAGAATCGATGCGGCTGACTCCGCACGAGCAGGATCGCCTGCTTCTCAGTTACGCGGCCGAGGTGGCACGCAAACGCCAGGCTCGCGGACTCGAGCTGAACCAGCCGGAAGCGATCGCACTGATCACCGATCACCTTCTCGAGGGCGCACGTGACGGCCGTTCCGTGGCCGAGCTCATGGCGTCGGGACGCGAGGTGCTCACCGCGGACGACGTGATGAGCGGTGTGCCCGAGCTGCTCCCGGAGGTGCAGGTCGAGGCAACGTTCCCGGACGGCACCAAGCTCATCACGGTGCACGAGCCGATCTCCCCGAAGCGTGGGGACGGACATGTTGTCCCGGGCGAGGTCATCACCGAGGACGGAACGATAGAGATCAACGAAGGAGCGGACGTCGTGACGCTGCAGGTGGTCAACACCGGTGACCGTCCCGTTCAGGTTGGAAGTCACGTGCACTTTCCGCAGTCCAATGCCGCATTGGATTACGACCGAACCCTCGCATACGGCAGACGACTCGACATCCCGGCCGGTACCGCGGTTCGCTTCGAGCCGGGCATTGCCATGACGGTGCACCTGGTCCCTCTCGCCGGCGCCCGCGAAGTACACGGACTGAGCATGACACCTCCTGGAAAGCTCGATGCCTGATGGCGCACTTGAGTCGGGCGCGGTACGCGCAACTGTTCGGACCCACGACGGGTGATCGAATTCGATTGGCGGACACGGATCTTCTGATCGAGATCACCGAAGACCGCAGCGGCGGGCCGGGTCTCGCCGGAGAAGAAGCTGTGTTCGGAGGCGGCAAGGTCATCCGCGAGTCGATGGGGCAGTCCCGGGCCAGCAGAGCCGACGGCGCACCGGACACCGTGATCACCGGCGTCGTCGTCGTCGACCACTGGGGTGTCGTCAAGGCCGACGTCGGTATCCGCGACGGCCGGATCGTCGCCCTCGGCAAGGCAGGCAACCCCGACACGATGACCGGGGTCCATCCGGATCTGGTCATCGGTCCGTCGACGGAGATCATCGCCGGAAACGGCAAGATTCTGACCGCCGGTGGGATCGACTGCCACGTCCACTTCATCTGCCCACAGATCATGGACGAGGCCCTCGCGGGCGGCATCACCACCGTCATCGGCGGCGGAACCGGTCCGGCCGAGGGCAGCAAGGCGACCACTGTGACGCCGGGAGCGTGGCATCTGTCGCGCATGCTGGAGTCGCTCGACGACTGGCCGATGAACATCGTGCTTCTCGGTAAGGGCAACACGGTCAGCCGTGACGCGATGTGGGAGCAGTTACGTGCGGGCGCTTCGGGTTTCAAGCTGCACGAGGACTGGGGCTCGACGCCTGCAGCGATCGACGCGTGCCTGTCCGTCTGCGAAGACGCCGGTGTACAGGCCGCCTTGCACTCGGACACTTTGAACGAGGCGGGATTCGTCGAGACGACGTTGGCTGCGATCAAGGGACGCGGAATACACGCGTACCACACCGAGGGTGCGGGTGGCGGCCATGCGCCGGACATCATCACGGTGGCGGCCGAGGGATACGTCCTGCCGAGTTCGACCAATCCGACTCGTCCTCATACCGTCAACACCCTCGACGAGCATCTCGACATGCTGATGGTGTGCCACCATCTCAGCCCGTCCATACCCGAGGATCTCGCGTTCGCGGAGAGCCGCATTCGGCCGTCGACCATTGCCGCCGAGGATCTTCTGCACGACATGGGCGCGATCTCGATGATCGGCAGCGACGCGCAGGCGATGGGTCGCATCGGCGAAGTCGTTCTGCGCACATGGCAGACGGCGCACGTCATGAAGAAGCGTCGTGGTTATCTGCCCGGTGACGTTCGGGCCGACAACAACCGCGTCATGCGGTATGTCGCGAAGTACACCATCTGTCCCGCGATCGCACACGGACTGGACCACGAAGTCGGGTCGGTCGAACCGGGCAAGCTCGCCGACCTGGTGCTGTGGGACCCCGCGTTCTTCGGCGTCAGACCGCACGCCGTGATCAAGGGCGGCATGATCGCGTGGGCACAGATGGGCGACGCCAATGCCTCCATCCCGACGCCTCAGCCCGAGCTGCCGAGGCCGATGTTCGGCGCGTCGGCGAAGGCAGCGGCCGCGACGTCGGTCCATTTCGTCGCGCCGCAGGCCATCGAGGACGGCTTGGCGGACAGGTTGAACTGCGACCGAAAGCTCGTCGCGGTGGGCAACGTGCGTGCCGTCGGAAAGGCGGACATGCCGCACAACGACGCAAAGCCGCGTATCGAGGTGGACCCCGATACGTTCACGGTGCGCATCGACGGCGAGGTCTGGACCGAGCAGCCGGCGACCGAACTGCCCATGGCGCAAAGGTATTTCCTGTTTTGAGTGCAGTAGCAGCGCAGGTGTCGACACTTCTGACGCTGGCCGATTCGCGTCTGCCCACCGGTGGGCACGTTCACTCGGGTGGCATGGAGGAGGCCGTCGCACAGGGTCTGGTTCGTGACATTCCGACCGTCGAGGCGTTCCTGACACGGCGACTTCGTACCAGCGGCGCTGTGGCGGCATCGATCACCGCAGCCGTATGTTCCGGTTCGCTCGACCCGGAGGTGGCCGATGCGGAGACGGACGCGAGAATCCCGTCACCTGCGGCCCGCGCAGCATCTCGGGCGCAGGGGAGAGGCTTGCTCAGACTCGCGAAAACGACGTGGCCCGAACATGATTGGGCGACGGTGGGGCGTCGGCCACATCTGCCCGTGGTCGCGGGTGTCGTCGGCCGAGCCGCCGGTATGTCGTACCGAGACATGGCGGGGGTCCAGATCTACACGACCATGACCGGATCGGCGATTGCGGCACAGCGTCTGCTCGCGTTGGACCCGGCGGATGTCGCAGCGTGCACAGTCAGGCTGGCTCGTGCGTGCGACGTGGTCACGGATGCGGTATGCGATGCTCACCCCTCGCTCGTCGACCTGTCCGATCCTCTTCTCGATGTACTGTCCGAATCTCATGCCCGACGCGAACGACCGTTGTTCGTATCCTGAAGCCAGAAGAAGATCTACTCAGAAAGGCGGAACCATGCCTCCGCATCTCATCGACGGTGAACCGCACGATCACAGCCACGATCGGCCCCGTAGGACCCGCGTTCCCGGTGAAGCGCTCCGCGTCGGAATCGGCGGGCCTGTCGGGTCGGGCAAGACCGCGCTGGTCGCCGCACTGTGCCGCGAGCTTCGCGACGAACTCTCCTTGGCCGTGCTGACCAACGACATCTACACCACCGAGGATGCCGACTTCCTGCGTCGCCACGCCGTTCTCCCGGACGAGCGGATCACGGCCGTGCAGACCGGCGGGTGCCCGCACACCGCTATTCGAGACGACATCACCGCGAACCTCGACGCCATCGACGATCTCGTGGAAGGCAATCCGCCGCTCGACCTGATCCTCGTCGAATCCGGTGGAGACAACCTGACGGCGACGTTCTCGTCGGGTCTGATCGACGTACAGATCTTCGTCGTCGACGTCGCAGGTGGCGACAAGGTGCCGCGCAAGGGTGGGCCAGGCGTCACGTACTCGGATCTGTTGGTGATCAACAAGACCGATCTGGCTCCGTTCGTCGGCGCCGATCTGACGGTGATGGAGAACGACGCGGTCCGTGTCCGTGAGGGTCGTCCGACTGCGCTGATCTCGCTGACCGAGGATCCGTCCGCATCGCTGGTGCTCGAATGGGTCCGAACGCAGTTGCGGGAGTCGGCTACTGCCGATGCGCACTGAGCTCACCATCGAGGCGTCCGCGCACCGTAGTCCGCGGATCATCGCGGTGGGAGGTCTGAGCGCCAGGTTGACCGGACCCGACAGTGTGCACATGATCGGCACTGCGGCAACACCTCTCGGTGGTGACAATCTCTGCATCAGAATCGTGGTCGGGGCCGGTGCACGCCTGTCGGTGCGCAGCGTTGCCGCGTCGGTCGCACTTCCGGGTCGATCTGCGGTCGAATCGAGCGCCGAGTGGATGTTCGCCGTGGACGACGGTGGTGTTCTCGACTTCGATCCCAAGCCGATGATCGTCGCGGGCAACGCAATTCACCACACCCATACCGCCATCGATTTTTCGTCGTCGTCGACGATCGAGTATCGCGAGCGCGTTCAGATCGGTCGTGTCGGCGAAAGCTTGGGCAAGTGGTACGGAACGATGAGAAGCGACGTCGACGGCAGGGCTCATCTGCGGCATCGCGTCGAACTCGGTGTCGGCACCACCGGGTACGACGCGTTGGCCACGCCGCTGTCGTTGTCCAGCACGTTGGTCTATCCCGACGACCGGAAACCGGGCTCGATCGGAAGTTCGGCTGTTCGTATGCCGCTGGCCGCCGGGGGCTCGCTGACGACGTCCACCGGCATCACGCTCCAAGCATTACCGTTGGTGCCATGACCGACCCGTCCGCCGCGGACTCACCAGACACGATCACCGATGCGTTCGATCCGGAACACGTCGCGCAGGCGCGAGCAGCCCTGGACGCGGTCGACGACATCGGGGTGTGGGTGCAGCGGTTCGACCTACTGGGCGATCTGACGCGGCTGCGCATCCTGCTGTGCATGCACCGTGCACCCGGGATCTGCGTGTCGGACTTGTCTGCTGCCCTCGGAATGACGGCGACGTCTGTGTCCCACGCGCTACGCCTGCTTCGCAACGAAGGATGGGTTGCCGTACAGCGTGACGGGAAGAAGATGACCTACCGCCTCGACGACGACGTCATTCACACCATGCTGCACGAACTCGGCGCCACCCACGCCCATCACGGACATGAATGACGCCGAGTTCGAAAGCTGATTCGTCCGACTCAGCCGGCTGCCTTCTCCCGACGATTACCGTCACCGTCGACCGGCGTCGACGGATCGAGTGAGTTGAGTTGCTCGATGGCAAGTCGCGCGAACACCTGCTGCTCGGTCGATGCCATCTGCGCGCGACCACGCCCGAGGAACGTCACGAACCACGAGATGACGGTGGTGATTCGGCTGCGGTAGCCGACCAAGTAGTACAGGTGGAGGGCCAGCCACATCAACCAGGCTATGAAGCCACCGAATTCGAGCTTGCCGACCTTCGCGACGGCGTTGAATCGCGAGACCGTCGCCATCGAGCCCTTGTCGAAATACTTGAACGGTTCACGCTGCGCCGGATCGGCACCCTTGAGTGATGCCTTGATCTGCTTGGCTGCGTAGTTCGCGCCCTGGATCGCGCCCTGCGCCATACCGGGAACGTTCGGCACGGACATGAGGTCGCCGACCACGAAGACGTTCGGGTGCCCCTTGACGGTCAGGTCGGGTTCGACGATGACCCGGCCTGCACGGTCGGTTTCCGATTCGGACTGATCGGCGAGCTGCTTGCCGAGCGGGCTGCCCTGAACGCCCGCGGACCACACCTTGCACTGCGCCTCGATGCGACGCGTCGTGCCGTCCTTCTCCTTGACGGTCAGGCCGTCGTTGTCGACGTCGGTGACCATCGCGTTGAGCTGAATCTCGACGCCGAGCTTCTCGAGCTTGTCCGCGGCTTTCTTGCCGAGCTTTTCGCCCATGGGTGGCAGGACTGCGGGCGCCGCGTCGAGCAGGATCACCCGAGCATCGCGCGGGTCGATGTTGCGGAATGCGCCGTCGAGCGTGCGGTCGGCGAGCTCGGCGATCTGCCCGGCCAGCTCGACGCCGGTCGGGCCTGCACCGACGACGACGAACGTCATCAGGCGGTCGCGCTCTTCCTGGTCGTTCGACAGTTCGGCCTGCTCGAACGCGCCCAGGATGCGACCGCGCAGCTCGAGAGCGTCGTCGATCGTCTTCATGCCGGGTGCGAACTCGGCGAAGTGGTCGTTACCGAAGTACGACTGCTGGGCGCCTGCCGCGACGATGAGGCTGTCGAAGTGTGTCACCGTGACACGTTCGAGCAACTTCGACGTCACGGTCTTCGCCGTCAGATCGACGTCGAGGACCTCGCCCATGAGTACTTCGGCGTTCTTCTGGTTGCGCAGGATCACTCGTGTGGTCGGAGCGATCTCGCCGACCGAGAGGATGCCTGTCGCCACCTGGTAGAGGAGCGGCTGAAACAGGTGGTGGGTGGTCTTGGCGACCAGTGTGATGTCGACGTCGGCCTTCTTGAGGGCCTTGACGCCGAATAGACCTCCGAATCCGGAACCGATGACCACGACATGGTGACGCTTCGATTCGACCGGTTGGATGCTCATTACCTGCTCCCTAGAGATTGCGATGTCTGATGCAACGGTAGTCGCCATCGGATTCACCGTCTCGGCAAGGTTCCCATGGGACAGGCCGTTTCGGGGTTTCGGACGGGGCTCAGGGGCGCTGACCTGGGGGAGCGCGGTCGGCTGTTTCGGTGACGTCCGTCGCCGCCCTTCTGGATCGCTTCAGAGGCCTCGGGTTTCAGTGACATCCGACAAGCAATCGGCGAACGGCTCGAGCAAAACGACGAAAGCCTGGTTTTTCGGAATCGTCGGGTACATACTCTGACCATGTTCGAGATAAGTGTTACCGCGGGTAACCTCAAGACGGCGCCCGCCATCGTCGCTCAGGGGACCGGCGGTCAAGGCGGAGGTGCAGCACTCGACCAGGTCTTCGGCATGAGCGCCGCAGCCGGTGTGATCTCGCTGGGCCTGCTCTACCTCGCCTTCCTGCACCGTACGCGCAGGATCACGTGGCTGGGCCGACTTGCCGATTTCGCCGGATCGAAGACGAATCTGCCCGGGTGGGCCGCCCTTCCGCTGGTCATGTTCGTGTCGACGATCCTGACCGCGTTCCTCGGCTTCATCTGGGACGTCAGTCTTCACATCGGCAAGGGGCGTGACGAAGGGCCGCTTGCGAACCCGGCGCACTACTTCATCCTCGTCGGCCTGTTCTTTCTCTTCATCGCAGGCGCGCTCGCGATGATTCTGCCTCTCGACGAGAAGCCGGGCCGTGCAGCGATCAAACTGACGCGCACGTGGTACGTCCCGACAGGCGGTGTGCTCATCGCCGGGGCAGGACTGTATGCACTGATCGGGTTTCCGCTCGACGACATATGGCACCGAATCTTCGGCCAGGACGTCACGTTGTGGGGACCGACTCACCTCATGCTGATCGGCGGCGCAGGTCTGTCGCTCGTCGGAGTCATCCTGCTCGAGCACGAGGGCCGTATCGCCATGGGCTCCGACGCCGAAGGCCCCGATCCACGCTGGCACAAGAGCCCGGTCCTCACTTGGCTTCTCCGCGGATCCGCGTTCGGCGGCCTCCTGATCGGGCTCTCGGTGTTTCAGATCGAGTTCGACTTCGGCGTCGAACAGTTCCAGCTGATCTTCCAGCCGATGTTGATCGCGGGTGCGGGCGCCTTCGCGCTGGTCGCGGCGCGGCTCATGGTCGGTCCAGGCGCGGCCGTGTACGCGGTCGCGTTCGCTGCGATCGTCCGTGAGATCACCGCACTGCTGGTCGGCCCGGTGTTCGGGCAGCCGCACAACGTCTTCGCTCTCTACCTGGGCGCTGCTGTCGTCGTCGAACTGATCGCACTCACCCCACTGGTCAGGCGTCGGCTGCTGTTCGGTGCAGTGGCAGGCCTCGGCGTCGGGACCGTCGGCATCTGGGGCGAATCGTTGTGGGTCGACGCCGTCTATATCTTCCCGTGGACGTCGAGCATGTGGGCGGACTCCCTGCTCATGACGATCCCCGTCGGCATCACGACGGGTCTGTGCGCCGGCTTGTTCGCCCAAGCGCTGAGCGGCGACGGATTGCCTCGACCGGCGGTGCGTCGCAGCGTCGTGCTCGCGATGATTCTGGCTCTGGCCGGCACGACCGCGAACGGACTGACCTACGACGTCCCGACCGACGCGCGGGCGACGGTCCGGCTGACCGACGCACCACCGGTGGACGGCTACCGGATGGTGACGGCAGACGTCACCATCGATCCTCCCGACCTCGTGACCGACGATCCCGAATGGCTTGCGATCCTCGCGTGGCAGGGCGCGGGCGACACCCTGCGCGGCCTCGTCGTCGACAAGCTCGAGCAGACAGGCCCAGGGACCTACCGATCGACGAAACCGGTCCCGGTCGACGGCACGTGGAAGACCGTACTCCGGGTCCACGACGGCCGAATGCTCACTGCAGCACCGGTGTTCATGGCTGCAGATCCGGGCATCGGCGCAGAGGAGGTGTCCGCGGACGCCGAGTTCACGCGAGACATGGTCTCGGAGATCACGTTGCTGCAGCGCGAACGCAACTTCGACCATCCGACATGGCTGTTCGGCGCCGCGTCGCTCGTGGTCCTGGTCTGCACGCTGCTGCTCGTCTGGGCACTGTCGTGGGGGACGGTGCGCATCAGCTCGGTGACGCCGCGGAACTCACTCCGTAACGCTCGGACCGAGAAGACACCCAGTCGAACATGATGCCGTCGAGGACACCCCCACCCGAGAACGTCGTCTATCTTGCCGATCACTCGGTGGTGCTCGCATTGCCCGCTCTGATTCCTGCGTTCGTCATCGTCGCGGTGGTCCTGTACGTCGTGGCGAAGGACCGCCGTGCCGAACGCAACGAGAACGCCGACGGCACGTCCACGCCCGAGGGTCGCGACGACGATCGAGACAACGAGGAGAGTTCATGAGGTACGTCCGCTGCGCATCGATTCCGATCGCCGCGATTCTGGTACTGGCAGTGGGATGTTCGTCGAACGACGATGCTGTGGATGCCCCGACCACGTCCGCCTCCAGCTCGTCGCAGGCGCCCACGGGTGAGGGCGACGCCGGACAATCCGATTCGCTGACGATCGACGTGGTGATCTCCAACGGTTCCGTGACACCGACGAACGAGCGGTTCGAGGGGTACGTCGGGGAGACGATCACGGTGAACGTGGACAGCGACGCGGCGGACGAGTTGCATGTCCACTCGGTGCCCGATCACTCGTTCGACATCACGGCGGCGAACGGTCAATCGTTCGAGTTCACCGTCGACGTCCCCGGCCAGGTGGCCCTCGAACTGCACGACGCGGACAGAACGATCGCCACTCTCGCGATCAGACCGTGACACTCGCTCACGGTCTCGGAGGGTCCACGGATCTACCCTTGCCCGTCACCTTCGTACTGATCGGCGGCGCGTGGGCGCTCTCGATCTCGTTCGCGGTTCTGATCTTCGCTTGGCGCACACCACGGTTGGATCCCGCACATCGATGGGCGACAGTGCCTGCCTCCGTGACCCGCGTCGTCGACGCACGTGCGACGCGCGCGGTCGTTCGCATCCTCGCGATCGCATTCACGGCCTTCGTCGCGTGGATCGCGGTCAGGGGTCCCGACGACGCGACCAACGCACTGCCGGGAGTCTTCTACGTCCTGCTGTGGGTCGGCATTCCCGTCGCGTCGGCGTTCTTCGGCCCCGTGTGGCGAATCGTGTCACCGGTCAGGACGGTGCACCGACTCGTGTGTCGTGTTGTCGGCCGCGCGCCGGATCGAATGCTCGTGCACTACCCGAAGTGGTTGGGCGCGTGGCCGTCTGCGGTCGGGCTGTTCGCCTTCGTCTGGCTCGAGCTGGCGTCGTCGGACCCGGGGTCGCTCGACGCGATCCGGACATGGTTGCTCGTGTACGCGCTCGTCATGGTCGTCGGGGCAGTGACATTCGGGGCCGTCTGGTTCGAGAACGCCGACCCGTTCGAGAAGTACAGCGACACCATCTCTCGGCTGGCCGTGCTGGCACGGAGCCCGACCGACCGTGCGCTGACTCTGCGCAACCCGTTGGACGGTCTACCGTCACTGCCGATCCTTAACGGCGCCGTTGCGGTGGTTGCGGTACTTCTCGGCTCGACGGCGTTCGACAGTGCGTCACAGCTTCCCGCGTGGCGCAATCTCGTCGACGACATGGCGTCGACGAGCAGCGAAGCGATGGTTTGGCGTACCGGTGGATTGCTGGGCCTCGTACTGTTCGTCGGGGTGTCGTTCTGGCTGTGCAGCCGAGCGACAGGGGGAGTGAGCTCCGCGCAACGCGCGAAATTGCCGGGAGCTCTTGTTCATTCGCTGGTGCCGATCGTGTTCGGCTACGTCCTCGCCCACTACCTGACATATCTCGTCGAAAAGGGACAGGCGACGGTCCTGCTGCTCGCCGACCCGTTCCATTCGGGGTGGAACCTGCTCGGCCAACAGAGCTGGGACGTGTCGTACGCGCTGTCCGAACATCCCGGCATCGTCTCGACGATCAAGGTTCTGTGCGTCCTGGTCGGCCACATCGTCGGAGTCTCGGCAGCGCACGACGCCTCGCTCCGAATCCTCCCGAGAGACCACCGATTGACCGGACAACTCGCACTGATGGTTCTGATGGTCTTCTTCACGTTCGGAGGTCTGTTTCTGCTGTTCGGAGGCTGAATGATGGCTTCGAACGCGCGTCTCGTCGCCGCAAATCAAATGGACTGAGTTTTTAATGTCAGGACAAATGCTTGACATTGCCTGTGATGTGGATTACATATTGATCGCTACATCGATTGATTCACCACCGGGCTCCGTCGGGACCCGGCGTCGAGAAAGAGAATTGATGACACTTCAGACGAGTCGCGGCACAGGCCGCACAGGTTCGTTCCGCGTGCTGCGCTCCGGTGCGGTCCTCGGGCTGGCGCTGTGCGCCACCGTCGCTGCGGGTTGTTCGAGCAGCGGCGGCGCACCCGAGAGCTCCGGCGGCGGTTCGAACGCCGGAACAGTCGACACCCCTCGGGCCACGATCGCCATGATCACGCACGAGGTTCCTGGAGACACCTTCTGGGACTTGATTCGTAAGGGCGCGGAAGCCGCTGCCGCGAAGGACAACATCGAACTTCGCTACTCGGCCGACCCCGAGGCACCCAACCAGGCCAACCTGGTTCAGAGCGCCATCGACTCCGACGTCGACGGCATCGCCGTCACGCTCGCGAAGCCCGACGCTATGGCTCCCGCAGTCGAGGCAGCTACCGCCGCAGGCATTCCCGTCGTCGCCTTCAACTCGGGCTACGACTCCTGGAAGGCTCAGGGCGTTCAGCAGTACTTCGGCCAGGACGAGACCATCGCCGGCGAAGCTGCAGGCGCACGGCTCACGCAGGACGGCGCGAAGAAGACTCTCTGCATCATTCAGGAGCAGGGCCAGGTCGCTCTCGAATCCCGTTGCGCGGGTGTGACGAAGGGATTCACCGGTGGTAGCACCGAGATCCTGAACGTCAACAGCAAGGACATGCCGTCCGTCGAGGCGACGATCACCGCCAAGTTGCAGCAGGACCCGAGCATCGATCACATCGTCGCTCTCGGTGCGCCGATCGCTTTGACGGCAGTGCAGTCCAAGGCGAACGCCGGTAGCGACGCCACGATCGTCACGTTCGACACCAACTCCGCCCTCGTCGACGCCATCAAGAGCGGCGACGTCGAATGGGCTATCGACCAGCAGCCGTACCTGCAGGGCTACCTTGCGGTCGACTCGCTGTGGCTGTACCTGAACAACGGAAACACCATCGGTGGCGGCACCCCGGTTCTGACCGGACCTGCATTCATCGACTCGTCCAACATCGACGCAATCGCCGAGTACGCCAAGAACGGAACTCGCTAGGACTGATCGGTGGCCCGGCTCTCGCCGGCCGGGCCACCTTTCGTCCAGCACGGAAGGGAATTCTCATGAGTACACAGGCCGATTTGGATCTGTCGAAGCACACCGTCGTCACCGACGAGCGGGTGAAGAAGCAGAAGCCGTTGCAACGCTTGCTCGTTCGACCCGAGATCGGCGCCCTGTTCGGCGCGATCGTCATCTTCATCTTCTTCTGCATCGTCGCCCCACCCTTCCGCAGCCCCGAAGCACTCGCGACGGTCTTGTACGCGTCGTCGACGATCGGCATCATGGCCATCGGTGTGTCCCTGTTGATGATCGGCGGCGAATTCGACCTCTCCACCGGCGTCGCGGTCACCTTCTCCTCCATCATGGCCTCGATGATCGCCTACAACCTGCACCTGAACGTCTGGCTCGGCTCCGCCCTGGCGCTGGTACTGGCGTTGGCGGTCGGCTTCTTCAACGGCTACCTGGTGATGAAAACGAAAATCCCGTCCTTCCTCATCACCCTGTCGAGCTTCCTGATGCTCACCGGCATCAACCTCGCCGTCACCAAACTCGTCACCGGGCAGGTCGCGACCCCGTCGATCTCCGACAT